>DATMMD010000183.1:0-40494 GCA_035569875.1 Bryobacteraceae bacterium
AACACTTTCGCCGGATTTGAACTGGGCGCGGTGTCCTCAGTGAATTTCAGCACGTACACGAACACGTGGCAGCCGCGGTCATCGATCAACAGCATCTATTTCCAGGATGACTGGAAGTTTTCCCGAAACCTGACTCTCAACTTGGGCCTTCGCTGGTCCACCGAAAGCCCGTATCACACCGCCCACGGACAGGAAAGTGAGTTCAGCCCCACCACTGTCGATCCTTTGACCGGGAGAATGGGCGCCGTGATCCACCCGACCGGAGGTTTGAATAGCCGGGATCTTAAGAACTTCCAGCCCCGCATCGGGATGGCTTATCATCCCCGCGAGAAGTGGGTGTTCCGCGGCGGCTTCGGAATCAACACTATCGATATCCGATGGCCGAATCAAGGCATGCAATTCGACGAGTACCAGGCCCAGGTTGTTCAGCAACGCCTGTCCAACAACCCACTGCCGCTGTTTCAACTGAGCCAGGGCCCGGCGCCGGTGGTGTACAACATTCAACCCAACGGCACCGCCGGGTACGTGGGCACGAACTACGGTTCGCGAAATGTTACCTGGCTGGACCCCTCACTGCATCCCGGCTACGTCGCGAACTGGAACGTCACGATCGAATACCAGCTCAGCGCGAACAATCTGTTCAAGGTGTTCTATGCGGGATCGGCCGGTGTGCATCTGGTGGAAAGTTGGAACATCAACGCCTTCCCGCCGGACTTCGGCGCAGGTAATCCCGCGCTGCAAAATGCGGTCTTCGCCAACACGCAGGCCTATCTGCCGTATCCACAGTTCGGCGCCATCAACCACCTGGCCAACACTGGTCACTCCAGCTACCACGCCGGCACGGTCCAGTATTCGAAGCGTTACTCGCAGGGCCTGGTCTTGGATTCGTTCTACACGTACTCAAAAGCGCTGGACGATTGTGACACCGATTACAACGTCTGCAATGGTGTCGAGCCGGTGACGAATCGCAACTTGAGTAAGGGACGGGCCGCTTATGACATGCGTCATCGCTTCGTCACGAGCTTCAGCTACGAGCTGCCGGTGGGAAAAGGCCGACGCTTCAAAAACAAGGGAGGCATCCTGGACTACGTCATCGGCGGTTACGATCTTTCCTGGATTCAGACCGTTGATACCGGTAATCCGTTCGGCTTCACCTTCACCAACAGCCCATACAACTACTATCCAACCTCCGGCCCGACCCCTAATTTGTCGAGTGGAGTCAACATCGGTACCCGCGTTCCGAACCTGGTCGCCACGCCGACCATGTCGCAGTTCGGGCTGGGCTACGACATCGGACCGAATCGCTTTAACCAGAGCGGCGAGTACGCCGTGGTCGGGTCGTCCGGTGGAACACCCGCGACTTACGCGGGTTGCGCTCTTCCGACCTGCAACATCTCCGCGTTCGCTCCGCCTCCGCCGTTCACGCCAGGCAATGCGGGACGAAATATCCTGACCGGACCGGCGTCCTACTACTCGATGTTCTCGGCGAAGAAGAACTTCCGGATTACAGAGCGCGTCATTCTGCAGGTCCGCTACGACTTCCAGAACCCATTCCACAATTTCGGTTTCTCCGCGCCGAATTCCACGGTGGATTTCAAGAATCCGCAGTTGTTCGGAAAGATTACTTCCGATGTGGCCACGGCCAGCCTCACTGGCGAGCCGCTGATGAATCTGATGCTTCGTATGAGCTGGTAAGCGGCAACGCAGACGGCACACGGGAAACAACCACCATATGGCCGGACGTCAAAATAGTTGGGCTTCGGGCCAGGTGACGGATGCCTCCTTTTAGGACGAGGACCATTTTCATCCGGGTTCGGCCAGCAAGGCATCACGCTATACACGTTCGATTCCCTTTAGCGCTACCAGTTCCTCGAACATTTACAGCCGTCAGGGTATCACCCGCAAGGCGCCAGAATTGAGCCGTTGTGATCTCAACAACACCTAGCGTTGCCGAAGTGTCAAATGCGACTCCCGATGGCAGAATGGTTATATGCGGCTGTGGCTAAGCCTCGTACTCTTGTGTTTCTTGCAGGGGGCCGGATTTGCATGTATCTGCGGCGGTGGGACTCCTCCTTGCGAAGAATATTGGAACGCGGCAGTAGTGTTCTCCGGGGCGGTTGCGCGCTTGTCCCCGATGTCGATCGAAGAGAAGTTTGGCGAGCGAATTGTTTCTTATTCTAAGTTGTCGGCGACCTTTAATGTCGAAACGGTGTATCGTGGCGAAATTGAGAAGGAAGTCGATGTGATCACCGGTATGAGCGATGGCGACTGCGGCTATCGTTTTCAGATTGGTGAGCGGTATCTCGTTTACGCGTTCGTCAATGAGCAAACAAAGCGGCTACAAACGTCCTCTTGTGCCAGAACGCGGCCGATGTCAGAGGCGTCGGCTGACTTGGAATTCTTCCGCGGCATCGCGCAACATCCGGCGGGCGGACGCATCTATGGCGAAATTGCGGACTTTACGCGCGACTCCGCCGGAACCATGGTAGAGAAGAATCTCGCGGGTGCGAACGTTTCCATCACTGGTGAGGGAACTCATATCGAGAGGACATCCGACAAAGAGGGAAGATATGAAGTTGCGGGCCTCCGGCCCGGACAGTACAGAATTGGAGCATCGTTCCCCGATTACACAAGCACGTCGACTAAAGAGGCAGAAGTGGCCGTGCATGATCGTGGGTGCGTACATGTTACCGTGCCACTCCAATTGGACGGCAGGATCATGGGTCGAGTGCTGGATTCGGAAGCGAACGGAGTCGTCCACCAGCGCGTAGAACTTGTGCCGGTCGGGCGGGGCATCACTCCGGAATTTACGGCGTATTCCGATGAAGACGGCAAGTACGAACTGAAAGGAGTACGGCCCGGGGATTATTACCTTGGGATCAATCTGAGCAACCCACCCAGCGCAGAGAGCCCCTATGTGCGCACTTATTTCCCGGATATCCATGAGCGCGAGCGGGCGCCGGTGATTCATGTCGATCGTGCCGAGACGCTTACGGGAAGAGATATCTATCTCAGGACACTTTGCAAGCCCCGATTGGTGACTGGTATTGTACTTTGGCCGGACGGGCGTCCGGCCGCGAGTGCGTCTATGATGATCAGCTCCGCCGAGTATTCATGGCACTCGAATTCTCCCCCTCAACCCGATGAACAGGGACGATTTTCATTCACAGTTCTATCCGGCTTGCATTCTTTTCTCTGGATTCAAGCGCAAGACTCAAATGGCCGATGGTTGAATGCAGGGAAGATCGAGCTGCAACCCGATGGAGAGCTCAAACCAGTGGTCGCAATTTTGAGTCAAGCGCCCCCGGCACGGCAATAGCGACTCTCGCTCCATCCACTGCCCGCCTAACTTCGTTCGGCGCCGGCTGACTCCGCGCGCACTCCAATTTCTGTCCACCTGGTCTTTTGACCGGGGGATCTGTGTTTTCCATCCTCACTGGATGTTAAGCACCACCGACGTGAACGAGTTCGGTGCGCTAAAGCCTGTCGGCTGGGACACGGAAATCGTGGCCATCCCCGTACTCACAATCGTGACTGGTACCAGCGCGTGATCGGTGCCTGGCATAACTGTCACAGTTGACGATACGGTTGCGGCGGCCGAGTTGCTCTGGATCGAAACGCGAAGCTGTTGATTGCCAGCCAGAGGTTGCGTTGTGAAGTTGATCGGCGCGCCGTTTTGATCGAGGAGCGCGGCGAAGATCTCGAGCTGTGTACTAGTTTGCGTCGTATGATCGATCGCAGTCGAACCAGTTGAGATGATCACGAAACCAGAGTTCGTGAATTGAGCTGTTCCTGTTACCGGACTGACACCTGGGAAGGTGGCTGTGTAGGTCCCTGAGCCGGAATTGGCGAGCGCATAGATGAAGAAGGTTCCGACCCTGGAGTTCTGCGCAATCGGGACCGTAATCTGTGGCGCTCCCGGATCGGTGGCGTTGACGGCGAGCAGTAGTGAAGGTGAATTGCTTTGGATGGTTACAGATGCCCCTCCGCTTCCCGCCGGCGCCGGAATGTTTACGTTCGCCGGTTGCTCAAGGTTCTGACCGATCAGGATTCCGCTGTCAATAACCAGGTTTGCAGCTGTGATCGTTGCCGTGACGGTCCCCGACCCAAATCCCGGGGCACTGGCTGTGATTCCCGCGGAGCCCGGGCCAGCGGGTTGGAACAACGTGCTGGCGCTGCCCGATCCACCTGAAATTGTAATGGGTGAAGAACTGATGCCGCCGATCGACGGCGCATTGGTAGCTACATTCACCGACACCGAGCGACCGCCAATGACCAGTTGGGCAGCGCTGAAGACACCACCCGGCGCGGATCCGGTGAAAACGGTGATAGTAGCGGCGCCAGCAGCTAGAGGCTCGCTAAACGAAACCGCCCCGAAGCCACCTGGGGATTGAATTAAAAGCCCAGAGCTGACAATACTTACGGTTCCGCTTGCCGGGCTGAAGCCGGATGCGGACAGTTGATACGAAGCGTTGGTGCCAGCGGCTCCTATTGCCTGCGCGAAGACGTCCTGGGTATGGTCTTGACCGGTTGAAATTGTGACGGTCAGATCCTGAGTCCCGACCGTGGTAGGACCGGATGAGAAAAGCAATTTCGTTGGATCGTTACTATGGAATGTGAATGCTGTGGGAGCGCCGACCGGACCGCTGAGCGAGGCGTTCACATTGGTCTCGAGACCAGTGCCGATGGTTGCGCTGAACGCAATTATATCGGACCCCTGAACCGTGACATTAATCTGCGAGCCGGTGGTTGGGTTTACAAATCCAGCGGGAGAATTAATGAGAACATCGACGTTACCGGCTTTCGTACTGCTGGCTGTGAAACTAAGGCCGGCACCGTTCACGCCGCCACTGAATCCAAGCGATGCAGGCGAAACTGTCCCGACGCTAGGAACATCCGTTGACACAGTGACGTTAACAGAGTAGCCACCGGCAATTTGCTCAATTGCACCAGCACTACCGTCTGGATTTAGATACACCGGCGCCACAGTCAGCGGTGTAACCACGCCCTCGAAAGTCGAGAACGCGGCGCCTGTTCCGTTGGGCCCCTGCAGAATGAATCCAGCCGGAGCGAGGGTGATCGTAGCCTGTGCGTCGGTATAGCCCGGCGCCGAAAGGGTGATGGTAACGGTGCCGGATGAGGCCAGCGCCTGTACGATCGTTGAAATCGTACTTGTTCCTGCACTGAGCACCGGCTGAATCTGGGCTTTTCCAGCAGAAATGCCGCCACCCACGAGCGCCAAGCTCGGATTCGCTGAGGTGATCGTGAGGGTCACTCCACTTGGCGATGGCGCCGGGGGATTCAGCGTGATGATAAGCTGCGCCTGCAGATTCTGGCCAATGACGGCATTGGTAACGGTGATCTGCCCTCCGCCGGGCGACGATCCAGATATCGCGAGCGGCACACTATTCGACGGCGCGCCACTCCGTCCGTTCTGCACCATCACCGTAAAGCTGCCCGACACCAAGCTTGCCATCCCGCTCAATTGTGTGGGCGTCTTGGTCGACAGCGCCGTTGTGTTAATGCTGCAGGGCATACAGTTCGGTCCGGTAAAGATCACCATGGCGCTGGCCGGATCGAAGCCCGTCCCATTGATTGTGAACGTGAATGTCTGTCCGGCTACTGGAAGATTTGGCAATGTCACGATGGCGGTGACGCTCGGAGCTGTCGTTGCCCCCGATACCGTAAGCGACTGGCCGTTGGAAGGCGCACCGCTCGGCCCGTTGTTAACTGTGATGCTGAAATTGCCAGAGGTAAGGGTTGCGGTTCCATTCAATTGTGTCGAGGTCTTACTCGTCAAGGCGCTATTGGCAATGGTGCATGGCGTGCAGCTTGGCCCCGTGAAGGAAACCATGGCGCTAGTGGGATCAAAGCCGGTCCCGGTAATAGAAAAGGAAAATGCCTGGCCGCTGACGGGTGGAGTCGGTGTTGTCGTGAGCCCGCTGGTCTTGGGCGCTACGCCGGTAGGGCTCGATACAGTGAGGGACAACCCGTTCGAGGGAGTGCCAGTCGATCCGTTCTGCACGGTCACGGTAAAGCTGCCTGGCGCCAGGGTTGCGCTCACGCCCAATTGCGTGGAGGTCTTGTTCGACAGGGCGTTGCTCGCAATGCTGCAGGGTGCGCATCCCGGCCCAGTGAAGGTGACGAGCACGCTGTTTGGATCAAACCCCGTCCCGGTGACTGCCATTGTAAATGCTTGTCCGCCGGCGGGTGGATTCGGTGTTGTGGCGAGCGCGCTGATTTGCGGCGCTACAGAGTTCGACACGGTGAGAGTCAGGCCGTTCGAGGGCATGCCAGAGGCGTTTTGCACTGTCACCGTAAAGCTGCCTGCAGCCAAAGTTGTGGGGCCGCTCAATTGTGTGGACGTCGCGCTCGATAACGCGCTATTGGGAATGTTGCACGGTGTGCATCCGGGTCCGCTGAGCACTATCATCGCACTGCTCGGATCGAAGCCGGACCCGCTGACCGTAAACGTGAACGCTTTTCCGTCTACAGGCGGGCTCGGCGAGGTAGTGATCCCGCTGAGCTGGAGTTGTGCGCCCCCGGCAGGCGGCGCCACCGTAAGGGCCAGTGCATTCGAAATATTCCCAATTGGTCCATTGAACACCGTCACGGAGAAGCTGCCGGCGGCTAGAATTGCTACGCCATTCAATTGAGTAGAGCTCCGGCTCAGCAATCCACTGTTCGAAATGAAGCATGTCGTCGATGGCGCGCAACCGGGGCCATTGAAGAAGACCATTGCGCCGTTCGGATCGAAACCGGTCCCAGTGATCGTAAACAGGAATGCCTGTGCCGCGACCGGTGGGCTTGGCGTGGTGGTCATGGTCGTGATTTGAGGCGCTACGGTCGCGGAAGCAGAGACGTTTAGTGTGAGGCCGTTTGACGCTGTCCCGCTGGATCCGTTCTGAACATTCACAGTGAAGACGCCGCCCGGGAGCACGGCGGTACCGCTCAGTTGAGTGTAAGTAAAGGTCTTTAGCGCGCTAATGCCAAAACTGCACGTCGAAGCTGTACACTGTGGACCGTTGAAAACGACGATCGCGTTGGTAGGGTTGAAGCCGATGCCCGTGATCGTAAAGGTGAATGCCTGCCCGCTGATTGGTGGAGACGGTGATGTCACGATACTGGCGATGCTCGGGGCAGCGGAGGCGACCGATATGGAAGCACTGGCCCGCAGCGCAGAATTCGGAACGATCGCGTTCAACCTATAAGATCCCGACTTCTCAGCAGCGGATAGGGGTATCAGCGTCCCAAGCCGTCCGGAGCCGTCGGAAAATGCAATAACTTCAATCCTCTCGGTCAGCGAGGCGCCCGAAATTGAAATTGCCACTGGGGAATAACCCGGAAAACCGGATCCCTCGACAAATGCGTACTCTCGATTGTTATAGGTTCCTTTATCGGTTTGTACACGCAGGCCCGGCGCCCCAGGTCTGACTGCAACATTGAGGATTGAAAAGACGCTCCCTTTTGCAGCATTGTTGAAGATCTCATTCGATAACAACAGGACGCTCGGGTCAACCGCAAATTCAACCGGCTCGTATTCCCCGTTAGTCGACCCGAGGCCGCTCACGAATCCTGGCGAGTTTACGCATGAAGCAGAAATCGTCATCTCATTCATTCCGTTTGGATCGATCCGCAGCGTGCCCGAAGTTAGAGGAACGTAGTTTTCCGCCTGAACGGATGGTACGTCCGGCAATAGTCCGCTCAGGTTGTTTAGAACCAGGTCTGTGACGTCGTTTGCAAGGCTGTCGCCCAGTTGCTTTGGCAACCGCGAGCCGCTTAGGGCGTCAAATACGATCTGCTGCACAATTTGGTGTGCGGTTTTAGCACCTGTTATCGATACGAAATGCCCCTGAACGGTGAGGTCCGCCTGGTGTCCAAGTTGTAGCTGGAGGGCGGATCCGAATGATCCAATTGGCAGCACCGGCTGCTGAGACGTGGGTGTGGCCGGCAAAATCTGGATCGAATCTAGAAATACCGGTTGTGTGTCTATTGCCAGGACTGCGAGGAGTGGATTTGCGAGTAGACCAGCTAACAGATGAGCCGTTACCTCACCGATTACCATTCCAGAGTTTGCATCTGCGATGCAGCCGTCGCTATTCGCGTCTATGCAGCGTGACAGCGCATCCGCCACCGGAGCCAGGACAGCCGTCTGGAGGATTGCCTCAGAAGTTGAAAGCGCATTACGATATGCGTCTCTGGTGGCCTGGAGAGCCGCTTCGGTCGAGTTAAGACAGGCCGGCTGCAGCGTGTCCCCCCTCGTCTCAGCCCCGGGGGAGGGGGCGGCACCCGTCAGGATCGGCTGCAAAGATGCGGCAATTTGATCCAACCGGTTAAGGAACGTAGCATCGACCGTCGCCGTTATTTGGCTTCCATCAGAACGGTGCAAGGTAACAACCTGCGGGTTACCGGACGCCGAACTATTTACTAAAGTTGCGTATTGCGCCAGGATGCTGCCGGTGCGCGCAGACAAACTCTGAGCGACCTGTTTTTCACCAAGTTGGTTCAGATTAGAGACGCCGTTTTGGAGCGAACTACGAAGGATCGTCAGAAGCGTTTGGCCCGGCACGGTGCTGGCGAGAGCCGGCCGCGTCAGTTCAAAAGCATCAGAACAGGTCGTGGCACTATCCACCTGTACACACAGAGTCACTGGACCGTAGTAAAGCGTTGAACGGTCCACTGGCATGCTGGGCATGGTGAACTGGAGCTGGGATGAATCCACGTAATCGGGCCTTAACGACACTTGAACTCCATTTGACTCTTTCAGCGAGAGCGCAATACGTCCAGCCGCAATCATCTCCGGAGTTCCAAAATTAGCTCCCATGATCCTGATACGGGAGGCCGGCGGACCGGTCCTTGGCGCAAAGCTCGTAATCGCTGGCAAACCGAGGCTAGCAATATTTAGCGTGACCGAATTCGACCGCAGCGACCCGACGGTTACCGTGAAATAGACCATTCCAGATCCGTCCAGCGCCGGTGGAAGCGCGATAGTAATCTGATCGACCCCAGCAAGACCGGGCACTGGTCCGATGTACTCTACTGGAACGACCCAAGACTTGCCTGAAGGATTCGTAATCGTCCCATAAACGTCCGTTGCCGGACTAGCGCCAGGCTGGAACACGGCGGAGATGTTTCGGAAACCGGTCCCAGACAGGGTTACGTGAGTACTTTCGCCGCTGTTGAGGTTCTCTGGGGTAAGTACAGAAAATGGGGCCGCCTTACGGGTCACCGTGTTTAGTGCCACAGCCTGCCCGGTTCCGCTCCCATCGATGGTAAACAATGCCGGAGATAGCGGCCTGACGTCAGCGGTTCCGATCGACGTCCGGCCGTTGGTAGTAATAACCACCGGACAAATGCCTGGTTTCAAATCGGCTGGAACAATAATATTGATCTGCGCGGGAGAAACAAAAGTGAGGCCTGCGGGTTCGGCACAGACTTGAACTGTGGTCCCAGCGATTTCTGTGCTGAACTGACCCATTGCATTCACTTCTCCAAAATCGGTAGAGTCCGCAAGGTTGACGCCCAGCACAGCGGCCTGCGATTGGGGAGCTACGTAGGCGCGATAATCCGCGGCTGACACTATTGACACTGGTGTTTGGCTGAGGCCCAGATTGAGAGTAGCCGCCATGAGGGCCAGAAAGGGCAGCCAGGAGCGGAGAGTGAGGCCGTAAATCGCTTCTGCGAGGTCTACTATCTGCTGCATACTGCGCGAACCTCAACGTGGATCACTTGACTCCCAGGTCGAAACGGAACGTACTACCACAAAACTCCGGTGTGAGTTTGGGTCTCTTGCTATGCACGGGAACCTTCTGCTTCAGCTCGCTTTCTCTCTAGGCCACACGAGGAGCTGTTGTCGCAAAATTAAAACCGTCAGCGTAGTATAACCCCCCATTGGTCATAGGGGAAGTCGTTCAAACGGCAAAAGGTTCTAGTACTATCGCAACAGTACTATTGATAAATCGGATGCCGGGTCAACTTTTGCAAAAATTGAATGTGTTTTCAGTCGCAGCGACGCCGGCCGTCGAGTCCGACGCCGAGATCGCCAGCGTTTCATGATCTGGCGCTCAAACGCAGGGGGTTGAGATCGCATATTCTCGCCTACCGCGTCCGTCACCGGCTAGTCAGCGCCCGTGAAAACCGCGCAGTGAGCAACTGTCAGCCGTCACAACAGCGGGCATCGGTTACCCAATCGCGGAGCATAAGGTCGCATGCTAGCGATGACGACCATGGAGATTTGCACGATGGTACGCGGGAGCTGAAGGCGGAGAGGTCCGGCGACGCATCCAGCGATTAATTCGGCGCCAAAAACGCACAAGCCAATTCAACATTGCTGCCCTCCCTTGAGCGCACGGTATCACAAATAATAGGTGACTGGGGCCTGGCGCCGGCCGGCAGGGCACGCCGGGGTATCACGTGGCAGAGGCACAAATCCGAAGATAGTGACGAGTACGCGCGACTGTTTTCGCGGCAAGGAATCTACCAGCTCGAGCCAGAGCTGTGTGCGACCCTCCAGGGCCATCGCCAATCGGCAGTTTCCTGGAACTCGTGGCCGCGCAGCAGGCGGGCGGTATTCCTCTTGGTTCAGCGTATGGTCCCAGGCCTGATGTGCCGCCCGTGTATAGCCGCCGTGCCTTCCAGGCCGGCATGCTGAGGGCTGCCGCCCGGGGCGGCTCATTTGCTACATCGGGCGGGAAGCGTAGAATAGAATGGATGCCGGCCGCAATCTGCATGCTTCGCGGCGTCAATGTGGGCGGCCACAACAGCATCAAAATGGAGTCGCTCCGAAGAATGTGCGAATCGCTCGGACTGCGCGGCGCACAAACCTACGTGCAGAGCGGCAATGTCGTTTTCAAAACTACTGCGAGAGACCTCTCTCAGTTAGCCAAGCGGATCGAAACCAAAATCGAACAGACTTACGGCTTTCGTCCCACTGTCATTATCCGTAGCACTTCCGAGCTGAGAGAGGTTATTGGGAAAAATCCTTTCGCGTCGCGGAGCGGCATCGAGCCCAGTAGACTGCTTGTCACGTTTCTTGCCACCCATCCGGCTCCGGAAGTTCGGGACAAAATGCTCGGGATCAAAGCCGATCCGGAGGAATTGCGTATCGTGGGCCGCGAAGTCTATGCCTATTTTCCGAACGGCATCGGACGAGCGAAGTTGTCGCCGGCTCTCATCGAGAGGACGCTAAAGACGCCCGGAACCGGAAGAAATTGGAATACGGTAACTAAGCTGCTCGAGATGGCGGAAAAGCTGGAGGCATCCTAGCGATTTATTTCGAGAGCATGGGCTTGCCCTCATGCGCGACTAACAGATCGTGCATGTCATTGGCATGCTCTTCTTCGTTGGTGAGGATGCCTTCCATCATCACGCGCGTGGTCGGATCCTTGTCCGCAAAATACCGGATCAACTCGCGATAGTGCTCGCAGGCAATGCGCTCGGCGATCAGGTTTTCCTTGATCATTTCGACCAAGTTTCCACCTTCGCCGTATTGTGAGGCCGCCCGCGACGCCAATCCTTCCGGGTTAAAGTTGGGCTTTCCTCCTAGCTGATTGATTCGTTCCGCCACCTCCCGCATGTGCCCTTGCTCTTCCTTGGCATGCTGGTCGAACTCTTCCTTTACGCCCTCGCTGGCAATGCCGGTGGCCGCGATGGCATTCATTGTGTAGCGCAGCACACAAACAATTTCCGTGGCAAGCACGCTCTGCAGGATCTCGATCGTCTGCTTGACGTCCCCTTGATATGCCGGCGTAATAGCGCCCTTTTCGAGGCTGGTGCGCGCCCTAGCCCGCAGTTCCTTCACGTCGGTGAGGAATGGCTGGTTATTATTCGACATAGAGTTCTCCCCTGTATGGTACAGGGATTGGACGCCCGATTCGGCAGGAAGTTTCAGCCTGGATCAGTACTTTCTTGATTCGGTACTCCATCGACTGCTTTGAAAGTTTCCTTTGTGTCCCGGGGAATCCACGTGTATAATCGGACTGCGTTTTCATCATGCTGAAACGGTCGATTGTTGCTGGATTACTGTTCGTGGCTGGGGGCTGGGCACAACATTCCCCGCTCATGACCACACAAGTAGCCGTCAACGTTGGGCCGGAAGGAACGCTCGCCTGGCAGGGCAATAGCGCGGTATTGGTCAAGGCGCGCCTGGCTTCGGGAACGCAAGCGCGAGTATGGGCCGATGATACTTGTGGCGCCCCCACCGCCGACTCGCAGATGATCTCTGCCTCCGGCGTGGTTGCGATTGAGCTCGCGAACATAAACGGGTCGGGCAAGCCGCTGGTATGTCTGGCGTCGTCCGACGGCAGGATCAGCGTAAGTCTGCCAGCTATTCACAACTAGGCGCTTCACGCCGGAGCGCCGCAAGAAACGATTTGCCCTTAGCACCCAGATTCTGCTCTAGCCGCTCGGTGCAGTCGCAATCGATACACGCCCATGGTTCTGAACCGTTCTGATCGCGACAGCGCCGCCGGTCATGGGCATCCTGAATACGGACCAGATCGAAATATTCTTCCCAGTACGGCCGTTCTTCCTGTAGCGGCGTGGCGCAGAAGCAAATCTCCACCCAGCGAGCCGTACCGTCTTCCGACATCCGAGCATTCTGCATGTCGCGCAGGTATTCGTCGCCGGCCACCGACCCTTGGCCCAACGTCGTGTTTTCGATGGCATTGAGCAAGGCATGTGCCCGGCCGGATTTTAGGCGCGCTTTCACCAGGTATCGCATGATTTTACTGCATCATTTTACTGCACTACTCTCGCCGTCTTGATGTAATCCAATTGTGGGAACTGGCTTTGTAAATAGTCATTCCCCTGGAGCTGGATCAGATTTTGGTCGGGAGTCTGGCCGTAACCGGAATATAAATTCTGCACGACCTCCATCCCCTCGGTCACTTTGCCGAACGGAGCAAAGCCCATCGCGTCCAGTGATGCGTTGTCAGCCAAATTGATGAAGAGTTGCGTAGTCCGAGTATCGGGCCCGCGCTTGGCGTAAGTGATATAGCCAAGGTGATTGCTTTCCTTCACCGGGTCATCCGGGATGAAATTCTGGCTCCATTTCTGGGAGATCTTCGGGTCTTTGTTGATGCCCCACTGCACCACGAAATTGGGCACCACCCGGAAGAAACGGGCCTCGTCATAGTAACCGCTTTTCACGAGCTCATAGAAGCGGTCGACGCCGTTGGGCGCCCAATCTCGATGAACTTCGATAACGACTGGCCCTTTGCTGGTATCGAATCTAACCTTGAACTCCGCCGGGGCTTGTGGCGATCTCGAACAAGCGCAGAGTAATGCAAAGAAGAACAGGAAGCCTGCGCGTTTCATTTCGCATCCCGCCAATTTTCGCCGACGCCAACGTCCACGATTAGGGGCACATCGAGCTTGTGAACATTTTCCATCTCCTGCTTCACCAGCTCGGATACCTTCTTCGTTTCGGCCTGAGGCGACTCGAACAACAGCTCATCGTGAACCTGCAGCAGCATCTTCGTTTCTAACTTCTCGCGCCGCAGGGTATCATCGATGCGAATCATCGCCAGCTTGATCAGGTCCGCCGCGGTTCCCTGCAGCGGTGTGTTGACGGCCGTGCGTTCGGCAAACGATCGCGCGTTAGGATTGCGGCTGTGCATGTCCGGAATAGGCCGCTTGCGTCCAAATAAGGTCGGGGCAAACCCGGTCTCGCGCACTTTGGCGATCGTCTCCTGAATGAATTTCTTCACTCCCGCGTGAAGCTCGAAATAGGTACGGATATATTCCTCGGCCTCCTTGCGATCGATGCCCAGCGACGCTGCGAGGCCGAACGGCGTCTGGCCGTAGACGATCCCGAAGTTCACTGCCTTCGCGTTGCGCCTCATGTCGGATGTCACCATCAATGGAGGCACGCGAAACACCTCGGCAGCCGTGCGGGTGTGGATATCCTCGCCGTTGCGGAAAGCTGTCACCAGCACCGGATCGTGCGACATGTGCGCGAGCAGCCGCAGCTCGATCTGCGAATAATCGGCAACGACGAGCTTCCAGCCTTGGCGCGGCACGAAGGCGGAGCGAATTTCGCGACCCAGTTCGGTGCGAATCGGGATGTTTTGCAGGTTAGGATTCGAAGAGGACAACCGGCCAGTCGCGGCGCCGGCTTGATTGAATGTGGTGTGCAGCCGCCCAGTTTTGGGATCGATCAATTCCGGCAGCGCGTCGATGTACGTCCCCTTCAACTTGGTAAGCTGCCGGTATTCGAGTACTTTGCGCGCGATCTCATGCTCGGCCGCCAAGCCTTCCAGCACATCCGCCGCTGTTGAAATGGTTTTGCCTTTGCCGTACTTAACAGGGGCCGGCAGGTTCATTTCCTCGAACAAAATCTTGCCGAGCTGCACCGGAGAATTGATGTTGAACGGCTTGCCGGCCAGCTCGTAAATCTCGCCAGACAGCCGCTGGATTTCGGTTTCGAGTTGTCCGGAGAGCGCTTTAAGCTGCACCGGATCGATTCGGATTCCGGTGGTCTCCATCCGCGCCAGCACTCCAGCGAGCGGCAAATCGATGGTCTGGTAAATTTCGTGAAAACCCTGCTGGTCGATCTCTGGCGCCAGCCGTTCTGCCAAGGTGATCGCCAGGTCGGCATGTTGCTCCGCGGCGGAATGCAGCTTGCGGTCGAGGTAGCGCTCGGCCAATATTTCTGGCGAGCAACCGGAAGGATCCGCGCAGAGCAGAAACGAGTACAGCATTACGTCGTGCTGGAAACCTCGCGCTTCGATCCCGTTCTTTGCCAGCACTAGCGCCAACGCCTTGATGTCGTGCGCAACTTTGGGCCGCGCCGGATCTTCCAGGATCGGCTTCAGCACGTCCAAAAAATCGATCGAAAGCGCGCGCGCCACGCCGGGCTCGTAAGACACGCCCATCATGGTCAGCGGCAGGTCACCTTCCACCGACGATTGAAGCGCGAACGCGATCGGCTTCTCAGGATCGAGTTTCGCTAGGCTTTCGCCATACTGGACGGCTTCCTCACGGCTGGAAATAGTGGCGTAATCGCGAGTGTGTGCGTCTTCAGTCGGGCCAAGCTCCTTCAGGAGGCTATAAAACTCCATCTCCTTGTAGATTTTCTTCAGCTCCGCCAGGTCAGGCTCGCGCGTGACCAAATCTTCCAAAGGGACTTCCACCGGCACGGTCGTATCGATGGTCGCCAGACGCTTGCTGAGCAGGATCTGCTCGCGATTGTTCTGCAGACTCTCGCGGTAGGTCTTGCGCTCCACCTCAGCCGCATGTTCAATCGCGGCTTCCACAGATCCGAAGCGCTGGATCAAATCTCGCGCGCCTTTTTCACCGATCCCAGGCGCACCCGGAATGTTGTCCACTGTGTCGCCCATCAGCGCCAACAGATCGGCAACCTGGCTGGGCTTCACTCCCATAAACTGCTCGGCGGTTGCCGGATCGTACCAGATATCCATCTTGACCGGGTTGTACATATGGACGCGGTCATCAACCAGCTGCAGCATATCTTTGTCGCTGGATACAATCACGACGTCATAGTCTTCGCTCGCGCGCCGGGCGATCGCGCCGATCACATCGTCGGCTTCAAAGCCGACGGTTTGGAGTATCGGAATGCGCATGGCGTCCAGCAATCGGCGGATGTGGGGAATCTGCTCGC
Organism: Bryobacteraceae bacterium; assembly: GCA_035569875.1. GTDB lineage: Bacteria > Acidobacteriota > Terriglobia > Bryobacterales > Bryobacteraceae > Palsa-89. Next base: position 15,623 of record DATMMD010000183.1, read on the forward strand.
CCAGATCCGGCGGCATTTCAGTCCGATTGGCTTTATAGCCCGCGAAGGCCTCTTCACGAAAAGTTTTTCCGGATTCGAAGATAGCGGCGATGAACTCCGGATGATAATCCGCGCGCAACTTCCGGACCATATTATGGAAAATGTAAACCGCTTCGGTGGAAATGCCGGTGGTGGTGCGCATGGGTGGAGCGCCGCTACGGGCGCGCGCATGATAGGCACGAAAAATGAAACCGTAGCTATCGATCAGGAATAGGCGCGGCCGATGGCGAGCTTGCGCGGCCGCCGCAGGAACTTTGGGCATCCACAGATCAGGATAGCGCGCCTGTTTGGGCGCTGCCCGCAAAAACGAACCCAAAGTTGACGTTATTCGGCCACAGATCGAGGCTCGAAGTGTTGCATTTTTGCAACAGTGATAACTTTACAAACCTTTGCGAATCAAAAGGGTAGCGGCAGGGGTTTGTCACTAGTACAATGGAGCCTTGGATCAGAACCAGAGATGGATCGGGCTGTCGCCCCGAGGAGGTGGCAGTGCGTTTTGAGACGACCATCCAGCGCCCGGTGGAAGCCAGCGGCGTCGGATTGCACAGTGGAGTTCCCGTTTCGATCCGCATCCTTCCGGCGCCACCCTCGACGGGTATTGTATTCATTCGCACCGACCTGGATAATTTCCCGGTGCCGGCCAGTTGGCGCTACGTCGCGCGAGTGAGCTACGCCACCAGCCTGATGCGCCAAGGCGTGCTCATCTCCACCACCGAGCATCTGCTGAGTGTGTTCTACAGCATGGGCGTCGACAACGCGTACGTGGAAATCGATAATCTCGAAGTTCCCATTCTGGATGGCAGCGGATTGCCGTACGTCGAATTGCTGCGCGAGGCGGGATTAAAGTCTTATCGCCGGCGCAAGCGTTTCCTTCACATCCGGCGACCCGTTACGGTGGAAGCGGGACCCAAGCGAATTTCAATCCTGCCGTCGGACCGGTTCCTGCTCACTTGCGATGTCTTTTACGAGCATCCGATGATCGGGCAGCAATCGCTCGATATGGAAGTGACGCCGGAGCGTTATGCCGAGGAGATCGCGCCGGCGCGCACTTTCGGTTTCTCCTACGAACTCGACCAGATGCGCAACATGGGGTTGATACGCGGCGCGGCGCTCGACAATGCTATTTGTTTTACGCGCCAGGGGGTCGAGAATCCGGACGGTCTGCGGTTCGTGGATGAATGCTGCCGGCACAAGGCTCTCGATTTGATCGGCGATCTGGCGCTGATCGGCAAGCCGCTGCTGGGGCATGTGATCGCGGAGCGGGCGGGGCACGCCATGCATACCGCGCTGGTGGCTCGCATCATGTCCGATCCTTCGCTCTATGAGATTTTGAGCTTCGATCAACTGGCCACGCGCGTGGCGCACGCCCTGGTGTCATAACATTTGGTGTCGTAGGATTTGGTTTCGTAACCTAGAAGTTTGGTTACTCTTCCGAACCTCTTCACGCTGGCGCGGCTGGTCCTGACGCCCTTCGTGGTGCTGGCCATTTTGAATGGGCACTACGGACGTGCGATTATCCTCTTCTTCGCCGCCGGGATTTCTGACGTCATCGACGGTTTTCTGGCGCGGCGCTTAGGAGAATCGACTGCCGCGGGTGCTTACTTCGATCCTGTGGCGGACAAGATCCTGCTTAGTGCGATTTATATTGCTTTGGGAGTCGCGCACGCGATCCCGTGGTGGATGGTCGCGCTGGTATTCGCGAGAGACATACTGATCCTGGCAATGGCCGCCTACGGACTTCTATTCACCTCGGTGCGGAAATTCCCGCCATCGGTGTGGGGCAAGATCAGCACGTTTCTGCAAATCGCCGCCGCGCTGGTGGTTATGGGCGCGCGCGATGGCATTCCGACGCCCGTGGATCTGGCACTTTGGCTGATGGTAGCGGGGACCGCCTGGAGCGGTGTGCATTACGTCTGGCAGGGAATTCACATACTCCGAACCGCTGCGGTTTGACGGGATAGGAGATAGGAGGTTTGGTTTTCGAAACCGGTGGGCAGCAGTTTGCTTGTCTTTGACATCCTCGGCGAGCCGCTCCCACTCCGGGAAGGCCAAGAACAGCGCTCGACCAAATCCTTGCGATAGCTCGTCCATTCTGCCGTACGCCAACACCTCTCTATTCTGGATCAAAGCGTCCGCCTATCGCCGAAGGCGGAAGGGGCGCTCGCTGTTTCAGAAAGGGTCAATTACGACGTACACGCCGCCAGCGGCAACACTGGCGCGTCTTGTTATATTCAGACTGGAGCGGTAATGACTTCTGTAGCGTTTAGACTGCTCAAGAAGGTCGCGAAACGTGGTGAGCTTTCACTCAAGGACGCGATTGAGTTTCCTGAAGCACCATTGGACCATACTGCTCAGTATCCGCTCGCGCTGTTGATCGAGGAAGGTTATCTCGGTTCGACGCTCGATCATCAGCCTCCAGCTGGAGCCGAAAAGATGCGAGAGTATTCTCTCGCGGTTTCCCTTCACATGTTCACCCTTCCGAAAGACAGCAGCGGCGTAGTTCACTATCACGGTGTCCCGTCGCAGCAGGGTGTCCGGTCGAGCGGCAATGTGGACCCGGACCGGGAGCGAGTTTTCTTGAAGGCGAAGGGGGCGCTTTACTTGGACCAGTTCGCACAAAAACGCTGGGATCGTTTCTGGGCGTTTCTTTCAGGGGCCGTCGCGGGCGTGATCGTGGGACTAGTGTTAGCGGGCCTGAGGAAGAGACTCGGTCTCCCGTGATCATGTTTCACAAAGGCTTTGCAACGCTCGGCGAGTCCGATGAAATCAGCCCTTTCAGGGCCTCATAATTCAGTCTCAAATCCGAATGCACGTCGTCGAGTTGGGCCACGAGGTTTCCTCAGGGGGCTGAGCAGGCTGCACGGTCGCGATTCCCGCCGAAAGATCGCAAATCTCTGTCTCAATAAAGAGGCTGCGATTTCGGCTCTAACGGCTGTGCCGGGCCGTGAACACCGTGCAACTCTACCGGCATGAGTTCGGGATACATCCGCTGTAACGGCGAAAGCGTTCACAACTCCAAGGTGACGGTAAGTCGCGAAACCGCCGAGTGACAACAGCCATCAGGTTGGGGTTACTCTGAGCGCTTTCCGTATCTGTACCACGACCACGGACATCTGCCGGCGTCACTATTGATGACCATTAGTTTTCAGCAGGCAGACTACGAGCGTTTAAAAGCGATCGAGTTCGAACACTGTCCCACAACAGTACTCTACTACCGCTGTGCGTAGCTGCCCGGATGTCCCCATCCTGAGAAACGATAAATCCAATACTATCGGAATCAATCGCACAATATCTAAGCATCGAACGATGCCTTGTGCCATAGTGGTTCAAATCAAGCTTGTTTGTCTTGGTAGCCTCAGAATTGAGTGCTAGGAATGCGTGATCCGGATCTTTGCGGATAGTGATCTCAACACCAAATCCCTTCAATTCTAAACCAGAGCCCAGCCAAATCAGCCCATCAACACGCCCAAGCGATGCTAGAAACCGTATGCATCCAGTGATTTCATTATTCGCGTCGGTTAGGTCATTCTGCATTACTGACTGTTTGAGATATAGCCGAGTGGGAATCTCTTCAGCATCAGGTAGATATTCGTCATGTATTTGATCCGAGTAACCTGTTGTCTGAATCTGAAGCACGGCTGTCCGGAAGAGGGCATCGGCTAAGCGACTATACGAAAGTGAATATTTCACGTTCAAATCCGATTCAGAATCCGAAATGAGTACTGCCCCACCGTGGTGATACTTTTGAATGCCGATAAGAATTCTACACAACGCAGATACCCACAGATCTTCAATGCTTTTATCCCAATGGTCTCTTTCGTCGTAGAGTTCATTTCCGACCTTGCCTCGGACCCGCTTTTGAAGACTTCTTATAGATCTCATCAATTTTGTATGGACCGGACCAGACTGGAAAACACGGTGCTGTCTTGTCACTAAGGATTCCTGCCGGAGCGAACCTAACAGAACATAGGTCTGATACACCGCGATCTCGCCAATCCCCTGAATCAGTGCCTGAAACATACCCGGCATTTCTACGCCGTCCGCAGCTTCCTTAACGATATACGTGCTGTAATGGACGCTCTGATCGATCAGGCCCCAGATATGCCATTTTCCGTAGGAATCAATATCGACCGCGAGAGTCGACCCCCAGGGGTCCACTGCAGTGGAGAGTTTCACAAGGTTGGGCACATCCAGCGGCAAAGCATTGTCAAGTGGGCAACACTGCCAGCGGTCGGCAACGATCCGCTTCGGTGGATGTGCGTCGGGTCGCTTGCGATTTACGAACGCGATCCGACACGATATCGGCTCATCTTCTTCCTGCTTCAAGCTGGCAAAATATAACGTCTCAAACAGTGTTGTTAGCGGACCTAGTAACGGTGGATGTTGTTTGCGCGCGACCAATTGTGCGCGGACGTGCTTCGCAAGATCGGCGGGGAAGTTTCGGGACATCGTTCCGATTCTACAAGGTGCATCATTCTTAAATTCCACTCCAGACCCTAGCCCCGGCGCGGCTAGCAGCTGTGCGTTTCCACGTTCGATTGCTCGCTGATAAACCTCGGCCTCGCATTTGCCTTCCGCCGTCCCCCCGGGTGTAGCAGTTTTCCCGCGCCTATAGCCTATCCCCCGGCGCCGGTTTGACGTGCCGTTTTTGCCGGGTTAGTCTGAAAGTGTGCCACTGCCCATCAGCCGCTACCGGGTTTCCAGTTATTATCTGTGGGCTGGACTCGTGGCAGTGGCGTTGGCCGCCTTCTCGGCCTGGTTTTCGTTAAGCCGTCCCGTCTGCTGGATCGCCACCGTTCTTTTCATGGCCAGCGCCACCCTGGTTCTTTACCTGGCCACGCGCCCGCCCATCGAGATCTACGAAACGCACGTCAAGATTGGGCTGGCGGCGATTCCCTGGCGGCACATCCGGCGCTTGGATCGAAGCTCGAGCATGCCGCTGATGGTTCGATTGACCCTTTCCGATAAGAGCCACATCCTGGTAATCTATCCGGCGGATCAGAATTCCGCTAGCGGCCTGTTGCAGGACCTGCGGCGTTTCTCGCGCGAAGCGCTCATCGACGGCGTGCCCTACCGTCAGTTCTGGGGCGAGGCCACTCCCGTGGCAGCCGCTAAAAAGCAGTTACCTGCCCCGCGCACTCCACTCCTGCTGCCGGACGACGAAGCGGAAGTGGAGCGTATGTTCCAACGGCTGAAATCGATGGGACACCTGGAAGAGAAGACCTCCTCCGAGGACAAGTAGCTTCGGAGTGAACCGCCGTTTCCGATGGTTTCTGTTGGGCGCCGTCGTGATCGTTCTCCTGCTCGTAACTCATTCCTACTGGCTTAGCGCCTTGGGCGGATACCTGATCCGCGATGAAACTCCAGCGCCAGCCGACATGGTGGTCGTCCTGGCGGGGGATTATGTGGGGAATCGCATTCTCACCGCAGCCGATATGGTGCGCCGCGGCCTGGCTCCGAAAGCTCTGATCAGCGGTCCCGGTGATGTGTACGGCCAGTACGAGTCGGACTTGGCCATCGCGTTCGCCGTGAAGCATGGCTTCCCCGAATCGTACTTCGTCCCGTTTCCGAATGACGCGAAGTCTACCGCCGCGGAAGCAGACGCCGTGATTCCCGAGCTTCGGAAGCTGCACGCTCACCGGATCGAGATTGTCACCAGCAATTTCCACACTCGCCGGGCCGGGAACATTTATCGAGCGCGCGCCGGCGATCTGGAGTTCCACGTAGTCGCCGCCCCGGACACTTATTTCAGCGGCGACGGATGGTGGAAGAACCGGGAAGGCCGCAAAACATTTTTGGCGGAATGGGAGAAGACCGTCGCTACGTGGTTTGGAATTTGAATGCGAACCATCATCAAAACCGCCGGACCATATCTTTGGCGCTATCGGCGCGGCCTGACGCTGGGGATGGGCGCGCTACTGCTGAAGGATCTTCTGGGGGCCGCTCTACCACTGGTCATCCGGGGTGGCGTGGATTCGCTCACTCGCGGTTTTCGCATCGCACTGGTATTCGAGTTCGCGGCGCTCCTGGTAGTCCTTTCGCTCATTAAAGGCATCTTCCAATACTGGATGCGTGTGATCCTGATCGGCATCTCGCGCGACGTCGAGTACGATTTGCGAAACGACCTGTTCTCCCACCTCGTCAAGCTTTCCTCCGATTTCTACGGGCGTTACCGTACCGGCGACATCATGGCGCGCTCCACCAATGATCTGAATGCTGTGCGCATGATGCTTGGCCCGGGCATCATGTACTGGACCGAAACGATGTTCACCGCCGCGCTGACCATCGCTGTAATGCTTTCCGTGGATTGGAAGCTGACGCTAATCTCGCTGATTCCCGCGCCGCTGGTGAGCCTGGTGGTAATTCTTTTTGGGCAACGCATTCACCATCGATTCGAAATCATCCAGAAGATGTTTTCCGACATCAGCAGCCGCGTTCAGGAGAACCTTTCCGGCGTGCGAGTGATCCGCGCGTATGCTCAGGAAGCGGCGGAGATGCGCAAGTTCGAAACTCTGAATCTGGATTACATCTCTCAGAACCTCCGTTTGGCCAGACTTTCAGCGCTGTTCATGCCGCTGCTGCAGGCGCTGGTCGGGGTTTCGTTCTTGATGGTTCTGCTGGCCGGCGGTTACCGGTTGCTGCAGCACCGGATCTCCCTCGGCAGTTTCGTCATGTTCAACACCTACACGGGGATGCTGGTGTGGCCCATGATCGCCCTCGGCTGGGTGGTGAATCTGATGCAAAGAGGAACGGCCTCCTGGAATCGGATTATGGAGCTGATGCAGGAGCAGCCCAGCATTGCGTCACGCGATTCGCTTGCTAACGCGCGCGGCTCGGAAACGCTAATACTGAGCCGTGAGCTGCGATTTGACAGTGTCGAAGTGCGCTATCCAACCGGCGCAGCGCTTAAGAATGTGAGCCTCGAAATTCCATCCGGTTCCACCGTGGCCATCGTGGGACACACTGGCAGCGGCAAGAGCACACTGGTGAGCCTGATACCGCGGCTGCTCGATCCAACGCACGGCGCGGTATATCTGGACGGTGTCAACCTTAAAGATCTCGATCCGGAATGGCTACGCCGCCAGATCGGATTCGTTCCGCAAGAGACCTTCCTGTTCAGTGCCACGTTGGCCGAGAACATCGCGTGGGGAGTGGAGCAAGCCACGGAAGCCGACGTCGCACGCGCGGCCGAGTTGGCTGGTCTCGCGCCCGACATCGCGAGCTTTCCAGCCGGCTACCAAACTATGATCGGCGAGCGCGGCCTCACGCTTTCGGGCGGCCAGAAGCAGCGCGTCGCCATCGCGCGTGCCATCCTCCGCGATCCACGAATCTTGATTCTGGACGATGCCCTTTCGAGCGTCGACACACTCACCGAGGAACGCATCCTCACCGGTCTGGCTGGCGTTATGCACGGCCGCACCACCATTTTGATTTCGCATCGGGTATCCACCGTTCAGACCGCTGGCCGCATCTTTGTAATCGAGCACGGTCAAATCGCCGAGCAGGGCACTCATGCCGAGTTGATTACCAACGGCGGCTACTACGCTGATCTTTATCAAAAGCAGTTGTTGGAAGAGGAGTTGGAGGCGATTTGACCTGGAACATCGTCCAGTCAGGTGACGTATCATTAGCCAGGTGAGCTATGTATAGGACTTTCTGGTTGGCACTCTCCGTAGCTACGGCGCTTTCAACGGCAGCCTTGGCCGATGACTGGTCCAAGACGTTTCAAATCTCAGGCCGGCCCGAGCTGCGCGTCAATACCAACGATGGGTCCGTTACGGTTCGAACCTGGGACCGGAAGGAGATCGAGGCCCGCGTCACCACCGTGCACTGGAGAATTCCGTCGGACGTTCAGGTGATCGAGCACCAGACTGGGGATCACGTGGACCTCGAAGTACGCATGCCCCATCATTCGTTTTCGCTGAATTTCGGCCAGCGCTCCTCCATACGGGTGGAGCTGCGCGTGCCCCGTGAACTCCAGTCAGACATTCGCACTGGCGACGGCAGCATCATAGTGGAAAATCTCAAGGGAGAGACCCGTTTATCCACCGGCGATGGACGCATTGAGGCTACTTCGCTGGACGGAATGCTGGACGCCCAAACCGGAGACGGCAGGATCATCATACGGGGCCGATTTGATCTCCTCAAGCTGCATACGGGCGACGGAAGCATCGAGGCGGAAATAAACAACGGCTCGCGGCTGACTTCGGAATGGAGCGTGCGCACCGGCGACGGGCACGTTACCATGCGCCTGCCTGCTACTCTTTCCGCCGACCTGGACGTGCATACCGGCGACGGTCACATCCAATCCGATCTTCCCGTTACCATGTCAGGTTCTCGAAACGAGCATGAGCTGCGAGGCAAGCTCAATGCCGGCGGCCCGCCGTTGATTGTGCGCACCAACGATGGATCGATCCGCTTGGAAAAGCTGTAGCACAGTCTAGCGTTTAATCACACGCGCCGCGATCTGCCCTCTCGCTAGCCTCACATCGATTTCCGATCCGACCGGCGCGTCCGCTGGCTCCTTCACGATGCGGCCGGTTGCATCCATCACCAACGCATAGCCGCGCTCCAGGATTTTGAGCGGGCTGAGCTGCGTCAGGTGCGCCGTTAGGGGATCGAGCCGGCCGTGCGCTCGTGTGATACGCAGCCGGGCCAATTGTAATATCGCTGCATCGGCTGATTCCAACCTGCGGCGCGCAGCAGCAATCCGCAATCGCAGATCCAGGCTTCGCAAACGGGCGAGCAACTGCTCCAGGCGTTGCCGGCGCATTGCTGCTGCCGTCCCAGTGCGCTCTCGCAAGCGATACTCCAACTCATCGACTCGTTGCTGCAGCCGTCCGATCCCCCGATGCAGGACCGCCGAGGCGCGTTCCACGCCCTGTTGATGCAAGCGCCGGGCCGCCATCGCGAGCCGGTACCGCACCGACTGCACCAGTTTGTGATCGAAGACGTCCAGTTGATCGAACAATTGCTCGCGCGTGCCGATCACGAGTTCAGCCGCCGCCGAGGGCGTTGGCGCGCGGAGATCCGCGACGAAATCGGCGATGGTGAAATCGGTTTCGTGGCCGATCGCGGAGATCACCGGGACGCTGCTGGCTACGATTGCGCGCGCCACCGCTTCTTCGTTGAATGTCCACAAATCCTCGAGCGACCCGCCGCCGCGCGCCAGGATCACGACTTCGGGCCACCCGGAGCCGCTGAAATATTCGATCGCCCGCAGCACTGCCTCGATCGATCCTTCGCCCTGCACCGTAGCCGGATAGAGCCGGATGTGCAGTCCGGGAAATCGGCGCGAAAGAATTTGGGTTATGTCGCGGATCACGGCTCCCGATGGAGAAGTTACGATTCCGATGCGCCGCGGTAGCCGGGGGATCGCGCGTTTGCGGCCGGCGTCGAACAGGCCTTCCGCAGCCAGCTTCTTTTTGAGCTGCTCGAAAGCGAACTGCAGCGCGCCGTGCCCTTGCGGCTCCAGCAATTCGACCTGAAGCTGATATTCGCCACGTGCTTCGTAGACATCGATGCGGCCGCGCGCCAGCACCGCTATGCCATCCTGCGGCTTGAATTTCAAGTATCGCAGCGACGCGCGAAAACAGACGCAGCGCAGTTGCGCATCGTGATCCTTCAAGGTGAAATAGCAGTGCCCGCTGGAGGCGGTCTTCGAACCCGAGATCTCGCCGGCCACCCAGATATCGTTGAATTCATCTCCAAGCAGACCACGGATCGCGGCGTTCAATTCGGCCACGGTGTAGGTCTTGCGGGTGGGACCCCACGCCAGCGCCATTTGCTCCATCACATGCTCATGGTAAGCCGTGATGCCAGTGCCTCGCTAACCACTGTCCCGCCGAAATGTTGAAATGAGAGCTTATGGTCAAAAACTTCATGGATCTGTCGGACCGCGTAGCCGTCGTGATCGGGGGCACTTCAGGGCTCGGCCGCACTCTGGCTCTGGGCCTCGCCGAAGCCGGCGCTAACGTGGTCGCTTCCGGCCGCCGGCAGGAGCTGGTGGAGGAAGTGAGCGGTCAGATACGCGCGCTCGGACGCGAGACATTGACTCAGAGCGTAAACGTATCGGACCGTAAATCGATCGACGCGTTGCGCGATGCCGTGATGCAGCAGTTCGGCCGAGTAGACGTGCTGGTGAATGCCGCCGGCAGGATCAAGCGGACGCCCACGAAGGAATTATCCGAGCAGGAATGGCAGGATATTCTAGACACAAATCTGACTGGCATGCTACGCTGCTGCCAATCGTTCTACGAGCCGTTGCTAGCCAGCAAGCGTGGGCGCATCATCAACATCGCCTCGCTGAACTCATTCGTGGCTCTGAACGAAGTGACCGCGTATGCCGCTTCCAAATCGGGAGTTTTATCTTTGACGCGCAGCCTGGCGGTGGAATGGTCGAAACTGGGGATCAATGTCAACGCCATTGCGCCCGGAGTTTTCCGCACCGGCCTCAACGCGGCATTGTTAGATAGCACCGAGCGCGGCCGAGAATTGCTCTTGCGAACTCCCATGCGCCGCTTCGGAAAATCCGAGGAGCTGATCGGCGCCGTGGTGCTGCTGGCGTCCGATGCCGCGAGCTTCATCACCGGCCAGTGCATCACGGTTGACGGCGGATTCCTGGCGTCCGGCGTGAATAGCTGAATTTGTGGGAACATCTTATAAAGATCAGAAGGAGGCGGAACATGGCTGCCACGTGGCAGAACGATCTCACTCCCATTGGTCCAGCGGATTGGAATTACGATTTTGCGGCCCACTTGCTGGAGCGGGCCGGCTTCGGCGGAACGCCGGATGAGATTGCCAATCTCGCTAAACTGACCCCGGCGCGAGCGGTCGCCCGATTGGTTCGCTTCGAGGGAACTGACGCGAGCAATTTGCCTGCGTTCGATCATTCCGGAGTCCACGACGCTGGGCTCGAACCATTTCCGCCGAGCCGTCCGGCAGTCACGGACATGGCCAAGGAAAAAGGCGAAGCGTTAGGCATTAAGGTGAAGCCCGCCGGCAACCGCCGTCTCCAGCCGATTGTGGATGAGTTCTTCTACTGGCTGCGTGCCAGCGCGCTCGAAACCAACCGCGTCGCGTATTGGTGGGCTAATCGCATGGTGGCGAGCCCGCGCCCGCTGCAGGAAAAGATGGCGTTGTTGTGGCACGGCCATTTCGCATCGAACGAAGCGAAGGTGCGCGATTACCGCAAGCTGCTCGGTCAACTAGAACTTTTCCAGAAGCAAGGAACCGGCAATTTCAGGGAGCTCACTGTAGCAGTGGCTCAGGATCCGGCCATGTTGACGTTCCTGGACGCGGGCGTGAACGTGAAGGGCGCGTCCAACGAAAATTTCGCCCGCGAAATCATGGAACTCTTTACCATGGGCGTTGGCCACTACACGGAAAAGGACATCCGCGAGGCCGCGCGAGCCTTCACCGGATGGAATTACGTGGATCTGAAATTCGTCGTGAACAAAGACCAGCACGACGATGGCGAGAAGACGTTTCTCGGTAAGACCGGCCATTTCGACGGCGTCGACGTCATCAACATCATCATGGCGCAGCCCGCGACCGCTGATTTCATCGCCGGCAAGATCTACCGCTTCTTCGTCCGCCAGCAACTGTCGCCGGAGCTTCAGAAACAGCTCGGCACGGTGCTGCGCGATGCCAACTACGAGATCAAGCCGCTGCTCGAGAAGATGTTCCTCTCGCGCGATTTCTACAGCCCCGCTTCCGTCGGCACTCAGATCAAGAGTCCGGTGGAACTCGCGATCAGTACGTACCGCAAGCTCGGACAAAAGAGCGTTCCCGGCGTCCCGGATTTTAATCTGGCGACAGGCGCGCTGGGACAGCAGCTCTTCTCACCACCAACCGTGGCGGGTTGGGCAGGAGGACAAAGCTGGATCACGCCGGGTCTGCTTCTTGAGCGCGGCAACTTTGCTCGTGACGTGCTGTTCCCGGACATCAGCTTTCTTCCGCCGGATCGTTTCACTGGCGGCGGGGAAATTCGAAGGGTCGCCGAACGTGTCCGGCAAGGAATGGACATTTCGACTGCCACCATGGATGACGCCAAGACCGGTGTCCGCGCGGAGTCGAACCTGAATGCCGACCGGGACGAGGATTTCAACACCCGCTACGGCAGCTTCCGAGGATCGCAGATGGCCGTCGAAAGAGTAAAGCCCATTCTCCGCGACACCGCTCAGATCCGCCTGGCCGAAATGGTGTTGAACGCAGACCTGACGAACACAACGCAGGCCGTCGACTACATGCTGCATCGATTCATGCGCGTCCCGCCCAGCGACAACACACGCCAGAAGCTGGTTACCTTCCTCGACAAAGAATTGGGCACGCCGGATATTGCCGTCGCGCGAACGTACATGGAGGAGCCGTTACGGTTGCTGCTCCATCTGATCATGAGCCAGCCGGAGTATCAGTTGAGTTGAGGTGATCCATGAAGAGAAATCACTTTTCGTTTCCGAAGGCCAGCCGGCGGGACCTGCTGTGCGCCGCGATGTACGGCGTAGGTGTCAGCGCCTCGGCTGTTCCCATGCCGATGTTCGCGCAAGCGGCCGCCGCGCTCGCCGCGCAGGGAAAACGCGATGGAAAAATACTCGTTGTGCTCGAACTATCTGGAGGCAATGACGGACTCAACACGCTGGTTCCTTACGGTGACGACGCCTACTATCGGCTTCGTCCGAACCTTGGCATTCCTCGCAATGAGGTCCGCAAGATCGACGACCATTTTGGTTTTAGTCACGGCATGGCCGGATTTGAGCGCCTCTACAAGAACGGCAAATTGGCCATCGTTCACGGCTGCGGATACGATAACCCATCGTTCTCACACTTCACTTCGATGGCGTATTGGCACACCGCGGCGCCCAATAGCGGCGAGGAGTACGGCTGGGTCGGCCGGGTAGCGGATGCCATCGCGCCTCAGGCGCCGCCAAACTTTCTGGTCAACATCGGCGTACGGCAATCGCTGGCTGTACGAAGCCAGAAGCATGTACCCGTGGTCTTCGACGATCCGAACAAATTTTCGCAGGAGAAGTTCTACGACGAGCGGGAGATCCTCGACTCGGTTTCGGGCGACCGGCCGGTAGACAATCCCTCGAGGCGGTTTCTTCTCGATACCGCCAGGAGCGCCAAGGACGCGTCGGCGCTGGTTCGGGAAGCATGGTCCAAGTACCATTCACCGGTGGACTACGGAATCACTGGTTTGGATCTTCCCAAAGTAGCTGCACTGATTGAAGCGGGCATGCCCACGCGTCTCTACTACACGTCCTATCGCAATAACGCGTTTGACACGCACGTGTTTCAATCCGACGTACACAAACGGCTGCTGACGTACGCTTCCGACGCCGTTTCGGCGTTCCTGCTGGATCTGGAGCGGATCGGACGTGCGGACGACGTCGTCGTAATGATCTTCTCCGAGTTCGGACGCAGAGTACCCGAGAACGTTAACCTCGGCACGGACCATGGCACGGCTAACCTCATGTTCGCGGTTGGAAATCAGGTGAAAGGCGGCCAATACGGCCAAGCCCCCAGTCTGACGCAACTGGATGCGGGCGACAATCTGATCCACACCACGGATTTCCGTCGAGTATATGCGACCATGATCGCCGGCTGGCTGGGATTCCATGACACGCGGCCGCTGCTAAATGGCGACTTCGAGCCCTTCGATCTGTTTCAGCAGCGTAGGGTTTGATACAGCAGGTTTGATGCGAAGTTTTCTGGCCGATCTCCGCTACGGCGTTCGCCGTCTGCTGAAGAATCCAGGGTTCGCCATCGTCGCGGTCGTCGCCCTGGGCCTTGGCATCGGCGCGAATACTGCGATTTTCAGCTTGGTGGATCGCGTACTGATTCGGCCCATGCCCTATGCCGATCCTGACCGGCTGGTCACGCTCTGGGAAGATGCGTCTTACATCAACTTTCCACGCAATACCCCTGCGGTGGCCAATTTTGAGGATTGGAAAAAGCAGAACCAGGTGTTTACCGATTTGGCCGGTAGTCGTGATCGCGCGGGAAGTCTGACCGGGGATGGTCTGCCTGAAACGGTCCTGGGAGGGGCTGTAACAATCAACCTGTTTCAGGTTCTCGGCGTCCAGCCACTGCTTGGCCGCGCATTCACGGAAGATGACGATCGTCCCGGCGAAAACGTGATTATTCTGAGCTACGGCCTATGGCAGTCGCGCTACGGTGGAGACCCCGGCGTGATCGGCCGCAGCATCCTGGTGAACGACGCCAAGACCACGATCATCGGAGTGATGCCGCCCGGATTCACACTGCCCAAGCGGAAGACTCAGTTTCTTTCGCCGGCACAGTTCACACCGCAGATGCTGAATAACCGGGCAAGTCATCTGCTTAGCGTCATTGCTCGCCTCAAACCAGGCATTACGCTGGCGCGGGCGCAATCGGACATGACCACGATTGCGGTCCGTCTGGCGCAGCAATATCCCGAAACCAACAGACAGCTGGGCGCAGTGGTGGTCCCGCTGAAGGATCAAATTGTCGGCGACACAGGCACAGCCTTGCTGGTATTATTGGCCGCTGCCGGATGCGTGCTGCTCATCGCCTGCGCCAACGTTGCCAACTTGCTGCTTGCCAAAAGCGCTGCGCGAGAGCGTGAGATGGCGATCCGGACCGCGATGGGAGCGGCGCGCGGACGCCTGATCATCCAGATGATGACCGAGAGCGTGATGCTCGCCGTCGCCGGCGGTGTACTGGGTCTACTTCTAGCCCGATTGAGTATGCGCGTTCTAGTAGCCCTGATCCCGACCGGACTGCCGGGCGCGTCGCAGCTTTCGATAGACGGCCGGCTGCTCGCTTTCACGTTGGGCATCGCGCTACTTACAGGCATCGTCTTCGGAATAGCGCCAGCGCTCGAAACCACTAGTCTCGACGTGTCGGAGAAACTCAAGGAAGGCGGCCGCGCGGGTGTGGGTGGCAAGCGCCGCCGCTTCCGCGATGCTTTGGTCGTAGCCGAAGTAGCTCTGGCACTTATTCTGCTTGTGTCCGCTGGGCTCTTGCTGCAGACACTGCGAAATCTCCATGCCATCGACGCCGGATTCAATCCCGAAAATATCCTGACGATGAGCACGCGCTTGCCGTCGCCGAAATATGCCGACCCGTCCAAGCGCCTGGCATATTTCGACGCGGTTGTGCAGAAAGTCCGCGGATTGCCTGGCGTCGCGGGCGCCGGTTTCACGTCCAACCTGCCGTTCACCAGCCAGGGATACACCAGCGGCTTTTCACTTGAAGGCCGACCCCTTGCACCAGGAACCAGCCAGAACGCTCTTTATCGCGAGGTCACAAATGATTATTTGCAGACCCTGCGAGTCCGCTTGCTGGAAGGCCGCCTGTTTGGAAACGACGATCGCGCCAATTCGCTGCCGGTCGTGATCATCAACGAAACATTCAAGAAGCAGTACTGGCCGAACGAGAGCCCGCTCGGCAAACGCGTTCAGACTTCCGGCGACAATACTCCCTGGCAAACGATCATCGGTGTAGTCGCGGACGTTCGCGAGCGTGGACTGGAATTAGATATGAAACCGGCCGTCTATCTTCCGGTGGTGCAGCTTCCGTTCGGATGGAACAATCCGCACCAGCTCGCTATCCGAACCGCGATGGATCCACACGGCATCGCCAAAGCCGCCCGCGATGCGATCTGGGCCGTGGATCGTGATCAACCGATAGCGGACGTGCGGACCATGGAAGATATAGTCGACCTCGAAGTAGCCAATCATAAGCAGCAGACTGCGCTTCTGGGCACGTTTGCAGCGTTGGCTCTGGTGCTGGCATCACTAGGGATTTACGGCGTGCTCTCATATGCGGTGACGCAGCGCACGCGAGAGATCGGAGTACGAGTGGCCCTGGGCGCGAGCATCGGCGACGTGACGCGCATGGTGGTGGGACATGGAATCGCGCTCACGGCGCTGGGAATCGCGATCGGCGCTGGCGCGGCGCTGGCCGTTACGCGATCGATGACCAGGCTACTAGTGGGCGTCAAGGCCGCTGATCCACCAATTTATGTTGCTGTGGCGGCGCTGTTATCGATCGTCGCGTTGGTGGCATGTTACGTCCCAGCTTCACGCGCCGCGCGCGTCGATCCCACGGTGGCACTGCGCGAAGAGTGATCAGCTCAGAACGGAATATGCTGGGTCTTCGTCGCCCCGACCGAGTTGATGATTTGCAAATCGAAGGCGGCCACCACGTTCACATCTCCAGCCACCGGAAAAGTCGCCAGCAAGGCGAACTGGCCTCCCGCCGGGCTGGAGGGGAAAAAGTACTGATGAAAGTTAGAAATCGCGTCGACGCTGACTACTCCGGGCGCAATCGTCGATCCCTTAATGTCGTAAAAAGTGAACGCAAGCTGCGAGGCCGAATAGGTATTGTCTAAGCCGATGATGCTGACATCGAGGTTGTTTAGACGCCGCACCGCGCCGGTGGTATCGAGAATGATGGGCGCGGGCGGAATGGTCAAGCTGATCTGTTGTGGTGGTGTGTTGGGAATGGTGAGTGTGAACACGATGGTTCCCGCCGTGCTCCCGGTCTGGAAGGCGATGCTGGATTGCGTGCCGAACATGGCTACCGTATCGCCCAGCGAAATCGTAACGGTCGCCGAGCGTGTCGGCCCGGAAAGAAACTGGACTGCTGCGTCATTTGTGACTCCCGCCACGCTGGGCTGGAACGCCATGGTCAGCGTCCCGAAGTCGGTCACTTGGGAAGGTGCTGCCAACAGAATCGATACATTGTTCTGTTGAGCGCTCGCGCCCACAGTCGAGCCGAGTTGAATTGTCGCGGTGGGCAGTATCGGTTCTAGTCCTTGTCCGGTGAGCACAAATGACCGCTGATCGACAGTGAGGGTTCCTTGCACCGGTTGGCCCGTTCGCGGCGCGAACGCTACTTGAAACGAGACGGATTGGCCGGGCGTAAGCTGAATCGGGGCCGCTGCTCCGATCGGGCCGCTGAATCCCACGCCGGTAATTAGCAGGGCGACCACGGTAATGCTGGCGTTGTTGAGATTGGTAAGCCTGAAGTTTTGAAGACGGCTGCTTCCGACCTGCACGGAGCCGAAATCGATTACCGCGCCCGCCGCGAGTGGCGTGTTACCGTCCCCAACGGCCAGTCCGGCGGACGGCGTAACGGTAGCGCGCAAGGTTATGTTAATCGTGTTAACCAGCAGGAACGCGCTGTAAGTGCCGATGGAAGTCGGGTTAAACGCGACGCGAAATTCCGCTGACGAACCCGGTGCGATCGTGTAGGGTAGCTCCGGGGGCTGGGAAATCGTAAAGCCAGAGCCAGCGATCGACAACGTTTGGAATACGGCAGGGCCTTGGCCGACGTTGTGCACATGAAATCGCGTAGACAACGTATCGCCCGGCGAAGCCGAGCCTAAGTCCACCAACGCGCCGATTGGCGTTTCGGTGGTCCCATCGAACAGGAATACCTGGATCTGTGCTGCCGCCGCCAGCGGAAGAATCAAACCACACAGCAGCAATCGCCGGTTCATTGCCTACTCTCCGGCAGTTGATAATATTGCTCGCGATTTTGGATGACGCGAATTGCAAACTGCCGGCCGCTGCCCAGATCCCGAAGCTGGATCCAGCCTTCACCCATCTGCTGAAGTGCAAAGCTGGCCGGCAATTGCGCAATGATGTGCTGTTCGGGACCATCTGGCTTTCGCACTACGATTCCATTACCGTCGGCGTAGACCAAGTCACCGTTCGCGAGCATGAGTGCGGGCGCGGTAACTCCCGGAATAGCGGTCTGCGCCTTTATGTCGCCGGTCGCAAGGTCTACCCGCAGGTCGCACAGCCCGTCGTCACGCTGGACAATCATCGCGGCCTGGCCTGGACGCGGCGCGGCAATCGAAAGGATGGCGCTCGCCGAGAGCGTTGTGGGATCGAAAGACACCGGATTGAATGTTGTGCCATCCCATGCGAGCAGCAGGTTCGCGGCCGGTACAAAAATCAACGCAGGCTCGCCCGCCCGCGTAAACGCGAATAGCGCCGGACCATCCGGCTGCGAATTAGTCGCAACTATCGATCCCACCCGATCAGTCACGACCACAGCCGAACTGGTCTTAAACAATCCGTACGCGCCGGAATATGCCGCGGAAACGACGCCTAGCGCCACCGGATCGCCCGGTAGGAAATTTCCGGCGATGCCGTCCACCGGACGGAAGGAATTCGCTGCATCCTGCATGAATCCTACGCGCGGAGGAGTCAGGCCGGTCTGTGCCCACGCCGCGCCGGCCACAAAAGATAACGTCGCCAATAGTGCTTTCATCGCCAACAGTGCTCTCATCAGGGATGCCCCACGATTATGCTTGGACTGCCGATGCTGACTCCCGCCGGAGCCGTTGTGCTGGACGATGGGCTATGCGATCGCGCTAACACAAAGCCCGCCGCTGCCCCACCGGCCACTGCCGCCAACCCGATCAGAATCCATTTCGTGCGGCCTTTGTGCGGAGCAGTGAAACTACCTTCGCCACCCGCCTGCGTGGCAACTGCGTCGCTCAGGTATTGCGTGCTGATGATGCCCGCGCGCGCCTGATCCTTGATGGCCGTAATGCGGATTTGCACAGGACCAGATGTTTTGTTCCAAATCCATCCAACCGCCGCCCGTCCATCCGGACCGGTGTTAACCACTTCGGTCCGCAGCCCGGAGTTGAACACACCACTCGGCCCATCCTCCGGCAACTTGAAACTCACGGCTGCACGTTCCACCGGTTTACCGGCTTCGTCAGTCACCAATACCGTAAGACCGCGGGAGGCCCGTGAGCCGGTCCGATAAGCGGCTCCATCGCCCTCCACCACCTTCAACTGCACGATCACCGATGCATTAGAAGGAACGACCCCGGCCAAGGCGCAACAGAGCATGCCGCGCCAACGATTCATTACTCGCGTTCGCACGTGATATACGTGCCGCGCCGGGCGGCATACTCTCAGCCAAATTGGGTGTAGTTACTTTGCTGGTTTGGTCGCGCATGATCGCGCTGTGCGTTTCGCCAGGATTGCGCCCGAAACCGGGTCTTGTCTTAGAACCTCAAACCCAAGCGCGTCAACGATCCCCCGATCCAGAAGCTGGACCAGAGCATAATCGTCGTCACAGGAAGGTTGGTCGCGTGTCACAGGCGCCAACCAATCAAGGTGGTAGATCGTCCTGTAGAATTCGGCTGTGGATTGCATGGCCCATGAAGTTCCGAGGCGAACCGGGATCGCGGAAGACCTTCGTGGAAGAGCACTCAGCGACCGCATGAGGCTTCCGGTACCAGCGTCGAACTTCCAATCGCCGTACCATTGCGTTCGGAACTCGAGGGCGTACACTCCAGCAATCAGCACCATGATGGCTGTGGCGGCGTAGCCAAGGCCTAGCCAAGGTTGCCGCGCGCGAACCAACTGCTTGGCCGCCAGCAGAATCACTAGTGTCGATAAGAAAATCGCGTAAAGGCAGGTCCTGGGATAGGGGTAGACAGCGCCCGCGAAAAGATGGCCGCTCACCACCAAAAGGATAGAGCCGGCCAGGGTTACGGCTGAAATATCGAGGACCAGGCGATGAGGCGACTGCTGGTCTGGTTCCGTCGTTCCAATCCGCAGTCCGGCTGCAAGCATGGCGGCCACTCCTAGAAAAGTGAGCAGATACGGTAAATAGAGGCGGACTTCTTCCTGGAGAAGCGGCTGGAAGCCGATCAGCGGCCAATCCTGATCGAACGATGCGGTGTAGAGAGAGTTGAGGGAGTCCTGCCAACTCGGCAGTCCAAAATAGAAGTCCTCACGCTTTGCCGCGGCAAGAGGGGCTGCAAACAAACAAAACGCGATGGCTGCGGGCGCGGCCATGTTCACAAGAATAGAGCGAACGCTGCCAGATCGGCGGTGAACAACGACGGCCACAACCGCCAGAAAAACAACGGCCGGGAATGCAAATGTCAGGTTTGCTCCCACGGCCAGCGTAGCCAGTACCGCCAGCCATCGTAGTGTTTGGGGAGTGGCCGATCCGTCGGCAGAAATCTCATTCGCAAATCGGAAAACCCACAAAATGGAACACGCGAAGAGCGCCAGCGCCATTCCATAGCCACGTGCCGCGCTCATGAAATCGAAGACGTATGGATTCAGCGCCAAAAGCACAGCGGCCAAAAGAACCAGCCAACTGGAAGGAAACAAGGTCACAGCCAGCCGCCAGACCACCCAAAGGTATAGGAAGCCGAAAATGAGGCTGGTCAGCCGCAGCGGCACGACACCCGCGCCAAATATCCGAACAAACAGGATGCATCCGAAGGTGTGCAGAATATGATGGCCGGCATCGAAAGTGGTGAAAGCACTGAGGACGGGCTGATCTACGTGCTGCTGATAAGCGTAGGCCTCGTCAACGGTGATTGACTGGGTTGCGGCACGATAACAATTGACTAACCCTACGGCGAACAGGAGCACTAGCGTTGCGATATACCGAATTCGGACGGACGCTA
Organism: Bryobacteraceae bacterium; assembly: GCA_035569875.1. GTDB lineage: Bacteria > Acidobacteriota > Terriglobia > Bryobacterales > Bryobacteraceae > Palsa-89. Next base: position 36,108 of record DATMMD010000183.1, read on the forward strand.
AGTGTTTTCCAATAGGGAAAGTATACCAGCCGCCTTCGGAGGTCCCAACAGTTAGAACTGGCAATTCCATCAGGTTGCGGATAGACTGGAGTATTCAAATTAACCAATTCCCAGGAGTCGTCTGCGTTCCGCGCGATCATTTTTTCCAGAGAGTTCTATACCAACACAGCATGCAACGTAACCAACAAAGTTTTCTTATATTTATCCTATTCCTCGCCTCTCTTCCAATCTTGGCGCAGAATGAAACTGTAAACGGCCACTCGGCCAAATCGCGCCAAGCGATTTTGAAGCTTAATGCGCCCACCTCGGCGATTCTGCAACAGGTGAAACAGCTTGGCGATGCCGACGACATCCGTCCGCTCAGTAGCACGTTGAACCTTTACGTACTTCATTCCAAGAGCGAGAATGTCACAGCGTTAGTCAACACCCTGAAAAACCATCCTTCGGTGGTGTATGTCGAGCCCGATTTCATTGTCACGACGGGAGTGACCCCCAACGATCCCGATTTTTCTCAACAATGGTCTCTGTTCAATACCGTCACGCCGGGCGCTGACATCGGCGCTACAAACGCGTGGACCATCTCGACCGGATCCACAGCCAATGTCGCCGCCGTCGTCGATAGCGGAATCGATTATACGCATCCTGACCTTGCCGCCAACGTCTGGTCCGCGCCCGCAGCATTCACTGTCAACCTCAGTTGGGGTTCACTTACATGCCCTGCAGGCTCGCATGGATACAATGCCATTACCAGAACGTGCACTCCCTTGGACGACAACGGTCACGGTACGCACGTTTCAGGAACCATCGGCGCCATTGGCAACAACGCCCTCGGCGTGGCCGGCGTGAATTGGACGACGCGCATCATGCCGCTGAAATTCCTGGACTCCACTGGCAGCGGGGCCGTTTCTGATGCCATCGACTCCATCGGGTTTGCTCTGCAGGCGAAAACAACATTCGGCAGCCGCGCCAACGTACGAGTGTTCTCCAACAGTTGGGGCGGCAGCGGGTTCTCGCAGGGCCTTCTGGACGAAATCAACCTGGCCAACAATGCCAATACTCTATTCGTTGTCGCGGCCGGGAACAGCAGTCAAAACAACGACGTCTCGCCTATCTATCCGGCCGCCTACAACGCACCCAACATCATCACGGTCGCGGCCACGACCAATACCGACACGCTGGCTTCATTCTCCAACTATGGACCAACTACGGTTCACCTCGGCGCGCCGGGCGTCGGTATTCTCTCCACTTGGCCCAACGCCTCGTACGCGAATCTCAATGGAACATCCATGGCGACACCGCACGTCTCAGGCGCGGCCATGCTGGTGTTATCGGCCTGCAACTTAAGCACGGCTGCTCTGAAAACCACCCTCCTCGCGAACGTTGACGCGCTCGCCAGTTTAGCCGGAATCACCGTCACCGGAGGACGTCTGGATGTCAACAAAGCAATCCGCAGTTGTAGCGGCGGCAGCTCGTCCGCGCCGTTTACAATCTTTGGGACGGGCGTTTCGTCGCCCGGTATACTTGCTCCTGACGATGCCTTAGACAGCCACTACACCATCCTCAGTAGCGCCGATCCCGCATATCCCGGACCGAATGCCTACGTGGTTGTTTCGAATGTTTTTCCCATCGGACCCTGGTTGTCAGACGGCCCGAATTCGAAGTGGATTGGTCCACGGGCCGATGCCGGCAACGGTAATGCGCAGGGAAACTACACCTACCAAACCACGTTTAATTTAGCCGGGTTCAATCCCTCCACCGCGGTGCTCAGTGGAGAGTTCGCCGCCGACAACTCCGCCACCATCTTGCTGAATGGAGTGAACGTCGGCATCAATTCATCTGGTTTCTCCAGCTTCACCCCGTTTACGATCAGCACCGGTTTTGTTGCGGGCATCAACACGTTGGATTTCGTAGTGACCAACAACCCCTGGACGCCCAACCCAACGGGATTGCGGGTGGACATTAACGGAACCGCACTGCCATCTTCGGCCCCGCCGCCGATCACGGTCACAGTCACGCCGCCAGGTGCAACGCTCTCGGCCAGTCAATCCCAGACGTTCGCGGCCACTGTGGGAGGCACGACCAATCAGGCCGTCACCTGGTCCATTTCTCCCTCGACGTTGGGCTCGATTACCGCCTCGGGTGTGTATCTTGCCCCGTCCAGCATCGCCAGTCAACAAATAGTTACGGTAACCGCAAAAAGTCTGGCGGACAATGCGACGACCGGCAGCGCGACAGTTACTCTGAATCCCTCAGCGGGCTCGACGGCGCCAATCGTGATTTTCAATACGGGCGAGGTCTCGGTGGGGACCCTCGCTGCTGATGGCGCCGTAGACGGCCATTACACCATCATTGCCAGCGCCGATTCCTCGTATCCCGGTCCCAACGCATTTGTGGTGCTCTCGAATGTTTTTCCCATTGGACCCTGGCTGTCCGATGGTCCAAATTCTAAATGGATTGCGCCGCGATCCGATGCCGGCAATGGCAACGCGCAAGGAAACGATACCTACCGGACCACGTTCAATTTAACCGGATTCAATCCCGCAACCGCGGTTCTCAAGGGCCAGTTTGCCGCTGACAACACTGCAATTATCCTGCTGAATGGAGTGGCAGTGGGCAGCACCTCGCCCGGTTTCTCGAGCTTCACTCCGTTCACGATCAGCAGCGGTTTTATTGCGGGCGTCAACACCTTGGATTTTGTGGTAACAAACTACCCATCGACACCTAATCCCACTGGCCTGCGCGTCGAAGTCTCAGGGACTGCCACTCCAACCTCAACATCGAGCCCAATCGCAATCTATAACACGGGAGTAAACAGCCCCGGTGTTTTGGCCGCCGATACCAGCGTCGATCCTCATTACACGATCATCGCAAGCGCCGATCCCGCATATCCCGGCCCGAATGCCTATGTGGTGCTTTCGAACGTTTTCCCCATCGGACCCTGGCTGTCCGACGGTCCGAATTCCAAATGGATAGCCGCTCGATCCGATGCCGGCAACGGAAACGCGTCGGGAAACTACACTTACAAGACCACGTTTGATTTAACGGGGCTCAATTCCGCCACCGCGGTGCTCACCGGCCAGTTTGCCGCCGATAACTCCGCGATCATCCTGCTGAATGGGGTTCAAGTCGGCAGCGCTTCGCCGGGTTTCGGCAGCTTCAGTCCGTTCACGATCAGCACAGGTTTTGTACCGGGCGTCAACACCTTGGATTTCGTGGTGAACAACGCTCCTTTTTCAGGGATAAATCCCACCGGTCTGCGCGTGGAGATTAGCGGCACGGTCTCCAATTAGGGACTCCTGGATCACAGGTCCCTGGCGTACTCGCGATCTGGAGCCTGGACTATCCGCTCCAGTTCGCCGTGGTCCAGCCAGTTGAGCTCGCACCGTTCGCAATCCTCGATGACGACGTTTCCTCCGCCGCCGTAAGGATGCGTATCCATTTCCTGACCGCACCGCGGGCAGCGGATTCGGCGATCCATCTCGCTCCAGTCCGGCTGATGGGCCGCTTCAGCCGCAACTTCGCCGCGCGCGCGTAAGTTATGAACAATAGCTACGAACGGCTCCATCCCAACCAGCATCCCACGGCAGCGTCCGCAGTACAGTATCCGCTCGCGAGCTATGGCAGCGTGAACCAATGGCACTCCACAGATCGGACAGTTCAGCGTGCTCGTCTCACCCAACACGCGGACACCGTCGGCGTTAGTCTCGGGGAAGTGAACGCTTCCGCAATAGTCGCAGACCAGACACTCCTGGTCTGGCTTCAGCCGCATAGGCGCGCCGCAGTTCGGACAGTTCACTGGACATCCATCGGCCGGATGCCCAGTAAGCTTCAGGTGTCACTGCCCAAACCGATGCCATCCATCTGATGAAGCAGAAGTGTTGGCAGGCGCCTGAGGCGGAGCGTACGAATAGTTACCGGCCTGAGGCGGTGGCGCAGCGGGATACTGCGCTACTGCGCCGCCATTAGCGCGAGGTGGCGCCTGGTAAGAAGCGGTAGGTGGGTATGCTTCGAATCCGGCATTAGCATACGGATCGTATCCATAGTAACCGGGATATCCGTAAGCGTAGGGATAACCGTAATAGTACGGGTATCCGTAGGCGTAACCAGGCCAATATCCCGGCCAGCCGAAGCCAAAGCCAAAGCTGAAGCCGCAACAGAAGCCGCGCCCAAAACCGCCATATCGCCCGAAGCCGCCATATCCTCCTCGGAATCCGCCGCCATATCCTCCGCGAAACCCGCCGCCATAACCCCCGCGAAACCCTCCCCCATAGCCCCCGCCGCCCCGAAATGCGCCGCCTCCTCCGCCGCCGCGGAATCCGCCACCACCGCCAACGGCTCCGCCGCGAGATCCGCCACCACCTCCGCCGCCATGGCCTCCGCCGCCACG
>DATMMD010000184.1:0-41742 GCA_035569875.1 Bryobacteraceae bacterium
ATTGATTCAAGTCGTCGGCGCTCCCGGCCACCTTGACATCGGTCCAATATTGCTCGCGCAGCTCGCGGATCTGGCCGAGCGCGCACTCCAGGCCGCGCGCGTTGCGAGACATGCCGCAATCGTCCCACACAATCTTTCCAAGCTTGCGGTGCAGATCGTCCACAGTGTGGTGCCCGTTGATGGAGAGCAGCCGCTTAGTCATGTCGGCCACGCCTGCTTCAGCGCGCGCGAATTCCGGATGGCGAGCGTCTATCTTCTCCAGCGTGCTCTTGGCGATGTAGTCTCCCACCGTGTAAGGCAAGATGAAATAACCGTCCGAGAGGCCCTGCATGAGCGCGCTGGCGCCGAGGCGATTGGCGCCGTGGTCGGAGAAGTTCGCCTCGCCGATCACGAACAGCCCCGGGATTGTGCTCATGAGGTAGTAATCCACCCACAGGCCGCCCATGGTGTAGTGGATGGCCGGATAGATTCGCATGGGAACTTGATACGGGTTTTCGTCGGTGATGCGCTGGTACATTTCAAACAAATTGCCGTAGCGTTCCCGAATCAGGTCCACGCCGAGCTGGCGCATTGCTTCTGAAAAATCGAGATAGACGCCGTGGCCTGTTTCTCCGACGCCGCGTCCTTCGTCGCAAACCGCTTTGGCGTTGCGCGAGGCGACATCGCGAGGAACAAGATTGCCAAAGCTGGGATAGCGCCGCTCCAGATAGTAGTCGCGTTCGTTCTCTGGAATTTGATTAGGGAGACGCTTGTCGCCCGGCTTCATTGGTACCCAGATGCGGCCGTCATTGCGAAGCGACTCGCTCATGAGAGTTAGCTTAGATTGATAGCTGCCGGAAACCGGGATGCAAGTGGGATGGATCTGAGTGAAGCACGGGTTGGCGAACGCGGCGCCGCGTTTGTAGGCGCGCCAGATGGCTGTACAGTTGGAGCCTTTCGCATTGGTCGATAGATAGTAGACGTTGCCGTAGCCACCGGTACCGAGGACTACAGCGTCGGCGACATGCGACTCGATTTGCCCGGTCACCAGGTTGCGGGTGACGATCCCGCGCGCCCGGCCGTCGATCACTACCAGGTCGAGCATCTCGGTGCGGGGAAGCATGGTGACGCGCCCGGAGTCCACCTGGCGCTCGAGCGCCTGATATGCGCCCAGAAGAAGCTGCTGGCCGGTTTGACCACGGGCGTAGAACGTGCGCGCCACTTGCGCTCCGCCGAAGGACCGGTTCGCCAACGTCCCGCCATATTCGCGCGCAAAGGGCACTCCCTGGGCCGCGCATTGATCGATAATGTCCACGCTAGTTTGGGCAAGCCGGTAGACATTGGCTTCGCGCGAGCGGAAGTCGCCGCCCTTTACGGTGTCGTAAAAAAGCCGGAAAACGCTGTCGCCATCGCTGTGATAATTCTTAGCCGCGTTGATGCCGCCTTGAGCGGCGATGCTGTGCGCGCGGCGGGGCGAATCCTGAAAGCAGAAACACTTCACGTTGTAGCCGAGCTCGCCCAGCGTCGCTGCGGCCGAAGCTCCAGCCAAACCGGAACCAACCACGATGATGGTGTGCTTCCGTTTGTTGGCCGGATTGACCAGCTTCATTTCGAACCGGGCCTGGTCCCACAATTTCTCGATGGGACCGGACGGGACCCTGGAGTGCAATTCCATCGCTTATCTCACCAACCCAATCAGCACAGACAGCGGTATGGAGATGTTGCCGGCTGCGATGAGAATGGCCACGACGGCCGCACTCCGTTTCAACAAGGGCGTATAGCGCGGGTGAGAGAAACCTAACGACTGGAACATGCTCCACAGTCCGTGATAGAGATGCATGCACAACAACAGCATGGCGATGATGTAGAAGACCGACACCGGGATCAGTTTGAAGCTGGCGACGACGTTGGCGTAAACGTTGCCTTCCTGGAAATTCGGATTTAGCGTGCCGAACGTGAAATCCAAAAGGTGATAGATGACGAAGGCCAGGATGATGGGTCCGCTCCAGTACATCGTGCGCGACGCGTAAGAAGATTGCGTGGCTTTCTTCATGATGTAGCCTGTGGGTCGCGCGTCGAACTTGAGCAAGGCCAGTTGCACGGACGACCAGATGTGCAGAAGGACCATAACGAGGAGAGTGATGCGAACGGTCCATAACGCCGCCGGAATGGAGCGCAAGAATTTCGCATAGTTGTTGAGCTTTTCCGGTCCTTCATAGATCTGCAGGTTTCCGATCAGGTGCCCAATGACGAATAGGAAGAGGACCAGGCCGCTTACCGCCATTACGGCTTTTTTCCCGACCGTGGATGCGTAGAAGTTTGCTGGGCGATGTTCCGCTAAAGCTGTTCCCAAATTTTAGAATACTGAACTAGGAGTTCTTTTGCCTGGAATAGCGAAATAGAAGATATGCGAAGACGATGGCGCCGACCACGACTGATATCAATTTGAGGTTGTGTTCTACCATGCCGAGTATTTCCGGCCAGCGTTCGCCGAAATGATAGCCGATAAAGACGAAAGTGCTGACCCACAGCGTCGCGCCGGCATAAGCGAATAGGGCGAAGGAACGATACTCGAGTTTGGAAGTTCCCGCCACTATGGCAGTGAAGTGGCGGACTCCGGGAATGAAGTAGCCGATCATGAGGGCCCAGTGGCCGATACGATTGAACCAATCGTGGACACGCCGGATGTCGCGATCTCTAATGTGCAGCCAGCGGCCCACGCGCGAGTGGAGAAACTTCCACCCGACGGTGCGGCCGATGAGGTAGCTGCAGGTGATGCCGGACATGCTTCCGGCCAGGGCGCTGGCGAAGGTAGGAAGCAACCGCAAATGGCCCTGGAAAACGAGGAAGCCGCAGCCGGTGAGCAGGAACTCGTCGGGCACGGGAAGTCCGACGATGCCCAGGACGAGGAGCGAGAAGATGGCGAAGTAGCCATAGGTGGCGACCCATTGAAGGACGGCGTTTTCCAATACGCGAGGATACCAGTTGTGGGCCCAGTTGGATTAACGCCGTTTGAGAGTCAACGGGTCGGGAAGCAGCTCATCGGGGGTGAGGCTGCCGTCGCGATTCTGATCGAGCGTCCTCAGCGCAGCCGAGCTGTTCTTGATTTCGTCCGCGGAGATCTCGCCGTCATGATCGGAGTCGAGGGCGGCCAGTACGGGATTCAACCGCATGAAGCGCAGACGCTCGAGTTGAACGCGTGGCGGATCCAGATTGATCTTAGAGTTTGCTCCCGAATAGAACCCGCATTCCTCAGGACTCAACTTGCCGTCATGGTTATTGTCGAGTCCTCGGAGGGCCGCCGGGGCGGTAGTGATTTCCCATGGGGAGATGACCCAGTCGTGATCCGCGTCCAGGATGTCGAGCACACGAATCATCCGGAAGTAGGCATTCGCGAATGGGTACAAGGGGTCTTCTCCTTCAGACTTAAGTTTGATCCGTGTGGTTGGATCGCCCCGCCAATCTGACGGTCCCTCGACTCCCAGCACCTGCGGGCGTGGGGTCCTGCTACCGACGAGCAAGCGCGGAAGATGTCCGCTTCGACCGATGAAGAAGCTGAGGGCAGTCAAGAAAACAAGTGACAGGATGGCTCCATTCGCAAGCGCGCTGCGGCTCGGCAAGGAGCTGTCGAAGGTGTAAAAGCCGGGTATATCCGACGACTTCGCTGGCAGCGGCATGGCCAGCGCCGGCTCGCGGTACGCCGGCCGCAGCGTCCATTGGCGGAAGAGCGAAACGAGCACATCGATAAACAGCGCAGCACGTCTCCGGGTGCCCGTATGTTCGTCGTAAATGCCAGTCATCTCTTGGGCGAACCGCTCTCGAAAGCGATGGGGGTGGAGACCGACCAGCCAGACATACAGTAACCGGCCCATCAGACTCTCCTTGGTTTGGCGGCCTGCAGCCGGAGTCTCCCATCCCGAACTACACCCTCAAGCCGGGCGATTTCGGCCGCGAGCACGCTGCGCCCCAGGGAATTCAAACGGTAATAGCGCCGTCGCGACTCCTCATTGGCGGCTCGACGAACCTCCTGTACGAGACCTTGGTCCATCAGTCTTTGCAGGTTGTCATAGAGCGTGCCGGGGCCGAGCTTGTACTGGCCTTCGGACTCTCGCGCCACCTCCTGCATGATTCCGTAGCCATGCAGATCTTTACCGGCCAAGACCAGGAGGATGTGCAGCGTCGGGGGCGCCAGAGGGAGGAATTTGACTACGTCTTTCCTCATACTCGGATCTTGTTATATCAGATTCCGATATATGCGTCAACAGGTAGTTGCCGGCGGGGGGCGGGATCGGCACGATCTGGCTGGGCTGCTTGGGTTCGTTTTGTAATTTCGCTTTGGCGGCCTGGAGGGTGGCCTGTAACTGGACCAGAGACTGGCCAGACAGAGAGTCAAAGGCCAAAGGGCGACTCGGCTGCGATCGTCGACGTTGTTCCACACTTTGTCGACATGCATCTCGATTTCCAGCAGGCAGGTCTCAATGGCGGTGTAGCGGACCAGGCGCCAGTGCGTGCAGGCAAGCTGCCGGCCGAGATCCGCCTCGGGTTTGTTGGGCAGGAGCGCAGTGGCGGAGGTAAGAATCGAGCTCGGCCTGGTATTGTTGTTCAGACGCGTTGGCGAGAACGACGGTTTCGGCGGTCAGGCCATGTTTTTCGGAATTAAGCGAGACTGCGAGACGGCCCGCCTCGGCTCTAGAAAGCATATTGTGTAACTGCGGAAAGTGTGACCGGTGGATCTGGGGTGTGACAGGCAAGCGGCGCGGAAGTAGCTGGGGTGGAAGCGAATGCAGGCGCGTGCGATTCGTGATTGGTGGTCCGGTCTTCAACGGCCAAGACAGCAATTCCGCTATACTGACTCGACACTCAAATGGCGCGATCTACGAGCAGCTGTGTATATATCCTGGCGTTCTGGGTTGTTTCGCTTTTGCCGGCCCAAACCGGCTCGAAGGTCGATTTCGGCCGCGACATCCAGCCGTTGTTCCAGCAACACTGCATCGAATGCCACGGACCGTCGCAACAGATGGGCGGCATGCGGCTAGATCGACGACGCTCCGCGATGGGGATTCGCGGCGGAACGACGATCGGACCGGGAAACGCGGATGGGAGCCGGCTTTACCTGCGAGTCGCAGGGACGAAATTCGGACAGCGCATGCCTCCAACCGGGCCGCTGAGCGCGGAGCTGATCAACCTCATTAAGACGTGGATCGATCAAGGAGCCGAGTGGCCTGACGAGTTCTCGGGCGATAAGTCTCCGTCGCCTGGCGATCCGAGGGCCGTGCGAATCGCGGAAGCTCTGCGCGCCGGGGATCGCGAAGCATTCGCGCGATTGCTTCGCCAGGACCCGGAAGCGTTGAAGCTGAAAGCCGCCGGAGGGTCCACGCCGTTGATGTTTGCGGCACTATACGGCAATGCTGAATCAGTGAGCCAATTGATCGAGCGCGGCGCCGACGTCAACGCCGCGAATGAAGCCGGTGCGACGGCGCTGATGTGGGCGGCAGACGATGCCGATATAACTCGAGTGCTGCTGGAACATGGAGCCGATCCGAACGCCACATCAACTGAGGGCGCGACGCCCTTGTTGATCGCGCTGCGCAACAAGCACACGGCAAGCGTGGTGAAGCTGCTGCTCGATCACGGCGTGAAACTGGACGCGAAGCCTTACCAGGGCCGGGGAGCATTTGCGGGCGCGGGCGGCGACGAAGCAACTTTACGAACGCTAATCGATCACGGAGTCGACGCTGCACACTTGTCGACGGGTCTGGTGGAAGCGGTAAGGGACGATTGTGCGGCTTGCGTGGATCTGCTGATGAAGCCGGGGAACAAGGCCGCGTTGAGCTTGGCGCTGATAGACGCCGCAAGCGACCTCGATCCGCGGCGTGTCAAACTACTGCTCGATCGCGGGGCGGACCCGAAGTTCGCGACTCCGGCTGACGGTTTTACGGCTCTCATGGTCGCAGCGGTATCGGAAGGGGCAGTGGTCGAAAAGGTGAAAGCGCTGGTCGAGCGCGGCGCCGACATCAACGCCAGAACCACCGAGAGCGTGACCGTTCTCGATGTCGCATTGCGTCAAGGCGAACCGGCTATGACGGAACTGCTGCGAAACGCAGGGGCGCACGAAGGGGCTAGGCCGCTGGAAGCTGTGTCGAAGCCAAAGTCCGCCGCATCGCCGCGCGCGGCGCTCGATCGCAGCATTCCGCTCCTGCAACGCAGCGACGTGATTTTTATGAAGAAATCGGGATGTGTTTCCTGCCACAACAATAATCTAACGGCAATAACCGTGGCCGCGGCTCGCAAACAGGGCGTGGGTATTGATGAGGACACGGCCCAAGCGCAAAGGCGAGCCATCGCGACCTACATCGAAGGTAACCGCGAAAATTTCCTCCAAGGCCGACCGATTCCGGGCGGCGTGGACACCGCGGGCTACATTCTCCTCGGTTTGGCAGCCGAAAATTGGCCCCCTGACGCCGCGACCGACGCGATGGCCCGTTACCTGAAAAACAGACAACGGGCCGACGGATTCTGGGCGGTCTTTCCGGGCCGGCCGCCAATCGAATCGAGCGATATACAGTGCACGGCTACTGCTCTTCGCGCGATCAAGACCTACGGGCCCAAGGCGCGCCGCGCAGAATACGATGGGGCCGTGGAGCGCGCGGCGGATTGGCTCGCAACGGCACGACCGGTCAACAACGAGGATCGCGTGTTCCAGATCCTCGGCCTGGTATGGGCCGGCAAACAGGATCGCGCTCGACAGGCCGCGGGCGATCTGCTCCGCCAGCAGTGATCTGACGGCGGATGGGGTCAGAGAGCCATGCTTGCGAGTGACGCGTACGCTACTGGACAGGCGCTGGTCGCGCTGCGAGAATCGGGAGCGGTGAAGGCGTCCGATGGCGCATATCAGAAGGGCGCGCAGTTTCTGCTTCGCACGCAGATGGAGGATGGATCGTGGTACGCGAGAAGCCGCTCACTGGCGTTCCAGCCGTATTTCGAGAGCGGATTTCCGCATGGGCACGATCAGTTCGTCTCCGCCGCCGCGACAAATTGGGCGTCGATGGCGCTGGTTCCGCTCGCCCAGTGAAAGCTGGGAGGCTTGCGGCGGGTATCGAGGGCGCACTACTATCGCATATGCGCTCTCCACTCATCGTCTTCGCCGCGCTCGCCATTCTGTGCGCCGAAACACCCGCACCGCGCAAAATCGCGTACGCTCGTGTGTATCCACAACAGGGCCAGTTGGCGCTTTTCGTTGCCAGATCCGATGGAAGCGGCGAGCGTCCTCTCCTCGCATCGCCCGACACGGATTACGACCCGGCCTGGGCTCCCGACGGCAAATCGATCGTCTTCACGTCCGACCGGAACGGATCGGCAGATCTTTTTCGCGTAAATCCGGACGGCAGCGGATTGACGCAGCTCACCTCGGACCCGGCTTACGATGATCAAGCGGCATTCTCTCCCGACAGCAAACAACTGGTTTTCGTGAGCACGCGCGGGGGCGGGACCGCGAATCTTTGGACGATGGACTTGGAGACGCGGAGCACAAAAGCCCTGACCACGGGGAAGGAGAGCGATTTTCGTCCGTCCTGGTCGCCGGACCGAAAGTGGATTGCTTTCTCCTCGGTTCGCGGCAACGCAATGCCCTTCGCTCACGGACGGTGGGAGCGGCTTCAGTTGGCGGACATTTACATAATTCGCACGGACGGGTCCGGGTTGAAGAAAATCACCAAGAGCGGAGATTTCTGCGGCAGTCCGAAGTGGATGGGAGACAGCAGTCACGTGGTCGCCTATTGCATGACAGCTGAGCAGACGCTCGCAAACCGGAGGCCCAACCCCGAGCCTGGAAACGACACCCGGCTCGTATCGATCCCCACAACCACCAGCGACACAACCACCGGAATATCCACCGATCTGCCGGCTGGGCCGGGTGTCAAGATAAATCCTTTCCCGCTAGCGGGCAACGAGATCGGCTACATACGGAAAGATACAGCGGAGGCAGGCATCTATTACTCGAGCGGGCGGTCCGGTCCGCGCGGAACTATCCGGGCCGCCTCTTGGTCGCCGGATGGAACCCAGGTCGTTTTTTACAAGAGTCTTAAGGTTGCGCGAACAGCGTGGCGAAGCGCATTCAGCCGCAATTCGAATTACGAATTGTTCCAGGCCGGAGGCCAAGCCTCCTTCAGCCCCTCGGGCAAGGAGTTTGTTACGGTGTCTCTGGCCGGCCCCGAAAAACGCGGCGCCGCTCTGAATGTGACTACGGTGGCCACCGGAGTCTCCAAAGTCGTCTTTCAGGACAAGAACCGGAACGTACTGGCGGGAGCATGGTCGCCAGAGGGGGACAGGATCGTCTTCGGCGTCGGCGGATTCGCGGCGTTCTTCGACGGCTTCCACTCGCTATTTCTCAAACCGGTCGATCGCGTTGAGGACGGCGCTCAGGTGGCGATCGTCAATGCGGACGGGACCGGGTTCCGCGAACTCACCGCGGGGTTGGGCAACAATGCCTTCCCATCGTTTGCGGCCGACGGCAAGCGAATAGTGTACCGGACATTCGAGAAGGATGGATACGGGCTGCGCATCATGAACCTCGAAACGAAAGCCGTGACGACCCTGAGCGCGGAATACGATAATTTCCCGCTGTGGTCGCCGCGCGGCGATCTGATCATGTTCTCGCGCCTGGTGGATGGCGCATACGAGCTACATACCATTAAGCCCGACGGAACCGGACTTAAGCGCCTCACTTTCACGCACGGCAATGACGCGCACATGGGCTGGTCGCCGGACGGCGAGTACATCGTTTTCGCCAGTTCGAGGATGGGTTTTAAGGATGAGGTCGTTTACACGGATGCGCCGCAGCCCTACGGCGAGATTTTCGTGATGCGCTATGACGGCACCGGCGTCGAGCAGCTCACCGATAACCAATGGGAAGACGGCACTCCCGCATGGCAGCCAGGGCCGGCCGGCCAAGTCGCCCGCCGTTGAGAGTGCCGATCGCCTTTTTCGGGCGATCAAATGGGTTATACTTTCAAACGACTGGCAGGGCAAGAAGTAACTCCGGCTAATAGCGCAAGAAGTAATTCCACCAACTTCATCCTCAAGGAGACCGATGGATTCGAGAAGACCTAACCGAAGGGGATTCCTAAAAGGCAGCGCCGCGGTGGCCGGTCTGGCCGCGGGTGGCGGAGGACTCGCCAAGGGCCAGACAGAAGGGACACCTACCAAGAAAATCGACGAACTGATCGCTTATGGCGAGCGCTCCCGTTTCGTCACCTCGATACGCAAGCCCGTAGCCGAGAGGCATTCGCCGGATGAGTTCGGGCTCACGTTTCATGTCTTGACGCCGCTTCAGGATTCGGTCGGAATTATTACGCCATCCTCGCTTTTCTATACGGCGACACACCGCGGCGCCTTTGTTCCCGACATCGACCCCCGGGAGCATCGTCTCATGATCCACGGGATGGTGGACCGCCCGCTCGTTTTCACCATGGATGAGCTCAAGCGTCTCCCGTACGTATCCGGCGTTTACTTCGTTGAGTGCCTAGGAAACCGTGCCAGGCCGACGCACAAGACCGTTCAGGAAACCCACGGATTGACCAGTTGCGCCGAATGGACCGGCGTGTCACTGTCGTTGCTTCTCAAGGAGGCCGGCGTGCAAAACGCCGCGTCCTGGATCGTCGCGGAAGGCGCGGAAGAAGTGAAGGGCGCCTCGAGCATCCCGCTCGCGAAGGCGATGGACGATTGCCTGGTGTGCTACGCGATGAACGGCGAGCCGCTCCGCCCACAGCAGGGTTTTCCCTTGAGGTTGATGGTTCCAGGCTTCGAAGGAATTTATCAGATCAAATACCTGAGGCGAATCAAGGTCGTGGACCGTTACTACATGACCTATGACGACTACGGCCATATCAATCCAGACCCGAAAGCGGCCGCGTTGACGCACATGATCGGACCGAAATCGGTCATCACGTTTCCGTCTGGTGGTCAGCAGCTGTCAGGCCCTGGATTCTACGAAATCAGTGGCTTGGCGTGGTCCGGCGGGGGCGCCATCCGCGGCGTGGAGATATCCACCGACGGCGGCCAGAGCTGGAAGAATGCCGATCTCCGGACACCGGCCTATCCAATGGCGCATACGCGATTCGGCTACCACTGGAACTGGGACGGAAAAGAGTCAATGCTCATGTCGCGCTGCACGGACGAACTGGGCACGGTTCAACCCACGCGAGCCGACGTCGCGAAATACTGGAACGAACCCCAGGACAAAGTCCGTATACGAGGGGCCGACAATACCGTTCAACCGTGGAGGGTCGCCAGCGACGGGAGCGTTCACAATGGGCTTTCCTAGGTTTTTCCTTGTTACGGTGGTTCTTGGGATTTGCCAGACTGCCTGGACACAGTCGCCCACCTACGGTCTTGGGAGGCCCCCGAAAGCGGAAGAAATCCGCGCCTGGGATATCGCGATCAGTCCCACGGGAAAAGAGCTGCCGGCAGGGCAGGGGACTGCCAAGGAAGGAGCGGCGCTCTATGTGCGGAAGGGGTGCGCGGCATGCCACGGTGCAACGGGATCATCCGGAGGCCACGCTCCCACGCTCGTAAGCAGTCATGACGTTCAGGCGAAGTCCTTGGTACCCTGTCTCGCGCCATGTGTGAACGACTCCAACGCCATGGCGGTTCATTCACCATTCGCGACGACGATATGGGATTACATCAATCGCGGCATGCCCCTCGGGAAAGAAGGGACGCTTACCCCGAATGAGGTATACGCTATCACCGCATACCTGCTGTACAAGAATAACGTCATAAAAGAAGACGAGGTCATGGACGCTCAGAGTCTTCCGAAGGTCAAAATGCCGAATCGTGATGGATTCGCCCTTCCTCCAGAGTGGAAGCACGGCACGCCGAGGCTTGAGGGTTACCCATAACCCTGACCCTGGTCAATAGGAGTCGCGGGTGTGCCCCACTACTTTTTGTGGGCGGCTTCTTCCGCCTCAGCCTTGCGCGCCCCCGCTAGAATGTCTTCGATCGCGTAATTGCCCTCGTGGCAGGCGTATTCGTAAATCGGCCCAGCCGCGGCTACGAACGGCAATTCCACGGCCCACGGCTTGGTCCACGTGGAGGGGTCTTCCATGGTGGCCTTGTATACGATGTTGTTCGCGTCCACGCGGGTAAAGCGCTCGGTAACCTTCAAGTTCCGCGAAGAGCCGCGAAAATGGGTCTGGTCGTTGAAATTGGTCGTCTCTACCACCAGCGTGTCGCCTTCCCAGCGCCCGACGGAATCGCCAAGCCACTGGCGAACATTCTCGGAAGCGTGTTGCGCGTTCATGCGGATAATGCGCACGTCATGGATCTCTTCTGAAAGGATCATAATCGCGTCCGGCGTCTGCACAATTTGATAATTATTGTTGTAAAGGGTCGGCAGCATGGGCGGGCCCGCCATCGAAACAAAGATGCAGCGCTCCGACAGGCCCCGGTCCTTCACGTTGCCAGCGGATCTGGCCGCCGCGGCCGCCCGGTTCCGTTCACGGGCGTGCGGAACGACGGGAGGTATTTTGCCATCCGGCGGATCGATAACGATGGAGGTTCGCTTGACTCCGTCCACGCGCGCCAGCCCAGAACCCATGTCGTAAAAGAGGACGTTGTAAGCGCCTGTGCCCTCCGATCCCTTGGTCTTATGCAGAGGGCCTTCCGAGGTCCCGTCCAGGTCCTGCCAGGCCTGGTGTTCTTTGTGCTCCCAGCCGGTCGCCTCGGCGTCAGTCACAGTCGCCTTACCGGCAAATTCCGCGGGACGTTCAAGCGGCGTGCGGGTCGAGTTGTTCCAGATACCCTGCAGATCGGGGTGGCCGTCGGCAGTGCGTGGCATCTTCCATGCCGCCTTATTCTGCGCGAAGAGCGAAGTTACAGAAAAGAGCGCCATCGCGCTTATTGCGACCAGATTCCGGCAGGTCATACATTGCCCTCCTGTTACTGGGCCTTGGCTTTAACCGCAGCCCGGCAGCGGTCGTTGGTGAAGATATCGCGCGAATAAGTCTGGGTGAGTCTAACTTGTTTTCCGTCCTCGCGGGTAACCCAGACGTGTTTGTCATCATAACTGATCGGCACGGTCTGGCCGGGCGGAGTCCAGGTAGTCCATCCGCGATGGACCTTGGTCAAGTAATTTTTCGATCCGTCCGTCCAGTTGAGAACCCGGCTCCGCTGATAGGCGAGCAGGACCTTATTGTCCACGGCGAAGCAATAATAATAATCGCCCGTTCCGAAGAAGCAGTTCACGCATGGCAATTCAGCATGATCGAGCAACTGGGCTTGAGCCTGCTGCCGGTCAGGTGACGCTCCGAAACAGACTGTCCCGGCCAGCAAGGCAGCCGTGCAAACTGACAATTTCGCCAAAGAGCGGGAATACGCTTTCATCGTCCAATGGTACCTTGTTGGCGCGAGGTGGCGGAATCGCCAAGGCAGGTCGGAGAATCGGGGACCTGCCCCACTTACTAGCTGGCGTTTTTCTTGACGGCTTTGCCGGGTACGACGGAGAAGAATTCGAGGAAGCGCTTCTTTTCAGGTGCTGTTGAGGAACTGGTGCTTTGCCTCACATCGATCATAGACGCGGCCAGCGCGGTGAACTGTTTTCCAAGATCGCTATGCGGCACCACCCAGCGGCCCTCGGTCAAGGCCTGTTGTACCCCTTGATAGTCGTTGGGGAAAGTCATATGAACCGGCAGTCCCAGCAATTGCTCGATCTGCTGCGGAGTGATCATCGATCGTTTCTGGCAGCGGTTCAGCAGGACACTCACGCGGTCTCCCAAGTCGAGCTGCTTGAGGTATAAGTATTTCTCGCGCGCCAAGTGCAGGGAGGTAATCTCAGGCGTGCAAACCAGGAATACCCGCCGCGATTCATGCATGATCTCGAGAGAATATTTTTCCAGATTGCCCGACAGATCCATGCACAGCGCGCGATAATTCCGCCGGAAGAATTCCAGCAGGTGGCGGATCTGGGTGGGCTCCAGACGGAAATCCGGGTTCAGCTTGCCGGCGTGGAGCACATCCAGGTTCTCCATCGTGGTGACCATAGTGGGCCATAGGCTCTCGTCCATGTCGAGCGAATGCTCGGCGGCATCGGTCACACAGTAGGGATTATCCAGCTTCAGCATGAAACGCTGCATCCCGGAGTTGAGGTCGAAATCCGTCAGCAGGGTATTGGTGTCCGGCAAGCGCGAGATGGCTTTAGCAGTGTTCAACGCAATGGTGGAAGTGCCGACACCCGCTTTGGAGGGCAGAAAGGAGAAGATCTGCTCGGTGGTCTCGATCTCGGGTGGTTTGGCATCCAGGGCGTCCTTGAGGCGCATCAGCCCTTCAGTCAAGGTTTGCCGGTCGAACGGAAGGGAAGCGAATTCGCGAATTCCGGCGCGCATCACGTCCAGCAGGATTTGGGGGTCGCAAAAACGGCTGACGGCGACCACTTGGACACCCGGCGTGTTCTTCTCCACATCGCGAGCGATTTCCAGAGCCTTAGTTGTGGACTCGGTGCTGATGAAGATGACTTGGGGGGCATGCGCCCGAAGAAAGCGCACCAGTTCGAGTGGGTTCGGATACCGGTCCAGCGTGCGGGTCACGCTGACAATGCCGATCTCGTTCAGCAGAGCTTCCAGCCGCTCGCTTAGGTCGGCATCCGGACAAATGATAATACCACGCAGCATCGCGCAAACACTCCTAGGTCTAGCTTAGAGTGGCGACCGGGTACAAACAATTGGAGATTGGCATTACCCCGCCTTAGTCGGGGGGCTTTGATTGGACGTGGGCTAAGGTGGAAACCTTAGGGGCAGGCGTCGGATGAGTGCTGACGACGGGCATCGAGGACGGGCGGCCTTGTACCGCGCTAAGTAGAGCCGCAGAGGAAGCCTTGGCCAAGGCGGCACACAAGAGTGCGCAATATCGCTCTGTGGAGCGAACACGCCTTGGACAATGTTTCCGAGGCTATCCAATTCTCACGATGAATCCCATCGATGCCAAAGCACCGAATTGCGTGACCAGCGCAGCAGGACCTCAGGAACGAGCGATGTCGGCGAGGCAACTAGAAAAGAAGCTTGAGTGCAAACTGAAGCTGGCGGGAATCCTGCGCACTGGAAATGCTGCCGAAGTTCGCGGTAAAGGCCGTACGGTTCGGGATGTTGAAGTTGGCGTGATTGAAGACGTTATACGCCTCGGCTCTGAACTGGAGCTTGGCTGCCTCACTTAACTGCATGTCCTTCAGAAGTGAGAGGTCGAATTCTTCGAGCCCCGGCCCGATCACAGCATTTCGAGGCGAGTTTCCGAATGTATAAAGCGCCGGCAACGAGAAGACCGTCGTATCGAACCATTGCCGCGGCGTTTTCGGCCCAGTGTTCGGATCGCCCGAGATGTTGGGCCGTTGGGCCGGGCCTGCGCCGACATTTGCCTGATCGCTGGTGATGTTCACGGTGAACGGCGCACCCGATTGAGCCGTGAAGTTCCCGCCAGCTTGCCAATGCCCGAGGATTCGCTGCAACCAAATGGGTGGGTCTTTGGCCAGCGGAAGCTGGTAGATGAAGCTCACTGCCACACGGTGACGATGGTCGAAACTGGAGCTGGCTTTCTCCGCACCGAGGTCATAGACGTTTTGCGGGAGATTGGTTTCGTTCAATGTTGCGCCAGGATCAGAAGCATCATCGATCGAATGAGACCATGTCCAGTTCGCATCGAACATCAGGCCCCTGGCGAAATGGCGCTTCGCGCTTAGCGTCAGCGCTTGATATGTCGCCCAGCCATTCCAGCGAATATCGCTGATTTGACTTAGCTGCGGGATGGGGCGTCGGACCGCAATCGCTCCCGGGCCAGGGAGCGGAACGTTCAAAACAGTCCCACTATCGGCATGGACCGTTCGCGATCCAATGTAGGCGAGCGAGAACACTGTGCTGGGGCTCATTTCTCGCTCGAGATTCACGTTCCACACCTCGTTGTATTCGATCTTGAAATCATGGTCGAGGTTGTTGCCGCCTACTGTTCCCACGGTATTTGCTGTCAACGCATTCTCAGTCGTAAAGGAAGGCAAGAGCGCGGCCGCCGCCGAATTAACAGTCTTCGTCACAAAGAACGGAAGGTTCTGGGCCAGATTGGTGACAATGCTATATGCGGCCTGATTGGGGTAGATGCCGACACCCACGCGCACTACGGTCTTTATAGTGGGAAGGCTCCACGCGATCCCCGCCCGCGGCGCGAAGCGCAGCGACCTCGGCACAAGGAGGCTGTTGTTCCAACCCGCGGCCGAAGATGGAACATATGGAATCGGGATCAATGGTAACAGCGCCGCGGCCGCGGGTGAAATGTTCCCAGACCCGTTGCTAGCGACGACAAACCGGCCGGCTGGAACCAAAGTATCGATCGCCGCGATCTCATTGTTCGCGTCTGTCATGTTTCGGTTGTATTCGTAACGAATTCCGACGTCGATCTTGAGGTTCGAAGTGATCCGCCAGTTGTCTTGAATATAGAAATGGGCCCAATCCGTGCTTGCATT
Source organism: Bryobacteraceae bacterium (assembly GCA_035569875.1). GTDB lineage: Bacteria > Acidobacteriota > Terriglobia > Bryobacterales > Bryobacteraceae > Palsa-89. The sequence continues at coordinate 15,476 of DATMMD010000184.1, forward strand.
CATCGCGGCCCGGCCAAGACCAACCTGAGCCGTCGTTGGATCGCCGAGCAGGAAGTCAGCGAACGCGTTCCCATCAGCCAAACCGGGCGCCGACGAGGTCCACCTCGGAGTAAATGAAAATATTCCGCGCGCTCCATTTGGATTCACCGGCTGAAGATTGTAGTGCATGAAATAGCCGCCGAACTTCACGGTGTGCCTGCCCGTGTGCCAGATCACGTTGTCGTAGAATTCAACGTCACGATTGTTGCGAAACGTGAACAGTGTGGGATCGCCCATAGTCGAGAACTGGCCTCCGAAAGAGATCTGCGGATATCCGAGATCCAGGGGATTTGTTGTCACGCCCTGCAACCCGGTCTGCGCCGCAAAAGTGTTCCCACTGTTGGGGCTCGTCTGCCCTCCAGCCACAGTGAGAAACCCGAAGCGTGATTCATTCAGAATATTCGAGCTGAACGAATGCGTCCAACCCGCTACGCCGTTAATCGCGTGTGTGCTGAGGTTCCGGCCAAAGCCCGGCAGCAGACTCTCCTGCAGCACGCTGGATCCAAAGGGATCGGCTTGGCGTGCGTCGAAAAGCGAGCCACGAAGGTATGCTGTATCATTGCCCGAGGACTGATGGTCGAGGCGTCCGCTGTATTGGTCTTGGTTGATGGTTTGATTTCCTGTGGCGAGCCAGTTCTGCGCAATGCCGGGCAGGTTTGGAAGCGGTATTTGAACAAGCAGGGCGACAGCTACTGGATTTAGGCGCGTGATCTGATTATTTGGGAATGGCTGGCGCTGCCCGCCGCTGATCGTGGTCGGATCGTATATCGCCGGCAAGCCGGGGAAGTCACCCCCGCGCATAGCGGCGGTGGGGACCGAAAACGTCTGAGTCAGCGACTTACGGACTCTTTGGCCTTCATAACTTAGAAAGAAAAACGTCTTGTTCTTGCGGGCTGGACCTCCCAGGCTTCCGCCGAACTGGTTCTGGTGGAAGGGAGGAATCGGATTCGAACTGGAGTCGAAGAAGTTCTTCGCATCGAAGACGTCGTTGCGGACGAACTCGAACAGGCTACCGTGGACATCGTTCGATCCCGATCTAGTCACAACGTTTATGACGGCGCCGGACTTGCCGCCAAATTCCGGAGCATAGGACGTTTTCTCGATGTTGAACTCCTCGATGGCATCGATCGATGGCGCGATGACCAGGTTGTTGAAGTGTTCATCGGTGATCGCGACACCATCCAGCAAGTAGAGGTTGTGGCCGCTGCGCTGGCCGAGAACGTTGACAAGGTTGCCAGCCTGCTGCATGGCATCGCCTCGCGTGCCACCCGGAGGGCGCACAACGCCAGGACTTAGCATCGCCAGGTCGAGGAACTGGCGGCTCTTCACGGGCAAGTCGATCACTTGCTGATGGTCAATTACGTCCCTGACTTCGGCGGACTCCGTCTGGACGTTGCCCGGCTCAATCTGAACCGTAACAATATCGGTTCTATCGCCCAACTGCAGAGTGAAGTCGCGCCTGAGCCGGTCGCTTGCGTGGACGTCGAGCCGTGGCAACGTGGATTGTTTAAAATTGGTAGCGGTCACCGTGACGGAAAAAACTCCGACGGGAAGTTGGGGAAACAGGTACTCACCGGAGCCGTTAGTAACTGCAGTGAACTTTTCGGCCGTTTCTGCCTGCTGGGCCACGACACTCGCACCGGGGAGTACGCTGCCAGAGGGATCCAGCACGCGGCCGGACATCTCTCCCGTATTCATTTGCCCCGAGGCTAGCGACAGGACCAGCGTCAGGGCAACGCAATAGCGATAAAGATATACACTTTCGCTCAATGGTGTCAGTCTATCGCGAACCGATACCGGGTTCCAGTAACTCTTCCACCACTTCCATTGGCCCTAACTGCCGCGTATGGTTACGGCCGAACGGCTAATCATGTCCGATAACTTCGCTGAACAGCTCCCGATCTTCCCCTTTGCCGCCCGAAGCGCCTGTTCGCCTTTTGGCGCGGATTTGCTCATGGCCGGCACAAGCGCTGACACCGTTCGCGGCCCCCGCCCGGCCGATCTGGCTGAAAACTCGAATGCCGTAGGTAAAGTGACATTGCGCAAGACTGCGTGCGCCACGAGCAACAGGGCGTGAGCGACGCTAGCGGCCGGCGTGCACCGCGGCGCCTACGATTTCCTGAGCCGCTTCGCCGAACTTCTCGAAGTTCTTGCGGAACCGCGCATCCAGATTTTCGGCAGAGCGATCGTAGGCCGCCCCGTCGGCCCACTGTCCGCGGGCATCCAGTATTTCGGCCGGAACGCCCGGGCAAGCGACCGGAACGCCGACGTTGAAGATGGGATGTGGCTTGGTCGCCACCTGATCGAGTTTGCCTTCCACGGCCGCGTTCACCATGGCGCGAGTATATTTCAGGTTCATGCGCTCGCCCACGCCGTAGGGACCGCCCACCCAGCCGGTATTGACCAGGAAGCATTTCGAATCGTGCTGGCGCATCTTTTCGCCCAGCAATCTTGCATATTCAAGCGGCCGGCGAGTAATGAAAGGCGATGCAAAGCACGTGCTGAAGGTGGCTTCCGGCTGGCTGCCCAAACCGCGCTCGGTACCCGCCAGCTTGGCGGTATAACCGTTCAGGAAATGATACATGGCCTGCTCGGGAGTAAGCCGGGCGATGGGGGGCAGCACACCGAAAGCATCCGCGGCCAGGAGCACGATATGAGAGGGGTGTCCACCCACGCCCGGAATCACTGCGTTATCGATGAACTCGACCGGATAAGCCGCGCGCGTATTCTCGGTCAGCTCATCGGACGCGAAATCCAGGGTGCGCAGATTGGCATCGATGACCACGTTTTCGAGCACGGTTCCGAAACGGATTGCATCCCAGATCTGCGGCTCTTTTTCGCGAGAGAGATGGATACATTTCGCGTAGCATCCGCCCTCGAAATTGAAGACACCGCGATCGCTCCAGCCATGTTCATCATCGCCGATCAGCCGTCGAGCCGGATCGGCCGATAGCGTAGTCTTGCCGGTGCCGGACAGACCGAAAAACAGGGCGACCCGGCCATCCGGGCCGATGTTCGCCGAGCAATGCATGGGCATTACCTTTCGCGCCGGCAGCAGGTGGTTGAGAACCGTGAAGATGGATTTCTTTACTTCGCCTGCATATTCGGTTCCGGCGATTATGATCGCGCGCTTCTTGAAGTTGAGCGCAATGCAGGTTTTGGAACCTGTGCCGTCTTTTTCGGGGCTAGTGTAGAACGTGGGGGCAAATAAAACGGTGAATTCCGGTACATGATCCTCGGTCTTGAGGGGATCGAGCCGGAGGAAAAGCTGCCGGGCGAACAGGGCATGCCAGGCGCGCTGGGTGATGACGCGGACCGGAAGCGTGTAAGCCGGGTCGGCTCCGGCCTGGCAGTCCTGCACGAAGAGCTCGCCGCCCTCCCAGGAGCCGATCAGCCGGTCGTAAATCTGGTCGAAGATCTGCTCCGACATGGGCTGATTGACCGAGCCCCAATCCACCGACGCCTCGGTCGAGGCCTCGCGGACGACATACTTGTCTTTAGGCGAACGGCCTGTGAATTGACCTGTGCGGACCGCCAAGGCGCCGCCCTCGGCCAGCAGTCCTTCATGGCGCTGCAAGGCTTTTTCCATTAATTGCGCGGTACCTAAATTCCAATGCGCAACTTCCACATTTCGGATCCCGTGCTGGCTCAGCTCGTGACGACTTGGACGAACACCCACATTTTTCATAGTTTGTGAAGACTGATATATCTATTATAATTTCAAGTCTACTTCGATAGTCTAACACTGCCGGAAATGTAGTGCGATGAACCTGAATTACCACAAGTACTACGGCAGCTTGCTCGTCAAAGCGTTTTGGTTGCGCCTCCATCCATATCCAGCATGGCGCCGTGAAGGAAGCGGCCTTCCGGGCAGGCGACAAAAGCCACCAGGGCGGCGATGTCTTCCGGCTCACCGATGCGGGTGGTCTGATGCTCGCGCACGAATTCGCGCTCGGCCGCGGCAGTATCCATGCCGTGCTCGGCGGCGAACGCGACCAGGCGCTTTTGATAACGATCGGTCCGAATGGTTCCGGGATTGATCACGTTGACCTGCACGCCGTCTACAATGCCGGCGGCGGCCATGGCTTTGGTGAACGAAATCAAGGCGGCGTTTACCGAACCGCCGATGGTGAACTGGGCTTCCGGCGTGCGGCCGCCAATGCCAGAAATGTTGATCAGCGAACCGGACGTGGCCTTGAGATGCGGCCAGGAGGCGCGCGTGAGCCGGACCGCGCCGAAGAACTTGAGCGCATATCCGTCGGCCCAATCTTCTTCGGTCAAATCCTCGAATTCGCCGCGCTTGGTAGCGCCGGCGTTATTAACAACAATATCGATTTGCCCGAAAGTCTGGAGGGCGAATTCCGCCAACCGGCGGGGCGCATCGGGTATGCGGAGATCGAGCGCGAGAGATGTGGCTTCGCCGCCGGATCGGGTGATCTCGCGGACGGCGGTGTCGAGCGCTTCCTGGTGACGCGCGCTGAGAACGATGCGGGCGCCGTCTCTTCCCAGACGAAGCGCGATGGCGCGTCCGATTCCACGGCTGGAGCCGGTGACTATTGCTACTTTGCGGTTGAGGGTCGCCATGCTAGTTAGAAAAGATCTCTCTCTTGATACCACGGGGACCACTTCCTGACGGTCGTGGCTCGGAAAGAATTAGCGCAGCGGCTGTGCGTGGATTGACCCAAAATCAGCCGTGCCGCTGGGATGCAGCGCCCATTTCTGCGCCATAATGCACACCGCTTGCTTGAAGGCATCGAGCTCCATGGGCTTGTGAACGTACTCGCGAACTCCCAGGGCGAAAGCGCGATCAATGTCCACATCGTTCCAATAGGCGCTAAAAACAACAATGGGTGTCTTCTTAGCATCGTATCGTTGGAGTAATGTGTGACCCGGCAGTTTGGGGATATTCAGATCCAGGATTATGAGGGCCGGCTTGTAATCGGGTTCCGACAAAATGGAAAGAGCCTGTTCACCGTCGCGGGCAATCGTGAGGCTTATCTGCATGGGGCACTCCGCCAAGGCTTGGCTCACCAATAGCTCATCTCCAGCATTGTCTTCCACCAGAAGAACCTGAATCGATTTCATTAGTCTTGGTGTGACTTGAAAGCGGGTCGTAACGTTTCTTGAATCTGGTCTTAAATTGCGTCAGTACCCAAGCTCCCTAAGGTACCGGGACTAACGGTTAGCTAACTTGCGTTTCAGTCTGACAGCTGCGAAAATCGTGGTACAAGCCAATTCTAACGCCCATGCAGCGGTACAGGATTACCACTCCGCTTGTAGCCGTCCGGCTGTTCTCGTCAAGGGATAGCGAGAAACCGGGGATGCTAGTGTCACTGCCAGAGGACGCCATGGTGGAAGTCGGCGGCCGATCGCAGGTTGGCAAGGGAATGCTCGAAGTAAGATGGCAATCTGAACGATATGCTGTCTTTGAAATGGATCTGGAGCAGCGGGGCACGCTGGAATTTCAGGACTAACGTTCCCTGACGGTCGCGGCTCGGCCGAAGTCCCGGCTCAGTATCAGGCGTCCGCGGTCTCGACGTCGCAGGGTATCCAACGGCGCACCGTGGCGATGAATTGGGCGGCATTGATCGGCTTACTGACATAGTCGTCCATCCCGGCCGCCAGGCAGCGCTCCCTATCGCCTGGAAAGGCCTGCGCGGTCAGGGCGATGATGGGTACGCGATCCAGGTGATTGACAGTACGAATGAGACGGGCCGCTTCGTATCCATCCAACTCGGGCATTTGGCAGTCCATCAAGATCAGATCGTACTTTTCGACTTGATGGCGGAGAACGGCAGCCGTACCGGTGGCGACGACATCCACCGAGCATCCGTGACGCTCCAAAAGTCGTTGCGCGACAAGTTGATTGACGGGATTGTCCTCCGCGACCAGAACGTGCAAGCGCTTGGGCAGGGAAGCTGGATGGACCGCGGGGTCCGGGATTTGCCGCAGAGGATCAGCTCGTTCCAATTCGACCTGGACCACGAAGCGGCTGCCTTTCCCAAGCACGCTCTCGACATCGATCGCGCCACCCATGAGGGCGATCAGTTGTTTGCAAATCGCTAAGCCCAAGCCGGAGCCGCCGTAGCGCCGGGTGGTCGAGCCCTCTCCCTGGACAAAGGGGGAGAACAGATGAGGCAGGATCTCGGGAGGCATGCCGACCCCCGTATCTTCGATGATGAACCGCATGCGCGCTTTGGGATGGCTCCCCGCCTGCGCAGGATGGTCGCCGTCGTTTGAAACCGTCAAGCTCACAGAGCCTAAGTCGGTGAACTTGAGCGCATTGCTCAATAGATTGGCGAGGACTTGCCGCAGGCGCGTCGGATCGCCGCGTACCCACTGCTGCGCGTCATCGCTCCAATGCAGGTTCAGCGCGAGGCCTTTCTGTTGGGCTATGACGTTGTAGAGTTTCATCAGGCCCGCGACTTCGGAATGCAGATCAAAGGGCACCTGTTCGAGGATGAGCTTGCCGGACTCGCAGCGCGAGAGATCTAGAATGTCGTTTAAGATTGCGAGCAATTGTTGACCGGAAACATTGCAAGCACTGATCAATTCACGCTGCTCGTACGTCAGGCCGGTGTCTAGGACCAGCTCAGTGGTGGCAAGAATTCCATTCATCGGTGTCCGGATTTCGTGGCTCATAGTGGCCAGGAATTGCGATTTAGACCGGGACGCTTCCAGCGCCTCGTCGCGAGCAGCGGCAAGCTGCCGATTCACGTTTTCCAAGCTACTAAGGAGGCCTAACGTTCTTGTGGTGTGCGACACGTGAAGCAGCAAGTAGAGGACGACCGCGATGGTTAATAGAGAGCCGATGCCGAGCAGTATCCAGGAACGCCAACTATGCGCGCCACCGAGATATTCGGGCGTCGGCACGAAGACGAAGGACCAATCACGCCCGCCGACGCTTACCAATATTTGGTCATGGATAGTATTGGCCAACAGGGGTTCGGAGGCCACCGCTCCGCGCTTGCTACCGGAGGGGGACGGATGGTAATAAAGGAGCTGCTTGGCGGGAGGGGCGGATCGATCGAAGACATAAAGGTCCAAGCCTCTGGGACTGATGCGCCGTAGTCCGCTTTCGACGACGTCGGGCACCTGGGTCACAGAAGCAGCGAAGCCGGCCAGGACGGGTTCGCCATCGCCGCCTACGCGCCTGTAAACCGGCATGAGCGCAATCACACCGTAACCGTCGGCGGTTTGTTCCACTACCGGGTACTTTTCCGTCAGTGCCGGCTCGCCGGTCTTTTGCGCCAAAGCCAGAGCTCGACGGCAGCCCGCGCTGGCGTTGACATCGAAGCCGACGATGACGCTTTTTTGAAACATGGGATACACAAACTGAACCGGTAAATAGAAAGGCCGATCCGGTGCACGGCGGTGCTTGGCCGGGTCGCCTTCAAAGATGAAGCGGCCACCGAGGCCGCGCTCGAACCGGTCCCGGTCCTGGCGCTCCACTCGCGGCATCCATTCCAGGGAACGAACGCTGGAATGGGTAGCGATCAGCCGCGCTGCAAAGCCCGAAAAACTGGCTTCGTTCATTGGGCTGATCTCGAGATAGGCGCGCAAAGCATGTAGCGCGACGAGGTTCGCTTCCAGCTCTCGCCGGACGGCGGACACGCGATTTTCAGAAGCAACACTGAGGTCCTGGTGGAATGCTAGATCTTCTTGCCGGCGGCTCTCATAAAAAGATACGCCTGTCAAAAGCGCACCCGTGATGAACGCCGCCACGCATAGGCCGAGAGCTGTATGCTTCCTAGATTTTGGGTTCATCAAGAATTTCCGGCCGCCTCGCCAGCCGCTTTCCGGCGACGGTACAGATGCGGCAATGGGCCGTGGTCGGAGATCGACAGATTGTGACTTTCGCTTTAGGGACCAAGATTACCACCAATCGGGATGCGCGCCGGTCCAGGAGCACGGCGGCGGGGGCGCAAGCCAGTCCATTCCTGGATCACCGATGGGGGCTCCAGGTGGGGCGTCGGGAGCGGCGATTGGCTTGATCGGGTCGGCTGGCCGTTCCAGAAAGCGCTTGATATCGGCGGCCAGAAGCGCATGTTGCGCCTGCTCGGATTCGCTTGCCCCCGCCTCGCCTTTCAGCCGCGCGGCCAGCTTCGACAGCTTCAACGACGCGATGGCCCGTACTTGGCCATTGGGCGCGCCGGTAGCGAGCCACATCACGCGGTCGACGAGCACGCGTTCTTCCGCGCGGCGGATCTCGGTCTCATAGGGGGAGGTGACCGGCGCATCGAAGGTCGCCTTGGTCAGGCGATCGATGACTTCTTCGAGACCCGGCAGCGATGGATCGAGGGCATGCTGCGCCACCATACGGGCCGAGCGATCCAGCTCGAGCACGAAGCCGATGGTGACGTCGGATGCGACGGTCGCGGGACTGAGCGGATCGAATCCGTCGCCGGTGGTGCGCGGAAACAATTCGCGGTGGCGGCCGAAGCCCGGGGGGCGCGGCGGGATCGCATCCAGGACTTGTTTGGGCACGGCCAGTTCGGAAGGTTTCAAAGTGTTGGCCAGCGCGTCCAGCGCTTTGTGTTGATTGACGGCCGTCTCCCATTTTAGAGGAGTGCGTCCGTCGCCACGCATGGCATAGATGTAGTCGATCCCAGCGACCATCGACGCTGCGGACTCCACCGAATAGCGGTGATACATAAAGATAGGCACCAGCGGCTCCTCAATGGTCGCCATGGGCTCGCCCTTGCGGATGGTGTGCTCACCCAGCCGGTTTAGCGCGACGCGGCGAATCTTCATGATCCGATTCAACTCGTCGGCCTGATTCACGCCGTTGGACCACTGATCGACGCGCGGGTGGGTATCGGTATCCTGGTTGGTCATATAGCGCAGATCCTCGGCCCAGGCGTCGTCGAGGATCTTAGTCAGTGCGGCTTGCTCGTCGCCCTTGGGGAGCTGGCGGTAGCCATAGTTGATCGCAACTTTGTCCCAGTCGCCGATGCGTGCGGCATATGCTTCTGACAGATCGATGGTACCATCGTCGCGTAGTTTTTCAAGGGGATGCGGATAGTCCATCACGGAGATCCATCCCTTGGCGCTGTCGTAATAGTTGTGACCGAGGCCCAGCGTGTGGCCGACTTCGTGAGCAGCGAGCTGACGGATGCGCGCCAGCGCGGTTTGATAGAGGACGTCGGGTTTTTCGTCGCCTCGCATGTAGGGCGACAGCAGGCCTTCGAAGATCAGGTAATCCTGGCGGTCCCGCAGCGAGCCGAGCGTGACGGTGGCTTTCATGATTTCGCCGGTGCGCGGATCGGCGACGCTGGCTCCGGAGCTCCAGCCGCGGGTGGAGCGATGCACCCAGTTGATCATGTTGTAGCGGATGTCCATCGGATCGGCGGTGTCGGGAAGTACGGCCACGCGGAAGGCATTGCGGAATCCGGCGGCTTCGAAGGCCTGGCTCCACCAGCTCGCGCCTTCGACCAGCGCTTTCTTGACGTCGTCCGGAGCGCCCGAATCGACCCAGTATTGGATGGGCTTTACGGCTTCGCTCATGGCCGCGTTGGGATCTTTCTTCTCCAGCCGGTGGCGGCGAATGTAGCGCTTGACCATTGGTTCACCGATGGGCACACTGTAGTCGACAAAGTTGAGGCCGCCGTAGCCGGCACGCGGATCGTCGTAGCGCGGCTGGAAGTTGTTATCGGGCAGTTCGACGAAGGAGTAATGTTCGCGCAGCGTAACTGAATCGGGCGTCGGTGTAACGCTCGCGACCGTTCCCGAAAACAGGCCGCCTCCAAATCCGCCGCCCCCGCGTCCGCCTCCCGCGCCGATCGGTGGGGGGCCCTGAGCTGGACCGGCGCCGAATCCGCCGCGCCCACCGGCGGCGTCGCTGGCGAAGGTGAGAGTCACTTCGATCTCAGTGTTCTTGGGGAACGCTTTGGTACGCGACATGTAGACCGCGCTGCGTGCCCGGTCGACGCGGTATGGTCCAGGACGCAAAGAGTTCGCGGCGCCATGACCGTCGCGAAGGACGAAGTCGGTCGCATCCACCAGGACATGGCCGTTGCTTTCGGCCGCGACGGTAAAACCCCAGAGTACCGACTTGGCGAATGAGTCTTCCACGGAGCGGCGCTCTGCGGGATTGGCGCTGGAGGAGCGGAACGATTCATTCCCCTGGACCATCAGGATTTTCGGTCCGACGCGCTGAAACGAGACGATGCGTCCGCCTCCAGCCTGGCCGCGATCAAGGCCGATATCGTTCGATCCAAGACCGGCCGCGAGACCGGTGGTGTAGAGGAAATCGCTATCGAAGCGAGGAATCTCGAGCCATAGGGCGCCGGCGCGGTCGTCCCAATAGATCGGGAAGTAGCCGTCCAGCTTCTGCATGCCGCTGGTCCGCTCCTCGATGGTGGGCGTGCGGCCGATGGGGGTGGTGGCAGCTCCTCCTCGGCCGGCGGGGGGCTGCGCGTGAACGAGAACGACAGAGACCAACAGTGCGAAAGAAACGCTAGAAAGTGACATGGGGAACCTCGAAGACATGCGACCGCTTCCTCCGAGCGCGGCTCGGAAAGTTCAAAGACCGCTTCCTCCGAGCGCGGCTCGGAAATACTGCGCGCTAACGGTGGAAGCGCCCCACTAAAACGCCTTTGCCCAGGATATGGCCGTCGATTGCTTTCAACACATCGGCGCGGGTGGCGTCGGGGCCCAAGTCGAGCTTCGTATCCAGCGCGAAGAGCTCGAATGTATAATGGTGCTCCGGTCCGGCGGCGGGCGCCCCTGGTCCCATGTAGCCGACGGCTCCGCGAAGATTCTTGGCTTGAATTGTTCCGTCGGACAAGGTCGCGTTGGCCGGGACGCCTTCGGGCAATTCATGAGCGGTACCGGGAATGTTGAAGACCATCCAGTGCAGAACGTTGTCGGTCTTGCGCTGCAGTGCTACATCCGGATCGTGCAGGATCAATGCGAAAGTGACCGTGCCGGGGGGAACGTTGGTCCACTCCAGCTTGGGCGAAACGGCATTGGGGTCGTTCTGAGTGAACCTGGCGGGAACTATTCCGCCGTCGGAGAATGCTGAAGTTGTCAGCGTCAATCCGGGGCGGGGCGGCATCTTGGCCTGCTTGTCTTGCGCCATGGCGGAGGCGGCGACGGCAGTTACCAGAACTGTGCAAATAGTGATTGTTCGCATGCGTCTCAGAATAACAGGTGTCGTGCGGGGCGGACTAGTCAGGGGGCCGGCGTTCGAGGGCCTTTATATTCGAGCTAGAGTAAAGCTAATCGAGGCCGATGAATTCACGTACGGCAAAGATCGCGTGGCTGTCGGCGGGCGCGATCGCTTTTCTGGGGACGTTGTATGCTTTCCAAGAACCGTTTCGCGAATACCCGGGCATTGAATACAACAATTTTCCGCTGCCGTCCGATTACCAGGAAAGAACCGAATGGACGTTCGCGCGTCTGATGTACCCGCCGACTAGCGGCCGGTTCGGCGGATACGGACGTTTTCGCGGCAGCGATTGGCGGCGTGGAAACTCCATGTGGACGCAAGATTATCCACGCGCGGATCGGCATTTCCTGCGCGCGATGCGGCGATTAACGCGTATCCATACCCGCTCGGTGGAACAGCCGGTGAACCTGGACGACGGCGACGACGCTTACAAATGGCCCTGGCTGTACGCGGTTCAAGTGGGCTGGTGGAACCTTACGGACGCGCAGGCCAAGAAGCTGCGCGATTATCTTCTGCGCGGCGGATTCTTCATGTGCGACGATTTCTGGGGCGACTCGCAGTGGGAGGTGTTCGAGGCAAGCATGAAGCGCGTTTTTCCTGACCGGGCCATTGTGGACATCGCCGATGCCGACCAGATTTTCCATTCAGTCTACGATCTGGACGACCGCTATCAGGTCCCGGGCGCGCGCTATCTCAGCACGGGCGTGACCTACAAGTGCGAGGGCTGCCCGGCGCGCTGGCGAGGCATCTACGATGACAAGGGCCGGGTGATCGCCGCGATGACGTTCGACTCGGATTTGGGCGATTCCTGGGAGTGGGCCGATGACCCGCAGTATGATGAGAAATTCTCGGCGCTTGGGATTCGCATCGGTGTCAACTATGTTGTCTATGCGATGACGCATTAGCACAGGAGGTTGTCATGAAAAATCAAGTTGCTGTGATCGCGGCGGCTTCTGCAATCTTAGGTTCAGGTGCGCTGATCGGGTGCGTTTCGGGAACCACCACGGCGCAGACGCATCCGGCGGCGGCGAACCCGTGGCCGGGCATTAACCTGGGCCTGGATGAACTGAAGGCTCAATACAAGCACTACTATGCGGGCAGGCGCTTGAAGCCCAAAAAATGGCCGAATGGCGCTCGCGTGGCAGTGGCGTTGAGCTTCGACATCGACAATTCCACGCCGACGCTGGCGCGTGGAATACCCGGTTCCGAACCGATGTCGCGCGGGCAATACGGCGCTGTGGATGGACTGCCGCGGATCCTGCGAGTGCTGGACAAAGAGAACGTGCCGGCTTCGTTTTTTATTCCGGCGGTTAGCGCGGCGCTGAATCCGGAGATGATTCCAGCGATCCAATCGAAGAAACGGCACGAGATCGGGATTCACGGATGGATCCACGAGAACCTGGTCGAACTCAACGACCAGGCCAAGGAACAGCAGCTTCTGAATCAGTCGATCGAGCTGCTGACCAAGGCGATGGGGAAGAAACCGGTGGGATATCGCGCACCATCGTGGGCCATGAGCCCCTACACGATGAAGCAAGTGAAGGAGGCGGGCTTTCTGTACGACAGCAGTCTCATGGCGAGCGACGATGCGTACGAAATCTCGCTAGACGGCAATCCGACCGGCGTGGTGGAGCTGCCGATCGAACGCATTGTGGACGATGCGCCTTACTTCGGAGCGGCCAACGGCTCGCTGCCGTCGCCGGAGCTGGTGGAACAGATCTTTCGTGACGAGTTTGATGTGGCGTACGAAGAGGGCGGCCTGTACGTGCTCACGATGCATCCGCACTATACGGGTCACCGGTCGCGTGCGCTGTGGCTTGACAAGCTGATCGTCTACATGAAGTCCAAGCCGGGTGTATGGTTCGCCACGCACCAGGATGTGGCAGCGTATGTTAAGAGCGCGGCGACGGTGGACTGATCGTGTCCATCGGATCGCAGCCTCGGTTTCGGCTAGCCGCTCTTCCGACGCCGCTTCAGGAATTGCATAATCTTCGGCGGGAACTGGGAGGCAAAGAGCGCAGCCCGCGGATTCTCATGAAGCGCGATGACCTGACCGGGTTGGCGTTCGGTGGCAACAAAGCTCGCAAACTGGAATTTCTGGTGGGCGATGCGCTGCGTCAAGGCGGTACTGTTCTAGTGACGTCGGGGGCCGCGCAATCGAATCACGCTCGGATGACAGCGGCGGCGGCGCGGGCGGCTGGCCTGAAAATCGCGCTGGTCCTGACGAAGAATAGCGAATGCCCCGTTGTTCAAGGCAATCTGTTCCTCGATCAACTTTTTGGCGCGGAGATCCATTGGATTGATGAGAATCCGAACCCACTATTTGCGACGGGAGCGGAGGAAGCAGCCAAGATGGCTGAAGTCGTGGCTGATCTCGAGAAACGCGGCGAGCGCCCGTACCTGATTCCGATAGGCGGCTCCAGTCCACGGGGTTCTTTCGGATACGTGACCGGCACGCTCGAGTTGGTGTCGCAGCTTTTTCAAAGCGGTGAGGCGCCGAGCCGTTTGTATTTTCCGAACGGATCACGCGGGACGCAGGCCGGTCTGGCCCTGGGAGCTAAGATGTACAGCGCGCCCTATCGGATTTACGGAATTGCGGTCAGTGGTGGCGAGCCGGAAAAGACGCAGCGGGCCATTCGCATCGCCGGTGAAGCGGCCGAGATTCTCGGAGTTTCAAGCAGAGTTACGGCGCAAGATCTGCTCAACGACGAGAACTACATCGGCGCCGGATACGGCGTCGCGACGCGCGGGTGTGTGGAGGCGATCCGGTTGCTGGCGGGGTGCGAAGGCATTCTGCTCGATCCTGTCTATACGGGTAAGGCCATGGCCGGGATGATCAACCATATTCGCCGCGGGGACATCAATGCTAGCGAAACGGTCGTCTTTCTGCATACCGGCGGGACTCCCGCGCTGTTTGCGCACGTGGAAGATTTCGGTTTGAGCTGATGCAATCCGGCTGCGCATGAAGAGATATATTAGATCCTATGCTCACCCGACGGATCGTCTGTTTGGCGCCTTTGGCTCAGGTCGTTACTCGAGCCGCCGCTGCGTCCGGCAAAATGCAACTTTGCATGCACATGACGACGACTGTAGGCGCAGGATTTCGCGGATCGCTGGAAGGTTGGGCGCGCGCGGGCATTAAGTATTGTGAATTCACATCGTCGGCAGTGGATGCGTTCCTGAAGACCGAGGATGTGGCGGCGGCACGGCGCTTGATTGCCGATCTGGGACTGACTCCGGTTTCTTGCGGAAGCGTTCTGGGCCTTTGGGAACAGAATCCCAAGCGAGCTGCCGCGCTCGACGCCCTAAAGCAGCGCTGCGAGTTGTATTCGTCGCTGGGGCTGAAGCAAATCGTCTGTCCGTGCAACACCACGCAAAAGTTCACCGAAGACGATTACAAGCTGGGCCTGGACAACATGCGCGAAGTCGGAGAGATCGTAAAGCAGTACCCGATGACGGCGATGGTGGAGTTTTCTCGCGGATCGACGTTTATCGGAACGCTGAGCACGTCGCTCAAAATGACTCGGGAAGCGGCTCATCCGAATGTGCGTCCGATGCTCGACTGCTATCACTTTTGGGCCGGACAGAGCAAATTTGAGGATCTGGATTTGATCCGATCCGGCGAGATCGTGCATGTACATTTTCAAGACGTGCCAGCGGACCTGCCGCGCGAGTTGCTGGGGCAAACCACGCGCGTGATTCCGGGGGACGGTATTACGCCCCTGGCGCGTATCCTTCGCAAACTATCAGAGAAAGGATATGCCGGCCCGCTCTCGGTCGAACTGTTCCGGCCAGAGTTTCAGAACGCAGATCCTTACGAGATGGCAAGCCAGATTCGTGAAAAAGCGGAGCCGATCATGCGGGAAGCGGGTGTGTTATAGGACCGCTGGGCGCGGCTCAGTATCGGTGGTCGCGGCTCGGCTACTTCTTTTCGGCTTCCTGCTTGCGAGCGCCGCCCATGATATCCGGCATCGCGTAGTTGCCTTCATGGCAGGCGTATTCATAAACCGGGCCGGCGGTCGTCCGGAACGGATATTCCAGAGTCCACTGCTTGGTGAACGTGGAGGGATCATCGATGGTCGCCCGGTAGAGAATCGTTTCAGGGTCGACACGCTGAAAGCGCTCGATCACGTGCAGGTTCTCGCCCGATCCACGGAACCGGGTCTCGTTCGTAAAGTTTGTGGTATCGACCACCAGGGTGTCGCCTTCCCAATGCCCGATCGAATCGCCGAGCAGCTTGCGGATGCCGGGCGGGTCGTGGACGCCGTTCATGCGAATAATGCGAATGTCATGGACCATCTCAACCAGAATCATCACCGCTTCGGGGGTCTGCACGATCTGGTAGTTGTTGTTGTAGAGCACGGGAAGCATGGGCGGCCCGGCGGTGGACCCGAATCCAATGATGCAGCGCTCCGAGAGCGGGCGTTCCTTGACGGTGTCATAGCGGTTGAAGTTCCGCATCAGGCCAGAAATTCTCTTGCGCGCTTCGTCGGTCATGGGCGGAACTTTCCCATCCGGAGGATCAACGATCAGCGAGGTTCGCTTCACGCCGTCGACGCGCGCGAGCTCGGTGCCGCGGTCCACGAACAGGACGTTATAGCCACCGGTGCCAGAAGATCCCGCGGCCGCAATCAGTGGGCCGTCTGAGGCGCCATCCTGTTTGTTCAGTTCCTCAAGGTCGCTCTTCTCGTAGGCGGTCGCTTCGGCATCGCTGAGCGTCGCTTTTCCATTAAACCGGGACGGCCGCTCCATGGGTGTAATGGTGGCATTGGTCCATACTCCCTGGAGGTCCGGATGACCATCGGGCGTGCGTGGCACGGCCTTGGATTTTGCCTTGGCTGCCGCTTTGGGGGCCTGACCGGGGGGTTGAGCAGGAAGTTGCGCCACAAACAGGATGGCAAGCGCGCCGACGCAGGCGAGCAATGGGTAACGACTCATGGAATCTCCTATTTCCTTCTTTTGTTCTATGCTAACGCAGAGCAGGGCCCCGGCGCGCCAATGGGCGGAGCGGAGCTTGGCATAATAAGTCCACATGCTGCAGTTCGTTCTGGGGGTTCTGCTTCTGCTGGCACAGCAGACAACGCCGCCTGAATCCTCAAAACCGGACGAAAAGCCGGCTGAGCCCGAGCATCAGCCAGTGAAAGACAAACGCACCGAGCTCAATCTGCTGGGCACAATCGACGCGGCGGCGGGCGAAAGCCGGCGCAACGAAAATGTTCAGTTCAACCTCATCGACAACAACGCCCTTAAAGACCTGAATATCCGGCTGGGCACCAATGCCACGATCGTCACCGAGTTTCAACCTGAGCGAAAATACTTCGGCACCGAGTTCGGAAACAATCCCGCGTCGCTTATACATCTAAATTCGCTTACGCGCTCGCGAGACTTCCACGGCGGACTTTCGTTCACACGCTCGGACAGCATCTTCAGCGCTCGATCGTTCTTCCAGGCCGGCAGCGTCCAGCCCGCCCACGAGAATGATTACGGACTCACTGCGGGTCTGGGCCTCTGGCGGGGCGCTCATCTGACGCTGGATGGCACTCTGCAAGATCTGCGAGGCAGCGTCAACGGCAATGTTCTGGTTCCGCTGCCCAGCGAGCGTACGCCGCTGACGACCGACCCCGCCGTCTATCGGCTGATACAGCGCTGGATCGATGCCTACCCCAAAGAGCTGCCCAATCGCACCGACATCGACCCGCGGGCCCTCAACACCAACTCGCCTCAATCACTCGATACCGAGGCATCGAATATACGCCTAGATCAGGATCTCGGGGCTCGCGACAAAATCTTCGCGCAGCACTCCTTTACCAACCAGAAGGTGATGGCCTTTGAGTTCGTGGCCGGGCAGAACCCAGACACCAATACGAAGTCCCACAACGCGCGCCTCACCTGGAATCACCTTTTCGACGCCCACTCGTTTATAGATTTCACGATCGGCTTCGACCGCGTGCATTCACTTCTGGTGCCCGAGCCCAATGCCGTTGGCCCGCAGGTGATCATCGGGACTTCCTACCAGAGCCTGGGTCCCGGCGCGACGGTCCCGATCGACCGCCGAATTAATCGATTTCGCCATGCCGTGCTCTATCGCCGCCAGGTCGGCAATCATTTGTTCTCGGCCGGCGGTGAAGTCGACCGGCTGCAGAACAACGGCTTAGAGTCCTCGAGCGAACGCGGCAATTATTACTTTCGCTCCGATTTCGGCCGCGATGCCATTACAAACTTCCGCATGGGCATCGCCAGCCGCTACTCAGCTGGAATCGGAAACGGATATCGCGGCTTCCGCTGGTTCGAACAGCAGTATTTTGTTGGTGACGTCTGGAAGGTCCTGCCAAACTTTACGATCAACTATGGCCTGCGTTATGCACCTGTAACCGGCCCCAACGAGGTAAATCACCTGACGCCGGTCAATTTCAATTGCGATTGCAACACCCTCGCGCCGCAATTTGGTTTCGCTTGGCAGATTCGCGGCGCCGGCGTCATACGCGCCGCCTACGGACTTCAATTCGGCGATATCTATGCGCAGACGTTGCAGCAAGTTCGTTGGGATCCGCCGAATTTTTTGAAGTTCGAAGTGCAGGCGCCTCCCTCGCTCTTTACTCCGGCGCAGAATATTTATCTCGGGCCCGGCGCTCAGCACACTCAATTTGATGTGCCGGCGAACCTCGAATCGCCTTATTCGCACCAATACACTTTTCTGTGGGAGCCATTGCAAGGAAAGCCCTGGTCGATCCAACTGGGCTATACCGGCTCGCGTACCCACAAACTCTTCATGATGTGGTTCGCCAATCGCGCAATTCCGGTACCTGGCATCCCGCAAACCACGGCCACGATCACCGAGCGCCGTCCCGATCAGCGTTACTACGAATTGCGCGAGGCCAGGAACGCATCCAATGCTTATTTCGACGCCGCGCGCATCACGCTCAAAGCGCCGGCGTGGCATGGCTTCACCAGCGATGCTTCCTACTGGTTCAGCAAAGCCATCGACACCGGCAGCGCTTACACCAACATGGCTGCGGGCGACGAAGCGCTGCAAGGGTACTCTCAATCCCAGAGTCCAGTCGCGCAAGATCTGAAAGGGCCCAGCGCGTTCGATCAGTCGCACGCGGTGATGGCACGCTTCCAATACGCTCCGCCGGCGCTTTCATCCGGTGGTCATCTTTTGCGCAGCCTAGCTAACGGCTGGCGGATCTCAGGTATCTTTCTAGCGAAGACAGGGCTGCCGTTCACTGTGATCACCGGTTCCGACGGCCCAGGCTCCGGCAATGTGGACGGTTCGAATGGCGATCGTCCGAACCTGCTCGATCCGAGCGTTCTTGGCCGCACCATCGGCGATCCGAATACTTCGACGACTTTGCTGCCGCGCTCGGCGTTCGGCTACATCGCGCCGACGGACTCGCGCGGTAATCTCGGCTTTAACACCTTCCGGCGAGGCGGCATCCGCAACATGAACGCGGCGCTGGTGCGCTCCTGGACGCTGCAGTCGGATTGGCAGGCGACGTTTCGAGCTGAATCGATCAATTTTTTCAACACACCGCAATTCGCGAATCCCAACCCAGACCTAAGCTCTCCGGCTTTCGGCAAAATCACGAATACGCTAAACGAAGGCCGGAACTTTCAGTTCACTCTGCAGCTTCGATTTTGATTCGGACGGTTCGATGGGCAGAGGCCTTGTTCTCCAGTTCTGCCGGTAGTAAGCTGAGGAAAAGAAGTTTATCGAGCCGAGCGAGGATGATATGATCCGGCCAGTCGCGATGTCAGCTTTCGGAATTTTCCAGGCGATTCTCGCGCAGTTCCCGGCACAGTCTCAAACGTTTGAAGTCTCCACCATCAATCCGAGTCCTGCCGCGACAAAAGGTTATTCGTTTAAGTATGTGGGCCTGCGTCAGTTTACCGCCAATAACCACACGCTTAGGGAATGCGTCGGCTTTGCCTACGACGTAAGCCCCGGCTTGATTTCTGGTGGACCCTCCTGGCTCGACACCGAACGGTATGACATTGCCGGCGTGATACCTGGCGATAACCGCCCTCCCACCAGCCAGCTGCTGCTCATGTTCCAGGCGCTCTTAGCGGATCGTTTGAAGCTGGCTGTGCATCACGAGCAAAAGGAAGAATCGGTTTACAATCTGGTTCTCGGAGAGAGTGAGTTCAAACTCAAGGAAAACACGTCTCACACCGAGCAGGGCGCGCTCCTTTTCAAAATCCGGCAGTCCGAGGCCGGGACGATGGTTCTGCCCGCCCGCAACGCGAGCATGACGGGTTTTGCGTCGTTACTGCAACGCAGCGCGCTGGACCGGCCCGTGTTCGATAGAACGGGTCTCTCGGGAAGGTACGACTTTGACCTCGAGTGGAGAATTGACGGCACGCAATTCGATCGACGGTCTGTCTCCACTAATGCCCAAACCAGGAATACGCAAACCAGCAACGCCCAAACCAGCGACAAACCCGATATCTTCACCGCTGTTCGGCAACTCGGCTTGAAATTGGAACCTGCCAAGGAGGCGATCGACGTGCTCGTTATCGATCATGTGGAGCTACCTAACGCCAACTGAAAAGCCCGCCGCGAACGGCCCCGGTTGAAGCCTAGGTGGTCTTTAGTGCATCTGTAGACATTGGTACGACACACGCCCATGGATTCCAACCATCCTTCACGCCTCTTGCTTCCGATTCGCGCCTTGGACCACGCCCACGGTCTAGAGGACTCCCCCTATACGCTCGTGGAGTATGGGGATTACGAGTGCCCGGATTGCGGGCGTTTGTATGTGACCCTTCGCGACCTACAGAAGGATATCGCCTCCCGCCTGCGGGTCGTGTTCCGGCACTATCCACTTTCCGGCATTCATCACCATGCACAGCAGGCAGCGGAAGCGGCGGAGGCGGCGGGAGCTCAAGGAAAGTTCTGGGAAATGCACACGCTGCTGTTCGAGCAGCAAGGGGCCCTTCATACGAAGGATTTGATTCGCTACGCGGGCGAACTAGGCTTAGATGTCGAGCGGTTCCGTGATGAGTTGAAGAACCAAACTTATAGCGAGAAAGTCCGCGCTGATTTTATAGCCGGGGTTCAGAACGGCGTGAACCACACTCCTGGTTTGTTCCTAAATAGCATCCGTTACGATGGCAATTTGGATAGAGAATCACTAGAGAGCTTGTTGAAAATCTGACAAGGAGGCATACGGCTCCCCGGAGCCTTGTGCTCAAGGCGTTACAGACGTATACTTTGCGTGTAGGACTCTGTAAATGAAGGGTTCCTAATGCCCGCCGACAGGAGGATTGATGGCCAGAGAGTCTGCACGTCTTAGTACCGCCCGTGACTCGATTGCTAATCACTCCGTCGTTGCGATCCTGGTACTTTGCCTATTGACGTCGGGATCAGGAGTCTTGGGTCAACAATCGCAAACTGCCCCGGCGACCGCAGTTCTGGCTAAATGCCAGCAGTGTCACGGCGAGACGGTGCAGATGTCCAACTTGAGCGTGGCGAGCCGCGAGTCGATGCTTAAAGGCGGCGATCATGGCGCTGCCATTATTCCGGGTAACGCGGCGGGCAGCCTGCTCTATCAGCGCATAACCGGTCAGGCACTGCCGGCTATGCCGATGGCTCCGCTTCCCCGGCTAACGGCCGAAGAAATCGCGGCGATTAAGGACTGGATCGATGCGGGCGCTCCCATGGTAGACGGCCAGAAAGCTGCGCCTGGCGCGTCGAGCGGGAGGACGGCCGCCGACAACTCGCTGCTGGTCTATGGAAGTTATCAGGAGAGAAAAATCACCGATGCCGACCGTGAGTGGTGGGCGTTCAAGAAGCCGGTTCGAGCGACTCCGCCGCACGTGAGTGATGCGCGATGGAGCAAGAATCCAATCGATGGGTTTGTGAAGGCCACCCTGGAGTCGAAGGGTCTCACTCCGGCGCCGCCGGCGGATCGAAATACCTTGATTCGCCGTGTCTATCTGGATCTTTTGGGCTTGCTTCCGTCGCCGGCCGAGGTGGATGCATTCGTGAAAGACTCGTCGCCGCGCGCATATGAAAAGCTGGTCGACAAGCTTCTCGACTCGCCGCACTACGGAGAACGATGGGCGCGGATGTGGCTGGATGTAGCCCGCTATGCCGACAGCACCGGGTACGAATACGATTACGACTACGCCGATGCGTGGCGCTACCGGGACTATGTAATCAAAGCTTTCAATCAGGACAAGCCTTATAACCAATTCATCATCGAGCAACTGGCCGGCGACGAGCTGGATCATCCCACGTTCGATAGTCTGACGGCGACGGGTTTCGTGCGCCTGGGGCCGCGGGTGCTGGACCGCGACCTGGAGAATCCCAACTACCGCTTCGATTATCTGGATGATATGGTTCGCACGACATACCAGGCTTTTCAGGGCCTTACTGTGAACTGCGCCCGCTGCCACGATCATAAGTTCGATCCTATAACTCGCAAGGACTACTACAAGTCGCTGGCAATCTTTAACGGCTTCGTAGAATACGAACACCCGCTGGTTCCCTCCGATGAGTGGGCTAAGTACGAAAAAGCCGCGAACGAAATAAATGCCAAGATCAAAGCGCTAAACCAGCAGATCGCGACCATAGAGGCTCCCTACAAAAAGAAGCTGTTCCAGGCCACATTGGCGAAATTCCCAGCGGATATCCAGAAAGCCTTCGAAATCCCGGAGGAGCAGCGAACGCCGGGACAGAAGCTGCTGGTGGCGCAGGTGTCGACTGTTCGGGCGGTCGATGACGATGCGTTCGGTGGCGCTCCGGCTAAGACGAAACTGAACGAGCAGGACACGGAGACGCGCAAAAATCTGGAGGATCAGATTGACGCGCTGAAAAAACAACTGCCCCCCAAGCCGCCGGTGGCGATGGGCATTCGGGACGGTGACTTCCGGTTCACGCCTCACGCGCCGTTCCAACCTGGAACCGCGGGAGGAGTCACTTACGAGAACTTTGGCTTCAAAGGCAAATATCTTCCATCGCCTGGCGATACCTATCAGCCGCCACCCACGTATTTTGCGAGCACAGGGTTGGGTTCGTTCGCGGATGAGATGAAGGCGCCGGTGATCGAACCGGGATTCCTGACGGTGTTGGCAAAAGGAAACGCGGCCGTCGCTGATCCGCCGAAGAATGGCTATCCGACCAGTGGTCGCCGAAAGGCGCTAGCGGAGTTCATTGCTTCCGACGACAATCCGCTAACTGCGCGCGTGATGGTCAACCGGATGTGGTACCAGCATTTCGGGCAGGGAATCGTCGCTACTCCCAGTAACTTCGGGAAAATGGGCACTCTGCCTTCCAATCCGGAACTCCTGGATTGGCTGGCGACGGAGTTCATGCAGCAAGGGTGGAGCATCAAACAAATGCAGCGGCTGATCATGAACTCGGAAACATACAAGATGGCCTCTGCCTATTATCAGGCGGACAGCGCGGCCAAAGACCCCACCGATCAGTTCCTATGGAGGTTTCCGGTGAAGCGGCTAGAGGCGGAAATCATTCGGGATGCTGTGCTTTCGGCCAGTGGAGACCTCAATTTGGAGGCTGGTGGTCCGGCCTTCTTTCCGCCAGTGCCGAAATCGGTGGTGAGCGGAGTACCCATTCGAGGCACATGGCTGTTGACGAGGGATGATGCTTCCACTTGGAAACGCAGCATATACGCGACTGTCAAGCGCAATCTGAAATATCCGATGTTTGAGGTATTCGACCAAGCGAACGCCAGCCTGAGCTGCGAACGGAGGGAGGTAACGACCGTTCCGACGCAGGCTTTGACTCTGTTCAACAACGAAACTTACTTGCTGGAGGCGCAGCATCTCGCAGAGCGCGTTCAAAAAGAAGCTGGTAGCGAACCGGCAGCGCAGGTGAAGCTACTATACCGGATCGCGTTCAGCCGGGAAGCACGCGACAAAGAGGTACAGCAGGCTTTGGAATTCCTGAAGAATCGTGGTGGCGTCAAGAACCTCAGTAGCGGCGCGGGGCAATCCGACGCGTTGACGCCGCTAGCGGAGCTTGCGCATGTGGTGCTGAACTCGAACGAGTTCGTATATATAAATTAGGAGCCGCCATGACAGAAAAAGAATGTAACGGAAGAAGCCAGCAACGTTTTGTCTCGCGGCGGGACCTTCTGTTTCAGGTCGGCGAAGGAATGGGCGGTATCGCGCTGGCGTGTCTGCTCGGCCAGGACCGATTATTGGGCGCTCCAGCAGCCAGCGGTCAGCAGGCGTGCGTAGGGTCGGCGGGCGTTACAGATTCTCCATTTTTGCCGAAGCCGCCGCACTTCAAGGCGCGGGCTAAGTCGGTCATCTCGCTGTTCATGTGCGGAGGCGTCAGTCAGGTAGACACATTCGACTATAAGCCGATGCTGGAGAAGTATCACGGCCAGCCGCTCGAGGGCAAAGGGGAGGTTACTGTACGCCAGGGCTATCCCGGTCCACTGATGAGAAGCCCGTACCAGTTCAAGCAATATGGACAATCCGGGAAGTGGGTTTCGGAGTTGTTTCCGAATATCGGCGGAATCGTCGACGAGCTGGCATTCATTCACTCGGCTCAGGGCAGGTCAGTGGATCACACGCTATCAACCTACGAATGGAATACCGGCTCTATTATCGCCGGCTATCCCAGTATGGGTTCCTGGCTCACCTACGGCCTGGGCAGCGAGAACCAAAGCCTTCCGGCGTTTGTGGTGATTCAGGATCCGCGCGGCGGCCCTTTCACCGGCTCTTCGCAATGGAGTTCAGGATTTCTTCCCGCGGCCTATCAGGGAACGATGTTCCGCGCGGCGGGTGACCCGATTCTCGACTTGCATCCGCCATCCGGATCGCTGGATTTGAACCAGCAGCGCGCGGAGCTGGACCAACTGGCTCGCATGAACCAGAACTATGTCGAGGCGCATCCAGGAATCAGCGAGCTTACGGCCCGGATCAGTTCTTACGAGCTGGCTTTCCGGATGCAAGGATGCGCTCCGGAAGCCATGGATATCGCTTCTGAAAGCGACGAAACCAAGCGCATGTACGGGCTGGATAACAAGGTGAGCGAGCCATTTGGACGGCAGTGTTTGATGGCCAGGCGGCTAGTGGAGCGCGGCGTGCGCGTCGTGCAACTGTGGAACGGGGCGGTAGTGAATCAGAACGTCGACACCTGGGACGCCCACAACAGCATTGTGGAAAACCATGGGCGTCATGCGCCGGAGGTCGACAAACCTATAGCTGGTCTGATCATGGATCTCAAGCGGCGCGGACTGCTGGACGAAACGCTGGTGGCGTGGCACTCGGAGTTTGGCCGGATGCCTCTTTCGCAAAAAGGCGTGGGGCGTGATCACAATCCTGGGGCTATGACGGTCTGGATGGCAGGCGCCGGAATCAAAGGTGGACAGTCGATCGGAGCCACAGATGAGTTCGGATGGAAGGCCGCGGAGCAGGTTATTACCGCCCACGATCTCCACGCGACTATCCTGAACCTGATGGGGATCGACCACAAACGGCTGACCTATTTCTACAATGGCCGGAACATGCGATTGACCGACGTGGCCGGTGAACTGATCCCGCAAATCGCCGGCTAGAGCGACATTCATGCGCAATCTGGTGTTCTCGATTGCCGCTGGGTTGCTGGTGTCGCTTGCGGTTGTACCGATTGCCGCGCAAAGCTCCTCTCACCGTCCGGATCTGGAAGGATTGTGGAGCAACGAAACGCTCACCCCACTCGAACGTCCTCGCGAACTGGCCGGGAAAGAGTTCTTCACCGAAGAGGAAGCCGCCGCTTACGAAAAGCATATCGTCCAGACTCGCATAGACGATCCCAACGATGGCGAAGGAAACGTCGCGGACCCCAAGGTCTGGTGGGAGCGGGCGGTCAAGGTTGTGCCTAACCGGCGGACATCGTTGATTGTCGACCCGCCCAACGGCAGGGTGCCGGCGCTCACGCCTGAGGCTCAGAAGAGAATGGCCGATCAGCGAACCGCAGCCAGGCTTCATCCCGCCGACAAAGTAACGGACCGGTCGTTACAGGAGCGCTGCATACTATCTCCGACCACTGGACCGCCCATGCTTCCGGGTCCGTACAATAACAATTATCAGATCGTGCAAACTCGCGACTACGTCATGATCACCATCGAGATGATCCACGAAGTGCGAATCATATCAATGGACGGGCGTCCCCATCTGCCGCAGACGATGCGCAAGTGGCTGGGCGATTCGGTCGGCCATTGGGAAAACAACACGCTGGTGGTGGACACAACCAATTTCACCGGCAAGACACGCTTCCGGGGCTCGGATGAGAATCTGCACCTGATCGAGCGCTTCACCCGCACCAGGCCCGACACGATTCTGTATGAATTCACGGTTGACGATCCGACGGCTTTCGTCGCGGCCTGGAAAGCCGAGATCCCGATGAAGCGGGCGGCCGGGCCGATGTATGAGTTCGCCTGCCATGAAGGAAATTTCGCGCTGGCGCGAATGCTCAGCATCGCCCGCCAGGCCGAGAAGTCGGCGGCCTTAGCGAAATAGCATCGACTGCATCAAGAACGTGAAAACCCAGCCGTCCTGAGGCGCATTGGTCGATTGCCGATGGGCCAGGATCATACCCGTCGCCGAGTAGGGCGAGTAGCTGCACGATCCTCTCCAGGGTTCACTATCAGCATCTGTGCGTGTGCCGTGAAAGCGAGCGCGGCGGCTAATACTACTTCCTGCCAAATATCAAGAACCACTTGGTGCCTGGAAACAAGTCGGCATGTTCTTCAACCAGCTTGAAACCGGCGTCCGACATCCATCCCACGATCTCTTCGCGCCCCACTAGTAATTCCGGCTGATTCTTGTGCCCCGTGTTGGGATCATCCTTGTTCATCTCGATGATCGCGATGCGGCCGGCCGGCTTCATGTACGTGCCGAGCGCCTTCAAGTAAACGGCGCGATGCTCGATGTGGTGCAACACATCATTGATGAACGCGAGGTCCACATTTCGTACCGGGAGCTTAGGATCGTCGAACTCGCCCAGCACTGTCTGGACGTTCCGAATGTTCTCCTCGGTGTCCCGCTTGTTGATGTAGTCCAGCAGGCCTTGCTGGATATCCACCGCGTACACCTT
>DATMMD010000185.1:0-4615 GCA_035569875.1 Bryobacteraceae bacterium
TGGCCCGGATATTGTGGTTGGCCCGGATATTGTGGTTGGCCCGGATACTGTGGTTGGCCAGAGTATTGTGGTTGGCCAGGGTATTGTGGTTGCCCCGTGTACTGAGGTTGGCCCGGGTATTGGGGTTGCCCAGGGTATGGCTGTTGAACCGGCTGTTGATTGGGGTCGTCCACAGCAACAGGTTGCTCCGCTCCGGTTAGAATGCGATCGCTCGGTCGGCGATTGGCCATGTTGAGACCCGGGGGCAGCGGTGTCCCGTCGGCGGCGGTTCCAGCCGTGGCACTTCCCGATGTGGCAGTTCCCGAAGTCGACGCAGTTCCCGATGTGGACCCGGTCTGCGAGTTCCCAGTCGAAGGAGCGCCCCCTTGAGCGCCACCTGTGGGCGAACCGTTCGCCGTGGCGTTCGTCCCGGTTCCGGCCGGGGTGGCAGGCTTGATCAGCGAATCAGTCAGCACTCCGCCGAGTCCGACATGAATGATCCGCCACTCGGATTTGCCGGTCATGGGATCGGTGTAGCGCCGGCGCAGGAACCGAATATTGCGGGCGGTTTCCAGATCGTCCATGTTTTGCGGATAGGCCCGGTACTTGCGATAGAAAAGCTGGATCGCGCGCTGGTACTGCAAACCGCGGTCGATCAGCAACTGTTCGCGCGCGCGCTGCGATTCAAACGCGACGCGCGGCATCTCCATGTAGAGTGTGATAGCGATGACGGCGCCCATCAGGAAGACCAGTAGCAGGGCGAACCCGGATTCTGGTTTGCGTTTCATCCGGCCATCTCCGCTTCCAGCGGCAAGGTCTGCTGGTTGTTGGTTTTAAACTCGGTGTCTTCCACTACAGCCGAGTTTACTCCGATGCGCACGATCTTGTACCGCTTCTTCACCATGTCGCCTTCGCCGGCAATGATGATGTCTTCGCCGTCCAGAAAGAAAGCGCGCTTGTTGGTGGCTTTGGACGGATTCACGAAGCCATAGAACTTGAGCGGAATGGGCGGGGCTTTCAGATCGGGCGGCGGCGGTGGAGGAGGAGGCGGAGGTTGTGGACCGACAAACGGTTTGGTCAGCACGATCTTGGTTGGTTCCGGGGCCTTCCCTTCTGGGGCCGGCTCTTTGCCGATTTCAAACAAAGATCGTGTACCCGGTTCCACCTGGACGCCCTGCAGTTTTGCCAGCAGATTCAGATGCAGCGTCGGGTCGATATTCGAAGGATCTATGCCCGAGAATTTGAAGCTGGGCTTAAACTCGCGGGAACCGCTGTTCGAGCCTTTTTGCGTTACCCGCCCGCCAACGCGTCCACCTGGCCGCGCGGTTATTCGTGAATTTGCAGCAGGCGGTGCGGTACTGGCCGGCGCCGGCGTCGAAGACCCGCCGAAATTGCTATTACTGATATAGAAATAGCCAGCGATCAAACCCAGTCCGATCAGGATCCCGACCTTCTTCGGCTCCGCTCCTAGTCCGCTGACTTTTAAGTTCATTTCCCGGAGCCGTCCTCTTGAACAAATGTATCCAGTTTCATCAGCACGTTCAGCTTGCCGCCGCCTTGCTGCGGAGTAGCGTTCAGGCTCTCCATCACCAGCAGCCGGTCCGCCTTATCGATCATGTTCACGAAGTGCACCAGATCGCCATACGTGGCTTCGTAATTAGCGGTGATCTGCATCATGTCGAGTATGTCGCTGCCATCCACCGGCTCGATGGCGTTGGCGCTCTCCTTGGCTGTTACTTTCGCCTGACTCGCCAGGTCGTTCAGCTCGGCCATGACAATAGAATACGCGCTGCGGCGAGGCAGAAAATACTTACTCATGAACTTATCGCCTTCCCCGCGCCCAATCTCGATCTTGCCGGTCATCAGCCGCGTTCGTTCCAAGGCGCCTTGCTGCTGGCGAATCTGCGTCCGCATCTCCGCAACCTGCTGTCGAAGTTCTTCGGAGGAGCCGCCCAAAGGGCGGAGCACGAAATAGCCGGCTACCAGGTTGGCGGCGGCCAGCAGACCTAAAACCAGCCGGATCACCGATCGCGGATTGCTCGGCCCACCCACTTTCAGGCTAAAATTTCTGGGCATATCTCACGCTCACGTGATACCGGAAATACGGATCGGTTTGAGAAGGCGGCATCGAGTTGGGAACTTCCGGCGGTCCGAATTGAGGCGAGCCTTCGAGCTTGCGCAACAGTTCGAGCACCGGCTGCACTTCTTTCGCCCCCACCAGCATGTCCAGCAAGACTGCGTTTTCTGAATCCACCTCTGGCAAGCGGACCGATACCAGACGCACGTTGTATGGCAGCACTTTTTCGAGATCGGCGAAGATCTTCGACCAACTGATGGCTTTGCGCTCGATCAAGGTGTTCAGGAACAGGCTGCGCTCTAGCACCTCGGCGTTCTCGGGCCTTCTCAAGGTCGCGTTCAATTTCGCCTGCTGGGCGCTCACGGTTCGCAATTGCGCGCTCAGCTGATTGATGGTGACTCGAATATTGGCGGCCTGATGGCGTTCGTGAACGATGGCGGAGATTTGCCAGCCTAGCATGGCCACCAGCGCGATGCCCAAAACGGTCGACGCCACCAGCAGAGCGCGGTCGCGCCGGAACGGCTCACTGGCAAGGTTGATGGGGATTTGGATCGCCATTTTATTACCCCGCTACCGATTCCAGGTATCCGAGCAGACCGGCGTCATTTCCTCCAGGCGTTCCCAAATGCGATCGAAGGGGTTCCACCGCGACACCCCATTCCGCATTCCACTGCCGGGCAAGCTCCGCGCTTTCCGAGCCAAATCCACAGAGCCAGATGCGCTGGGGCTTGGCTTTCAGCTCGTCTTCGATGTACGCAACCGTCGGGTGCAGGACGGCCTCGATCTCTTCCGGCCGGGCCGCATCCGTTTCGACGCAGCGGGCCAGCTTCAGCGTGCTTCCATCCAGCACCAAGACCGAAAGGACACGCCCGCCGATCTTGACCAGCATGGTAATCCCATCCGGATGGCAGAGGTTTAGCGCAGCGAGCGAGGAGGTGGTCACCATGCCGGGATGAAAACCGGCGCTCCGGAACGGTGCTTCGTAATGCGCCACGATGTCAGATCCCATCAATGCCGCCAGCACCTCGACCTTCGCGCGGGCGCCTGCGCCGCGCGCCTGGACCACGTAGCTTACGATTGCGGTATCGACGTCAAAGGGCACGCTTTTCTTCATCCGGAAACGTAGCAGCGCGATTTGCTCGTGCGCATCGGTGGGGAAATTGTCGAAATCCAGCACCGCCACCCGCGCGCAAAAATCCGGCAGAATCAGCGCGGCGCGGCGCTTGCGATGCCCGTTAGGGGGCGCTAGCGCGTGAATTTTTTCCTGCAACACCTGAGGCTGATGGAGATTGTCGTGCGCGGGCGATATCTCGAGGACGCCCGTCTCCAACGGCGTGAAGTTGATCTTTCCCGGCTCTGCCACCCGCGCGCAAGCAATGCCCGCTTCCGACAGCTCGAACGCGTAGGCGGGCGGAGGATCTTTTAGCAGGCTGGCCAGCGAAGTCATTGGGGAAAGGGCCGTCATCCTTCGATGAAGGTCACCTTGTTGATCTCCTTCAATGTAGTTACTCCACTGCGCGCCTTATCGAGAGCCGATTCACGTAGGAAGGTCATGCCTTCATCGCGCGCCACGCGCTTTATCTCCGATGCCGGACGTTTGTCCAGAATCATCTCGCGGATATGCTCGCTCAAATCCAATAGCTCGTGAATTGCCGTGCGCCCTCGGAATCCGGTGCCGCCGCATTCAAAGCATCCGGGCCCTTCATAAAAGATCACATCCCGCCATTCATCCGGATTCAGGCCGCTTTCCACCAGATAAGAGTCGGGATATTTCACCGGCGCTTTGCAATAAGTGCAGATCACGCGCACCAGCCGCTGCGCCAGAATGCAATTGAGCGCCGAGACGAAGTTGTAAGGTTCCACGCCCATGTTCAGAAAGCGGCCCAGTACGTCCAGCACGTTGTTGGCGTGAACCGTGGTGAATACCAGGTGGCCGGTGAGCGCGGCGTTGATGGCGATTTGGGCAGTCTCCTGGTCGCGAATTTCGCCCACCATGATCTTGTCGGGATCGTGTCGCAGGATGGATCTTAGCCCGCGCGCGAACGTCAGCCCCTTTTTCTCGTTCACTGGGATCTGCGTGATGCCTTTAATCTGATACTCCACCGGATCTTCGACGGTGATGATCTTGTCTTCGTCGTTCTTAATCTCGCTCACCGCGGCATAGAGCGTGGTGGTTTTGCCAGACCCCGTAGGCCCGGTGACCAGAACCATTCCGTAGGGCTCTTTGATATAGCGGCGGAACTTGGTCAGATCGGCTTCCGAAAAGCCCACCACTTCGAGCGACAGCTTGGCGAACTTCTCGCTCATCGACTCTTTGTCCAGCACGCGCAGCACGGCGTCCTCGCCGTGAATGGTCGGCATGATGGACACGCGGAAATCGATTAGGCGGGTCTTGTAGCGCACCCGGAAACGGCCGTCCTGCGGGATGCGGCGCTCGGCGATATCCAGCTCGCTCATTACCTTGATCCGCGAAATGATGGTGGAATGCCAGTCCTTGGAGATGGGCGGCATAGCATAGTGCAAGACACCGTCAATACGGTACTTGATGGCCACTTCCTG
>DATMMD010000186.1:0-17412 GCA_035569875.1 Bryobacteraceae bacterium
GATGATATCGGCATCGGGCTCATAACCGCGCGGCGTGGCGATGGAGAAATTCATTCCCATCCGCAGCGCGGTAAGCATTAGCGAGTGCGCGACGTTGTTGCCATCTCCGACAAACGCCAGCTTGCGGCCGCGCAGGTCGTCGAACTTTTCCTGGAGGGTGAAGATGTCGGCCAGCGCCTGGCAGGGATGGAAGCGGTCGCTCAAGGCGTTAATCACGGGCACGCTCGACCAGTGCGCCAGATCCTCGATCGTCTGATGCGAAAAAGTGCGCGCCACGATGGCGTTGGTCCAGCGGTCGAGGTTGCGGGCGACATCCTTCAAAGGCTCGCGCTCGCCAATCGGTCCGGTGCTCAGGACCGCATCGCCGCCTAATTGCTTGATGGCCAGCTCGAAGGTAACGCGCGTTCGAAGCGAGGGTTTTTCAAAAAGAAGGCTGAGGTAGCGGCCGCTGAGAGCCTTTGCAAACCGCATTGGATTTGCCTTCACCTGTTGCGTTAGATCAAGCAACGCAAGTAGCTCATCTTGGGTTAGATCTAGGTCGCGAACAAAGTCGGAACTCCCGATTCTAGGCAGCGATTTCTGCATCGGCATGCGCTTGACCGGTTTGAGCGATGTTCCTGCCGTAGGGGGCATTCTTTCGTGGCTCCTTCAGTTCGGGCCCGCTGAATCTTTATTCAGCTATATGAATAATTACACATTTACAACGCTTTGTCAATCAGAGCATCATTGTAGAGTGACATTCATCGACACCACCAAACTGCCGACGGTCGAGCGCTTGCCCGGCTGGCGAGGCCGCTATTTCGATTCTGCGAACATGACGTTCGCCCATTACGAGTTCGATGCCGGATCGTCTATCCATGAGCATTCCCACCCTCAGGAAGAGGTTTACGAAATTCTCGAAGGCGAATTGGACCTGACGGTCGCTGGCGTCACCCAGCGCTTGGGTCCGGGCTTTATCGGAATTGTTCCATCCAATGTGCTGCATTCCGTGAAGGCTGTCTCGAACGGGAAGCTCATCGTGGTTGACTATCCATTGCGTGAGATGCCTAACCACACGCGATGATTTTCGCGGATCTCGCACTCTCACGACGTCTGGAGCGCGCCGAAGGCCAGGCGTGCGTTCAGTTCGCGGCCGCACGGCGCCGTCTATTCCCCAACAGCGGCGCCGAATGGATTGAATGCGGCGGCGCGTACGCCGTCTTCGATGGCGTCGACTCCCCCATCACTCAGACTTTCGGGCTCGGCATCTTTGAGGAGTTGAGCGCGGCCTCGCTGGATGTGATCGAGCGCTTCTTTCTCAGCCGCGGGGCCCAGGTGCTGCATGAAGTGAGCCCACTCGCAGGCGTCGCAGCGCTGGACTTGCTGTGTGCCCGCCACTATCGACCAATCGAAATCAGCAATGTCATGTATCGGCCTGTTGAAAAGCCCACAGGAGAAGACAGCGGCAATGTCCGAGTGCGCGTTACTGGTCCGGACGAAGCAGAACTTTGGACCGATATAAGCGCAAAGGGCTGGACACACGAACATCCGGAACTTCTAGACTTTGTACTGCAAGCCGGCGCAATTTCTTCAGCACGCGACCAGTGTCCGTGTTTCCTCGCCGAGCTTGACGGCCAGCCGGGCGCCGCGGGCGCGCTCTGTGTTCATGAAGGCGTCGCTCTTTTCTCAGGCGCGGCTACGGTTCCAGAGATGCGGCGTCGTGGGCTACAGGCGGCGCTCCTTGAAGAGCGTATGCGCTACGCCTTCGAACATGGCTGTGATTTAGCGATGATGGCGGCCGAAGCGGGCTCCAACTCGCAGCGCAACGCGGAGCGCCAGGGTTTTCGGATCGCTTACACACGCACGAAATGGCGCTTATCGAGCTAGAGACGTCCTAAACTTAGAGACGTCCTAAACAACAACAGATCCAGACTGAACGTCACGCGCATCGCTTCGGCCGGTTCCGATCGCAGCGGCCGGTAAATCGCATGCAAGACATCGTCAACGGCGGCAGAGTCGAGATCGGCGGTGGTTGAGGCTCGACGCTTATCGACCAGCGTGAAATCGCGCGCGAATGTCTCGATGGTTCGGTCCACCCGATCGCGGCCCACGCCGCGCAACTCGATCAGATCCTCAGGCGCTGGAAGCGCGACCAAAAGGCATCCTCCTTCGCCGAGGACACGCCGGAACTCGCCGGCATTCATACGCGCCGTAATCGAAAGTACGATTGAGAACGAGCGCTCAGCATACGGGACGAAGCGATCGGCATTGGCCACGATCCACTCGCATCCGGGGTAGCGCTGTGCCGCGGCATCAATGGCAGGAACCGAAATGTCGACGCCATGCGCGTCGAATCCGATTTGGCGAGCCAGGCTGCCGAGATAGAAACCGTCGCCGCAGCCGGCATCCAGAACGATGTCATTCGACGATGCGGCTAATATTTCCGCGATCGCATTCAGAAGGGGCCCAGTCACGCCGCGATCGTGCAATCGCCCCCGTCCTTGCAGCGCAGTGGGCGTGTCGCCTGGCTGCTTGGATCGCCGATCCTGCGGCTGGAGCAGATTGACGTATCCGCTGCGCGCGATGTCGAACGAATGCCCGCGCGGACAAAACACTCGCCGCTCTTCGCGCGCGAGAGGTAGATGGCAATCACGAACGGGGCAGAGTAGCATCGGCATGCATGTCAAATTCGTCAGATGTCCATCGGGTTTTTATCACCCGCCGTCGATTTGATCCCTCAAGTCGCTAGGGTAGCTGGCTCTTAATTCGGGATGGGCTTCGGCGAGCCGGATCAAGCCCAGTTCATCCTTCTTGCGTTTGCTCCAGCGTCGTTGTGGATCGCTGTAGGCCCATCGTTTAGACGCAGGCTGTTGCGTTATGACGATGTCGGCATCAAGCGCATAAACAGGTTCTACATGGCAGTTCAGCGCCAAGTGTCCTATTAAGCAATACGGTCCGAACGATTCGCAGGCTCTAATCAGCCGGGCGAAGTCAGTCGTGCCGCCTTGAGTAGTCAATTCGTATGCCTCCGCCGCAGTCACGACTTCAACTTTATACCTCGGCCCATGTAGCGGCAAATTTCGATGGGGCGGTTCGGTTCACTTGCCGGGTTAAACTATCAACAGCCCCCCGATGAAGATCTCGGCCGCGATCATCACCTACAACGAGGAGCGTAACATCGCACGAGTGGTGGAGAGCTTGCGCTGCTGCGACGAGATCGTGGTGATCGACAGCGGATCGAACGATCGTACCGTGGAACTGGCAACCAAGCTGGGCGCGCGCGTGATCGATTCGGTATGGCGCGGCTTTGCCGGACAGAAGAACTACGCCACCGAGCATTGCCAGCACGACTGGGTTCTCTCACTGGACGCTGATGAAGCTCTGAGCGAGGCGCTGGAGGCCGAAATCTGGCAGATCAAGAAAAACGGACCGCAATTCGACGCCTACACGATGCCTCGGCTGGCGCAATATCTGGGCCGCTGGATCCTGCACTCGGGTTGGTATCCGGACCGCAAAATCCGGCTCTACGACCGGCGCCATGCCAAGTGGGTGGGCGATTACGTTCACGAATCAGTGGCTGTGAAAGGAACCATAGGTCATCTGAAATCGAACATTCTCCATTTCACGTGCAGCTCGCTTTCCGAGCATCTCAAGACCATGGACCGCTACACCACGCTGGCCGCCGAGCAGTTGGTTGAGCAGAAAAAGGAAATCGGCTGGCCGCAGCTGGCTCTGGACCCTCCATGGACGTTCTTCAAGACCTACGTCCTGCAACGCGGATTCCTGGACGGGACCGAGGGACTCGCCATCGCATACATGGCAGCGCTCTACAACTTTGTGAAATATGCAAAGGCCAAGAACATGAGTCCGCGAAGGTAGCCTTGTTTATCCTGCACATCGACTCGGGTACCGAGATGCGTGGCGGACAATGGCAGGCGCTGTACTTGATCCGGGGATTGATCGCAGGGGGGCACCGTGCGCGGCTGCTGGCGCCGGCTGGCTCTCCACTCATGCAAGCGGCGGCAGCGCAACAGGTTGACGTTCAGCCTTTGGGCATCGGCAGGCTGCTTCGCGGAGCCGCGGGTGTGGATCTGGTTCACGCACATGATGCGCGCGCGCATACCATGGCCCTGCTCGCGAGCAAGCCGCTGGTGGTGTCGCGAAGGGTGGCATTCCCGGTGCGGCGTAATGCCGCATCCTGGTGGAAGTATAGGCGCCCAATACATTACATCGCCGTCTCCCAATGCGTGAAGCGTATTCTGATGGAGGCCGGAGTCGAACCTGGAAAAATCACTGTCGTGTATGACGGAGTTCCAGTGGACTCCTGGCCGAAAACGGGC
Source organism: Bryobacteraceae bacterium (assembly GCA_035569875.1). Lineage (GTDB taxonomy): Bacteria > Acidobacteriota > Terriglobia > Bryobacterales > Bryobacteraceae > Palsa-89. The sequence goes on from DATMMD010000186.1 coordinate 4,320, forward strand.
GACCGTTCGCGAGTGCTGGCGGTGGATTTGGAAGATCCGGGAAAGGGTAAGAAGCTAATCGAGGAGGCGGCGGCACTGGCCGATATTCCGGTGCATTTCTCCGATAATCTAATTCGTGACTTACCGGAAGCGGGCGTCTTCGTTTATATTACGGATTTGGAGGGCTTGGGGTCCGCGGTTTTGCTGGCAATGGCCGCGGGCGCTCCGGTTTTGGCTAGCTGCGTCGGGGGACTGCCGGAGATTGTCGACGATGGCGCCACGGGGTTGCTGACATCCAATGAGCCTCCGGCCATAGCCAAGCAGATTCAGCGCTTGCTGGCCGATCGCCCGCTGGCACTACGCCTGGCTGCACGCGCCCGAAGCCGCGTGGAAAAAGAGTTCTCTCTGGAGCGTATGGTTAACGAGACGCTGCGGGCTTATGAAAGGATACTCGCTTGATCGAAGCTGCATTAGCCGCACTCGCGGGGCTGCTCATCGGCAGTTTCTTGAACGTCTGCATCTACCGTTTGCCGCGCGATCTATCGGTGGTCCGGCCCCGGTCTTTCTGCCCGGAGTGCGGTAAGCCAATCGCCTGGTTCGACAACGTTCCGCTGCTCAGCTATTTTCTACTTAGAGCACGCTGCCGGCATTGCAGTGCCAGTATCCCCTGGCGTTATCCGGTCGTAGAGCTGCTGACGGGCGCTTCTTTCTTTTGCGCGGTCTGGATGCTGGGCCCAACCGCCGCAGCGATCAAGTTTTGCGTTTTCGCCGCCATCGATATCACCCTGATGTTCTCCGATATTGAAGAGCGAATTTTGCCCGATGAATTCACGCTGGGGGGCGCTGTGGCAGGCGTTATATTCGCGGGTTTCGTTCCTTTTGACTGGGGCATCGTTAGACTGCTGCTCATGCGAACCGATCACCCTCGGCTGGCATCGATGGCGGAATCGTTGTTCGCCGCCTTGTTCTGCGGCGGTACTTTGTGGCTGGTCGGATTTCTGTACGAAAAGCTTCGCCATCGAGAAGGTCTGGGATTCGGCGACGTAAAAATGGTGGCGATGATCGGCGCTTTTCTGGGCCTGCAGGGCGCGCTCATGACGTTGATCATCGGATCGTTGTTAGGCGCCGTAGTGGGACTGTGCTACATCTGGTTCACCGGAAAAGATGCATCCACCTATGAGCTGCCCTTCGGAACGTTCCTAGGAGCTGCGGCCCTCGGAGTAGGTTTCTTCAGTATAGTTTTTCAGCCGTGGTACAACCACCTTGGTCCATAATCGAGTTGAGCCGGTGTACCATAAAACTTGTCTAGATGAAAGATCTCTTCGAATTTTTGAAGCCCGGAAGCAAAGACTGGGCACTCGCCCATAGCATCGATCCGAACCGCTTGCCCACCCATATTGCGATCATCATGGACGGCAATGGCCGCTGGGCCAAGAAGCGAAGCCTTACCCGGGTGGCCGGTCACAAAGCCGGCATCGAAACAGTGCGAATCACGGTGGAAACCTGCACGCGGCTGGGGATTCAGGCGCTGACGCTGTATGCTTTTTCGGTGGAAAACTGGAAGCGGCCGAGAGCGGAAGTCGATACTCTTTGGCGGCTGCTGCGCGTCTATCTGCGCCATGAGCTTCCCGAGATTCTGAGCAATGGCATCCGCTTCACCTGCATTGGCCGGCTGGACGGGCTTCCACGGCAGGTCCGGCAGGAACTGCAGAATGCCATCGATGCTACAGCTCACAACCGTGGAATGCGGCTCAATGTTGCTATCAACTATAGCGGCCGCGCCGAGCTGGTGGACGCGATCAACGCCATAGTGGCGGACGCGCGCCTGGAAGGAAGCCTCGGGGATCTCCGCATCAACGAAGAAGCCATCGCTTCCCGGTTGTACACGGCCGACCTGCCCGATCCTGACCTGCTGATTCGCACCTCGGGCGAGATGCGCATCAGCAATTTCATGCTCTGGCAAATCGCTTACGCGGAACTGTATGTCACCGACACTCTCTGGCCTGATTTCAGACGAATGGATCTGCTGCGCGCCATCCTGGATTATCAGAAACGCGACCGACGCTTCGGTGGCCTGAATCCCGACGGCGCACGCGCCAGCCACGAAGAGTCAGTGGAAGTGGCCGGCACAATCGCGCGATGACGCGCATCCTGACGGCGCTGCTCCTCATTCCGACGTTTTGCTACGTAGTGTTATGGGCGCCGCAGTGGGCATTTCTTGCGGTCGTGGCAGTGGTTGCCGTCCTATGTTTCCACGAGTACGCCGATATCGCTGCGCGGCATCACATCCCGAAGCCTGGAGTGTTTGGGTACGTCGCGGGTCTGCTGGTTCTGTTGCTGCCGGAGAAAGACCCTACGTTTTTCGTTCTGATCGCAATACTCGGAATGGCGCTTTCGCTACGGGTACGCGAGCTACCGGAGTCTCTCGGGAGCGCGGCGGTTTTGGTGTTAGGCGTTGCTTACGTGTTCGGCTCACTGCGTTGCGGGATTGAGTTGCGGGCCATTAGTCCCTACTGGCTGTTCTTCGGCCTGTCGCTCAATTGGGCTGGCGACATCGCCGCGCTTTACGTAGGACGGCTTTCGGGCCGTCACAAACTTGCCCCGCGCATCAGCCCTGGAAAGTCGTGGGAGGGCGCCACGGGATCACTGGTTGCCTCGGTGGCCTACGGTGCACTGTACATCCCCCGCTTGCTCCCCGGAGTGCCCCTCGCGGAAGGATTGGGCTTGGCCGCCGTGGCCAACATCGCGGGCCAGTTTGGCGATCTGTGCGAATCGGCGATCAAACGTGGCGCGGGAGTAAAGGACAGTGGAACGTTATTGCCCGGACACGGCGGCTGGCTGGATCGTGTGGACAGCAGCCTGTTCGCGCTGCCAGTGGTCTATTTCGTCGTCAGCAATTTTCATTGGTAGCAGACAGACTTTGTGTGCCGAAGGTGTGGAATGAAGTCCCTACACGACCCGAAAGACGTAGCGCACACACTTTGTGTGCCGCGTCGGCACTCGTGCCGACGCCCAGGTGAGAACGTGCGCCACGCCACTCGTCCTAATGCACCGTGCGGGTCTTACGGTTCATGTAATCCATTAGCAGATACTGCCCCAGATTATAGGGCGTCGTAAAATAGGCCTTGCCACGGCATAGCTCGGTGACCTTTTGCACGAAGTTCACCAGGCCAAAGTCGCTCGCCAGCATAAAAGTATTGATCAGGATGCCCTGCTTCTTGCACCGGCTGACTTCTTCGAGCGTGCGGCTGATCACCAGTGGATCCAGGCCGAACGCGTTGCGATACATGCGGCCATCTTCCAGCGTCAGCGCCGAAGGCTTTCCGTCGGTGATCATAATGATCTGCTTCATATCCTTGCGCTCCTGGTTGAGCAGCCGCTGCGCCAGGATCAGGCCGTCACGAGTATTGGTGTAATAAGGGCCAACCTGCACCCGCGCCAGGTCGGCCAGCCTGAGCTCCTCGGCCGAGTCGTGAAAAAGAACGCAACGCAAGCTGTCCCCCGGATACTGCGTCCGGATCAGGTGCGCCAGCGCAAGAGCGACCTTCTTGGCAGGCGTAAAGCGATCCTCGCCGTAGAGAATCATGCTGTGGCTGCAATCCAGCATCAGCACCGTGGCGCACGAGCTTTGATATTCAGATTGGTGCACATGCAGATCGGAGTACTCCAGCTCGATCGGGACTTTAAGCCCCTCGCGCTGGATCGCCGAAAACAGAGTTTGGCTGATATCCAGGTTCAGGGTGTCACCAAATTCGTAGGCTTTTGCGGCGCCGCTGGTCTCGACGCCCGTGGCCAGATCGCGCGTGTCGTGCGCGCCGAAACTCGATTTTCCGAGCGAGCCCAGTAGATCCTTAAGTGTCTTGAAGCCCAGAAAATCGATGGATTTGTCGGTGATCTCGACGTTGATTTTCCGGTCCGCATTGCCCATCCCGGCTTGGCCGGCTTCATTGGGCTGCTGGGGCTGTTCAGCATTGATATAGCCTTCATCGACTAGTTTTTGCACTAGCCGGTTCAGCATATCGTCCATCTGCTCGGGCGTCATGTTTTCGAGCGCTTGTTGAATACGCTGCGCTTGATCCGGATCGAAAGCCTCACCTTGCTCGAGCGCGCGTTGAAGAGCATTCTTCAGGTCCTCGAGCGTGTGCTGATTCAACTCGCTGAATCCCATGTACTGGTTTTGGAATCCGCTCTGCAGAAAGAAGTCGGACAAGGCTTTCAGAAGATCTTCGGCGCTGAGACCGAAGTCATCGCCGGTGTAGCGTGAATAACGAATCCATTTCATGACAGGCCGCTCTAGTTGAACTGGCGGCGCGGCGGCCGCCGCCCTTCCCCGCCCTCGGGATTTTCTCGCTTGCGTTCACCGGCCATAAACCCGACTTCTTCATTACGGTTGATGCGCCGGTGTGCATAGAGCCCTTCCAGAATAAATTCCGCCGCCGAGGCGCGCAACGCATCCGGTTCGCTCGCACCCAAGCCTAGCGCCGCGGTCTTGTCCATTAAGCCTTGGATGTTGGCAAGTTGCTTCACCATAGCGGCCGAGTCCAGCGTTTCATCCAGCTTCAACGACCCACCCAGCTCGAACCACTGCACAATCTGAGCGACATTCACGCCATCGAAATAGCCGGTATACACCTTACCAACCGCGGACCGTATCAGCTCCCGGGCTACGGCATCGCCGCCCTTCAATTCTCCTTCATATTCAAGTTCCAGCTTGCCGGTTATCGACGGCAGCGCCGCGTAAATATCCATAACGCGCGGCACCGCTACCTTTTCTCCTGCTTTAAACGCGCGCCGCTCCGAATTAGAAGCGACGTTCTCGAGCACGGAAATCGGGAGCCGCTGCGAAACACCGGAGCGCTTGTCCACCTTCTTGTCTTCGCGCGCCAGAAACGCCAGTTGCTCAACGATCTCGCGGATGTAATTAGGCACTTCCAAACGGATAGAAGATGCGCGGTCGGTCCACGACTCCTGCCTGGTGATAGAAAGCCCGTGTTCCACCGTCATCGGATAATGCGTGCGAATCTCGCTTCCGAGACGATCCTTCAAGGGCGTGATGATCTTTCCGCGCGCGGTGTAGTCTTCCGGGTTCGCGGTGAAAACCAGCAGGATGTCGAGCGGAAGGCGCACCGGATAACCTTTGATCTGCACGTCGCCTTCCTGCATGATGTTGAACAGGCCCACCTGAATCTTGCCGGCCAGATCGGGCAGCTCGTTGATCGCGAAGATTCCACGGTTGGCGCGCGGCATAAGTCCGTAGTGCACGGTGAGCTCACTCGACAGATCGCGGCCGCTGCGAGCCGCCTTGATCGGATCGATGTCGCCGATCATATCGGCGATGGTGACATCCGGCGTCGCAAGCTTTTCGACGTAACGCCCTTCGGGAGTGAGCCAGGCGATGGGCGTGTCGTCGCCCTGGGCTTCGATCAGGTCCCGGCAGCGTTTGCAAATAGGCCGGTAAGGATTGTCGCGAATCTCGCAGCCGGCGATGTAGGGCAGAGTTTCATCGAGCAGCGTCGTCAGCATGCGGATGATGCGCGTCTTGGCTTGCCCGCGCAATCCCAGCAGGATGAAATTGTGACGCGAAAGAACCGCGTTGACGATCTGAGGCGTCACTGTTTCTTCGTAGCCGATTACACCTGGAAAGAGTTCTTCCCCGCGCTGCAGCTTGCAAATCAGGTTCTGGCGCAGCTCATCTTTGACGCTGCGATCCGCGATCCGTTGTTCTGAAAATTCACTGGTCTTCAAAGAACCAAGGGTGGAAGGAAAATCACGCATAGTTAAAAAACCGAGGTCTACACGCGATTCTAACAACAAACGCCATCAGGCATTTGGTATGCTCGAAGGCGCGATGACCACCGAACTGCCCGACATGGATTTCCAGCGGTTTTGGCGTCGCTTGCAACAACTCGGCCTGAACGCCTATGAAGCACGCTCGTATCTGGTTCTGATCGGTCATCCCCGCTTCAAAGCGCTGGAGTTGGCCGCCCGCGCGCACGTCCCGCGCCAGAAGATCTATGAGGTGCTGGACAGTCTGGCGGAGAAGGGATTCGCGCACGTGGTGCAGGAGAAGACCAAGCTCTTTTCGGCTGTCGAGCCGAACCTGGCGGTACCGAGTTACCTGGTGCGGCGCTCGCAGGTCTTGCAGCACGAACTTACCGAGCAGACCCGCTTAGCCGATGGCTTGGTGAACGATTTGGCCGCCGCCTATTCCGAGGGTCAGGGCGGCCGCGGAACGCTCGATTATCTCCGTATTGTCAGCGACCCGGAGCAGACCGCCGTGCAATACCGCCGGATGCTTTCCGATGTCCAGAATGAGTATTTGGAATTTTCGCGGCCTCCTTATGCTGTCGATCCGCTCGACGACAATCTGGTGAAACAGGCGCGGTCGCGCGGCGTCACCTGCCGGCTGTTGATGGAATCCGGATCGCTGGATGATGGGCACCGCCAGCGGCTCGGCGAATATGCCACGGCGGGTGTCGAAATCGGACAGACCGACTCGCTGCCCATGAAACTGGCCGTGTTTGATTCGCAGCGCGGCCTGCTGGCACTCCTCGATCCGGTGGTTACCCGTCCCACATGGACGGCCGTTGTATTCGAGCACGCGGCCATGGGCGAAGCTATGAAGGGGTTGTTTGAGAACTATTGGCGTCGCAGGCTGGACCGCGGTGTGGCCGATTTCAAGCCCGCGCGAACGGCGGCCGAGTCGTAATTCTGAGCCGTGACCATCAGGAAGCGGTTTGCTACGCCGGAGCCACCGGCTCGCGCCGGCAACGAATCTCGCGTACTGCATAAATGCGCCGGCCTTGGCTCTCGAAATAGGTGCGCATCAGCACTTCGCCGAGCAGTCCGGTGCTGAACATCATCAGACCCGCCAGAATCAGCAGGCAACCGGCGATCATCAGCGGACCGTGATCGGTCAGCATCGCATGTCCCCACAGCTTTAGGATCGCAAGCGACCCTAATATCACCGACCCAAGCACGAACCCCGCCAACCCCAGCCGGCCGAAGAAATGCATCGGGCGCGTGAAGTATTTCAGCAGGAACTTGATGGTCAGGATGTCGAACATAACGTTAAACGTCCTGCCCAGGCCATAGTGGGAATCGCCAGATATGCGCGGGGTATTCCGTATCGGCACCTCCGCGATGCGCGCTCCATAGAAACTCGCCAGCGCCGGAATGAAGCGATGCAGTTCCCCGTAAAGATTGATCTCCTTCAACACTTCGGCGCGATAAGCCTTGAATGTAGTGCCGAAATCCCGCAGCGCGATGCCCGAGCTTTTCGCCATCAGCCAATTCGCAATACGCGACGGGATCTTCCGGGTGAGCGCGTTATCGATGCGATCCTTGCGCCAGCCGCTGGCGATATCGTAACCTTCCTCGATTTTGGCGAGCAGCGCTGGAATATCTTCCGGAGCATGCTGCAGGTCGCCATCAAGCGAGATGATAATGCTGCCTTGCGCTTCATCGAAGCCCGCCGATAGCGCCGCGGTTTGTCCGAAATTCCGGCGCAGGCGAATTACCTTCAAACGCGCGTCGATTTCTACCAGGTTGGCCAGCAAATCGAAGCTGCGGTCAGTGGAAGCATCGTCGACAAAAATAATTTCGTATTGTTTCTGCAGCGACTCCAGCACCGAGGTGAGCCGATCGTATAGCGGCAGGATGGACGGTTCCTCGTTATGTATCGGGATGACGATCGACAGCATTGCGGTATTGCAACCAGTTTAACTTATACAATAAACGAAAGTGGTGGCCATGACTGAAGACGTTCGGCGATCGTTTCGAATCGTTTGGGTGACCTTGAGCCTGGCAATCCTGGCCGTTCTCGTGTCGCCATTCGCGTTGGGTCGCGAGCGACTCTCTCGTATAGTGCCCGCGTGCGAGTGGAAAGCGAAATATGGAAGGGAATGCGCCTTCTGCGGAATGACTACCAGCTTTCTGGACATTTCCGAAGGCCGTCTGGGCGATGCCACGCACGCGAATCGCGCCGGCGTTCCACTGTATTTGCTTTTCATTGCAAACGAAATGTGCGCGCTGGCATTTATTCGGCGCAGAGGAGCGAGTTGATGCAAGCATTGAGCCTGGCATGGGGTATCCTGGCGCTGATCGGAATGGCGGTCGGTTTCATTCCGTGTTTCGGATGGACGAATTGGGTGAACATCCCGTTTGCATTCGCTGGATTGATCTTCAGCATAATCGCGCATATCGTTACCAGGGGCCCGAATCGGCAGAACTCGGTGGTGGCGATCATTCTTTGCATTCTGGCTATACTGCTAGGCTCCAAGCGGTTGATAGCTGGACTTGGGATCTTCTAAGGTGGGCGAATGAAACGAGTGACCCAGCGGGGAGCCTGGCGGCCAAGCCGCGTCATTCCACTGGCGTGAGAGCGACATTTTCCCATGAAAGATCTTGAGCTCTTCACAATGGGCACAGCTAGAAATGAAAAAGCCGCCCGGGTCGCCCCGAACGGCTTCTTCTCCTCTGGCTGGGCTGTCGCGATTAGTCCCCGAAGGATCCTACCTCTTCGCGATCTGCTTCTGATTTCGGTTTAGCGGGCGCTGGCGCGATGGACCCGAGTTGGATCAGCTCCGGCCCCGGCTGCTCCTTGAGCACATGTTGGCGATACAACTTCGCCATGCGCTCATTCTCCTGCTGCTCGTGCAACTTTTCGTCGCGGGCGCGCTTCTTTTCTTCGCGCGCGTTCTTGGCGATCCCTAACTTGTCGAGATCGTCTTGCTTGCCATGATTCACGTCATCTGCGCGAAGAACCAAGGAGTGATTCGCGTTCTCGAGACCGACCTTCTTACCGCCGGCGAAGATTTCGTGACGCCCGCGCTCCTCGTACCACTTGGTGAGCGTGGCGGTCATATGCATTTTCTCGATGATATTGCGCCAGCCGACGCCGGTATTGTAGGCGCAGAACGAGATCTCACCCTCCTGAGTGGCATAAGGAATGATGCACTGCTCAGTGCGCCGGAAATCATAGTTGAACAGATCCTGGAACCACATGCCCGCGATGAACAGGAAATTCCAGCGATCCTGGCGGCGCTGCGTGATATCGGCCATGGTGCGGTCGCCGGTGACTTTGCCATAAGCGCCGGTCTGGGCCTTTTTCGACATGCCGAAGCACTTGTCGAACTTGGCGATCATATCGCTCAGCTTGAAATGCGTCGGCGAGTTGAAGGGATTATAGTTGCGCAGCAGCGCCAGCGTAACTCCCATCACCGAAAGCTTCTTGCCGCGCGCCGCGTCGTTGATGCGCTCTATGTCTTTGGCCAGCCGCTCGGCATTGAGAAACGCGGTCACCGGCACGGCTTCCTTGGTTTCCTTATCGCACATTACGGCCATGCCGATGCCGCAGTTGGGATGGCAGCCACAACTGAGCTGTCCCCATTCGGCCGCCGGACCGTGCACCAGGTCAGCAAAATCCGAGAACGTGCTCATGAAAGAGATTGGGAACCAGTCGCGGACGGGCACTCCCAGACCAGTCTGGTTCTTCACGTCGTGAGCCAGATGCGACAGCGTGTAGCGCTGGGCCTGGCGACGCTCATCGGTTACCGCTTCATCGCGGCCGGTGAAAGAAACCGGCTGAAAGCTCAGGAATGGAATCTTCTTCGGATTGTCGAGAGCGAAGCGCACCACGGCGCCCACCTGCTCGTTGTTGATGCCGTTGATAATGGTGATCACGGGCACGATGTCGACGCCAGAGGTCCATAGATTCTCAATGGCGCGCATCTTGACATCGAACAGATTGCCGACTGCCCGGTGCGAATTGGCGGCATTGCCGATGCCGTCGAACTGGAGATAGGCGTAGCGCAATCCGGCCTCGGCGGCCTGTTTACAAAACTCGGGACTCTTGGCGAACTCGATTCCGTTGGTGGCCGCCTGCACGCTGTTATAGCCGACTTTCCGGGCATATCGGACGGCGTCCAAAAAATGGGGCGACAGCGTCGGCTCACCGCCGGAGAACTGCACCGACATCTGGCGCCGCGGTTTGATGGAAATCGCGTTATCGAGGAGTGTCTTAATGTCTTCCCAGCTCAACTCGTGCACGAACCCGACCTGATTAGCATCCATAAAACACGGATCGCACATCATATTGCAGCGATTCGTCAGGTCGATCGTGAGCACCGACCCTCGGCCATGCAGGATGGTGCTGGTGCCATGATTGTGCAGCTTTTCGTCATTGTGAGCGCGGATGTCGCGTCCCGGAAACACGTCTTCCAGGTGCTTGAAGAACGCCGGATCCATCGCCATGACGTCTTCGAAGAGCCCGTGCTTGGGGCACTCCTTCACCATCATGATCTTGCCGTCGCGCTCAATGACCTTGGCTTTGATTTCGCCGACTTTTTCATTGAGCAGAATCTCGTGCGGTAGCTTGCCGTCGACGATCTGCTGCCGGATCTCGGGGATGCAGCGCGGGCACAGCGAATCGGTCTCGCGCGGCCAGCCGAGTGGCGGCTTCTGCTTCTGGTAACTCTTGAGCAGCGGCTTATCGGACCAACTCGGTTTGAAGGACGGGTTCTGGTTGATCTGGTTGAGTTTATCGAATACTAACCAGGCTCCGCCGGCAGCCACGGTAACCGCTTTTTCGACGTACTTTATGGGCTTATGCATATATCCGTAATGACGTTAAGAGTATAAGACAGGGGCCAGTTTGAGGCTAGGCGAATGAGTTAAAGCCCCCATTTTCTAAGCTCGACGGGGATATCACCCATTGAACGGAGCCCCTCCGGCCGACCCGATCCCCATTGAAAAGACTAGGTTTATCCCTTAGTGGCTTCGTTTTGTCAAGATGGGAGGGTGACAGCCGATGAGGTGAAGCGCTTAGCCCGAAGATGTGGCTTCGATTTGGCCGGGATGGCGCGCGCTGAACCTCTGCCTGGAGACCATCAACGTTACCAGGACTGGGTGGAGCGCGGAATGGCCGGCGCGATGGGTTACCTCACCGACAGACGGGCCACCATCCGAAGCGATCCGAAGCTCCTGCTCGCGAGTGCGCGCACTATAATCTGCGTGGCACAGCTTTATAACGGCCCGGAGCCCCGTTCCACCGACTCGATTGATCCGGAAGCGGGCTGGATCTCCCGTTATGCCTGGGGCGAAGATTATCATGACGTGGTCCGCAAGGGGCTGGAGCGGATGGTCGTCCAACTTCCGGCCGGGCACGATTACAAGATCTGCGTCGACACGGCGCCGCTGCTGGAGCGATCCTACGCCCGGGAGGCCGGCCTCGGCTGGATCGGCAAGAATACATGCCTCATCAATCAGAAGATCGGTTCGTGGTTCTTTTTGGGCGAAGTAGTGACTTCGCTCGAGATCGAACCCGATGCTCCCCCTCCCGACCGGTGCGGCACTTGCACGCGCTGCATCGATGCTTGTCCGACTCAGGCGATCGCCCAGGGAGGATACGAGATCGACGCCCGGCGCTGCATTCCGTATTTCACAATCGAGCTGCGCGGATCTGTACCGGAATCGATGCGCGCCGGTATCGGGCAACATGTCTTTGGTTGCGACATCTGCCAGGATGTGTGCCCCTGGAATCGGGAAGCGCCCGAGACCAGCGAGCCGTCGTTTGAGCCGCGCCATTTCGCGCCGCCGCTCGAAAAGCTCGCCGCTTTAAGCGAGGTGGAGTTCCGCGACACCTACAAGCACAGTCCCATCCAGCGGGCCAAGTATTCCGGTTTCCTGCGCAATGTAGCGATCGCGATGGGTAACAGTGGGTTAACGAAATTCCGCGCGCCGCTGGAGAAACTGGCCGCGGGGCCGGATGAAATGGTAGCGGAGCACGCCCGTTGGGCATTGGCCAATCTGGACCATTAACCCGCTGCCTTATCATGGAAGCGATGTCTGTCTCCGAAGAGTTGCACGAGCATTCCGAGCACGCCAAAGATCCCTTTGATAAGCGCGTTGCCGCGACGATGGCTATCCTAGCCGCGACGCTGGCTATTGTGTCTGTGGCCGGCCACATCACCACTACCGAAGAATTGCTGCTACAGCAGAAGGCATCGGACCAATGGTCGTATTATCAAGCCAAATCGATTCGCCGCTACGAATCGGAGGTTGCCCGCGATATGTTCGCCGCCATGCGGAACGACACTAAGAGCGCCGAATATACCAAGAACGCCGAGCGCTACCGGAAAGACGACGAAGAAATCCAGAAGCAGGCTCAGGAGCTCGAAGGCGAGAGCCATATCCGGGGACGCCAGGCGCTGCGCTTGCACTTCGGTGAGGTGTTCCTCGAAATCTCGATTGTGTTGGCATCGCTTGCCATCCTGAGCAAGCGAGCCACATTCTGGTATGCGGCTATGGCCGGGGGCGTGGTGGGTGCGATTATCGGCGCGACAGCTTACTTCGTCTCCTAGGCCACGACATTTTTGTGATCGCCTGTCGATTTTCAACGCCCTGGTTCGTTTATAGGGTGCAAGACACACAAACACCCAAGGAGAACCTAATGAAAACACAATTCTTACTGATCACGGCCCTGATCGCGGCCTCGGCCGCATTACAGGCCGCGGATTCCAAGTCCAATCCTCCCAGCAACGCCGACGCGAGTTTTGCTCGCCTCAAAACGCTGGTCGGTGAATGGGAGGCCAACACCAGTTCGGGAAAGGTGCATCTGAGCTATGAACTGGTTTCTGGCGATACGGCACTACTGGAACGGGCGTCGTCCGAAACAATGCCGAGCATGGTAACCCTTTACTATGTGGATGGCGGCCGCCTGTTACTGACTCATTACTGCATGATCGGCAATCAGCCTCGCATGCAGGCCAAGGCCTTAAATCCGGATACCGGCGAGCTAGACTTCCAGTTTCTGGATGCCACCAATCTTCCCAACCCTGGCGCCGGGCACATGCACAATGCCAAGCTTCGTATTGTAGATAATAGCCACGTGGTCAGCGAGTGGCAGTTCTACGAAAACGGCCAACCGAAATTCAAAGAGACCGCGCAGTATACGCGCGTACGATAGGAGAAACGATGCCACAATACATGCTCCTTCTTCATGGCGATCCAGCTGGCTGGGTGAAGCTCAGCCCGGAAGATATGCAGAAGGCCATCGAAAAATACATGGCCTGGACTAAGAAACCCTTCACACGGGATAGTAAGCGGTTAGCGG
>DATMMD010000187.1:0-3032 GCA_035569875.1 Bryobacteraceae bacterium
GGCAGTTGCTTTCTGTAGCGCCAAAGAATCGTGCCGGTTCTTACGTTAATCGCGATCACCTGATTGCCGGGCGTCGCCACGAACATGACGCCCTCGTTCACGATTGGCACCGCCTCGTGGCCGTTGTTCACGCCCGTGGCCAAGACCCACACAGGCTGCAGCCGTTGAACATTGCCTACCGTGATTTGATAGAGCGGGCTGTACCCCCAGCCGTTATACGTGCGCCGGACCATCAGCCAGTTGCCGTCCTCCGGGTTTACCAGGCGCTCCGCTGTGACTGGCTTGTAATTCTGCAGGATGGTGGGAATCGGGGCGGGCGGCTGCGCCGGCGCTGTCTGGGCCGCCGACGTTTGCGCCGCTGCCATAAACGCAGCGCTGAGTATCCATGCCAGCATCTCAGTGCCGAGAATCTTTTGTCTCGTTCTCATATTCCTCGCTTGGCCACAAACACGTTGGCGAAAGACTTATTGCACCTCGAACCCGATCACCGCCGTAAACGGCTTCGCGACTACCAGCGTTCCGTTAGCCAGCTTGAGCGGCAGCGCCGGCAAACTGCGCGGCGCCGGGCCGTCGACCACCCGCGCAGCGTCTTTAGGTTCGAATCGCGATTCGTGACATGGGCAAACCAGGATTTGCTCGTCCGCCGCCCACTCGGTTACTTCGCAGCCGGTGTGGGTACAGATCGCGGTGTAGGCCACGACGCCGTCAGCGGCGCGAGACTTCGTCTCCGGACTGAGCTTTTCCTGGTCCAGCCGCAGGAGTAGCACGCGATTGAGCCGGGAACCGCTGCGCACCGTCTTGTCTGTCGGATCCATGGCCCACGCCATTGTCTGCGTAGCTCCCACCGGAATGTCGACGGGCGTTAGCGGCGTGACTGTCGCATCACCGACCTTGACCAATAGATCGCCTTCTTTCGGCCGTTGGGACGCGCCGTTCACCTGGCCCGGCGATTCCTGGCCGAGGCTCAGCGTGATTCCCAAGCCGATCCCCGCCTTCAGGATCGCTCGCCGTCCGACGCGTTCACCGCGCGAATCCACCCACAGCCCTCGGTTTTTGTGGCCCACCCTTTCAGCCTTTCAGGAAGAGCGGGGATTTTATGCAAGCACCTCACGCGATCGAGCCGGATGCTACGCCCCACACGAACCTATGTCAAACCTGCGGCACCAGCCGCTTCTGGCACTATTCTGACGAAACGCAAATGCCGGGAAGTCGGCCTCTCAGAATCTGGCCCTGCTGCCGAAAAGCCAGCTTGCGATAGGGCCGTTTACGGGACTTACGGGCAACATGAATAAAGAGCCGCTCTGCTGCCTAGTTCGTTGTGCCTACAGCAATAGCAGCGTACGATGCGCACCAAAGGGTCTCAATCATGACTTCGTCTCAAGAGGAGACCGACAGGAGAAGAAAATGAGCGACCACTATCACGATCCTGATGACTTGCGTTATCTGAAGCAGATGGGCAAGCTCGCTCCGAATGACTTCAATGCATGGCTTGGCCTAGACAAGATAGTTGGTCGTGAGGACGGAGCCATCCCGAGGAAATATCGCGAATTAATCGCTTTGGCTGTCGCCTGTACGACGCAATGTCCTTACTGTATAGAAGTCCACGTAAAAGCAGCCAAAGCCGCCGGTGCCTCCCGCGAAGAAATCACCGAAAGCTCCCTCCTCGCCGCAGCTTTACGCGCGGGCGGCGCCGCGACACATGGTGCGATGGCCCTTAAGTTTTACGAGCAGGAGTAAAGACTATGGGCCAGCTGAAATCACGGAGAAAAGAAAAAGCCGGCCCGGCGCGGGGTACGTCGGACCGGCCAGCTTCTTTGTGGTGGAACCGACTAGACAGCGAGGTACATCGTGCCGCCGTTGCGATCCACTAGCAGGAGGGCCTTGTCCTTCGAGCCGTGCATAGCGCGTTCGAAATCAGACGTATTCTTCACCGGCTGGCGGTTGACTTCCTGAATGACATCCCCGCGGCGAAGCCCGGCTTCGGCTGCTTCGCTGGAAGGATCGACGTTGGTCACCACCACGCCTTTGGTGTTGGGCGAAAGCCCGAGGTCGCTCGCCGACTGGGCATCGAGGTTGTCAACCGACACGCTCGATAGCGCGCTGCTGGCGGATCTGTTGGATTTGTCTTCCGAGTTCGCAGCGGCCTGCTCAGTAGGCATAGCACTCAGCTTCACCGCGATTTCGCGCTCGGACCCATTGCGGAGCACCTTCAGCTTCGCATCGCTATCCGGAGCCATCATCGAGATCGTCATGCGCAGCTCATTGCTATCCGCAACGGGCTTTCCGTTGACGTCGAGAATGATGTCGCCCCTCTCGAGGCCGCTCTTCTGCGCGGGGCTGCCGGCGCTCACGTCGGCCACAAGCGCGCCGCGTGCTTCCTTTTGGCCGAACTGCTTGGCGATATCCGGAGTAACGTCTTGCGGGACGATGCCCAGATACGCACGCGTCACCTTGCCGTGTTCCACGATCTGCTGCATGACGTTGCGCGCCATGTTCGCCGGGATGGCAAAGCCGATGCCCTGATTCCCTGCCGATCCATGAGCGATGATGGCCGTGTTGATGCCGATCAATTCGCCGCGATCATTGACGAGCGCTCCGCCGGAATTCCCAGGATTGATAGGAGCGTCGGTTTGAATGAAGTCTTCGTACGCTTCGATTCCAAGATGGGACCGCCCGGTGGCGCTCACGATTCCCATCGTGACCGTCTGGCCGACGCCGAATGGGTCGCCGACTGCCAGCGCATAGTCGCCAACTTGAACTTTCGAGGAATCGGCTATGGTTATGGGTGACAGATTCGTAGCATCAATTTTAATTACCGCGATATCGCTCTTCGGATCGGTTCCGATCACTTTGGCTTTGAACTCACGTTTATCGGCCAGCGTGACCGTGACATCGGTAGCGCCGTCCACTACGTGGTTGTTCGTTACGATGTAGCCATCCGGCGTCATCACGACGCCGGAGCCGAGGCCCTTTTCCCGCTGTTCTGGCACTTGACGGGGCGTCCTGAAACGCCGGTTAGAGTCATCGCGGAA
>DATMMD010000188.1:0-2170 GCA_035569875.1 Bryobacteraceae bacterium
GTGCCGACGTTCCTTCGGAGGCAGGCGCAGAAGGCCTGACGCTGAATACAATTCGAATTTTCGAGGGGCACGCTACCGCGTGCCCCTTTTTCTTGGTAGTGCCGCCACACTGGCGGCGAGCATGCCGGCAAGATGCCGGCGCTACCTCTGAAGGCTCGCGACGCACTCTCGCACAGCGGATTCGAAGGCTGCGATGTCCGGGCTGGAGTAGGGAATCACTTCACCGAGGCCTGTGTGCAACTCATGCGCGCCGGTGGCGCGGGCTACTTCGGCGATATTGCGTGGATGGAGGCCGCCGCCGGGAAGAATGGTGAAGCGGCTTCCAGCTTGTTCGATTAGCGATCGGAGAGTCCGCGCGCCAGTTTGGGCATTGGCTGCGCCGCCGGAAGTGAGGATGCGGTGCGCGCCGGTGGAAGCGACTGCTTCCAATGCGGCGTGCAAGTCTGGCGTCTCATCAAATGCACGATGGAACGTGACCTGCATTAGCGAAGCGAGAGCGACAAGTTCGTGCATGCGTCGAACGTCCACCGAACCGCCGGGCAGCAAAGCGCCGGTTACAATTCCTTGCACGTTTTCCGCTGCGATCGTTTTGATTGACGCTTTCATCTCGGCAAAATCGGCCGATGAGTAGACGAAATCGCCCGAGCGGGGGCGGATCATCACGTGAATGGGAATGCGGACTGCGGCGCGCGCCTGGCGAATCAACTCGATCCCGGGCGTCAGGCCTCCCGCAGCGAGATCAGCACATAGTTCCAGGCGCTGTGCTCCGGCGCGTTCGGCGGCGGCCGCGCGGGCCAGGGAATCCACCGCAACTTCCAACAATATTCCAGCAGGCATAGTTTTTAGAAAAGACGCGGCGGCCGGCGCGATACCGCAGCCGCCGGCAAGCAACGCACCATCTTACGGGAGGTGGGTTGGAACGGTCAGGAAAAATGCCAGTGCTCTATCACCAGCGAAGCGCGTTGTGTTAGTCTGCTCGCGGAGTCATCTGGTCTCATCCCACCATTCAACCTACTAGGTAAGTTTCAGCTAAGGAGACCGATCATGAACGCACCCAGATTCATTTGCATCGCCGGCGTAGTTGCGATGGGGCTCGCCCTTTCTGCCTGCGAGAAGCCCTACCACCAACCGGAGGAGCGCTATGTTCTTGTAACCGCGAATGTAAACCTGCCGTATTGGCAGGAGGCGCAAGCTGGGCTGACGGATATCGGCAAGACGGCGGGTGTAAAAGTAGAGATGGTGGGACCTGCCACTCTTTCGCCCAGCGAAGAGCTAAGCGAGTTTCAAAAGGTAGTGGCGCAAAATCCCGCCGGCATCATGGTGTCGGCGAGCGACCCCGCGTTGTTTAAGGAGTCGATAAACAAGGCTGTGCTGCAGGGAATCCCGGTGATTTGCATGGACTCGGATTCGCCGGATTCGCGGCGAGTGCTGTTCATCGGGACGGATAATTTCCGCGCCGGGCAAAAGAGCGCGAAGCGGATGGTGGACCTGCTCGCTGGACAAGGACGCATTGTTCTAATCGGCCTGCCGGGCCAGTTCAATTCAGAGGAGCGCGTCCGCGGTGTGAACGACGTGCTGAAGAGCTATCCGGGAATCAAGATTGTGGCAACCATCGACGACCATGGCGATCCGCGGGCCGCGTATGACGGCATTTCCGACCTGCTGCAGAAGAAGAAGGAGAAGATCGACGGGATTATTTGCCTGGAGGCCTCGGGAGGGCCGGGAGCGGCCGATGTGCTGCACCTGCTGGACATGACCGGGAAGATCAAGATCGTGGCGTTCGATAAAGATCCGCAGACACTGGACGCGGTCGAGCGAGGGTGGATCACCGCCACGGTCGTGCAGAAACCCTACCTGATGGCGTTTTATGGAGTAAGGTTGCTGGACGACCTGCACCACAACGTGGTTCACGAATTTAAAGACTGGGCGACCGCGCCGACGGCTCCTCTACCCACGTTTGTGGATACCGGAACGGCGGTTATCGACTCCACAAATCTCGGAGCGTTTCGGAAGGCCTTGGCGGAGCATCCCAAGCGGATTATCTGAGGGGCGATTCAAGATTTCTGATCGTTTGGGAAGCCGAGCTTAGGGAGTAGAACGTATCTGGCTTTGTTGAGATCCTCGTCCAGGCTTAGTGTGAGCGGTGCCGCTACAGCGGGCGGGGCGAGCC
>DATMMD010000189.1:0-2547 GCA_035569875.1 Bryobacteraceae bacterium
AACCTCTGGGCAGCGAGGAATTGGGAAAATTGATGGCCGCGCGAAGCAAGTATCAGGGATCGAGATCCGCCGCACCGTTGCCCCTAGCCGTCCCCTTCGCCGCCGAGGCCGATGATCGCCCGCAAGCGGCTGTCAGGCCTCGCCGCGTCCGTCATCGGTGAGCCCGTCAAAGACCGGTGTAGGATTGTGTGGTCGCGGGCGACTCGCCGGCGTTCCACCAATTCGTTTACCACCCGCGGCCGTTTCTCCGACATCGGTCGATTGGCCTAACTGAGAAACCGCGGGCGGAGTTGCCTGCGACCACACCCACAGGAAATTATTCTCCACCGATTCTGAAGCGCATGCCTGCGCGGACGTTTGCTCCCAGCGCCGGGTAGCCCACTACTTCTTGATACGCCTTGTCGAAGGCGTTCTCGAGATTCACGTAGGCCGTGATCCGGGAAGTTATCGCGTACCATCCGCCGAGATCTACGCGAGCGTAGCCGGCGGCGTGGTTGATGCCGTAGCCGAGGAAATCAGAATCCGTGCGCCTGCCGATGAAACTCCCCCCTAAATTTGCTCCCCAGGGACCGCTCAGGTAGGTCAGCAACAAACTTCCCGAATGCTTGGGACGCCGGAGCAGGGGCTGGCCAGGCTCGAGCAGCGGATCGAAGGCGAACGGTTGCTCCAGGATCTGAGTGGAAGTGAAGGTATAAGAACCATCGAACAACAGTCTCGCCAGCGGCCGTCCGTGAACCTCCACTTCAGCTCCATGTGCGATCGCCTGATTGACGTTGACGTACTGTCCGCAGAGAGCAGCGGGTGGCGGGCAGGCCGCGCCACTCAGAAAGTTAAAATCGATCTTGTCGCGAAACAGCCCGTTGAAGTAAGTAGCGGTCAACGAGTAGTTCCTGGAAAACCTCTGCTCCACGCCGGCTTCGAACGAGCGCGCCCGCTCCGGCTTGAGGTCGGGGTTGGGGATGACGGGGAACCCGCCGCCATTTCCAAACGACTGCGCGAAACTGGGCTCCTTGATGCCGGTGGCATAACTGAAGCGGAAACGCGTGCCGGAAAAGAAATCCCCCCCGCGCAGAGCGGCGAACACCAAAGCAATCCGCGGCACAACTTTGTTTCCGAAACTCTCATTGTGTACAAAACGGGCCCCGGCCACGACCGAGAGGCGCCCCAGGGCCAGGACCTGTTGCCCATACACGGCGTGGTTCAGCCGCACTCCGTGACTGAGCGAATCGGGGAGGTTGCCGGTGGTTCCATTTTCATCTTCGAATTCATATCCGATCGTAGTCTGCGCCCAACTTCGTTCCATGTAGTCGCCCTGATAGTCGAAGCCGGCGCGATTGATATGGGTGATGGCATGGAATGGAGTATCGATTTGATCTCCGAAAGGGTCCACTCGACCGGGCTGATTGACGGGCTGGATATTGGTGCGATGCAGTGCGTACTCGAAGCCGGTGAAACGATGCTGCCAGCGCGACGGCCCTGCTACGGTCAACTCCGCGCTGGCCAGCAGATTGTTCTGCCGCGCGCGCTGGTCTAAGTCCGGCGGCAGGATTGGGTCTCCGTTGAAATTCCAGTAGCTTTGCACACCGGTGGCGCTGTTGGAGTGGCGGGCACGCAGGCGCAGCGCCGCCCAGTCGGTCAGCTTCACCCCGACGTTGCCGCCCTCCAGGGAGTTTGAGTAATCGTCGTTCGGGCCCTGACCCATGGTGTTGAACTGGTCTCCGAATAGGTTGTAATCAAAGCGGCCGTTTGCGGCGGCAAGCGATGCATAGCCGTTCGCCGTTCCCAGGTTTCCGCCATCCGCGCCGAAACGCAGTTCAGGGACCGGCGTGCTTCCGGTGCGCGTAAAAACCTGGACCACGCTGGTCATGGCGTCGGAGCCGTAGAGCGTGCTTTGAGAGCCGCGAACAAACTCCAGGCGGTCCGCCCCAGCCAGCGGCAGTACGCCGAAGTCAAAGATGCCGCCAGGATCGTTGGCGGGGACACCGTCGACAATCACTTTGTTGTACGTCGACTCGCCCCCGCGCACAAACAACGAGGAGAGCCCGCCACGCTGCCCCTGTGTGCTCACCACCGCGCCGGGAAGAAAATGCAGAGCGTCATCGGCCGCCACCGGCCGCATGACTTCGAGTTGTCCGGCACTCAAGCTTTCGACATCCGCTCCGGTCGCGCTGCCTGGGACCAGGGTGCGGGTGGCACTTACATTGACTGTTTCAGTGGCCGGAGCCAGTCGAAGGCTTACCGTAATGGCTTCCGACGTGGATGAAGAAAATTCCACCGCCTGTTCAGCGAAGCCGGCCGCCAGTATGCGAGCGCGGTACGATGCAGCGTCCATTCCGCGAAATACCGCCAGCCCATCGGCCGCAGTGGTCTGGATGGCGAGGGGAGTCGACGAGTCGGAGCGGAACCATTCAACTTGCGCCCCGGCGACGGCCGCCGAGTGAGGATCAACAACTTTCAGTCTGATATCGGCCGCCGACGCCGTTGCCAGCAGGAATAAGACAGAGACGAAAATTCCGAAGAACCGCATGCACTCCTCCTTTGTCACGC
>DATMMD010000190.1:0-4645 GCA_035569875.1 Bryobacteraceae bacterium
CATCGAGACAATTAACGCGGTGGAAGCGTGGCGGGGATCGCTGCCTGGGGACGGTTATTCTAATGTCCGGCGGATCATGCTGCACACGCTTAATCTGGCCGATATGCTCCCGATCACGTCCGTGTGGGCTGGTCTCCGCGAGAATCCCTCCGCAATGATGCCGAAACATAGCCCGCCCCTGCTGTTCGCCGCGACGAGCGGAGCCACGCCATTCCGCGTCAATCTGCATGTGTCGGATTTGGGTCACACACTGATCGTCGGGCCGTCCGGCGCGGGCAAGTCAACGGCATTGGGTTTGATCGCGGCCCAATGGTTCCGTTACCCACGGGCACAGGTGTTCGCATTTGATCGTGGTTATTCGATCTGGATGCTCACGGAAGCCGCGGGCGGTTCGTTCTATGATTTGGCCGGGCCCAAGACGCATCTGGCTTTCTGCCCACTCAAAGACATTGACGGCGAGTCGGAAGTTCAGTGGGCAGTGGGATGGATTGAAGTGCTTTGCGAGCTGAACGGCCTGAAATTCGGCCCCAAGCAACGTAACGCGGTCACGGAAGCGGTGCAGCGATTACAACTCTCGCCCACCAGAACTTTGACGGAGCTGTCGGCCAATGTGCAGGACACCGACATTCGAGACGCCCTCCAGCATTTCACGGTCATGGGTCCGATGGGCTCGCTCCTCGATGCCGATCACGACATGCTCGGGAATGGGCGGTTTTTGAGTTTCGAAACGGAGAATCTCATGCAACTCGACGACAAGGCCGTCATCCCCGTGTTGCTATATCTGTTCCGACGTATCGAGCAGAGACTTGATGGGTCGCCGACACTCGTATTGCTCGACGAAGCGTGGTCCTACTTACAGCACGCGCTTTTCCGCAATCGTTTGAGGGACTGGCTGAAGACGATGCGGCGGAAAAACGCAGTGGTCGTGATGGCCACACAACAGATCAGCGACATTGCGAACTCAGATATAGCGGACGTGATTATCGAGAACTGCCCAACGAAGATTCTGCTGCCGAATGCAGAATCGAAGAATCCAGGCTCGCGCAGTTTCTATGAGCGGGTCGGTCTCAACGAGCGGGAACTGGAGATTTTGCAGGTGAGCGTTCCAAAGCAGCACTATTACGTGGTCAGTAAGATCGGCCGGCGTTTGGTCGATCTCGGTGTGGGCAAGGTGGGGCTTGCTTGGGTTGGGGTCAACGGTCGCGAAGAACGGCAGATCGTCGAAGGCGTGATGGAAAAGTTTGGCGAAACATGGCGCGCCGAATGGCTCCGCTTGCGCGGGTTGCAGAAGTGGGCGGAGTATTTTCGCTCACTCGAAGAACGTGAAGAAGAGGAGTAAGTATGCGCAAACATGTAATAGCCCTATTTGTTTTGCTCGCGGTCTCAGCCAACGCTCCGCAAAGAGCGGAAGCCGGTGCGTTCGCAACCGAGGTCACCCAATTCTTGAATCATGCCCAGCTCGTGCTCGCCTACATCCGCCAGGGTCTCCAGTTGGAAACCGAGATCGCGATGCTGGCCACCATGCTTCGCAACACGAAAAATCTCTCGCCCCAGAAATTCGGCCAGATCCAGGCAGACATCAATGCCCTCGCTCAGATCGTGCAAGGTGGACAGGCGTTGGCGTATTCGCTAGGCAACCTCGATCAGTTGTTCCGCAAAACGTATCCCGGATACGGCACGAATCCGACCGTCTACTACATGAACTATCAGAAGTGGTCCCAGACGACGCTTGATACAACGCTGGGAGCACTCCGCGCGGCCGGACTGCAAGGCCAGCAACTACAGAGTGAACAAGCGGTTATCAACTCGCTCGAAAGTATGTCGCAGACGGCGGATGGCCAGATGCAAGCACTGAATGTTCTCGGGCAGATCAGCGACCAGCAGGTGCAACAGCTCATGAAACTGCGGGAACTGATGATGGCGGACATGTCGAGCAAGCAGGCTTATCAGGCCGCCATCATCCAGCAGCAGGCCGCCAATGAGGCCGCGGCCCAATGGTTCTTTACCGGTGGACCGGTGACCAGCGACGGCAAGACATATTTGCCGGGCCTCCAGTAAATTGAAAGTGAGGTGAGCCATGCAGCAATTGCGAAAGCGTGCGATTGCGTACGGATGTTTGGCTGTGTTGGCGGGACTGTTCGGTTGTAGTCACCCCGAACCCAGGAGCCCGATTGCAGCGAAAGTGGAGCAGGCCGGTTCAGGAAATCTGGCCGCCGTTTCAAAGGATGGTATGCGAGAGTGGCTCGGCAAGCACAAAGACGTGGCCTATCAGGTAGACGAAATGTGTAAGCCAGTGCGGCAGAAGGCAACGGCACAATGGGCGGAGTCCATTGAGGGACGGCTATGCACCGCCGCCCGCGAACTTGCTTTCTGGCGCTCCGGACCCGTGACCAGCGACGGCAAAACGTTTTCGCCCGGTCTGAAGTAGAGCCTCGACAGATCCACAAAATGAGTCGCGCCGCCAAGGCGAACAGGAGAGGTGTGTCGTGTTAGAGCAAATTCGCAATTCGTTGAAAGGCAGTGCATCGGTGCTTCGGTGGCTGCAAGTTGCGGCCGTCACCAGTCTGTTCATTCAGGTGATCTGGGGTCAACAGGGGCCTGGCTTCAACACCACCGTGCCAAGCCAAATCATGGATCAGTTCCGCAACCAGCGGATTCAATGGACCACCAACGTCTGGGTTTATGCGAACGCGCTCTTCGGGATTCTCGCCGTCATCGAGTTCGCGTGGAGCGCCGCCGTCATGCTGCTTGAAAAGAGCGACCTCCAAAGCTGGACATCGGCCCTGATCCGAAAGCTGATGTGGATTGGCGCATTCTACGCACTGCTTCTGAATGGCCGCATCTGGATTCCCGCGATCATCGACAGCTTCACGCAGATTGGGCAGAACGCCGCCGGACTCGGCGCGTTGTCCCCGAGCGGTGTCTTCATACAGGGACTCTCCCTCGCCGGAGCACTGATGGATGGTGCGAGTACGTCCGCGTTTTTCACGAACCCCGGCACATCGTTGGCGCTCGCATTTGCGGCTCTGCTGATCGTTGTTTCGTACACATTGATCACGATCAACTTCATCGTCACGATGGTCGAAAGCTACCTCGTGGTGTCGGTCGGTTTCATCTTTCTCGGTTTCGGCGGGAGCCGATGGACTGCTCCATACACGGAACGATACATCGGTCTTGCCGTTTCGATCGGTATCAAAATCATCCTGCTGTATTGCTTGATCTCGGCCGGATTCGGCCTGAGCCTCAGCTGGCTCGATGAGGCACAGGCAATCGCAACGTCTGCACGCCCGGCCATGACGGCTTTCGACGTGATGGGCGGATCTCTCATCTTCATGATGTGTTGCTGGCAGATTCCGAAATTGTTCGCAGCCGTGATTGGCGGCTCTCCTGCTCTGACTGGTGGCGATCTCGTCGCGACGGCTGCCGTTGTCGGCGGTGCCGCTCTTGCAGTGGGCGGCGCTGCAGTCGCTGGAGTGACCGCACTGGCTGGGGGAGGCGGTGCAACAGCGGGTACCGGATCGGCCGCGAGCGCTGGAGGCGCCGGCTCCACCACGACAACTGCGGTTGCAAGTGTCGGTTCTGTCGGATCGGGTTCGGCTGTCGGAGGAGGCTCGGTATCGCCGCCTTCGTCGCCGTCGCCGAGTTCTGCCGCGAACGGTGTAGGTGCGCGTAGACAGCCGGACCCACCCTCAAATTTCTCCGGCGATGGCGGCGCTCTCGATCCGCCAATCGCCAGATCACAGCCGCGTGGAAATACGGCCCGAGGTGAGAACGTGTCGAGCGGAAGCACCGCCACACAGGCGCCTCCATCGGTTTCGTCAGCATTGTCGTCAATCGGGGGTGAGCCGCTGGTAGGTTCCGGGTTCGAGACCCAACCGGCTCAGCGGGGCTTCGCGCCGGCGTCGGTTCGCGCGAGCGACCTAGCCAGGACACGAGGAGCGGGTTCTCCCTCGACCGTACGCAGCGGAACGAGCAGTGACGTTGTTGCCAGCGGTTCCATTGAAGGAGCCACTCCCTCGAACTCAACCAGTCCAGGCAGTTCTCGGGTTGTGTGTGATGTCGCATCCGTGGGCAACGCCGGTAACGCAAATCCGCAACCTTTCCAGACGGCGAAGGGAAAGAGCGCGCTCACCCGCGCCGCCGATCAGGTCAGGGGTTTTCGGCGTCGGCTCGGGTCGTTACCCTCGGACGCGGCGCCACATGTAACGCCGCCACGAATTCCAATCGAGCACGAGGAGTAACTGGAGATCATCATGAGTCTTTTCCTCAAACGCGAAGCACGCCGTCCCGAGGTTTCTAACGCGCATAACCCCTACTTGGCGGCCCGCCGCGAATGGGACGAGCGCTATGGAGATCTCATCACACGTGCCAAGAACTGGCGCCTCATGGCGGCCCTATGTTCACTTGTCGCCCTGGTGGCAACGGCTGGCATGGTGTTGCTATCCGCGCGCTCGCACGTTGTTCCATTTGTCGTTCTCGTGGATAACCTCGGCCGGCCGGTCGCCTCGGGAGTCCCGGATCAGACGTCTCTGAATGATGACCGGCTCAAGCGATCGAACATCTTCAACTGGGTCGAAAACCTGCGGACAGTCACGACTGACGGCGTTTCGCAGAGAAAAGCGATTGATCGCGTGTATGCGCAGAT
>DATMMD010000191.1:0-2878 GCA_035569875.1 Bryobacteraceae bacterium
AGGTCTGTCGAGCATCCTTGATACGCATCCCCGGCCCGTAAACGTTGGTCAGACGCAAGGATCGGCTTTTGATTCCATAAACGTCACGAAAAAGCAGATGATAGGCTTCCCCGGCCATCTTATTGACGCCGTTCACGTCGACGGGTCGCAGTGGATGGCGTTCGTCGACGGGCAGATAGTCTGGTCGGCCATAGATCTGGCGGGTTCCGGCATGGACGATGATGATACCCGGGTTCACCGCGCGGCATGCCTCCAGCAGTTGGAGTTGCGCTGCGCAGTTTATCTCAAGATCATCTCCGGGTGCAGTCATTGAGTCCAGATGGCTTGTTTGCGCGGCAAGGTTGAAGAGAAAATCTTGACTGGCAAGCAAATATCGCAAAATATAGCCACCACGGATATCGCCAATGTTGACAGCCACCCGATCACGGATATCGGCGATATTAGCTAGATTGCCACCGTATTCTGGAATCATACTGTCAACAAGGAGAACCTCGGCACCGAGCGCCACAAGCCGCCGTGCCAACGCCGAGCCAATCAAACCGAGACCACCAGTGATTACCACCCGAGCGCCTACAAAAGCTTCGAGACGCAGATCGGAACTCGAGCTCACCTTTTTTCGCCGTTTCGACAGCTACCCGATATGCGCATCAGGAAATGGTGATCTAAATGCGGCTCCCGTATACCGCTGAAGGACAACGCTACCGCTTGAGAAATATTCCAGAGAAGATGAGTCTGGCTTATTCGCAGGAGGAGTTGTTACGCAAATTGGGAAGGTTTGCTCGTTCCCTGCTGTAGAATGTCGCAAAATCCGCCGGCTAAACCTGCATGAAACTGTTCCGGGAAAAGAGGAGAGCGAGTCTTTACCAGGCTGGAGACCCCGGTGCTTGAATGATCAACGGGTCCAGGTCGGACGAGGGACACGCCGCACTGATCCGATACTTTTTGGCTCTGATTCCGACCAGCAAGTTGACTGTGTCTCCTGGGGCGGCGATGATCGCGGATCTCCGGTAGGGTTTGGTTTCAGATCCTCTACCAAGACGGGAAAATGCGACGATTTGTCGATGAGATAATGAGCCTTCGCACCCTGCCGCGGAAGAGAACCGACGTGAGCGAGACGGTCGGATTCGGTGCGCGGCGCCAGAATGGAGTTGGAGGTCGAGAGCCTGACCAGCGCCGCACACGGCGAGCGTAGCGCCGACCGGATCGACCATCGCAACGGCTACCGCGATCGCGATCGCGAGACCTCAGTCGAACCGCGCATGCCCGAGCTCAGGAAGGGGAGCTATTTCCGGCGTCTACACACGCGGCATGGCCGAGAAGGCGCTCGCTGCAGTGGTCCAAGAGGCCTCGTCTAGGGCATATCAACCCGTGCGGTCGCCGAACTGATCAAAGCCAACGCATGATCGGGATTCCCAAGAGATGCTCTGGGGTAAACGGCGAGGATAAGGCATCGTCGTCAGCTGGATACAACCGACCGGGGCGCCCCATCCCGCAGCCAAATGATCCCGGCCTGCGCCGGGGCAGGCTTGGATGGGGCTTTTGATTGTCAAGTGGCTTTTTCTGTCAATCAGTCGCGGCCGTAGCCGCACGGTGGTTCGATCGCCGAAGGTGATTGAGGTCGAGTTCGGCGATGGCCTGCAGCTTGTCGGCCAAGCTCGATCCTTCGAAGTTGTTCGGGATGTTGTCGAGCCAGGCGCGGTATTCCTCCTGCAGACTGACTAGTACCTAGCTTCGTAAATTAGCGTATGTCGATCGCGGATGCTTCGAGAAGACGACTTGCTTGGTCCACTCGAAGGGGTGAGCGTCCTGATTGTAGGTGGAAATGAAGGCGTCGATCTGCTCTCGTACCTGGCGCGGGGAGGTGAAGCTGGCACCGGCCAAGGCATGACGGGAGAGGATGGAAAACCAGACCTCCACCTGGTTCAGCCAGGAGGCGTGGGTCGGGGTGAAGTGAAAATGGACATTCTTGTGGCGCGCCAGCCAGCGATCGTGTTTGGGCTTATGGGTGTTCAGGTTGTCCAAGATGACGTGCATTTCCCGGCCGGGATGTTGGGCGACGATGCGGTTCATGAAGTGCAGAAACTCGACCCGCCGGCGGCGCCGGTAATGTCCGGCTTTGACCAAACCGGTGGTGATCTCCAAGGCCGCGAACAGGGTGGTCGTGCCATGGCGTTTGTACTCGTGGTTGAAACCGGTTAGCGCCTTGCTGTTCGGTAGCTTCAACCAGCCCTGCGCGCGCTCCAGTGCCTGGATGTGCGGCTTTTCATCCACCGACAACACCACGGCATTCTCCGGAGGCTGCAGGTAGAGCGCGACGACGTCGGCGGCCTTCTGCGCGAACGCCGGATCGGTACTGATGCACCAACTGCGCCGCCGCTCCAGCGAGATCTCGTGCGCCCGCAGCACCCGCCAGATCTGACGCTTGGAGATATCGCCCAGATGCTTGGCCAGCAGGGGGCCGTTCCAACGTGCGTAACCGGCCGGCGGCGGCGCGTCCAACGCCGCAATGATCCGCCGCCTATGCTTGGCCTCGTAATGCCGTGGCTTGCCACTGCGCGGCGCATCCGCCACCCCGGCCAAGCCGTACCGGGCAAACCGGCCACGCCACTTGCTGACTGTCGCCGGACGGGTCGCCAGCCGGGCCGCCGCTGCCTTATTGCTCAGCCCCTCGGCCACCGCCAGAATGATCTGCGCTCGAAACGCCACGCGCTGCTCGGTCTTCCCCGCAGCCAGCCAGGACCGCAAAGTCGCCCGCTGCTCGCTCGTCAATGCCAATTCTGCCGCTTTCATCCCAGCAGATTATCATGTTCGCTAACTTATGCAACTAGGTACTAGCGGGCTCAGTCTTTCAGCAATCATCGCGTCCAAAGACGCCGGC
>DATMMD010000192.1:0-4544 GCA_035569875.1 Bryobacteraceae bacterium
CGACTCATGGTAGAAGTCGGGATAAGCCCGTGCCAGATCCGCCGATTCAAAGCGTGGAAACTCGGTCGCAAAGGTCTCCGGTCCGAAGCCCATCAAAGGGTGATAGCGCGCCATGCCCAGCGAGTCGCGCCACAGCAGCAAGCGCGCTCCACCCCAGGCATCTTCCGATGACCAATGCGCTCTGGCTCGCAATTTAGTCCCAGCCGGCGTGAACCAGAAAATAACGCTGCACGCCGCAACTACCACACCGATCATCACCGCGCGCAATCGAATCCGCGGGCGATTCAAGGATGTCAGAACCAACGCTCCGGCGAGCAGTCCCAAGATGGCCGAGCGCGTGCCGCTAAGCACGATCGCGGTGATGCTCAGAATAGACACGCCCAGCGCCGCCAGCCTGAGCCAGCGGGCCTGCTCCATGCGTGCCAGAGCTAATCCGAAGAATGCTACGATCACCAGCCAGGCCGCGAAGTAATCGGCGTGGCCCAGAGTGCCTGGCGGACGCACGATCGTGAACGGCCCTTCTCCGGCTTGATAGGCCGCAGCCGGGAGCCATGGATCCCAACCGAAATATTGCGCGATTCCATATAGGGCTGCTAATCCCGCGCTCGCTACGCAGGCCCTTAGTAACACGCGAACGTTGTTTTGGTCCGCTGCCAGCCACGCCGCCGAAAGCAGGGTGAATATCAAAAGTCCGCTTTCGACGATGAACCCATAGCGGCGCCAGTTGCCGCCGTCCAACGAAAGCAGCGGATAAGTGGAGAACACAGTCGCCAGCGCGCTCACGATCCATGTCGAACCGATGAGCCCCGCAAGCCAGCGCCCGGCCGGCGCCCGCAGTAGATTCCGTACGTTGGATACGTTTGCGCTCGGATATAACAAAATTAGCGACAAACCGAATAGGAGGATCGCGATTTTCGGCGTAACATCGAAATAAGAGAGCAGACCGGGCGTTATTAGCAACGGCACCAGCGCCGCAACCAGCGGCACGAGGAAGCGCATATCGATCAGACTAACCCAGGTCGTGTTGCGAGGTCACATGTATCAGACTTTTGATGCCTTCGAATATGTGGATTATCTACGCCGCCGATGGCGATTGATTGCCGCCGCCAGTGGCGTCGCAGTGGTCGTATCGCTAGGAGTCAGTCTGCTGCTACCCAAACACTACACGGCCACAGCCAGCATCGTTATCGAGCCCCCGGGCGGCAATGATGTGCGACTCTCCACCGCAGTCAGTCCCGTGTATCTGGAATCGCTCAAGACCTATGAGCGCTTCGCGTCCAGCGATACTCTGTTTGCCCGGGCGGCTGAACGCTTTCATCTGCTGGAAACGGGACAATCCATCGAATCCCTCAAACGGCAGGTTCTTAAGGTTGCCAAACTGCGCGATACGAAAATCCTCGAGATCAGCGCCACGCTGCCCGATCCGAAAACGGCCCAGGGTCTGGTGCAGTATCTCGCTGACGAGACCGTGACCGCCAGCCGCGTGGAAAGCTTAGTCTCGGATACGGACTTCGTCGGGAAGGCGCAGAAGCAGACCAATGAGGCGC
The DNA here is from genome assembly GCA_035569875.1 of Bryobacteraceae bacterium. Classification (GTDB taxonomy): domain Bacteria; phylum Acidobacteriota; class Terriglobia; order Bryobacterales; family Bryobacteraceae; genus Palsa-89. The sequence goes on from DATMMD010000192.1 coordinate 1,548, forward strand.
ATCTTCGCCTGGAACGAACTCAGAAGGAGTCGTCTGACTCGGCGGTGAACGCCCCTATCGAAGCGCTCCAATCCGAGGTTGACGCCGCCGTCGAATTACAAGGCAAGGTCCAGCAACAGCTCGTCTCCGCCGATGCCGATGTCGCCGAGTACCAACAACAGGCGCAAACAGGCGGACAATTTGCCGGCGAGCAGTTGCAGGCCGCGCGGGCCCGAGCCTCGTTGCTTCAAAAGCGGTCGGGCGACTTGGCTCGCGACATTAAAGAAAAGGGCAAACTTCTCGCCACGCGGCTTGCCAGGCGCGAACAATTGCAGACCGAAACGAAACTCGCGCAATCGGCTTATGAGGCGCTTTCGAATCGGCTGCGTGATCTGGAGGTCACGGCTGGTTCACATGCGGAGCAGTTGCGCGTCATCGACCCCGGCATTGTTCCTCAACGGCCTAGCTCACCTAACATCGCACTCAACGTCGCGATTGCGCTGTTCTTAGCGTTGGCTTCCTCGATCGCCTACTTGAGCCTGGCGTTCGTGTATCGCCGCAAAGCACAGCCTTTTGAACCCGCGATATCGCGCGGAATGCGAGGATGATTCCGGCCGCGGGCGCGCGAGATCGGCGGGAGCTTTGGATTGGTCTCTCGCTTGGTCTTTACGCCACGGCGGTCGCGCTCACTCCCGGTGTTGTTCTGAAGGCCGCACTGTGTGCACCGCTGATCCTGATTCCGCTCTCCTGGCGATTGCTCGCGACATCCACGGCCTGGCTGACGCTCTTCTTCGCTTGCGCGCTCCTAGCCCCACCACTTCCCATCCGGCTGGGCGATTCCGGGCCGCATGTCGCACTCCTGATTGCCGGCGCAGGCCTGGTCATCGGTTTCCTACGCTTGCCAGAGTGGCGTTTCCGAGCGGACCTATTGACTCGATCAATGCTGGCGATCTGGTTCGTCTTCGCTTGCAGCGTGACACTGGCAGCTCTTTATTCCGGCCCCACCGTCGCCGCAGGAAGCTTGGCGCGCGTGCTGCTGTTCGGAATCTCGATCTATATCTTCCTGTATGTCCGCGACGGCCCGTTCCGAATGCGGTCTGAACAGGAGTTTCGAGCCATCCGGTTCCTGTTCTGGGCAGGGGTCCTCTCCGCCCTGTTCGCCTGCGTCGATTTTTACTTCCAGTTCCCAGCTCCGGCTGGATATGAGCAGCAGTTCATCTGGCTAGATACGGGTGTGTACCGGCGGGCGCAAGGGGTGTTTTACGAAGCCAGCACGCTTGGCAATCTGTGCGCGTTTTTCTTGGAGATGATCGCCGTGGCGATGTTCCAGTCAAAACCAGATCGGCCTTTTTCCCGACTGGCACTATTCTTCGGAGGCGCGGTCCTGGCGACGGCTTTGGTCCTGTCATTTTCGCGAGCGTCGCTGGTGAACCTGGCGGTCGCACTGGCCGTTCTCTTATGGCTGCACCGCAAGCAAATTCGCTGGCGGCGGCTGATCATCAGCGTGGCGTTTTTTGGCGCAAGCGCCGCCGCGGTTCTGCTGGCCGCCTTCCCCGCCTTTACTGGAATGGCCTGGTTGCGCCTCTTCAACGCGCTGCGGTACTTCTCCGAATCGCCCAATGCCGTTCTTTCCGGCCGGGTCGCGAGTTGGCAAACGCTAGTGAACTTCCTGGCCTTAAACCCCTGGCACGCGCTCCTGGGCGTAGGCTATAAGACTTTGCCTTATTCGGATTTCATTGGCGGCACCGCTGTCGGCGACAACACCTATCTCACGTTGCTGGTGGAAACCGGCATAATTGGGCTGGCAGCTGTTATCGCACTCAACTGCGCAGTTCTGCTCTATGCCTTCCGGGCGGCCCGGTCCGCTAGCCCCCTGCGTTCCTTCTGCGGTACTTGGATGGCGTGCTTCTGGGCTGGGCAAGTAGTGCAAATGTTCTCGGCCGATTTGCTCACCTACTGGCGCGTTCTGCCGGTATACCTCTTCGTCCTCGCCCTGGCCGTGCGCGAAGAAGCGCAATGAGGCCAAGAATTTCCCTAGAGCCCCGCCCGCCACATTACACAACGGTTAAGAACCGCTTGACTCGACGTCCAAAGGGTGATATATTGCGGCAACGCTATCGTTAACGTCTTATCCAGGGTCGTGACGTTTCATCGGGGCTAGAGGGTAGTCGGTCATAGCGCAGCCCACGTCGGCAGATCCTTGGCCCGAGGTGTGTTTTCGAGTCGGACACTATATGCGCCCGCATGGGTGACGCAATCGGCAATCTAATTGGGAAAGGGAAAGGGGACGAATATGCTGTTAATTTCTAAGAGAGTTATCTGGACTGCGGGGCTCGCGCTGCTGTGGACGTGTTTGGCCGCCCTGCCGCTGTTAGGTCAGGGTTTCTATGGGACGATACGAGGGTTGGTAACCGATCCCAACGGAGGCGTTGTCGCCGGCGCCAAAATTACGCTCATTAACGAAGGAACCTCCGAGCAGCGAACCACCAACACCAGCGGCAGCGGCGAGTACAATTTTCCCGACGTTGTCCCGGGAACATATTCAGTGAACAGCGAGGCTCCCGGATTTAAGAAATTCGAGCGGAAAGGCATTATCGTCGCCACACAGGCATCGGTCACCGCCGATGCGAAACTGGAGGTCGGTCAGGTGTCTGAGAGCGTTCAGGTCACCGAAGTGACTCCCCTGATAGAGTCTTCCAATGCTTCCCAGGGTCAGGAGCTCGACAACCAGAAACTGGTCGACCTTCCCAATCTAGGCCGCAACCCGTTCATGATGTCCAAGCTGTCAAACAACATCGTTCAGGTGGGTCCTCCCGCCTACAATCGCATGGAAGATCAAAGCGGATCTTCGATGATCTCCATTGCCGGTGGCCCGGTTCGCGGTAACAACTACCTGCTGGATGGAGTTCCTATCACTGACTCCAACAATCGAGCCATCATCATCCCCACGCTGGAAACCGTGGAGGACGTGAAGATCCAAGCCAACACCTACGACGCCGAAATGGCGCGCACCGGCGG
>DATMMD010000193.1:0-2212 GCA_035569875.1 Bryobacteraceae bacterium
AACCTCACCGGACACAAACTGCCGACCGCCTATCCTTCGCGGCGTGCATGGCTGCACGTCACCATCCAAGATTGCAATGGTCGAACGGTGTTCGAATCCGGCGCACTGAATCCCGACGGTTCCATTCGGGGAAACATCAACGACACCGATCCAACGCGCTTTGAACCTCATTACCGCGAGATCATCAGCAGCGATCAGGTGCAGATCTACGAGCCGATTCTGAAGGATTCAGAAGGCCACGTAACCACCGGACTCCTCGCTGCTGTCGGGTACCTCAAGGACAATCGCATTCTGCCAAACGGCTTCGACAAAGCTTCGGCGGTGAAGGACATCGAGGTCGTAGGCGATGCCGCCCAGGATCCTGACTTCACCGGCAAAGGCAGCGTCGTGCGATATTCCGCCGCAGTGGATCCCTCGTCGGGTCCGTTCCACGTTGAGGCTGAACTCTGGTACGAGCCCATAGGATTCCGCTGGGCTCACAATTTGGGCTCCTATCAGGCGGACGAACCTCAGCGCATGGTGAGCTACTACGACTCCCTGGCGTCAGGCGCGGCAGTGATATTGGCGAGAACCGAGGCGACGAAATAGCCCGGCGAAGGGATTTGTAATGGCAATCGGTAACAGACAATGGACGTGCGTAGCTCTCGTCGCGGTCTTTATCTTCGGGGCGCCTCTGCCAGCACACGTTGCCGGTCCTGAACCTCCCAGGAACACGAAGCAGCCGGACCTCAACCGCTCCGCCGCCATAAAGATGAATGTCGATATGACCCTCGTGAATGTAAGCGTCACCGATTCTCTTAGCAACTCGGTCACCTGGCTCGACAAGGAAAACTTCAAGGTCTACGAAGACGGCGTCGAACAGGAAATCTCGGCCTTCTCCAGCGAAGATGTTCCCATTTCCATCGGCTTGATTTTCGATATGAGCGGCAGCATGGCAAACAAGTTCGATAGAGCCCGCCAAGCCGCCGTTCAGTTTCTGCGCGCCGCCAATCCGCACGACGAATTTTTTCTCGTCAGGTTCAAAGACCGCGCTGAACCGGCCAGCCAGTTCACCTCCGGCACCGAGGAGCTCGAGAATCGCGTAATGTTTAGCGCCGCCGGGGGGCGCACCGCACTGCTCGATGCCGTCTACCTCGGTTTGGGCCAGATGAGGAATGCACACAACGGCAGACGTGCTTTGCTCATCATCTCCGACGGAGGAGATAACCATAGCCTCTACAATGAAGCGGACATCCGAAACTTCCTTAAAGAATCAGACTGTCAGCTCTACGCCATGGGAATTTTTGATCATCACATCGGACGAAAAAGCGAGGAGCGCTACGGTTGGAGCCTTCTCTCAGAACTCGTGGAGATGACTGGTGGCCGCGTCTTCCCGGTATCGAAGCTGACCGATTTGCCCGACATCGCTGCCAAAATTGGAACGGAGCTTCGTAACCAATATGTCCTCGGATATAAACCACCGGATACGCGCCACAACCGCGCCTGGCGGCAGATCAAAGTCAAGCTGCTCGCGCCCAAGGGACTGCCGCCCGTAAAGGCTTACGCCCGGTCCGGATATTACGCCCCTACTGAATAAGCCCTGAATAAGCCGCTGCCGACGTACAGGCGCGGCGGTAGCCCCTTGTCAGCTGAGAGGCGTCATTTAATGCGGTTTGGTCAAGCTGAAGAACGCAGTTATAGGAAGTACGGAAATCAGTGGATCGCCATTTCGCTTCTTACGACTACTCCGCCTTTCATCACGAACTTGACGTGTTCGAGCTCCCCGATGTCAGCAAGAGGATCGCCGGAGAAGCCAATGATATCCCCATAGTGGCCCGCTTCGATGGCTCCCACCTTGTCCGGCCAACCCATAAGGTCGGCGGCGCTCAAAGTGGCCGCGCGTATCGCCTCTACAGGCGGCAATCCCAGTTTGGTCATAGCAATGATTTCATGCGCATTCTGACCATGATCTTCGGCACTGGAAGGATCGAAACCATTCGCGATTTTCACGCCCAGCTCCCGCGCCATAGGGATATTCTGCCGGGCGCGTTGCAAAACATCTTCCATGTACTTGTGTGCTTCGGGGGATCTCGCGCTGTCCAGGTGATAAAAATAGTAGCCCATCGTCGGAACCCAGTAGACTCCCTTCGCCTTCATCATTTCGAGGTCTTGCTTATCGGCGCCATGGCCGTGTTCGATGGAGTCCACACCGGCCATGATCGCGTTGCGCTGG
>DATMMD010000194.1:0-15853 GCA_035569875.1 Bryobacteraceae bacterium
GACAGCCGGAGCCGTTTTTCCAGCCGTTCCAAATAGGCATTCAGTTGATCGAGGGCGTTCATGCAGCCTCCTTCTCCACCGACAAATATCGGCTGGCTATCAACGATTCAATTATCGCGGTTATCAGGACCAATAGCAAAGCGTAGCGCCATAAACTCCAAGGCCTGGGCTGGTTTGCGGCCTCTCCATTGGCTGTGACCGGATCTGGACCCTTGCCGGTATTGCGCCAAAGCTCGAGCGTCTCTTGCGGAATGGGCGTGAGGTCAGACTCGCGCCGGTCGGCGTGAACGGCCACCATTTCCTGACGTCCGTTGCCACGGTGAATCTCGTAGAAACCTTCGCGGTTGACCTGGAACGATTGCGCAGAGGCGGCTTCGTTGAGCGTGAGCGGCTGCTTGCCGTCGGGGTCGGTCACTTCCACCGCAGCGCCGTGCTCCTTGACGGAACGAAGCTCGATGTAGGAATCCACCGCGACGTTGGTGGCACTGTCCTGCTGCCGGCCAAGATAGCGGGCGGTCTGTTCGACGAACGGCACAAAGGAAGAGTGCAATGGAAAATCATTGGCGAGGTTGTCAAAGGTGGACGTAAACACCAACACGCGTCCTTCGCCGACCTGCTTTTCAAGCAACAGCGGATCCTGATTAGTCAGGCGCGCAATTACACGCGATTGGCCGGGATCCACTCGAACGTCTTGCAAAAACTGTACGCCTTCCAGCTTGTTGGCTCTCCGCAGCGAGGGATGTTCGGCATCGGCGGATGCGACGGTTTGAAATCGGTCGCCTTCACGGGAAGCGTAACTGGAGGATTGAATCGCTTCGCCAGATACCGGTACACGTTGCATGGCGACGGATGCCGGACCCAGTGCCACCAGCACCGATCCGCCGGCGTTGACGTAGGCGCGGAGGCTATTCTCCAGGCCGGCCGGCATTGATCCAATGTCCGATAGAACAACAAAGGCATATTTCGAAAACGCCTGGTTGGCGGCCTGTTCCACCGGCAAAGGCTCGATCACGAAGCCTGCTTCGGGTACGGACTCGAGCGCCGCTCGATAATAGAGCTCGCCCCGGCTCTGGCCGCCTTGATGTAGAAACAGCACCGGGCGCGGATCGGCGCGCTGCACGGCAAACTGGAACCGGTCGTCTTCACGCAGCGAGTCGTCCGGTTGAATGCGGATCTCCGCTTTGTGGAAGCCATACGGCGATTCGAGCGACAGAAATTCCACCGTGGCGCGCCCATTAGCAGGTATATCTACGCTCTTGCTTTCGAGCGTCTTGCCGTCCAGCACCAGCGAGGCGGTGCGCTTGGTAGCCTCCGTCCCGACACCTGCAATCACGGCCTGCACATGTACTTTCTTCGGATCGTAGATTTTCCCAGGCGCGATCACACTTTCCACCAGCCAGTTGGGGTCCTTGGAGTCGGCCACAGAGTGAAAGATGAGATTCGTATCGCCACCGAGCCGCAGGTCCGCAAAGGCTGGGGGCATCGACGATTTCTGCATATCACTGATGAAGTGGACTTCGAGCGGTATTTTGGACGCCTGGGCGATGGTTCGCAACGCGCGCGCGAATTCGCCATAGGAGCTTTGCTCGTCGGTAGACTGGATAGCTTGAATGGCGGCCTTGAGCTGATCGGCGTCTTCCACCGGCTGCGTTAGGAACTGAATGCGCGAGTTTACTGCCAGTACCTGCCCGCGCTCTCCCGAATTAAGATTGGAGACGGCTTGCAGAGCCTGCTGCTTAGCGCGCGCCAGATGGTCGCCATAGCGCATGCTGAAGGAATTGTCGACGCCGATAATCAGCATTTTGCGCCCGCTGGCGCCCACCGAGGTTCGCGTCACGAAGGGATTGGCAAAAGCGAATGCGATCAGCAGCAGCAGCAGAACACGAAGCGATAGCAGCAGCAGATAACGCAGCCGCCGGTGTTTAATGGAACTTTGCGTCCGCTGCTCGAAGAACATCAGCGAGCTGAAGGGATGCGGTGTGCTGCGGTATTGGCGCAGAAGATGGATCCAGAAGGGCAGCCCAATGGCCGCTAACCCGGCCAGAAACCAAGGCGCCAGAAAACCCACTCACATCCTCCCTTTGCGCACCAGGAAGTATTCGCGCATGGCGTCGTCCAGAGGCCGATCAGTCCGGAGCAGGCAATAATCAATATTGGCGGCGGCGGCCTTCTTCTTCAGCGCTTCGATGTGCGCGTCGATCTTGCCGCCGTATTCCTCTTTTGTGTATTCCGGAGAAACTTCTAGCGCGTCCTTAGTCTCCATATCAACCAACAAGCGCGGTTCTTTCAACTTGGGCCGGATCTCCTCCGGATCTAAGACGTGGAACAGCACCAGATCGTTGCCACGGTACTTTAACGGTTCGACGGCGCGAATCACCACGTCGGGCTGTTCGTAGAAGTCGGAAATCACGGCCACAATGCCTCGCCGGATATGGAACTGCTGGAAATGGAGGAATGGCTTGGAAAAATCGGTACGCGTGCCAATTTCCGCTTTCTCGATGGCGTGCGCCACGCGCATGAACTGGCCCTGCCGGGTGGACGGCCGGACATAGTTACGAACATCATCGTCGAAGATGATGACCCCGGCGGCGTCGCGCTGCTGGTTGGCCAGATAGGCGAGCGAAACCGTCAGGAAGCGGCCGTAATCCAGCTTGGTGATGCCGAGCGAGCTGTACCCCATGGAGGCGCTCGTATCCAGCAGCATCGTAAGTTGGCAGTTGGTCTCGCCGCGATAGCGCTTCAGATAAGCACGCTCGGTGCGGGCATAGACGTTCCAATCGACGTGCCGCAGATCGTCGCCCGGTGTATAAGCGCGGTATTCGGCGAATTCTTGACTGAATCCGAAATCGGGCGACCGGTGCAGCCCTGCCACGAACCCATCCACCACCGTCTTGGCTACCAGGTCGAGATGCGAGATCCCCGCCAGAATCGACGGATCGATAAAGCGGGTTGGAGTCGAAGGCAACATGACTCAGTCCTCAGTTTCGGGTTTCTAGTTTCCAGTTACCTGGGCTCGGGCTTCCACTCTAATAGACGCTTGAGAATGGCATCTGAATCGAGACGTTCTGATTCGGCGTGGAAATTGAGCAGCAGACGGTGGCGCAGGATAGGCGCGGCCAGGGCGCGGATGTCCTCATAAGCGACGTGATAGCGGTTGCGCAGCAGCGCGCGAGCCTTGGCGGCCAGCACGACAAACTGCGCGGCGCGGACGCTGGCGCCGAAGTTCACGTAGTTCTTGACGAAGTCGGGAGCGCTGGCATCGTTAGGACGGGTGGCGCGAACCAGCTCCACCGCGTAGCGGGAGACTGTATCGGCGATCGGAACCATGCGCACCAATTGCTGAAAATCGAGAATCTCTTCGGCGTTGGTGACGGCGTCCACGGTGGCAACTTTGGTGGTGGTGGTCAAGTCCACTACTTTCACTTCGTCATCGGCCGACAGGTAGTCGAGGATGGTGTTGAATAGGAAGCGGTCGAGCTGGGCTTCCGGAAGCGGATAGGTGCCCTCCAACTCGATCGGGTTCTGCGTGGCCAGAACAAAAAACGGTGCTTTGATGGTGTACATGTGGCCGCGCACCGTGCAGGACAACTCCTGCATGGCTTCGAGCAGCGCCGATTGCGTCTTCGGTGGCGTACGGTTGATTTCGTCGGCCAGCAGAATATTGGAGAAAATCGGCCCCGGAACGAACGTCCAGGCTCGATGGCCGGTTGTATTGTCCTCTTCAATGATGTCGGTGCCGGTGATGTCGGAAGGCATCAAGTCGGGTGTGAACTGGATGCGCTTGAACACCAGCCCCAGAGTTTGGGATAGGGTACGTACCAGCAAAGTCTTCGCGGTTCCAGGCAGGCCCGTGATCAGACAATGGCCGCCGACGAAGAGCGAGATGAGCACCTGCTCGACAACCTCCTCCTGTCCGACGATCACTTTCCGGACTTCCCGGACGATGCCCTTGTGAACCGCCTGGAAGCGATCGATACGCTCTTTCAGTTCCGCCGAATCGGCAACGGCTGTGCTAAAAGCTGTGCTCATAGTGGACATGTTTGTTTATTTTGCAACTTCCAAGAGTAACCTTTGCGCCGGCTTGTAGCCGGGAGCCGCTTCTAAAGACAGCAGCACTTGTTCACGAGCCTCGTCAATCCGGTTGGCCTTCTGGAGCGCGCTTGCCAACTGGTAATGGGCGGCCGCCTGATCGAGCGGTTTGGTGGCGAGTACGGCCTGGTATTCGCGAATCGCGCCAGGAAGATTATTCTGCGCCAACCACAAGTCGCCCAATCGTTTGTGCAGTTCCTGATCCTCCGGATAAATGTAGTTTAGACGATCGAGGACCGCGGCGGCTTTCTTCGGATCGCCCGCTTCCTCTTCCAGAGTAGCCAACCGCTTGATCAGCAGCGGGCTGCGGCCGCCGACCTGATTGTACTGTTCCAGTTCCTTACGCGCGGAAACTTTGTCTTCCTTGGCCGTGTAGGCATCGGCCATTAATTCATAGACGCTGCCGGCTTCCACGTAGTCGGGATAATAATCGGCAATGGCCCTGCCCTCGCGAATGACATCATCGTACTTCTTAGCGCGCAGGTCCTCCACCATGGTCTTAACCTGCTTCCGCCATTCCTCGAAATGCTCCACCGGATTCTTGGTCTGCGCTCCTAGCCACGCCAGGAACTGCTTATCGAAGTCCTCGGTGGACATGCCCAGAACGTCGTGGAAGATTTCCGGAGTGGTCTTCAATTTGGCATAGTCGTGCATCATGTCGAGCAGTTTGCCGTAGCCCCACTTTTCGGCGATGTAACTGCAAATTTTCCCAGCCTGGAAATACGAGACTATGACTTGCGACGGATAACTGGGCCGTACGAAGCCGCGGTCGAGCTCAGCCACCGGCAGCAGTAGCTTGTGCTGGATGGCGTTGATGGCTTCAGGATCCAGGCGATCGCCCCAATCGGGAGCTGCGGCGGTCTCTTCATACACAGCCATGCCTTCGGTGAACCAGCGCGGAACGCGGTGGTTGGTGGCCTGCAAAACGTAAACGTGGCTCAATTCGTGCCACATCGTGCTGGCCCAGTGAAAACTGCCGGGCGGCCGGCCCGAGGGACTGTCCATCGCGACCACCGAGCCGAAGGTCACGCCCAGCGCGCCCAATCCCGGCATGCCCATGGTACGGACCGCGAAGTCTTCGTGATCGGGATAGACTTCAACCTGGACTGGACCATTGAGCTTCAACTGATATTTTTTCTCGTAGGTAGCGATAGCGCGCTGCATCTCTGCTTCAAAGTAAGGACGCAGCAGATCGGATTCTTTCTTCGCCAGGCGCAGGATGGTGCGATTAGACTCGTAAATGCTGAAGTTCGCGTAACTGTCCAGAAGTCGAAGCGTGTTAACTGTTTCCGCGCTCTTATAATTCGCGTTGTAGCACTGCTCCAGTTGTTCGCGGGCTTCTCCCTCTTGGCCCAGCCGCATGAGATTGACGCCTAACTCCGCGCGTGCGTTCCACAAGCGGGGATTCAGATCCAGCGCCTTGCGGTAAAACTTGATGCCTTCGGTATAGCGGCGATTCAGTACGAAGAAATGCCCGGCGGTGGCATAAGCTTCGCCGTACGCCGGATTGATTTTGAGGACTTTATCGATCCAGGGATTTTCCAGATGCGGCGTATCCGCCTTGTCATCCAGCCAATCGATGGTGGCGTGAATCGCCATCGCGTCCAGCGCCTCGGCCGAGATAGCCAGCGCCTGATCGGCCTGTTTTGTGGCGCGCTCCTCGTCGTTGTCTTCGAGCGCCAGAAATGCGAGCAGCTCGTGAGGATCGGCCAGTTTCGGATCGAGCTTAGCGGACTTCTCGGCCAAATCCACCGCTTTGCCGCTAAACCCCTCGGCGGCGACGCGCGCCAGTCCTAGATACGCCTGAGCGTTGTCTTTATCGATTTCCAGAGCTTCGTTGAACAGATTACCGGCTTCATTGGGGTTAAAGCGCTCTAAAAAAAGCAGTCCCCAGCGGACGCGGTACAACGCATTTTTCGGCTCTTGTTTTATTAGCGCCTTGAACTGATCGTTGGCTTCTTGATATTGTTCCAGCGCCCACAAACCCTCGGCCCGGGCATAAGGATTCGCCCCCGCAGCCAGCCGCGCAAAGCAGGCTTTCGCCTCCGGAAGTTTGCCGTGATGGCGGAGCGTGCGGCATTGGTCTAATGTCTGAGCAGGCGGTGTCTGTGCCGGGAGCGTCTGAGCCGGCAGCGCGATCGCGGTAAGGCCGCACACCAGCGCCAAACAACCGAGACGTATCATTTGTCGATCTCCGCCTGAGTCTTAGCCAGCTCCAGCAACAGCTTCTGAAGCTGCTGCTTATACTGTTCGACGGGCATTGCCGCCTTTTGGTACTTCAGCAGATCAATCTGCCGCTCCAGATCGTCGCGCTTGTCCAGTAGCGCTTTTTTCTCCGGAGTGTTGGCGGCGATCTGCGACGCGCCGATACGTAAAAGGCCGAACTGGGCGGCCTTGAGCCCCTGCCCGTTTTCTGGGGACGGCTTACGCGCGCCGTCGCCCGAGCCGGTGTCTTCGAGCGTTGGATGCTCCGTCGCCAGGCGCTTTTGCGTCTCATAAAACTGGCTGGTTTTTTGCTCGGCGTAGGTGAATGCCTCCAGCGCCGAGACGGTTTCGTTCTTATCCGTATCGGCCGAGGTATCGCGCAGCGCCTCCACCCAGTAACGCGCGAAGACAGTGGCGTTCTTTTCATTGCCCGATTTCGTAGCCGTGATAACCACGCGATTTGGCTTCTCCAACGCCGCGCGCGAGCCGCCGCTAGCACTCGTCATGTTCACTACTAACTGCCGAGTGGCCGGAATCCGGTCTAGCATCGACGCCAGCTCTACGGCGGACAGGTCAGGGCCCGGCAGGTTGATCTTGTAATCGTAGCCATCGAAACTGCCGTGTCCGATCAGCATCAATACGAGCGCGTCGGCAGTCTTGGCTTGCTTGGCGATCTGACCCAGTGCACCCTGGATTTGCGCTTTGGTCGCCTGCGCGCCAAACAGCGTCGTGACGTTGGCATCCGGCATGCCGGACTTGACTAGCTTGTCGATCTCCTGTGCCTGCGATGCGAAGCGCTGTTCGTAGTCTGGTTCGCCGCCTAGGCCGGCGACGGTGACATAGAAGGTAGTTGCATGAAGACACACAGGCAGGAATGCCTGTGCCACCAGCACGAAGAGAGGCAACCTCATACGACACCCCACCTTCGCCGCAGCAGCCACTCGGTGCAGCACAGCAGCAGGACGAAAAAGAAAATGATCGGCATGTCCCACAGGTCCCTGGTTTCGCGAACCGTTATCCCGGCGTCGGAATAAGCGATGTCCTCGCCCAGCTTGCTTACTTCGTTGGGTCTGTAATAACGGCCGCCGGTCTGTGAGGAAAGCTTTTCGAGCAAGTCGCGATTTTGCTCCAGGTGGAAATTCTCGGCTACGCCATCTTCGCGCCTGAAAGTCACCACATCGCGGCCCAATTCTTGTTGGCCCCGCTTGGCCGTAATTTCGGTGACGTACGACCCGGGCCGCGCAGCATCCCAATCGACAGAGTAGACGCCCTGCTCGAGCGCATCGGGATGGAGGTCCACAGACTCCGCCGCGCCATCGGGTCCTACGATTCGAGCCTCAACTTGCGCGTCGCTGGTTGGCAAATATGTGGTATCGCGAACTTCGGCGCGTAAGTGCACGCGGCCATCGTCAAACAGCACCGGCTTGGTCGTCGACGAGACCACGCGAGTGGGCGTATCGCTCACCAGCCAGCGCAGCATCTGCCGCCAGAACATCTCGTGGCTCATGTCCTCTACCGGCTGCAGCATCTGCCAGCGCCAATCGCCACCAGTGGCGAAAACTGCCGTCCGGCCGCGGCCGTATTTCTGCGTGATCAACAGCGGCAGCGTGTGACCCGACGCGTTCATCTCCGCCAGCACCACCGCGCCGGGCTTGGGCTGGCCCGCCTCCTGGAAATTCATGAGGTACGGGAGTTTCTTCCAACGAGCGGCGTTGGCATCCGGAGTTTCTTCGATACGCGTGATCAAACTGTCGCGTCCGGAAGATGTCAGCTGCGGCGTGGCCGGTTCACGATGGAAGGTGTTCTTATGATCCGGCAAACGCACCGGAAGAAGATCGGAGAAAGGCTGCTTATCGTAACCGCCATCGGCCAAGGCATTGCGGCCGCCCAGGAACAGCAATCCGCCGCCCCGCCGGTCGACGAACTGCTGGATCAGGTCCTGCTGCGCGGTGGTGAAATAATTGGCCTCCACACTGCCGAGGATCAGACCCTGGAAGCTAAACAAGTCCTCCACTTTTGTGGGAAAACTGACCTTCAGGAACTCGGCGCTGTCGTCGGGAACCTGCGTGTAAATCTTATTCTGCGTCGTACGGACGATCGTGAAAAGGGCGATGTTTTTGTCATCCTCCACGGCTCGGCGCAGGAACTTGAAATCCCACGTCGGCTCGCCCTCCATGTAAAGAACGCGCGGCTTGCTGTTATCGACGTTCAGCACCCGAGTCAGGCTGTTGTTGCTCTTGTTATCCTCCTCCTGCATCGGGTCGATGGCTAATTCAAGATTCTTCACTCCAGCCTCTCCAGCGTTGAACAACACCGCCTCGGTCTGCGCGGCGCCATCGCCCTTCAAGACCACGTCGCGACTCGCCAGTACCTTCCCGCTCTCACGGATCGCCAATCGGACCTTGTCGCCTCTGAATCCGTGCTGGTGAAAGGTGACCACCGCCTGCAGGCGCGATTTCGCCAGCGAGCGAACCGGCAGCTGAACATCGGTGACTTCGATATCGTGGGCCATCTGCTCCCGGCCAAACCCGACCGTATGGATCGGGATCCGCTGCCGCTTGATCTCCGAGATGGTATCCAAGTCGATCCCGCCGCTATTGTCGGCGCCGTCGCTAAGCAACACCACCGCGCCAATCGGCAGTGTCGCCGAGTCCGCCAGCACTTCTTTGAGGTTGTCACCGATGTGGGTAGCCGGAAGAGAAGCATTCAACTGCTCCAGCTTTTCGATCCGCTCCACATGGTCGCCCAAACGATAAAGTCGAACTTGAAATTTAGACTGTAAGCTCTTGAGTAGGCCGTCGTTGAGCGTGCTCAACATTTGATCGTGACGCGACTTGCCGTCGTCCTGGGTCGTCATACTTTTGCTGTCGTCGATCACGACCGCGACGATGTTTTGCTGAGGCCGCAGCGTTGCAATGCTCAAGGCGGGCTGCCACAACAGGAAGAGCAGGAGGCAAACCAGCAGGCTCTGCAAAATCCACACCACCGCCGTGCGAGGGCCGCGCATGGTAGGCGCCACCGCCCTGCGCCGACGCCAGATCGTCCAGCCTAGTCCGAGGACCGCGGCCACAAACGCGGCGATCAGCAACCACAGAGGCCACTGCCCGAGTAGCACGAAAGTGCCTTTGCTGAATGCCGTAGTTGGATATTTAAACAGGAACTCAAACATCAGTTCGCGCGCAGCCCTCAGAATACCACGCTGCTAATATTAGGTGTCGCCTCCCGACGATTGGGTTACAAAGAAATAGAGATCGCTCCGGGCGCGTGTTATCGCTGTTTAGATCTCGCCAGGAACCATTCGGTTCCAATCCCATGCGTTACTTGCATGAGTATGATTCAATAGAAAATAAGCGTTGGTGATGCCAAAATTGGGATTCAAATTTCGCAGAGACATCCGGGCGCTCAACCGCCGCGCGCGCGAGTGGCGAATGATATTCAACGGCGTTGTGTCTACCGACCACCCGGTGATGGCACACATCATTCCCATCCGCCGTTGCAATCTTTCGTGTACGTACTGCAACGAGTACGATGACTTCTCCAAGCCGGTCGACACCGAACTGATGATCAAGCGGCTGGACAAGCTGGCGGCGCTGGGCACCACGATAGTGACCTTCAGCGGCGGCGAACCGCTCCTGCACCCGGACCTTGACCGGCTGATCGCGCATGTCCGCAGCCGCGGGATCATCGCTGGCATCATCACCAACGGCTACCTGCTGACGGCTCAACGCGTCCAACAATTGAACGACGCCGGCCTCGATCACATGCAGATCAGCATCGATAACGTCATGCCCGACGACGTGTCGAAGAAAAGCCTGAAAGTACTGGACAAAAAACTGCAGATCCTGGCCGAGCACGCCTTGTTCCATGTGAACATCAACTCCGTGCTGGGCGGCGGTATCCACAACCCGGAAGACGCGCTGATTGTCGGCAAACGCGCGATCGAGCTGGGTTTCACTTCGACGGTCGGAATCATTCACGATGGCGATGGACAGCTCCGCCCGATCGGCGAGCGGGAACGCGCCGTGTTCCTGGCCATGAAAGACTTCGAGAAACGAAACTTCTCGCAGATCAATTACTACCAGGATGCCATCGCGCACGGACGACCCAGCAATTGGCGATGTCGCGCGGGCGCGCGGTATCTGTACATTTGCGAGAACGGCCTGGTGCATTACTGCTCTCAGCAGCGTGGTTTTCCGGCCAAGCCACTCGTTGAATACACAGTGGACGACATTCGCCGGGAGTATCTCACCGAGAAATCGTGCGCGCCGTTATGTACGGTGTCATGCGTGCGACAGATTTCTTATTTCGATTTCTTCCGCGCTCCGCAGACCATCAGCAGCACGGTTCCGGTAGGCGCGGGGGAGTTGGTGCAAATCGAGGCTCCCGAATCGGGCATCGCGGCGCGAGCCGGCGAACGCTAGCCTAACGCCTGTTCCAGGTCCGCAATAATGTCATCGACCGCCTCAATCCCCACACACAATCGCACCAGCCCATCATGGATACCCATACGCTCCCGCTGCTTCGGCGCCACATCCCGATGCGACGCAATTACCGGATAAAGCACCGTGCTATGAACATCCCCCAGCGAAGTGGCTCGCACGACTACTTTCAAGCGGTCCATGAAACGGAACACATCCTCTTTGTTCCCGTCCTTCAACTCAAACGTCACGATCGC
This sequence comes from Bryobacteraceae bacterium, assembly GCA_035569875.1. Taxonomy (GTDB): domain Bacteria; phylum Acidobacteriota; class Terriglobia; order Bryobacterales; family Bryobacteraceae; genus Palsa-89. Next base: position 10,970 of record DATMMD010000194.1, read on the forward strand.
GCCATAGAGGCCATCCGGTAGAAGCCTGCGGATCACCGCGGCATCCGGATGAGCAGGATCGGCCAGGTAATGCACGCGTGCGACCCCAGGATGCGAGCTCAGCCAAGTAGCCACGCGGCAGGCATTCGAACAGTGCCGCTCCATTCGCAGCGCGAAAGTCTTGATGCCTCGCATGGTCAGATAACTTTCGAAGGGCCCCAGCGCCGGCCCGACCGTCCGGCCGAGCGTTCGAATAATCTCGCTGTGATGCTCGTCGGCGACGATAATGCCACCCAGAACATCGCCGTGACCGCCCAGAAACTTGGTTAGGCTGTGAACCGCCATATGCGCTCCGTGCTCTAGCGGGCGCAGCAACAGCGGGGTCGCGAAAGTGTTGTCCACTATCAGGGCGGCTCCCGCGGCGCGCGTCAGTTCGGCAATCCGGTCCATATCGCCGACCCTCAGCAGCGGATTCGAAATCGTCTCCATGAAGACGCATCCCGGCTTCGCGTCGGCAATCTTTTGCCGAATCGCGTCCAGGTCGCAAATGTCGACGAAATTGATTTCGATTCCCAGCGGCTCCAACACTTTTGTCATCAGGCTGGTGGTCGCGCCATAAAGAGCACTGGCGGCTACGATCGATTTCGGGCGGTCTGTGAGCGCGGCCAGCAGCGCAATATGAATCGCCGTCATTCCCGACGAGCACGCCAGCGCGCCGTGCCCATTTTCTAGCGACGTCATCAGTTCTTCGAGCGCTGCATTGGTCGGGTTGTCATAGCGCGAATAGCAAAAACCCGGTTCTTCCCGGCCGAGCACGCGGTCTAGTTTGGCCGTGCTTTCGTAGATGTAGCTGGAGGCGGTGTAAACCGGCGTGGTGACCGGAATAAACGCGCCGGGCTTGTCTGGGTCGGGTTTCCGGTCGCCTGAATGGATGGCTTTGGTTTCAATCTTCATGACGATTACTTTCTCTTCCAGCGTATTCCTTCTTTGGTGTCTTCGAGGATGATGCCGGCGTCCAGCAGTTGCTGCCGGATCTGGTCGGCTCGCGCGAAATTACGGCCTTTCTTCGATTGCGCGCGCTCCGCGATCAGGCTCTCGACCTCGGCATCCGAGATACCGGCCTGTTTTTGAGACGGCCGCAGGACGTCGAAGATCGCATCGAATTGCGCCAGCAGTTCCAGCGCCGGAGTCGCGTTGCCGGCGCGAAACTCACCCGCATCCATTGCGGTGTTGGCGTCGCGGACGAACTCAAACAGCGCGGCCAGCGCTTCCGCTGTGTTCAGATCGTCGTCCAGACTCTCGCCGAATCGCCGGGCTGAGGTCTCCGTCCGTTCCAGAATCTTCTCGTTAGCCCCTTCCGGATATTTGTCGGTCTCCAGACGCAGCTTGAAATTTCTCAGCCGGTCAATGGCCGTGGCCGCCGCTTTGAGCCCATCAAAGGTGAAATTCAATTTCTTGCGATACGGCACCGACGCCAGCAGGTAGCGGACCACCTCCGGCTCATAGTCCATTTCGAGCAGGTCGCGCAATGTATAGAAGTTGCCCGCCGACTTCGACATCTTCTGCGCCTCGATACTCAGAAACTCCGCGTGCAACCAGAAGCGCGCAAATGGTTTGGACGTGATCGCTTCCGATTGCGCGATCTCATTCTCATGATGCGGGAAGATCAGATCGACGCCGCCGGCGTGTATATCCAAAGTCTCGCCCAGGTACTTCATCGCCATCGCGGAGCATTCGATGTGCCAGCCCGGCCGGCCTGGACCGATCTCGCTATCCCAGAACGGCTCGCTGTCCTTGGGAGCCTTCCACAGAACGAAGTCGCGTGCATTGGCTTTGTCGTATTCATCCACATCGACACGCGCCCCTGCCCGAATGCCGCTGAAATCGTTGTGCGATAGCTTGCCGTAACCAGGGAACTTCGAGATCCGATAGTAGACCGAACCATCGCTTTGATAAGTGAAGCCTCGCGAGCTCAATTCCTGTATCGCGTGCACCATTTCCTTGATGTGGTCGGTGGCCTTGACCAGCCGCTCGGGACGCTCCAGGCGCAGCGCCGCCATATCGTCTAGAAACGCCTGCGTGTATTGTTCGGTGTACTCGGTAAGCGACTTGTTCGCCGCGGCTGCGTTGCGAATGATCTTGTCCTCTACGTCGGTGATGTTCATGACGTGATCGAGCTGGTAGCCGCGTGCCCGCAGCCAGCGCCGTAAAATATCTTCGAACGTGAAGGTGCGAAAATTTCCTATGTGGGCATAGTGATACACCGTCGGACCGCATGTGTACATGCGCACAGTGTTGCCTTGAAGCGGCGCAAAGGGCTCGACCTGTTGCGTCAGAGTGTTGTAGAAGCGCAAAGCCATCAGGGGGTTAATGTTTTATGGTAGCGCAGGCTCAGGCGCCAACCCATTCGACTGGAACCAACTTGCAGCGCCGAATTTCATGATCCCCGGTAATCACGCTGGCTCCTTCGCTTTGTGCCAGCGCGATCGCAAATGCATCTCCCAAAGCTACTGAGTGCGCAGCTTTCACTCTGGCCGCCGCCATGATGCCCTCTTCGTCGGGTAAGACTAGGCGTATAGGGAGGGATGGCAACCGCGCCAGGAACTCCTCGGCAACGGCGAACTCCTTGCGCTTGGCAACGGTATAAAAAGTCTCTGCGACGTTATACCAACTCATGAACAGTTGAAGCTTGCCGGCATCGGCCTTCAGCAGAAATGCTTCAAGTTCGTTACCACCGGGCTCATCCTGAATCCAGGCCACCATCGCCCAAGAATCAATGACCTTTGAGGCGGGCATCGTCGTGGGCTTTTTCGGAGGCGCGCTCTTCGAGCAACGCTTTGGTTAAGCTTGGACCGCCCCGCGCCATTCCGCGCATAGTGCGCCAATCCGGAAAGTTGCGCACCGCGCGCTTCATGATAAGAGACTCGCCACGGACATCGATCACAACCTCAGTGCCGGCCTTGAGATTGAGCCGATCGCGGACTGTTTTGGGGATCACTATCTGACCTTTGGTGGAAATTGTAGCTTTGGTCATGATACTTACCATGGTAAGACGTGGCCGTTTCCTGAGTCAACTACGGCTTACGACGGTAAGAATCGAGGGCGCCCGCTGCCGTCGCCGCTGCTGGAGTTACTGGCGAGGCACCAGTCATTTGCTCGACAGCCGTTGTCGACACCGGCGGCGCAAGGGTAACTGTAATATCTCTTGATCTTCTTGGTACCGGGACGTATACTACTGCCTGCCGTTTAGAAGCCGTACCTAAGATCGCTGGTTCAGCAACTCGAACCGGCGACGAAAAAAGGAGTGCTCATGCAGCCCACTAAACTACTCACAATCCCACTGTTGGTACTGTCAGGAATCTCCCTATGCGGAGTAGCGTCCACGCAGGTCTTGTCCAACTACCAGCTCGTAACAACCATTCCGATGGATACTAACCTCCAGAGCTTCGATATAGCCTGGATCGATCAAGACAGTCAGAGGCTTTACTTGGCCGATCGAGGCAATGGAAGAGGCCAGGGTCGCGTTGATGTCATCAGTACTTACGCGAATGTATTTTTGTTTCGTGTCCCATCCAGCTCCGCCGAGACCGGGTTTGCTGGGATTGTTCCGGCTCCGACACCGGGGTGCAATGTCGGAGGTCCCAATGGCGTAGTCGCGATTCCTCTGATGAACCAGCTTTACGTTGGTGACGGCGATAGCACTGTGAAAGTGGTTGATTTGGCTGCCAGGGCAGTCGTGGCTGTAATCTCAACCGGTGGTAAATGCCGGGCGGATGAACTGGCTTATGACCCTCTGGATCACATCATCATGATCACCAACCCCAGCGATAATCCGCCCTACGTGACGTTCATCTCTGCCGATAGTCAAACCGTTTTGGGGAAGTATACCTATCCAAGTACGCAATCCGGACTAGAACAACCCGTCTGGAACCCGCAAACGTCTCGGTTTTTGATTTCCGTACCAGGAGCCAGTGCCACTCAGGGGTCGGTTGACGAATTTGAGCCTCTCACGATGACCATGACTAACAGCTATAAGATTGGGTGCAGCCCTGCTGGCTTGGCACTAGGCCCTCTACAGCGCATTATGACTTCGTGTGGCACCGCCATCGACGCGAGGAATGGGAATATTCTCGCGACTAATACCCTTTCCGCTGGGGATGAGATTTGGTTCAATCCCGGGAACAACCTGTATTACTTCGGAAACGCGAATTTAGGCGTAATCGATGCTGAGACCAACCAATTCCTGGGCAACGTTACCACTAGTGGTGGGCACGCTCTTGCGGTAGACAGCAACACAAATTATATTTATGCACCGACCACCGCCGTAGGAATACAGGTGTTTGCGCCAAACCGCCAATAGCGCCACATGTAGGGAGCAGGCGGCGCTTTATCCGCCCGCCGTTTCGTTCAATAACCGGCGTCGAGACTCTTGACAATTCCCTTCTGCAGCGCCACAATAGTGCTGGCGAAGAAAAGGCGAAATTGCATGAACCCAAGCGCCACTCTCTCCACTACGCTCGGATTTCGCTCCGACTTCAAACCTCGGGAAATCCTCCCTACCGGCCTCCCATCCCTGGACGCCGTCATCGAGGGTTTCCCCCGCGGCGCCATCTCGGAAATCATCGGCCCCGATAGTTCCGGGCGAGCTACACTAATTCATTCACTATTAGCCGCATCTACCTCACACTGCGAGGTTTGTGCTTACGTCGATACAGATGATTCATTCGATCCAGCAACCGCCGCCGCAGCCGGAGTCGCACTTTCCCAATTGGTCTGGATCCGCTGCGGTCATAATGCCGGGCACGCACTCAAAGCCGCTGACTATTTGCTTCACGCCGGCGGATTCGGAGTCGTCGTGCTTGACCTCTGCCAGATTCCGCCCCGCATTGCCAACCGCATCCCGAT
>DATMMD010000195.1:0-2402 GCA_035569875.1 Bryobacteraceae bacterium
GCCAACATTGAACCGATCAACACACCCACCGAAGTGGATCACTACCAGATTCGCCGGGTGATCGACGTTTATGTAATGCCGGCCGCCGAGGATCTAAGCGCGGCCAGCAAGGACGTAAACGCCGTCGTGAATGGGTTGAAAACCGGAAAGAATGTCCGCGTCAGTGTGCGGGGCGCGGTCGTTGGCATGCAGGAGTCTTTCAAGCGCTTTGCGATCGGCTTGCTCCTCTCCATCGCGCTGGTTTACCTGATTCTGATGGCGCAATTTCGATCGTTCCTCGATCCATTCATTATTCTTACCGCGATTCCGCCCGGTCTGGTCGGCGTACTTCTCATTCTTTGGCTCACGCACTCCACGCTGAACATCATGTCGCTGATGGGCGTGATCATGATGACCGGCATCGTCGTTTCCAACAGCATTCTCATCGTGGAATTTTCCGGCATCTTGCATGCCCGCGGCATGACCTTGCGCGAGGCCGTCGTCGAAGCTTGCAAAGTCCGCCTCCGCCCGATTCTGATGACTTCGCTCGCCACACTTCTCGGCATGATTCCGATGGCGCTAGGTATCGAGGCTGGCAGCGAACAATACGCTCCGCTGGCACGTGCGATCATCGGCGGTTTGGCCGTCTCCGTTGCCACCACGGTGTTCCTGGTGCCGGCGGTCTACATCATCGTTCATGGAGCGAAGGAACCTGGCGTTCAGGAGGCCGCATCGTGAGCCACCGCATTCGACTGCTGCTTCTTGGAGTTGTGTGTTTCTGCGCGCCAATTCAGGCCCAGCAGGCTCGCGCCCAAATGCTCGAGCCTCGCCCGGCGGCTGCGACGCCGACTAGCTCCAACAGTTCCAGCCAAGGCGCCAAACCCCTTACGCGCGAGCAAGCCGAAGCCATCGCCCTGAAAAACAATCCGCAGATTACCATCGGAAAGCTCCAGGCGCTGACAGCCCGCCAGTATGTTCGCGAGGCTCGCTCCGCATTGCTGCCGACCGCCTATCTCAGCGTGACCGTCGTAGACTCCGAATCCGGCGGCCGTATCACCGCGGGAGCCCTTACCAATTCGATCGTCTTCCCGCGCGCCGCCGCTGGAGTGGCCGTCAGCCAATTGATCACCGACTTCGGTCGCACTCGAAATTTGCTTTCCAGTTCGCAATTTCAGGCTCAGGCGGAAGACCAGAACGCCGCGGCCACCACCGCCGACATCATCCTGGTGGTCGACCAGGCCTTCTACAACGCGCTGGAAACCCGCGACCTCGTCAAAGTCGCGCAGCAGACCTTGAATGCCCGGCAGACGTTCGTCGACAAGATTCAAGCGTTGACCAATGCCAAGTTGAAATCCGACTTGGATCTTAGCTTCGCCAAGGTCGATGTGGCGCGCGCCAAGCTTCTTCTTCTCGAATCGAAGAATAACTATCAAACATCGCTCGCGGCGCTTTCCGCAATTCTGGGTTATCCGGATGAACAAGACTTTCAGCTGATCCAACCGAGCGAGCCGATCGCTCCTCCCGCGCCCGATGCCGAACCCCTCATTCTCGAAGCCCTCCGGCAGCGTCCTGAAGTCAGCGTTCTGCAATTTCAGGTCGCGTCCGCGGAGAAAAACAGCGCCGCCGAGCACGACCTCAAGCGGCCGACCATCAGCGCGCTTGGCGTGGCCGGAACCACACCCGTCCGCGACCCGGCCATTACTCCCAATTGGTACGGGGCCGTCGGCGTTAACATCAACATTCCCGTGTTCAACGGCTTCCTCTTCAGCGCCCGTGCCAAGGCTGCGGATCTGCAAACAGAAGTCGTCCGCCAGCGGCTCGCGGACCTGCGCAACAACCTCGCCCGCGACGTGCGGACTTCCTGGGAACAAACCAACCAAGCATACGAGCGCCTCTCGGTTACGCAACAGTTGCGCGAGCAAGCCGACCTCGCACTCGATCTCGCGCAACAACGCTATAACCTGGGTCTCGGCTCCATCGTGGAGTTCACGCAAGCGGAATTGGGCAAAACCGAAGCGGATATCGCCGACACCGACGCCACCTACCAATATCGCTTGACCCAGATAGTGCTCTTTTATACGATTGCCGCGCCGAAGTAGGCTCCCCCCTGCCGCAAAGGTAAGGGTTCTCGGAAATCCAGAGTGACTTGGCCACTCCAAGAACGCTGTTGTACCAGTCCCGGTTTTGTTCCTTCGGACCGGTTCGCTCGTCGTCCTTACTCTGATTGAAGCTTTGTCGGCTTCAGTAACTCCAAATTACTCAATCACATGCGCTCGTCCGAAAGCCTTTGTTACAGGATATTCACATTTGGTTGACGTAACCGTAAGACGCACCCTTTACCTTCTGCGCGGGGTGGTTCGCATACTCACCGGTTTCTAAGTCGAATTTTGAAGCAAAGAGAGAGGCAATGAAAAAACTTGCAG
>DATMMD010000196.1:0-3269 GCA_035569875.1 Bryobacteraceae bacterium
CGCGTTCGGCCAACCACAGAGGTGATCGAGGATATCCAGCATACCGGCGCAAAAAGCATCTTCTTTGGGGACAGCGATTTTGGCGGCAAGCGCGCGCGAGCGATGGAATTGATGGAAGCGATGGTTCCTTTGAAGGTACGCTGGTCGGCGCTGTGGACTTCGAACTTGTGTAGCGACGCCGAATTCATGGATCTCGCCAAGCGCAGTGGCTTGTTGCACTTGAATATCGGAATCGAGAGCATCAACGAAGAGACCTTGAAGGGGATGAACAAGAAATTCAACAAGGTCAATCGCTACAGCGAGCTGCTGGACAATCTGCGCAAGCGCGGGATCAGTTATTCACTGAACTTCATATTCGGCTGGGACAACGAAACTCCAGACGTATTCCGTTCCACGCTCAACTTTCTCGAGCAGGAGAAAGTGCCCGTGGCGTACTTCAATATTCTCACTCCGGAAAAGGGCACCATGTTTTACGAAAGGATGAAAAGCGAAGATCGCATCCTGAAGCTGGATGAGATTGGCCGCTGGCCCGGGCATACCTGCTACATCAAGCCTCGATATTGCACTCCGGAAGAGATGGTCAACAAGGTGCAGCACATCTACCGTGAGTTCTACAGCTGGAAGTCCATAGTCAAGCGGCTGCCGTTGCCGGTGACGCAGGCTAACATCGCATCCTGGGTGCTAAACCTTTCGCAGAGAAAAATGGCGCAACTCAGCGATGAGGAGAATAATAATTTCGACGCCTTTTAAGACTTGACGCCTTGCCCACGCAGCATTAGTGCCTTCGATGCTGCAGCGCTTTCAAAGCGTCGCGGGCCTGCTTGTTATGGGGATCCAGGTTCAGAGCGGCGTGATATTCCTGCTCTGCCCGGTCCAAGCGTCCTTGATCCTCGTAGAGCCTGCCCAGCCACTCGTGCGCGCTGGAATGGGATGGGACGTTATCATTGTCCGGAACCGTATCGAGATAATGGCTGAGGTGCTTCTCTGCCTCCATCGCCTCATTCATTAACACCAGGACAATTCCGCGATAATAATCGAGACGTCGATCCGAGGGAGCCAGCAATGCGCCTGCCTCAGTAGCCTCGGACATTCGCGCGGCATCGCCGCGATCCCGATAATACTCGGCAATTTCAAAGTAAACGCCTATCCGGTCGGGCTTGTTATCCAAAACTTTCCGGTACTCCTGATCGGCCTCGTCGAACTTCTTTCGCGAATCGAATAGCCCGGCCTGCGCCAGCGCTGCTTCCGTGGAATCGACGGCAGCGAGCGCATGAATGCGCTGCTGTGCCTCTTCTTCGCTTCCGCCGGCAATGCCCGGTGCCGTCATCAGATACCGGATCAAGTCGCGTTGCGCCTCGAGATTATTCTCGTCGAGCCGCACAGCGGTCTCGAATTCGCGATGAGTTTTGTGCGCGAGTGAAAACGCGGAAAAGGGAGTGAATCGGCTTGTCTCCTCCGCCTTGCGGCCATAAGACTTTCCGAGCCAGTAGTGATAATCAGAGCGGCCGGGTTCGAGCGCAATAGCGCGTTCCAGGCTGGAAATTGCTTTGTTATAGTCGCGCAGCTCAAAGAAACACCGGCCCTGCCAAAAATGCAGGGAAGATTCCTGCGGTTCGCGCCCGATGGCCGAGTCGAGCGCTTCCGTCGCCTGGCGGTAAAGACCGCCGTCATAGAAGCGTGCGATATCGGGCGGCAGGTCGCGGACCGTTGCAGATAGGCACGCAGGCGCGGCCATCAGCCATCCGGTGGAAAGCACCGCAGCGAGAAGACGAGCGAGAGAAAGGCTTATTTGCCGCATTCCGATTCTGATTCCGGACAGGGGCAAGCGGGTGCGAACTTCTGCTTCAGGCGCGATTTTGGACCTGTGCCCGGGACCAACACCTTGACAGAGGCCTGTTCATTCTGTTAACCGTCATTCAATCACCTAGGGGGCAGCGATGAAGCGCGCAACTTTTGGACTATTTGCGGTTGTCGGTTTCCTGATGGCAGGAATGACCGCCTGGGCCCATCATTCGGTGCAGGCGGAATTTGATCTTAATAAGCCACTTACGATCACAGGCGTGGTTACGAAAGTGGAGTGGATCAATCCGCACTCCTATCTCTATCTCGATGTGAAGGACGATAGCGGCAGCGTAAAGCATTGGGCCTTAGAGATGGCTGGGCCGGGTGCGCTGCGGCGGGCGGGGCTGAGCCGGGCGGACCGGGGCGGACTCAAGGCTGGCGACACCATCACCATCAACGCCGTGGCGGCCAAAGACGGAACCGATTCCGGACTGATCAAGGACGTCACGCTTCCGGATGGCCGCAAGTTCACGATCTGGACCTCGGACCCGAACGCCAAGTAGGAAGGCCGGAGGGAAGGAATGAAACGAACTTTCTTTTGTAGCACGGCGGCGAGCATTGCACTGTGCCTGATCTCTCTAAGCGCCGCGGCCCAGGGAAGCCAGAGCACTCCGCGAACTGCTGACGGCCATCCCGATCTGAGCGGGGTCTGGATCGGCCAACGCGCTCCATTCGTCGAGAGCACGGATCCGTTGGCTCAAAATCTCGCGTCCCGAGATGGCACGCTGCTGAATTTCGAGCGCGACAACGCGATGATTCGCAGATCCGATCCCAATAAGCCGATGTATAAGCCTGAGTTCTGGGAAAAGGTCCAAAAGCTGGATCAGAATGGCAATACGGAAGACCCGTCGTTCGGCTGCAAGCCGGCTGGCGTCCCGCGCATGGGACCACCTGCGCAGCTCGTTCAAACGCCCAAGCTGATGGTTTTTCTTTATGTCAGTCCCGCGGCTGAAGGCTGGGGTGATGCTTACCGGGTGATTATGACCGATGGCCGGGCGCACACTCCTCTCGATGATTTGGACGGCACCTGGAAGGGCGAGTCGATCGGCCATTGGGAGGGAGATACGCTGGTCATCGACACAATCGGTTTCAACGACACCAGCTGGCTCGATATCACGGGCTATTTCCATAGCGAGAATATGCACGTCATCGAGCGCATGCATCGCGATGGCGATACGCTCACATGGCAAGCCACAGTCGATGATCCCGACGTGCTGGTCAAGCCTTGGACCATGAACACCCGCACGCTAAAACTGAACGCCGATCCCAAGGCAACGCTGACGGAAACGCTGCCTTGCGTTGAGCATGATTTGTCGCACCTGGTCACCAAAGAGCATCACTAGAATTTCGCCAAACTCAATGATCATCCGCCGCCTCTTCTGCTACGCCTTGATTGCGGGAGCGCTGGCTGCTCCGCGCGCGCGCGC
>DATMMD010000197.1:0-54942 GCA_035569875.1 Bryobacteraceae bacterium
CCCCGAGAGAAGATCCACCGAAATCATGTCGCCCGGGCGAAGCTGAGCCGGATTGCCGAGTTTCGACGGCAACGCCCCGCCGCTGGAAATCCCCTGGCGCGGCTGCATGCCCATCTTCTTTAACTCGGGCGCGAACCGCTCCAGAGTGCCTGACGTGAATCCGCTGAACGATACCGGCGTCGCGATTTCCACCAGACTAGCCGCCGCGTTCTCTGAACCCACCAGCGCCGCGCTTAGCGGTACATTCCTGAGGGCGGCTCGGGGCTCGGGGGCGGTATTAGATACCGCCGTGCCACTAATCGCCCGCATTTCCTCGATTGGCCGGATGCCGGCAATGGGTTCCTTAGCGAAGTTGAAAGCCAGCGCGACGGCCCCCACTAGCCGGCCATTAATATAGACCGGGCTTCCGCTCATGCCCTGCATCACACCCGTGTTCTGCAGCGGTCCACCGGAAAGCCGCGCCAGGATGATGGATTGCCGGGGGCCCAAATTCTCCAGTACTCCAAGGATCTCCACCTGGAACTCTTCGATCTTACTGCCGGAAAACACTGTCTTTCCAATACCATGCTGGCCGGTACGTACTTCTGAAAGAGGGAATATCGGGGTTTGGGGGAAAAGATTCGATGATACAATCAGAAAGACGAAGAGTCGAAAGACGGCCACAAGCCTATTTTAGTCCCTTCGGTCAATATACTGTCGGAGTGAAGTCTAGTCGCGTCGAAACCGATTCTTAAAAACATGGGAACCTACGCGGAGACCGTAACCGGAACGAAAACGGCGTCGACCGAAAAAGCGCAGCTGCCTTGGACCGCAATGTTGTGGTTTGGCATCTTACTGATTGCCTGTTATGCGCCGGTACTTTACGGTCTGGTCCATCAGTGGTCCACCGACGAGGACATGGGGCACGGCTTCTTTGTCCCTCTGGTAGCGGGCTTCATTGCCTGGAAACGGCGCGATGAACTGGCTTCCTTGACACCTGTTCCGAACTACTGGGGACTTGCGCTGGTTCTTTTCGGCGCCATCCAAATGATGCTGGGTACGCTGGGAGCGCAGATCTTCGTCGCTCGGACCGCTTTCCTGGTTTCGCTGGTGGGAGCCATCCTCTTCCTGTTAGGCACGCGAGGGCTGAAAATCCTGGCCTTCCCGCTGTTTCTGCTGATTTTCATGTTCCCCATCCCGTCCATCATTTACGCCCGGATCACACTGCCTCTGCAGTTATTCGCTTCCAGCGTTGCTGAAATCGTTTTGAACTTCATCGGTACGCCCGTGTTGCGGGACGGAAACGTGCTCGAGTTGGCCAATGGCCAGCGGCTCTCGGTAGTGGAAGCCTGCAGCGGGATCCGATCGCTGCTCTCGCTTTCGTTCCTGTCATTGATCTACGCTTACTTTTTCGACAGCAAGGTTTGGATGCGCTGGGTGCTGCTGGCCGCCACCATTCCCATCGCCATCGCCGCCAATGCCAGCCGCGTCACTCTGACCGGTCTGATCAGCGAATACAGACCCGATCTGGCACAGGGCTTCTTCCACATTTTGGAAGGCTGGGTGCTGTTCATCGTAGCCTTAACTCTTCTGGTCGTATTCCATCAGCTGGTAAATCGCATCTATGGGGCTGTTCATCGGTCCCAGCCGGGGGCGCCTACGCAACATGTCACAGTTTAGTTTCCTGAAGAGCCGTCCCGCGTTCCTTCTCACCGCGCTTCTAGTGGTGCAAGGGTCGCTGTTCTACGGATTTTCGCGCGGCGAGACGCCTCCTGTTTACAGGCCCCTCGACAAATTTCCCACGCAGGTGGGCGGGTGGCGCATGATCCAGCAGGGCGTGATGGAGCAAGAAGTGAAAGATGTCCTTCGGGCCGACGATTACGTCACGCGGGACTACGCGGCCTCGCCCACAAAAGTCGCCAACCTATTCGTTGCGTTCTTCAAATCGCAACGGGCGGGTCAGACACCGCACTCTCCGAAGAACTGCCTGCCAGGGTCGGGCTGGGTTTGGACGGTTTCCGATACGATTCCGGTCAACGTTGCTGGCCGCACAGATCCGATTGAGGTCAACCGCTACATTGTCTCGAAGGGCGAATACCGGTCGGTGGTGCTGTATTGGTATCAATCCCGCGATCGTGTAGTGGCCAGCGAGTACAAAGCGGCAGCCTTTGTAGCGTTGGATGCCGTGCGTTATAACCGCACTGACACCTCACTAGTAAGAGTGGTGGTGCCGATCGAAAAGGGCCAACAGGATGCCGCTACCCAGACCGGCATCGAATTCATCCAGTCATTTTTCGTAACACTGCGCCAGTTTTTCCCGGCGTAGACTTTGACTTTCGACATCATCGTCGTAGGAGCGGGGCCCGCCGGAGCCACCGCCGCAAAAGTTCTCGGCGAAGCCGGCGTCTCCACGCTCCTGCTCGATAAGAGCGCATTCCCACGCGACAAGCCCTGCGGCGGAGGCATCAGCGCGCGGGTTACCCGGCGCTTCCCTTATCTCGAATCTGCGCTTGCGAACATCCCGGTGAACTGGGTGAATAAGGTGTACCTCGAATCGCCGGCCGGATTCGCGGTCGACTACCGTTCCGGCACCCCCCTGTACCTGATGATCCGCCGTTGTGAGTTCGATAATCTGCTGTTCTCACTGGCCCGAAAGCATGGGGATTTCCGCGCCCCGGCGCTGGTGAGGAAAGTGGCCGTCGGCACCGATGGAGCCGTCGTCACCGCGGACGTCGGCGGCGAAACCAAGGACTACGAGTGCAAGCTGGTCCTGGGGTGCGACGGCGCTAATAGCATCGTTGCGCGCGCGTCCGGCTTGCGCACCGGAAGTGTCCAAGCCGAGTACGCCATCGACATGATGGAAGAGACGCCCTATCAGGAACTCAATCTGGCCGATCGCGACCGGATGTATATCTACTACCGGATTCGCAGCCATTATGGCTATGGGTACGTCTTCCCCAAGACCAGCCACATCAATCTCGGCGTCGGTTTCAAACTGGACTATTACCTTTCAAAGCTGCGTGGCGAGCACTATGCGCATCACAGCAGCTTCGTCGGGGGCTTGGCCGCGAAGAGGCTGGTCACGGGCGGATCGAACCGAGGCAACTTCCGGGCTTTTCCCTTGCCGATTTCCGGTCCCCTCGCTCGAACATATAGCGATCGGATTCTGGTAAGCGGAGACGCTGGCGGCTTCGTGAACGCCTTGACAGCCGAAGGGATTTACTACGCCATGGTGAGCGGCGAGCACGCCGCGCAAACTGCCATCGCGGCCGTGAAGGCTAACGACTTTTCAGCCCGAATGCTCGGTCGCTACCAACAATCATGGAAGCGGGAAACCGGAGTCGAGCTCGAAAAGAGCGTCCGCTTCCAGAAGCTGCTGCTCTCGGATTCGAACCGTGTGGACCGCATTGTTAGAGCCGCCGGCCGCAATCCGATGCTGGCGGACCTGCTGGCCCGCTACGCCACCGGATCTCTAGCGCACGATCAGTTCAAGCGTGGGCTGATACGCCAGGCGCTCCCAATGTATGTTCGGGAGAAGGCACGCGAATTGGTGTTTGGCTAGGACTTGATGGGTTGCAGGCTTGTGCTAGCCACTGGATCCTGATCCTTCGGCATCACGATCCAAGCGACGATATAGGCGACGATGCCGAACAGCGGCAGCGGCCAGACCGTCAAGATCAGCCAAATGATCCGGACCAGGGTCACGTCCAGGCCGAAGTGCTTCGCAAATCCAGCGCACACGCCGGCGATCTTGGCGTCGCGAACGGAGCGGCTCAGGCGCTCGGTTCTTGGAAAAGGCGGCGGACTTCCACGGCCCGTCGAAGTCCCGCATTCGCAGCAGAATTTATCCTGCTCCCTCAACTCGATGCCACACCTGGTACAGAACATGAATTTACCCTCGCATAATAACAACGCAGCCAGGATCCGATTTGTTCCCTAGACCAAGGCGGTCAAATCCCTAACGTTCCCGACGGTTTCCAGCTTATGTACCATATCCACCACGCGATCGGCCTTTTGTTTGGGCCACTTCGCGAAGGCGGCGCAATCCTGAAACTTGGCCGCGACATCGTCGAAGCTCATCGGATCCACCGGACTGCCCTTTCCGAAATCGGCGCGCCCGGAAATCGTCTGGCCGTCTTGCAGCTTGATCTCGATGATGGTGGTCATCTTGTTATAGCCCGCGGCCTCGGCCTCCGCATTCACACCAAAGTGAATGCGCTGCATCATATCCTGAACCTCCTTGCGCCGGACCACCTCGTCGGTAAATTCGGTCAAACCGGCCTTGCCATAGAGCAGCAGCGCCGCCATACAAAACTCCATGCTGAACTTGCCTTGCAGGGCGTCGGTGGGATGATGATGGATGAGCGCGTTGGGCATGTTCTTGTTAGTGCCGACGGAGACCGCTTCCACCTGGTTGGCTCGGATGTTGTTTTGCTTGATCAGCCGCAGCATTTCAGTCATGCCGGGATGAGTGAGCGATCCTGAAGGGAATGGCTTGATGGACACGCCGGGAGAAGCGAAGGTCCAAGGCTTGCCGAGTTTGCCTTCGATGGCCGCGGGATCGTAGCCGCCGCCGGCGGCGTGGAAGAAGCCGCGCGGTGCTTCCAGAATTTCATCGCTGGCAGTCCAATTGAGGGCCGCCAGATCCGCGGCGACAACTCCGGATTCAGCGGCTCGCCCGGCGTGAAACGGCTTGGTCATAGTGCCGAAATTCTCACGCAACCCGCCGCCTTCGCTGGCCGCAATTCCAAATGCGCGCGCACAGCGCTCGCTATCGAAGCCGTAGAGTTTCGCCGCAGCGGCCGCCGAGGCGAAGGGGCCGCACGTGCCGGTGCTGTGGAATCCGTCTTCATAGTGCCGCGGTGCGATGGCTTCCGCTATTTTGCATTCCACTTCCACGCCCACGTGATACGCCAGCATCAGATCACGGCCGCTCAATCCGCGCGCTTCGGCCACAGCCAGGGCCGCGGGAAGACAAGGCGCGGTCGGATGAGTCAGCAATCCATAAACCCGATCGGGTGCGACCGCGAGCTGCGTGTCGTCGTAATCGTCGGCATGAATCCCGATGGCGTTCGCAAAAGCGGCTAATCGTGTGGGGGCTTTCCGCGACAATCCGATAATGGTGGCATCATTGCGAGCTAAGCCGAGCGACTGCACATAATTGCCGGTGATCTTCCCAAGCTGAGAAACCGAGCCCGCCAGAGCGAGACCCAGCCCATCCAACATCGATTTCTTTCCAAGCTCAATGACGTCCGGCGGAACGTCAGACAGCTTCGTTCGGATGACAAACTCCGCGACATAACGAGTGAGGCCTCCGCCGCCGGCCGCCCGCAAAGCGAAAGCCGCGCCCGTCCCCAGCATTGTTCTTCTGGTTAAGTTCATATATGCGAAACCTTTCCTAAGATGGTCGGCTTCCGCGCACCGGTGGCCGACGGGATGTTGCCCGGCCGCCGATGATATGTTTGATACGCTAGCACGGCAAACAGGATGGCTTCTTTGGCATCGACATCGATTCCAAACTCAGCAGAAGTCGTTAATCTGGGCCGCAACACTGCTCGCAGCCGCTCCATCATATATCGATTATGCGCCCCTCCGCCGGACACAATCACGTCGGCGGTTTCGGAGTATTCGGCGATCGATGATGCTATGGTACGGACGGTAAGCTCGGTCGCGGTCGCGAGATCGATTCCTGTGTCACGAACGAACTCCGCGCCGTACTGCTCGCGGCCGCACGATTTGGGTGGCGGCCGATGATAATAGGGATCGGTCAGGAGCTTAGCGAGCAGGGCCTCGTTGACGCGTCCGGCGCGCGCGCCTTTGCCGTCGCGATCGAAAGGCGGAGCCAGCGCATCCATCACCATGTTGCCCGGCCCGGTGTCGAACGCTATCACGTCTTCCACTCTCGCATTGGCGGGGATTACGGTAATGTTGGCGATGCCGCCTATGTTCAATGCGACACGAGCGCGCTCCGGATGCTTGAAGAGCTGGTAGTCGAGGAAAGGGACTAGAGGCGCCCCGTTTCCACCTGTAGCCATGTCACTCGGTCGAAAATCGGCAATGGTTTCGATGCCAGTGCGCGCGGCTATGACGGCCGCCTCGCCAATCTGCATGGTGCTGGCGATCTTACGGCCAAAAAACTCGACTGGCTGACCTTCGTGGAAGATGGTCTGCCCGTGCGATCCGATCAGCTCGATGGTGTCAAGTGGCACGTCCGTTTTCTGCAACGCTTCGGCAAAAAGCTCGCCGAGCAGGAAGTTCAGGCGCGCGATATTTGCGGCATCTGAAACCGACAGAATGGCGTCCCGGACATCCGTTGGATAGGGAACCGTCTTAGAGGCGACGACTTGAATCTTGTCGTCGATATCCACCACCGCGACATCAATGCCATCTACCGACGTCCCGCTAATCAGCCCCGCGACGCGCACTAGCGCTTCAACTCCTGCTGGAGCTGGTGCAGCAATTGCAACGCTTCGATGGGACGCAACTCGTCCACCTTGAGATTCCTGATTCGCTCGGCAATCTGGTAATTGACCGGCTCGAACAACTGGATCTGCATCGGAGCCGGCGTAGCGCGCGGGGCTAGTTCCTCGGTGACCGCTTGCTCGGTTTTTTCATGGAGCGCAAGAATCTCGCGTGCTCGCTCTATCACCGAGACCGGCAATCCCGCCAGCCTCGCCACCTCGATGCCATAGCTGCGATCGGCGCGCCCGGGTTCCACCTTGCGCAGAAAGATCACCTGGTCGCCGGCTTCCTTCACCGATACATGCAGATTGCGGATTCCGGGCATCTGGTCGGCCAGTTCCGTCAATTCGTGATAGTGGGTCGCGAAAAGCGTGCGTGCACGGATGCGCTGATGGATGTCCTCGATCACGGCCCAGGCGAGAGAGAGGCCGTCGTAGGTCGCCGTGCCGCGCCCGATTTCGTCTAACACTACTAAGCTGCGCGAGGTCGCGGTGTTCAGGATTACCGCAGTCTCGGTCATCTCAACCATAAACGTCGATCGCCCGCGCGCCAGGTTGTCGGCGGCGCCAATGCGTGTGAATACACGATCCACGATCGATAGCGCCGCGGAATCAGCCGGCACGAACGATCCCATCTGCGCCAGAATCACGATGGAGGCCGCCTGGCGCAGGTATGTCGATTTGCCGCCCATGTTCGGACCGGTGATCACGGCAATAAATTGCGCCTCGGTATCGAAGTAAAGATCGTTGGGGATGAAGCGTGCCGCTTCTTTTTCCGCCAGCTTCTCGATCACCGGATGCCGCCCCGCCACGATGCGAATCTCTCCGGAATCGGTGAAACTGGGCCGCGTATACCGGCTCTCGGCCGCAACCTGCGCCAGCGCGCACGTGACGTCCAACTCCGCGACCGCGGCCGCCGTCTGCCGGATTCGCGAGGCGTGCTCTGCCGAAAACTGGCGCAGCTCCTGGAAGATTTCGCGCTCCAGCGCCAGCATTTTCTCTTCGGCATCCAGGATCTTGCTTTCCAGGTCCTTCAACTCCGGCGTGGTGAAGCGCTCGGCATTCACCAGTGTCTGCTTGCGTTCGTAATCGGAAGGCGCGAGGTGCAGGTTCGACTTGGTGATTTCAATGTAATAGCCAAAGACGTTGTTGAACCGCACTTTCAACGACTGGATACCGCTGCGTCCACGCTCGCGCGTTTCGATTTCGGCGATGTACTGGCGGCTGTTGCGGCTGATATCGCGCAACTGGTCGAGTGCGGCGTGATAGCCGGGACGAATCGTGCCACCGTCCGCCAGACTGGCGGGCGGCTCCTCAGCAATTGCAGTCAGTATCCGGTCGCGCAGTTCGGGAATCTCGTCGAGCTCGCTTGAAATGTGACGGAGCCTGGCTTTTCCAAACTCGGCAATGTGTTCTTTGATCCCAGGCACGAGAGCCAATGATCGCCCCAGTGCCAGCAACTCGCGCGGGCCGGCCGTTCCCAACGTCAGCTTGGCCAGCAATCGTTCCAGGTCCAGCACTTGAGCCAGTAACTTGCGGATTTCGGAGCGCGCAATCGTGGCCTGTAAGATCTCCTGAACAGCATCCAGGCGCGCTTCGATCTCTTCGAGCTGCAGGCACGGCCGCAGCAGCCGATTGCGCAGTTGCCGCCCGCCCATTCCGGTACAGGTTTGATCGAGCACATGGATCAAAGTCGATTCCTTGGTCTCGCCCGCAAACAACGGCTCCAGCAGTTCGAGATTGCGAACCGTCACCGCGTCCAGAATCATGGAGTCGCTGCGGTCGTAATAAGTAGGGCGATCCAGGTGATCCAGCGCCGATTTCTGCGTCTCACGCAGGTAATGCAGGATCGCGCCGGCGGCGGAAACAGCCAGAGGCCGATTGTCCAAGCCGCATCCATCCAGCGCGAGCAAGCGGAAGTGCTCCCGCAATGCACGATCGGCGTGGTCCAATCCGAAAACCCAATCCTCAATAACAGTGCGGACGCCCGGCATGCCGTTGATGGACTCGGGCGCCAGCACCTCGCGCACGTTTAGATTCTCGAGCGTCGCATTCACGTCGGCGGCATCGATTTCTGTTGCACGGAACTCGCCAGTGGTGATATCGGCGTGAGCTAGTCCGGCACGCGAGCCGTTGCGAAAGACCGAGGCCAGGTAGTTGTTCTCGTGCGATCTCAGCAGCGACGATTCCGTAGCCGTACCGGGTGTGACTACGCGTGTAACCTCGCGTTTCACCAGCTTCTTGCCGGGTCCGGCTTCTTCCATCTGATCGCAGATCGCGACGCGGTAGCCTTTTTGGATCAACCGCGAGAGATAGCCTTCGGCCGCATGATAGGGAACGCCGCACATCGGAATCGGCTGGCCCTTTTCCTT
The DNA here is from genome assembly GCA_035569875.1 of Bryobacteraceae bacterium. Lineage (GTDB taxonomy): Bacteria > Acidobacteriota > Terriglobia > Bryobacterales > Bryobacteraceae > Palsa-89. The sequence continues at coordinate 8,813 of DATMMD010000197.1, forward strand.
GTTGCGCGCGGTCAGGGTAATTTCGAGTTCGCGGGCGGCTGTGATGGCGTCTTCATAGAACAACTCGTAGAAATCGCCCAGGCGGAACATCAGCAGGACGTTGGGAACCTGTTGTTTGACGGCGTGATACTGCCGCATTAGCGGCGTGGAGGGGGAGGTGGAGTCGCCGGTCCCCTCTCCAGCATCAGGCATAGATGCCGCGGGTCTGAAGGGCGAACGCTACACGGTCGATAGCCAGCATGTACGCAGCCAGCCGGTTGTGTACATTATGTTTGTCCGCATAACCGACCACATCGCGGAAGCTGTTCACCATGATTTCTTCCAGGCGCCCGTTGACCAGTTGCTCATTCCAGAAATAGCCCTGCCGGTCCTGCACCCACTCGAAATAGGAAACGGTGACACCGCCCGCGTTGGCGAGAATATCGGGGATAACGAAAATCTTCTTGTCGGCCAAAATCGCATCCGCTTCTGAAGTTGTGGGACCATTAGCGCCTTCGCAAATGATCTTGGCCTTAATGCGGTCCGCGTTGGCGGAGGTGATGACGTTCTCCTTGGCGGCGGGCAGAAACACTTCGCAATCCATATAGAGCGCCTCATCCCGGTCGACATCTTCGCCTTCCGGGAAACCGGTGATAGAGCCGGTATCGTGACGGTGCTTCATCAATGCTTCGATGTTGAGGCCGTGCGGGTTGTAGACCGCGCCGTCGTATTCGATGAGGCATACGATTTTGAAGCCCGCGCGCGCCATCAGCTTGGCCGCCATGCCGCCCACATTGCCGAAGCCTTGGACGATCACGCGGGTATGGGCCGGGTCGAGACCGAAGCGGCGCAGTGCCTGAACGGTGACGATCATGCAGCCGCGTCCAGTGGCTTCCGTTCGCCCGCGCGATCCACCCAGATCGAGAGGTTTGCCGGTGACGACGGCGGTGCACGTCTGGCGCTTGTGCATTGAGTAAGTGTCCATGATCCATGCCATGGTCTGCGAGTTGGTGTTGACGTCCGGAGCCGGCACATCGCGCTCCGGACCAATGATATCCATGATCTCGGCGGTATAACGGCGTGTGATGCGCTCTAGTTCGCCGGGCGAAAGGACGTCGGGATCGCAAATGACACCGCCCTTTCCGCCGCCAAACGGGATGTTTACCACCGAGCACTTCCAGGTCATCCAGGCTGCTAGCGCACGGACTTCATCTAAAGTGACATCGGGGGCGAAGCGAATTCCGCCTTTCGACGGTCCGCGGACGATGGAGTGTTGTACCCGATAGCCAGTGAAGACTTCCAGACGCCCGTCATCCAGTTGTACTGGAATGGCTACTTTCAGCTCCAATGCTGATGTTCTCAGCACCTTACACAGACCCTCATCCAGACCAAGGCGCGCAGCCGCTTCGTCGAAGCGCGCGGCGGCGGACAGCCAAGGATTGATTTCGTTATCGACGGACTGGGTCGCCTCGAGAATCATCGGATGTTCCTCCGACTACATTGTAGCCATGAAATTGCCGATAGAGTATCGACATGTACCTATCGGCCAGAGAAGAAGCCGATAGAATAGTACCAGCCTCGCGATGCTTTTCCGCATTCATTTCTTTCCCGGGCTCTGCTTCTTGCTTCTGAGTGTGGTGTTGGTACTCGAGGTGACTCGAAGGCTCCTGGGGCGCTATCCAGAGCGCAAAATCCTGTTCGTTCCGGGAGCTGCAATTTCGATTGTGCTGCAAATGTTCGGTTATTTACTGGAATTCCAACGCGTTCAGCGGCATGTTCCCGCTCTGCTGTCGACGTCTCTGGAATGCGCGGCCCTGGTGGAGTGTATGTGGCTGATCGGATTCTATTTGGCGCTGCTGGTTTGGGCCAAGGCTCCAAGATTCCAAGCCTCCCGGCGTGCGTTCTTTCAGGCGGCCGGCGCCGGTATGTGTATCGTACCAGTGGCCGGTACTGCCTTCGGAATCGTGAGGCGCAACCAGTTTCGGGTGAACGAAGTCAGAGTGCCGATTCCCAACTTACAGAAGGACCTGGACGGCCTACGGATCGTCCAGGTGACCGATATCCACCTCAGTCCCTTCTTGAGCGAGATGGAGTTTGCCCGAGTCATAGATATGGCGAACGAAACGCGCGCGGACCTGGCGTTGGTGACTGGGGATCTCATCACCCGCCGGGGCGATCCTCTGGATGCCTGTTTGCACCAACTCTCCCGGCTGCGCGCCGACGCGGGAGTACTCGGCTGTCTGGGCAATCATGAAGTCTACGCTGGAGCGGAGAATTACGTCACCACCCACGCCCGGCGTATGGGAATCAAGTTCTTGCGCCAGCAAGCTGAGGTGCTTCAATTCGGAAGCGCCAGGATCAATTTCGCCGGAGTGGACTATCAGAAGATGCACTCCAAATATTTGGTGGACGCCGAACAGATGATAGTGCCAGGGCTGTTGAACGTGCTGCTATCGCACAATCCAGATGTTTTTCCGGTAGCAGCCGCGCAAGGCTACGATTTGACAGTTGCCGGCCACACCCATGGCGGGCAGGTGGACGTCGAAATATTACACCAGCACTTGAATGTGGCGCGCTATTTCACCAGTTATGTGCAAGGCCTTTATCAAGAAGGCAATTCGTCGATCTATGTGTCGAATGGTATTGGAACCATCGGCGTGCCGGTGCGCTTGGGCGCGCCACCTGAAGTATCCCTTCTTCACCTGTGCGCTATCTGATCCTAAGCGACATCCATGCCAACTGGGAGGCGCTCGAGGCCGTGCTGGCCCATGCGCAATCCAGCTACGATCGCATCGTATGTTGTGGCGATGTGGTGGGCTACGGCGCAAATCCGGACGCGGTTACCGAATGGGTGCGGGATAATGTCGCCTACATAGTGCGCGGAAATCACGACAAGGCCTGCGCCGGCCTGGAAGACCTGGAATGGTTCAACGCCATTGCCCGCACATCGGCGTTGTGGACCCAGGAGATCATGAAGCCTGACAACATCGGGTACCTGCGCGATCTCGCCAAAGGCCCGGAGCGGATCAACGGCTTTCAGATTGTCCACGGGTCGCCGCTCGATGAGGACGAATACGTTGTCTCCGAACAGGATGTCGCGCAGGTCGCGCCTTATCTCGATTCGTCGGTCTCTTTTTTCGGGCATACCCATTTGCAGTGTGGATTTCTGTGTCACCGGAATGGCGTTAAGCGCTTGAGGGGTGTGGATATGAAATCGGACACCGAGGGTCTCGATTTGGAGGCGGATGCCAGTTACCTGATCAATCCCGGCTCAGTGGGGCAGCCGCGCGACGGCGATCCACGCGCTGGGTATGCCATATACCAGCCGGATGCTAGAGTTGTCACGCTGCGCCGCGCGGAATACGACGTTCGCTCCGCGCAGAAAAAGATCCTCGAGGCGGGCTTGCCTGAGTTGCTTGCCTTGCGCCTGGAGGCCGGAATCTAAACCGGAGTTTCAGGGTACCGCAACAGCCTCCATCACGCTGGTTTGCAAAACATTGCCGTTGCTGTCGAGCCTGTCAATCACGTAGTACAGAATTCGGTTTGGCAGACTGGGGATGGTAATCGTGCAGCTTGCTCCATTCGGGCAGGCTTGGCGTGTCACCGCTTCATTCGTAAAGCTAAACGGATCATTAGGGGAAGCGCTGGGGATCTCGGTCGAACAGTCCTGCCCATAGGCGGTGCACTGCAGCAGATCGCCTCCATTTTCGGCGTAGCCAAATCGCGCGCGGATGTTCGCGGCGAACGGCACGCCCTGGTACATAACAGGGTGCGGCACGAAGTTCGTTCTGTTAATGACGTGTGTGTCGTCCGGAGGCAGCGCGTCCATGCGCAAGGCCAGCCAATCGGTCCGTACCCCATCCATCCAATATGCCGGACAGAATAAAAATTGCGCGTCGGGAGTTGCACGGCAATTGCTGAATGAATATCCCAGCCCGACGTGGCTGTGCGCGAACCCGAATTTTCTGATGCTAGTTCCCGCGGTATCTAATCTGTCGTTGCGGAACTGGATAACTTGTCCAGTGATCGGGCCAAAACTAGACAAACACGGTATAGCGTTTCCAAAATTCGCCGAGCTGCAGGCCGGCTGGATATCGCGCTGGGAGATGCTCAGGTACAGCTTTCCGGGAGTTGATCCGAACACGCATTCGTTGTTGTTGCGTGCCCAGCACACCGAGTAATTTGTCATGTCCGCCGCGTTTCCGAAAGTGGCTGGGCTCGACACGTCCTTGAGCAGGAAGCGGCCCGCGTACCCGGAAAGTCCCCAGGCTTTGTAATTCGGGTTCGAGGTGCAGCAATCGGCGGCGACCAGGTAGGTGTGCGTGGTTCCACTCACCAGCGACATGCTCATGCTGCCGTAGGCGTTGTATGCTTCTGCACCAGCCACGTTAGATGGATTAATCGCTTTGAAGTCCACAAAGAAAGGCAGTCGAGCGACATTTTGTGAATAAGTCGCGTTCTGGTAGGTCTGAATCCCCACGCTCGGTTGTGGGATTCCCGCAAACAGCGGCGCCGAGGTGACCGTGTTGGTGAACGGAATATTTATACTGGCGGCCGGCGTCAAATTGGATGTGCCGCAATAAATATTGAACCCCGGGCCACAATCGGCCATTGAAAAATTGTACGTACCTGGCAATGCCCCCGGGCCCCCAACGGCATGCGCTTCACCCCTGGACGGGTTGTCGTAGAGCCATGTATTAGACGGGCTAGAAAAGTCGATCACCGCGCCGTTTGTGCCGGCCCAGGGGATTGCCCAAGCGGACCAGCCGTTGGCGTGAGTGCAGCAGCTTAATCCTGGGGCGTGTCCCTGGCCAAACGTATCGTCCGTATTGTTGGATTGATAGGTCGGATTCAAATATGAGTAGCCCGCCGTGCGCAACACCCAGAATGTAATGTCGTTCAGCCCGTTATAAGACGGTTGCGTCAAGATTGCGAAGTATTCGCGAGTGCCGCTGTTGTCCTGCAAGTAGTCGCCTACCTGAACATCCTGGAGCTTTGAATAAGAAGCGTTCGAAACTCCGAAGCCCGGAGTAATACACGGGAATTCGGCGGCTTCATGCTTTCCATCGGGGAAGGTGTAAGTAGTGTTGGGCGTGAGCTGGCAGAACGGATCGTGCATGCGGACTTGAAGACAGTTGGCTGTGCCCGACAGGCCGGTGTAAGGGGCAGGAAGGCCGGAAGGACAGGTATAAAAATCTGTGTTCGACGTCAGACCGGTATTGCTGTCCCAGTTCGCGGTAGCGCCAAACCCGGCGCGGTTCACCTGAGACACCAAAGAGACGTTACGGTTCGGAAACACGAGCGTTGGAAACCCGAAATTGTCCAACGGGTCGCTAGAGCAAAAAACGTAGGTCCCCATATTGAACCACGGGCAAGTATGATTGCCCGCCCAGCGTTTTCCGTTGTCGCTCCAGCCGTTACGAATACCCTTGAGTACAAATGTGCCATTTCCAGATCCGTCGTCGGCAAATGCCGCAAGGACACCTAGATGGTTCTGTACTCCTGTAGATGCGCCTCCGATAAGCAGGCCGCCCGCGAAGGAACTGGCTCCGACGCCCGGCATCCATCCCAAATCGTAACCGGTATGTGGCGGGCCGACCGTCTGACCCAGATAGTTCAAACCACTCTGGTACGCCCCATTGTTTCCAGCCGTCCCCATAATCTGAGTTTTGATATCTTTTCCGCCTGCCAAAGGCGTCATCACCGTATAGAGGAAGCAATCGTCGGTGATAGCGGGGGAGGTTAAAGCGTTTGAGTAATTTCCAGAAGAAGGCCAAGGCTGAAACGCCACGTATCCAGCGCAGCCGGTATAAGACTCCTTGTATTTTAACCTCCAGACGCGTTTCCCGCCTTGATCCACCGAGTAGACCGAGGTTCCATCCACGTCATCAAAAAAGTAGGTGCCCCCTTGCAGCTGTACACCATACGTAACACTATCGCCGTTACCGTTGAGCCTGCTACTGGAAGACGGCTTTTGCAGCAGGCTCAGCAACCTGGTCTCGCCTCGAGGAGAGCCGTCGGAGTTTCGAGGAATGAAGAGAAATATCGAACCGTTACCGCCGCCTGATTCAACTAATCCAAAGTAACCCGTCAACGGTGGATTCAACACTCCGGCTGAGCAGCCCACGGCATATATCGCGCAGGTCACGCCGTCGGCACTTCTGGACACAGAGACACTGGCTTGGTTCACCATCTCCTGGTCGCCATTGGCGCCTTGATAAGGTTGGATTGAATAGGAATAATTCAGGGCTATTGAGACGCTCACGTTTGCAGAAGTCGCATTGGTTTTAGAGAGCACGACCCCAAAGTTCGCGCCAGAATAAGCTGTCGTCCCTGGCAGCGTGCCCAAATTCTCGACCGTAGTCAAGGTCGTTGACGATGTCGGCGACGCCGCCAAATGTGCATAGCTTCCGTTGATGAGTATGGGCGTGTTCGGCTTCCAGTCGAGATTGAAGTAGTTCCAGGGCTGAGGACTTGAAGTGGTAAGCGTAACGGCAGTACCAGCAGTGCTTACCGTTCCGACTGGCGGAGTAATCATGTTGCGCTGCGGAATGATTCCCCAACTCTTGAAGATGGGGCGCGCTACCGGGCTGGAATCTCCGTTTGGCCAGCTTCCCTGATCGGTCGGTGACCCGGAGGGACAATTCCCAGTCGTGATCAGGTTCCCCACCAGCGTCTGGCCGCCGTCCGTCGTCAACTGAAGATTGAAGCCCGTCACACCTCCCGTAGTCGCGTTGCCACACCATAGATCAAAGCTGATATCGTCGATCGTGCAACCCCCAGCGAACGCCGTGAATCCCGCGCCTCCCGCGGGGCACCCAAAATTCGCTAATGGGATGAAAAGCTTGTCGTTCGCGCCACCTGTGGCGGTTGCATACGCGGGCGGTGAAGACGCGTGAAACCAAGCTTGAGACGGATTGGTCCATTTTCCAGTGCCGCTAACGTCGATGGGCGTTTGCGCCCAGGCTCCCGTGACCGATGCCGGATAGATCGTCGGCCCTATCCAGCCTGGTTTCGTCACGGGCCAGTACTCTACCCCGGTATTGGGATCGCAATAGGAGTGCGTCGCTGGATCGCAGAATGTGTTCGCCGCCGCGGTCCCATTCCAGTCGACGAGCGGATGATCCATGTTGCCAAACTTGGCTGCATTGAAAGGCACTATATCAGGGGCGGTATTCCCCCATTGGATGGGACGAGTTTGAAAGACGCGAGACACTTCGGAATCGGCGCCGCAGGTCACTCCGATCCAGTAGGTCGCTGCGGCAGCTAGAGCGTCGTTAGCTTTGCGCGTACCCAGGATGAAGATATGCGCGCCTGGCTTCACGATGGACCCGGGGCGAGCATCCGTGTTCCCGTTATCCACCAGATCAGGGATATTCGTGACGAACGTGGTCCCGCGCGATGCTCGATAAGTGCAGAAACCGGTTTGGTCGGTTTGTACGGTGATCTTAGCTTGCATCTGCGTGGCATCAACCGGCAATATGGACGTCGCTCCAAAGGCCGGCAGCACCAAGGAAAACAAGAGAACGCCGCGCGTTGAAAGTATCTTGTGAATGCGCATAATGCCTACCAGGTCGAAAGGGCGGCGCGGCGCCACGAGTTCAGGCTTACGCAGACATAATAGAACGAGGAATCTAAGGCCCATATGCCCGCCGTGCAGGCCGCACTGGAAGTGGCTGGCACTGAGGTCCGCAGACTGACAATGGTGGAATCCACAGTCAGGACCGTCTTGCCGGAGGATTCCACACTGGTCAATCCGGTGCTCGCCACAATGCTCTTCGAACTAAGCAGAGCGCGTTGATCCACGCCTCCCGCGGCATTCCAAGCCCCGCTGGTCGCCGACCATGTGAATAAGGGGATCGCATCCGCGGGGAACGATGTTATTCCGCCTTGGGCGACGCATCCAGCCGTACAGTTGGCTGTCAGATTGTGTCCAACCGTTAGGGCCCCGGCGCTCGACATGTATATGTATGCCACTCCCGTGCCGGCCGAGATCGAAACAGAGCCGCCGCTGGTGAACGAATAGACCAAGGCGCCAAATCGCACGTTGCACGGAGTCGTCACCGAACAGTTCGCGCCAATCGTCAATACCGTCCCACTGCTGCTGACGGCTGCGAAATCGCCCAACTGGCTCGCCATCGATGCACCCGAGCCGCCGCTGCTGGGCGTCGACTCGAGCGTCCATCCGTTCAGCGACGTGCAGCCGTATAAGTTAGCGCCAGCTGGCGCATTGAGCAGGAAGAACATTTGGCCTGCGCTACAAACGGACGGCAAGCTGGCGCCGGACTTGAAGGGCGCGGTGGAATTGGCGGTCGAAAAGTCAACGTCCCTGCTCTGAAAATGCAGGTCCAACTGGGTGATCTGGCCATGCAGCGCGCTTGCCGCGCCGGCTATCAACAGAATTAGATGAAATCGAAACATAGCGTCTACAGTGTTGCATCGCTGTGGATTAACAGCCTGTTTTCCGCCCGGGGGCGAATCTTAGAAGTCTCTGGATTCCTTGGCCTTACATGCCAAGAATATGATAGCCAGAGCTGTGACTGGTCCGAGTCGGGTATACTGAAGCATAGACCTGCCGTCATATTTGTAGGAGTCCACACCCATGTTTGATTTGTTTCGTAGCAGGGCAAAAGCGGTGCGCATTTTATTGGGCGCCATGCTCGGAATGGTTGCGCTTTCGATGCTGCTCTATCTGATCCCGGGCGCCGGGACTACGACTGCGGCCGACCAGAACGACCAAGTCGTAGCCGAAATCGGCAAGGACGTGCTCACCCTGCACGACGTCGAACTGGGAATTCAGAGCCAGCTGAGATCCCAACAGATTCCGCCGGATCTGGTCCAGGTGATCATCCCCCAACAGGTGGATCAGATGGTGGAGGAACGCGCCATAGCGTATCAAGCCAAGCGGCTCGGTTTTGACATTAGCGATCAGGATTTGGCGACCGCTATTCGTTCCACACAATTCGGCACGCTCAACGCGCAACAGTATAAGGACGCGATCGAGCAAATGGGTGAAAGCGTCGGCCAGTTCGAGAATAACATGCGCAGCGGTCTGGCTTTGCTCGCCCTGGAAAGCCTCGCGATTGAAGGCGGCGTCGTCTCGCCGGTCGAAGTGGAAGCCGAGTACAAGCGCCGTAACGATAAGATCAAGCTCGAGTACTTGGGATTCGATCCTACCGTACTGGCAGGGACTATAAAGCCTACACCCGAGCAGTTGAAAGCCTACTATGACAAGAACAAGAACTTCTTCACCCAGCCGGAGACTCGGGACGTCCAGTTGATCGTGGCGGATCAGGCTCAGATTGGCCAGGCCATCCAGATTTCCGATTCGCAGGTGGAGTCTTACTACAACTCGCATAAGGACCAATACCGCACGCCGGAGCGCGTCCAAGCCCGCCACATCCTGATCAAAACCACCGGCAAAACTCAGGCAGAAGTTCCCCAGCTCAAGGCCAAGGCGGAGGATCTGCTCAAGCAAATCAAGGGCGGCGCGGATTTCGCCGCACTGGCGCAGAAGAATTCGGAAGACCCGGGTTCGGCCGCGAAGGGTGGCGACCTGGGCTGGATCGTGCGCGGTCAGATGGTGAAGAATTTCGAGGACAGCGTTTTCTCGCTGAAGCCTAAGGATGTCAGCGATGTCATTACCACCGAATATGGCTTCCACATCATCCAGGTAATGGCGAAAGAGCCCGCCCGTCTCCGTACGCTCGAAGAAGTGAAGCCCGAGATCGTCGGCAATCTACGGAATCAACAGGTTTTCGACCTCATGCAAAACATGGCGGATCAAGCTCACGCAGAGCTGGTGAAGGCTCCCCAAAATGCCCGGCAGATCGCTGACAAGTTAAGACTGCAGTTTGTCCAGGTGGACAAGTTTAAGCAAGGCGATACTGTTCCCACGCTCGGCGTGGACCCGCAGGCGGCAGCGGCGCTCATGACACTGAAGAAGGGCGAGATCAGCCAAGTGATACAGGCGGGTAACAAGCTGGTGGTAGCTGAGGTCACGGATCTCCATGCCGCGCACCCAGCCGAGTTTGGAGAAGCGGAATTACAGGTACGAACGCAGTATGCCCAGCAGCAGGGCATGCAGCTTGCAACCGAGAAGGCCAAGAAAGCAGCCGACCTCTTGAAAACGAATGGAGGCGATTTGAAAGCCGCAGCCAAGGCCCTGGGGATGGAAGCCAAGACTACGGATTTCTTCGCCCGCAATGGCGCGGCTGAAGGCATTGGAGCTGCCAGCTATCTCGCGGATGGGTTCGACAAGCCGGTGGGCACGATTATCGGACCGATCAACGCCGGCTCACAGACGGTGGTGGCCAAGATCGCCGACCGGCAGCAGGCTGACATGACCAAGTTCGCTCAAGAGCGCGACGCCCTGGTCCTGTCACTCAAGGGCAAGCGGGCCTCCGAACGCCAGATCATGCTGCGGGATAGCATTCTTAGCACGTTGATCCAGCAGGGAAAAGTGAAAATGCACAGGGATGTGATCAATCGGCTGATCGCACGTTATCGAAGTTAGCCGCCCCCGGATGATCCATGCCTTGCTGGACTTTCTGCGGGCGCTCACAACCCCCGAGCGTCTAATCCAACTGCTGTCGACCGCCATGTCTGGCTGGGTGGGCTATGCCATGCTGACCGGCATCGTGTTCGCCGAAACCGGTCTGCTGGTTGGCTTCGTGCTCCCAGGGGATTCCTTACTATTCACCATTGGCGTCGTGGCGGGAGCCGGCGAGCTAAATCTCGTGGTGATCATGCTGCTGTTGATCTGTGCGACGATGCTGGGCGACTGGAGTGGTTACTTGCTGGGCAGGCGGGCCGGTCCCGCGATTTTCAATCGCCCGGACTCGCGCTTTTTCAAGCAGGAGCATTTGCAGCGAACCAAGGCTTTCTACGAAAAGCACGGCGGCAAAACGATCATTTACGCCAAGTTCGTTCCCATCATCCGCACCTTCGCTCCGTTCGTGGCCGGAGTTGCGAACATGCGTTACGTGCGGTTCCTTTCCTTCGATATTTTCGGGGGCGTTGGATGGGTGTTTTCGATGACCATTCTGGGTTATCTGTTGGGCGAGGTAGCGATCGTGCGGCGGAACTTCGAGAAGTTCGTACTGCTGATCATTTTTCTGTCGCTGTTGCCGGTGATCATCCACGCCGTCCGCGCCAAACTAACTACAGTGGACTCAGTGCCTTCCAAATAAAAGCCGGCCTCACCGCCACGCCCCGGCACTTGTTCGCAAATGAACAGGCATTTCTCACGAGCGGGCATCCACTCGCTTGAACGCCTGCGCCTTTTCAACGTGGGGAGATGGTAGGGAGCGTGCATGCGGAGTGTCCCGGGATGCTGTCTACGCTACTGCAAGATACCGCCTTCGCACTGCGCCAACTTCGGAAAAATCCGGGCCGAACGTTGATTGCCATCTCAGTTCTTGCTCTTGGTCTGGGCGCGAACGCAGCCATTTTCAGCGTGGTGAACGCACTGCTCCTGCAGCCGCTGCCTTATAAGGACCCCGACAGGCTGGTCCAGCTTTTCGAGCGCGACGTCATTGGCACCGGCGAGCCTCCCTACAATCCTGTCGCCCCGGCCAATTACCTCGATTGGCGACGATACGCCCGCCAGTTCGAGCAGATCGCGGCGGCCGACGGGGGCGAGTTCAACCTGGCCAGCACATCGGGTGGGTTCCCGCCGGAGCGAATCGATGCCGCGTTCCCATCTGATAATCTGCTCACGACTCTTGGCGTCCAACCGATACAGGGCCGCAATTTCCGCCCTGATGAGGACCGCCCTGGCGCTCCGCATGTCGCCATGATCAGCTACGGGCTGTGGCAGCGCCGCTTCGGTGGATCGCCGGATGTGTTGGGACGCCCGATCCGGCTCGACAACGAAGACTACCAGATTATCGGGATCTTGCCTCGCTGGTTCGTGTACCCAAGTCGTACGACACAGGTCTGGGTGCCACTCGAACAGCACGTCCCGCCCCAGCAACTCGCCTCGCACGAAAATCACTTTTTGGATGTGATTGGCCGCTTGCGCCAAGGAGCAAGTGTGGAACAGGGGCGCGCCGAGATCGACGGTATTCAAAAGCAATACAAGCACGCTCATCCCGAAGCGGTTGCCGGCAAGGGCGCGAATGTGGTTTCGCTGGGTGAGACGACCGTCCGCGATATCCGAACCTCGCTGCTGGTCTTGTTTGGCGCCGTGGTTTGTGTACTGATCATCGCGTGCGTCAACGTCGCGAATCTGCTCTTGGCGCAGTCATTGGGGCGGCAGCGCGAGGTCGCTATTCGGGCAGCAGTGGGCGCCAGCCGCGGTCGAATCGTCGGGCAACTGCTCACCGAAAGCGCGCTCTTGGCGCTGCTGGGTGGCGTGCTGGGTCTTGCGGTGGCGTCATTCTCCACAAGCTATCTGGCCACCAAAGCTCCCAATGCCGCATACCTGCCGCAGGTGGACAATATTTCCGTGGATTACCGGGTGTTCCTGTTCACCTTCGGTATCGCGCTGCTTACCGGCATCGCCGCCGGGCTCTTCCCCGCCGCCCAGGCCTCGCGTTTCGATCTTGCCAGCAATCTCAAGGATTCCGGGCGCTCCTCGACTCCTGGCCGCTCGCACGCCCGCTTCCGGGATGTCCTGGTATCGGCGGAGGTCGCGCTTTCATTAATGGTGCTGGTTGCCGCCGGCTTGCTTCTGCGGAGTTTCGATCAACTGAGAAACGTTCATACCGGTGTTCGGACCGACCACACACTCACGCTGGGCGTGTATCCGTCGGAGGCTGCATATCCGAAGAACTCAGATGTAGCGGCATTCGACAAGAAACTGCTGCAAGCGGCCATCGCGGTGCCCGGCGTCGGATCGGCCGGCTTGACGACTTGTCCGCCGGCGGGCGGTCACTGCAGCGATTGGGTCTTTAACATCGAGGGCCGGACTCTACCGCCAGGTGTTTTGATGGATGCGCTATACAGGGCAGTAGACCCGGGATTCTTCCTGGCCGCTGGCGTACCGCTGCTCCGTGGGCGCACTTTCACCGAGCAGGATGGGGCCGGTTTCGACGAACAGCATCCGCGACTGAGCAGTATCATCATCAGCGAATCGCTCGCCAAAGAGTATTTTCCGAACGAGGACCCCATCGGAAAACACATTCTTCTTGGTGGGCTCATGAAAGCCATGACTCTTCAGGTGGTGGGAATAGTCGCCGACGTTCTTAAGCGTCCCGATGCCAAAATACAGCCGACCATGTATACCCCAATCCTGGACGGCGACGCGCGTGGCATGTATTTGGTACTGCGCACCACGATCGATCCGCACAGTATCGTTCCTTCGATTCGGCTGGCGATCGAGCACTTGGACCACGACCTGCCGCTTTTTCAGGTACGCACTACATCTGAAATCATCGAAAGCACCGTGCAGAGGCGTGAATTCAGTATCCTGTTGCTGAGCTTGTTCGCGGGGCTGGCCCTGATCCTTGCCGCGGTGGGACTCTATGGCGTTCTCTCTTACACCGTTTCGCAGCGCACTGGAGAGATGGGAATTCGCATGGCCCTGGGAGCAAGTTCCGCCGACGTACGCCGTCTGATCTTGGTCCAAGGAATGAAGCCTGCATTGGCCGGGGTGGTGGGTGGGATCGCCGGGGCGCTCGCAGCGACGCGCCTGCTGAGCAGCATGTTGTTCCAGGTAAGTCCGATGGACCCCTATACGTTTGCCGCCGTGGCCCTCGGTTTGATGGGCGTGGCCGCGCTGGCGTGCTTGCTCCCCGCTATACGCGCCACACGCATCGACCCGACCATCGCCCTGCGACGCGAATAGCTGTTACCCCCTGGGCCTTGTATCGGACAGCCGGTCGGTCTATCATTTGGTCGGGAGGCATCCCATGAAATCGGTCGATACAATTGAATCCGTATTGAAATTTAAGGGCCGCCAAGTGTTGTCCGTGGCGCCCACAGCGACCGTCTACGAAGCTATTGAGAAGATGTCGGAAAAGAGCGTGGGCGCGATGCTCGTCATGTCCGAGGGAAAACTGACCGGCATCATATCCGAGCGTGATTATGCGCGGAAGGTGATTCTGAAAGATCGCTCGTCAAAACAAACTCAGGTACGCGAGATCATGACCAGCCCGGTGCTCACCGTGACGCCGGCGGACACCGTGGAAGAATGCATGCGAATCATAACGGAGAACCGCATCCGGCACTTGCCCGTGGTGGACCACGACCAAGTGGTGGGCATCATCTCGATCGGCGATCTGGTCAACTGGATTATCACGGCGCACGAGGAGACCATCGGTCACTTGCAAAGTTACATTGCGGGGCAATATCCGGGGTAGCCCTCCAATAATTGCAATCGCGATAGCTGGGCTGGTTGCGGCGCAGACCCGGCGGCCTGCGAAGCTCGAACCCGCCCTGCTCCAGGAAGACTTCCGGATTTTCCGCAATGCGCTCGAGGAAGGGCATTCCGGAATCTACCGCTATACGCCGAAGGCCGGAATGGACCGGGTGTTCGACGCGGCTGGCCAGCAGATCGTCCGGCCGATGAGCGCGCTCGAATTCTACCGGCTGCTCGCGCCCGTAGTTGGGAAAATCAAGTGCGGGCATACCGCAGTTCTGCCTCCGCGAGATGTTCAGGCGGCGATGGCGAAGACCATTCCACTTTTCCCTTTCGATGTGGAAGTGTCGGACGGCCAAGTCTCTACGTTGCGCGAATACATGCCGGATGAGGGGCACTTGACCGGTCTGGAAGTATACGGGATCAATGGAATCCCGATCGAGCGAATTCTCGCCGGCATGATCGCTGCCACGCCGGGCGATGGCGATTCCAGGACCGTGCGGCCGTGGCGGATCGGGCATGGGGGAGCGTTTCCAAGGCTGCTTTATTCTGTCGTGGGAATCGAAAGCCCGTTCGTGATCGAGTTTCGCGATCCGGCAAGCGGGGCTAGCCGCCGAGTGCGGCTGTCGGGCGTGCGGGGAGACTTTCGGGAGACCGTCGCGCCGGTGCGCTATCCGCGGGACCAGAAGCCGGAGAGCGCCGCGGATTTGAAATTGCTGGATGACGGAAGAATCGCGGTGCTCACCATTCGACAATTCGCTGGCAACTTGGGTGGCCAGTTTCTTGATAACGCCTTCGAGGAGATCCAGCGGCAGAAATCGGAGATCCTGATCATCGACGTTCGCAACAACAGCGGCGGCGCGGACGAGTTGGGCAAGAAGCTGCTTTCTTTTCTAGTCGACCAACCGTTCCGCTATTATGACGATCTGGTTTTGAACGCTCGCGAGTTCAGCTTCAGCCGATATGTGGAGGGTGGCGGCGGCGTGATTCCGGCGTCCGTGGTGCAGCGGGGCACGGACGGCAAGTTTCACAATACCCAGCATCCCAATTGGGGCATCCAGCATCCCTCACAGCCGTATTTTGCGGGCCAAGTGCTGGCGCTCATGAATGGCGGGAGCTTTTCGACCACGTGCGAGTTTCTGTCGAACCTGCATTCCCGCAAGCGCGCCACGTTCCTCGGCGAGGAGGCGGCTGGCGGATATTACGGCAATACTTCAGGCCGGATGCCGACGGTGGTGCTCCCCAATTCGGGAGTCGCGGTACGGGTGCCGTTGCAGACTTATTATCTGGCGGTGAAAGGAGGCGATCCACGGCGCAGCATTCTTCCGGATGTGGAGGTGAAGCCGGCGCTGCGGGATCTGATGGCCGGCAGCGATCCGGTGATGGGCAAGGCGCTGGAATTGGCGCGGGCTGGAAAGCACTAGCTACGTTGTTGCGAAGTATCCGATTTTGAGCGCTGCGGCCGCATCGCGAAGAGGGCTATCGAGAGTCCACAGTTTGCAGCTGGAAAGCAGAGCTGAAGCGAGCAGGTGGGCATCGATCCAGCCTAAGCCCTTTCCGAAGAGGCGATTTTGTTCCAGCAGCGCGAGAACTTCGTCATTCGAAGCTGAGATAGGGGAAGGCAATCGCGCCATCATGTGCAAAGTTTGAGACCGGGAGCGAAGGTTTCCGCAAGCAATTTCGCCCAACACGAAGGGATGCATGAAGACTTTGCAATCGACTAAAGCTTGCTGTAAGTAAGGCTGGCCTTCGCGAAAGTGACTGATCCAAACGGACGTGTCTGTCAGAATCATTCAGAATCATCGTGCAGAATCATTGTGCGCGCTTGGCTCGCCGTCGGGGACCAGCTTCGAAGCCTGGTTGTGTGCCGCCGAGGGCCGCAAGCCGGCGTCCAATCTCTCTAGCGATGAGCGCTTCGAGGGCGGCGCGAATTAGCGCCGTTTTCTCTTGAATGCCGGTTAATCGCCGAGCCTCCTCGATCAATTTATCGTCCAGGTTGAGTGTACTCCTCATATGCATAAGTATGTATGGTTGAGGCATCCTTCGTCAATGGACCGCGATTGTCACTCCGGCCTGGCTCGTGGCGCTTCCCACTGACAGAACCACCGGCTGAATGCCCGGGGCGAGGAATCCGGCGGGTACTTGCGCGTTGATTTGCATGAGCCCGGGGAAGCCCGGAGCAGACCCTGCGTAGAGCAACTGCGTGGGGTAAAGGCCAATCTTCAAACTAACGATGCTCGGGGCGGCCTGGCCTTGACCAGTCGCATAGAACACAACGACGGACCCGCGTGCGGCAGGATTTGATGCCGAGTTCAGCGTACCATCTTCGTTAACAGCGGCGGCCTGCCCGGTTCCGTTGCCGGTGGTGAAGATGCCGGGCGCCGTGCTGACCACTTGTGACGGCAGGCCCGCCACCTTCACGCCGTCCACGACAACGCTGATGTCGGTGAGAGAGTTTGGCGCTAGGTCGGTGGGCGCCAATGCATTGATCTGGCCTGTGCCGGTATAGAAAACCGTTGCGGGCTCACTGCCGAAAAGTAACTGGGTCTGTTTCGGATCGAAACCCGCTCCGAAAATCGTAATGATTTCGCCAGGGGCGATGGGCCCAGCCGCCATGCTTGCCGCATGCACGAGCGTCGCAGGCGCGGCGACATCCGCGATGCTGGAAGGCGTGAGCGCTCGGACGCGATTGTTCCCTGAATCGGCGATCCAGATCGTCCCGCTCAAATCCACCACTACATCGGACGGCGAGTTCAACCGTGCAGCGGAAGCGGGCAAGCCATCGCCTGAGAAGCCGGCGGCGCCGGTTCCAGCGATCGTGGATAGGACCCCAGAGGACGAAAGCCTGCGAACAACATTCGCTGCACTGTCGGCGACAATCAGGTCGCCCGTGGCAGTTACAGCCAGCCCGCGCGGAGAATTCAAGCCATTCAGCACAGTGCTAAGCGCGCCGGTGGGCGTGATCCTGAACACTGCCGTGGGTGCACTCACATAGACGTTCGCGTTCCCGTCCACCGTGACTCCCGAAGGCTGCAGGACCAACATCAAGGTGCTGACCAATCCGGAGGACGTTACCTTGAGCACCCGGCCGTTGCCGGTGTCGGCAATGTAAAGAGAACCTTGAGCATCGATTGCGACGTACTCCGGATCCTTGAGCCCCACTGCCAATTGCACTGCGACGGTCTGGATAATTCCACCGGGTGTTATCTTGCGGATGCTGTTGTTTCCAGAGTCGGCGACATAGACATTCTGTTGCGAATCGACCGCGACGCTACGCGGGCCGTTCAACTGAGCGAGTGTGGCCGACCTGTTGTCGCCTTTCGATCCTGCATCGCCGGTGCCCGCGATAGTTGTAATGACGCCTGCGGCTGTGATCTTGCGGATGCGGTTGTTGACCATGTCGGCGATGTACCGGTTTCCCGCTTCGTCGACTGCGATGCCGGTAGGCGCGTGCAGCCGCGCGGCAGTGGGCGGACCGTTGTCCCCACCGAAGTAGGGCGCCGCGCCGGTTCCAGCGATGGTGGTGACTGTTCCGCTGCTCGTCACTTTGTAGACGTACTGGCCGGTGGTGACATAAACGTTGCCAGTGCGATCGAGGGTCACGTCCCGAGCGGATGGAATGCCAGCGATGGCTTTAAACTGGGTCCCGAGATAGCCGCTGGCGGCGATGTATAGGGCGCCAGTGGGGCTGAGCGCAACCCCCGTCGGCCCGGCCACGTTATAGACGGAGCTGATGACGCCCTGATACACCCGTCGAATCCGATTGTTGGCGCTGTCGGCGATATAGAGAGTACCATTTGAATCGGATGCCAGGCCCGCGGGCGAGTTCAGTTGCGCGAGTTGCGACGCGCCGCCATCGTCCGAGAATCCAGCGCTTCCCGTGCCTGCCAGCGTCGTCAGGATGCCGCCGGCACTAACGCGGTAAACGCGTTGCGCTCCGAAATCGGAAATGTAGAGCGTGCCATCTGGTTCGACCGTGAGGTTGCGAGGCTGAAGCAACTGCGCGCTGGCGGCCGGTCCGCCGTCGCCATTCCCGCCGGGCGCAATCGTACCACCGCCCGCGACTGTTGTGATATTGCCGCCGGACGAGATCTTTCTAACCCGCCCGTTGCCGAGGTCCGCGATATAGAGATTGCCTTGCGGATCGAAAGCGAGTCCGTACGGATGGCTGAGCATCGCCGCGTTGGATGGGCCGCCATCGCCCGCGAATCCAGCTACGCCCGTGCCCGCCACGGTCTGAATGCTGCCGTCGAGGTTTATTTTTCGAACCCGGTTGCCATCGGCATCGGCAACGTAAATCACGCCGCTACTATCAAGGGCGATTCCTTCGGTTTGGCTGAATATCGCTGCGAGAGCGGATGCCCCATCTACAACAAAGTCGCTGCCCGCGACGGTTTGGATGAGGTACGCGGCTGCCGGTGGGTTGGCTGCCGCCAGAAACTGTGCGAGGCCCATCAGAGAGAACCGGAGGAGTCGAGTAAGGATGTCCACGGATATTCCTGGAGGAGTAGTGGGCTGGCGCAATGGAATATTCTCAAAAATCTAAGCCCCTGTCCGATGCGAGGAGTATGAGGAAATTGACCTGCCTCTTAGCAGGGTGGTTGTTGTTGGCAGGGTTATCCGTTGCGCAGCCGACACTGCATCTGAAAGGTCTGAACCGGGACTTGGCTGGGAAGCCGGGGGCGCCCGAAGTTCCGCTAAGAAGGCGAACGCTAGGCCGGTCTCACTTGTTGGTGCAGTTTGCCGGCAATCCCAGCGACCAGCAGGTCAATGACCTCCAGAATCTCGGCGCGACAGTGTTGTCGTACGTTCCCGACTTCGGCTTATCAGTTTCAGTAAACGATGGCATCTCATTCGCAGGAGTCGGCGTAGTAGCGGCCGGCAGATTACGGCCGTTGGAAAAGATCAGTCCAGAGCTGGCTGGAACGTTGGCAGGTGGGGTAACGGCCACCGTGTTGGCTGAATTTTATGAAGATATAGATCCGAACGACGCTCGTGCCATCGCTCAGGACGCGGGTCTGGTGATCTTGGCAAATCCCGATCTGCTTTCGAATCATTTGTTGGTGTCGGGTTCAGCCAAACAAGTCCTTGCCTTGGCCGAATGGGATGACGTGGCCTATATTTTTCCGGCGGCCCCGGAGTTGATTGCCGGCATACCTACGCGTGCCAGCGCGGCGGCGTTGACCAAGCGAGGAGCAGTCGCGCAATCGGTGGCCTTGGTGGGAGGCTGGGATGGATCGCTAAAGGGCAGGGCGGATCTGAAGTATGCCTGGGTTCAGTTGACCGACGCGTTGCCGGCCGATTCAGTACAGGCAGAAATCGTGCGCGCGTTTTCCGAATGGGCAAAATATGCGAAGCTCACTTTTACGCCCACCAGCGACGCGACTGGAAACCAGACGATTGCGGTCCTTTTTGCGAGCGGAGATCACGGCGACGGATACGCGTTTGTCCCGCAAGGCGGCATCTTAGCGCACACCTTTTACCCGTTTCCGGTTAATCCGGACCCGATCGCCGGCGATATGCACTTTAATGCCGATGAGAGTTGGAAAATTGGGGCGGACGTGGATGTGTTCAGCATAGCGCTGCATGAGGCGGGACACGCGCTGGGGCTGGGGCATTCAGACCAGCCCGGTGCGGTCATGTATCCCTACTATCATTTGGCCACTGGCCTGACTCAGGAGGACATTAACGCTATTTTGCAGTTGTACGCGCCGCAAGATAGTCAGCCGGACCCCGGCACTCCAACGACACCGGTTATTCCCCCTGCCACGCCGGCGAGCCCACTGATACTCGCAATTCAAGTCTTAGTGACTCCGACTACCGCATCCTCGGTGGCAATTAGTGGCAACACAATAGGGGGCAGTGGACCTGTACAGGTGGGCTGGACGACCAGCGGTGGAGCTTCCGGAACCGCGCAAGGCTCGGCCAGTTGGACGATCTCGACCGTGCCGTTGAACATCGGCGACAACGTCATCACCCTCTCCGCTCGCGATTCGCAGCAGAATCAGGTGACGCGCAGCCTGACGATTACTCGCAATCCATTATCGAGTCCCACGCCGCCGAGTCCGACACCTGTTAATCCAATCCCTGGACCGGACACAACTCCGCCGTCACTGACGATTTTGTCCCCGGCCAACACCAATGTCTCCACTTCCGCTAGCGGAATGGTTGTTCAAGGTACCGCGTGGGATAACATCGGTGTCGCTTGGGTCTCCTGGTCGAGCTCCAACGGAACAGCCGGCGCCGCCAGCGGTACCAACAACTGGGTCACGCCCGTGATCCCGCTCTACGTCGGGGCCACCACTATTACAATTCGTGCCGGCGATGCCGCCGGAAATACAAGTTGGCGGTCGATATCGGTTACGCGCAATTAGGCCGGGACTATTCCTGGCGCAGCGCGTTCACTGGATCCACGGTCGTCGCACGGTAGGCGGGCACCAGGCTCGCCACCAGGGCAACCGCCGCCAGGATCACCGCGACTAACAGAAATGTCGTGGCATCGGTGGCCTTTACGTCGAACAATAGGCTCGACAGGAAATTGGTGAGTGCAAGCGATCCCAGGAGGCCGGCGAAAATTCCGGCGAGTGTCAAGCCAAGGCTTTGGCCGAGCACCATGCGCACGACGTCGGAGCTTCGCGCGCCGAGAGCCATGCGAATACCGACTTCGTGAGCGCGCTGGGCGACCGAATAGGACATGATGCCGTAGATACCGATGGCTGCAAGCGCCAGCGCGACGGCAGCAAAGATGGCCAGCAGAAACATCGATAGACGTCGCCGGGCCATCGATTCCGACATCAGCTCACTCATGGTGCGGATGCGGTAGACAGGCTGATCTGGATCGAGCGCCTGAACCTGCTTTTGCACAACGCCGGCGAGTGAGCGCGGGTCGGATGAGGTATGAATCGCCAGGCTCATCGATCCCAGGGCGAAGGATGTTTGGTCGTACGGCCAGTAGAATTCTACGCGCGACGGAGATTCGAGCGTTCGATAACGAACGTGCCGCACCACGCCGACAATGGTTCGCCAAGGCTGGGTCGACTGGCGTCCGCCCGGTTTTATGCGTTTACCGAGAGCGTCTTCCTTTGGCCAGTACGTGTTGGCCATGGTTTCGTCGATGATGGCGACGGGCGCGGCTTTTTCATTATCACGCTGCTCAAAGTACCGGCCGCGCACCAGCGGAATGCCCATGGCTTCGAAGTAGCCCGGAAATACGGGACGCTGATCAACCTCGGGAGTGGTGTCGCGAGGTTGAACCGCCTGGCTGTCGACGGTGGCAGTTCCGGACCAACCTGTGCCGCCCAGAGGAAGCCCCGTCGCTCCGCCAACGGCGTCCACGCCCGGAAGCCGGCGTATGCGATCCAAAAGCTCACGATAAAAGGTCCGCGTCTGCTCGATTTTTGCGTATTTCTCTTCTGGCAGCGAGATTCTCATCGTCAGCACACCTGCAGGGCGGAAGCCGGTATCGACCTCTTGCAGCCGCAGGAAGCTGCGGATCAGGAGTCCGGCGCCCACCAGCAACGTGAGCGAAAGGGCCACCTCTGCAACCACCAGCATTCCGCGGAGGCGTTGGGAACCCGCTCCAGCCGTGCCGCCTCGGCCGCCTTCCTTCAAAGCGTCGTGCGTGACATGGCGCGAAGAAAACGCGGGCGCCAGCCCGAAAAGGATGCCCGTGGCGAGCGAAACCAGCACCGTGAACGCGAGCACCCGAAGATCCATGTGCGCTTCGGCGACGCGCGGAAAGCTGGTGGCGGCCAGCGTAGTCAACAGATGAAGCGCCCAATAGCCGAGTAATAGCCCGATCACACCGGCCATGAGCCCGAGCATCGCGCTTTCGGTCAGCATTTGCTGGATCAAGCGCCAGCGGCTGACACCCAGTGCCTGCCGTACCGCGATTTCGCGCTCGCGGGCCGAGGCGCGCACCAGCAGCAGATTTGCAACATTAGCGCACGCAATCAGCAGCACCAGTCCAACGGCCGACATCAGCACCCACAACGCAGTCTTAATGCCGCCGATCTGCTGCTCCAGCAGCGGAACGGTGAGGACGCGAAAGTTGAATTGCCGGTAAGGATAATCAGGATGCTGGTCAATGATTCGTTGGGAAACCACATCCAAGTCCGCGCGCGCCTGCTCCAGACTCAAGCCGGTCTTGATGCGCGCGATCACCTGGTAGGAGTGGTTGCCGCGACTATTTGGACTCAGATCGTCGGCAGAAAAGACCAGCGGCGTCCAGACTTCGGCTTCGAGCGGAAGCTGGAAGTCGCGCGGCAGAACGCCCACAATCAGATAACTCTGACCATTCATCACGACTTTGCGGCCTGAAATGGCGGGATCGGCGCCGAATCGCCGTCTCCACAATCCATCGCTCAGCAGGACCACATGCGCCCGGCCCGGCTGTCCTTCTTCGGGAAGAAACACGCGTCCTAACTGGGCCTGGACGCCGAGCAGCGGGAAAAAGCTGGTTGACACCACCGCCGAATCGATCCGTTCCGGCGTGCCGCTGATGTTGATGTTAAAGCTGTCGCTGGATATGGCGGCCAGATGCGAGAGGCTCTGATTCTGCTGGAGGTCGACGAATTCCGGCGCCGAAACCCAATTCTGATCGTTGGGGATGCCGATGTTGGTGAATCGCATCCAGAGCTGCACCAGTTGCTCGGGTTTCTGGTACGGCAGAGGCTTGAGAATCACCGCGTTGACGAGGCTGAAGATGGCTGAATTAGCGCCGATACCGAGTGCTAATGCCAGCACTGCGATCATCGTGAAGCCCGGATTGCGTGCGAGCATCCGGAGAGCATAGCGGCAATCCTGCAGGAACGATTCCATGGGAACTCCTTGTGTTAGCGCTTCGACAGCACACGCAATACGAGTACCGCCGCGTTCCGGAAAAGTTACAGCAAGGCGGCCAATTTGGAGCCCTCGATCAGGATGGTTTCGTCGCGCTCCGGCCCGGTGGAGATGCAACCGACTTCGACCCCCGTCCGTTCACTCAAAAAGCGAAGGTAATCGCGCGCGCGAGCGGGCAACTCGTTATAGCGCGACAGGCCGCGCGTTTCGGACTTCCAGCCGGGCAAGGTTTGGTAGACCGGTTCGGCGGCTTCGAGACCGCGAAACGTAGCGGGCATGGTCTTCAATCCACGGTATTCGACGCAAACCGGGATTTCGTCGAATTGGTCCAGCACATCCAGTTTGGTGATGACCAAGCTGTTGAAGCCATTGATCATCGACGTGTAGCGCAGCAGCGGGACGTCGAACCAACCGCAGCGGCGAGGCCGACCGGTGACAGCGCCAAATTCATTGCCGGCTTTGCGGATTCTTTCGCCCTCTTCGCCCTCAAGCTCGGTGGGAAATGGGCCGCTGCCAACCCGTGTTGCATACGCCTTCGAAACGCCGATCACGCCATTAATTTTGGTCGGCGGCACGCCAGCGCCGGTGCAAGCGCCGCCGGCGGTGGCGCTGGATGATGTAACGAACGGATAGGTGCCGTGATCCACGTCCAGCATCGAGCCCTGCGCGCCTTCGAACAACACCCGCCGCCCGGCTTCCATGGCGTCGTGGATCAACTGGGCCGTGTCGCAGACCATGGGACGAAGGCGCTCGGCGAACTGCAAATATTGATCGCGAATTTTCTCGTAGTCGATGGTCTCTTGAATGTTGAAGGTCTGCGCCAGCAATTGCTTGTCTTCGGCGAGGGAGGCATACATGGCGCAGAAACTTTCGCGCTCGTATAGGTCGGCGATGCGAACTCCGCGCCGTCCGGTTTTGTCTTCGTAACAGGGGCCGATGCCGCGGGAAGTGGTGCCGATAGGTACGCGGTCCTGGCGGCCTTCCGACATCTTCTCGACAATGCGGTGGAAAGGAAAAATCACGTGCGCGCGGTTGCTGATGGCGAGCCGGCTTTTGACGTCGATGCCGGCGCGCTCCAGCGTCTCTACTTCTTCGAGCAGAGCCTTGGGGTCCACCACCACGCCGTTTCCGATAACGGCCTGAATCCCCGGTCGCAGGATGCCGCTCGGAATCAGCTTCAGAACGAATTTCTTTTCGCCGATGAATACCGTGTGGCCGGCGTTGTGGCCGCCTTGGTAGCGCACCACGACCGAGAACTTCTCCGAGAAAAGGTCTACGACCTTTCCCTTGCCTTCATCGCCCCACTGAGCACCCAAAACAATGAGATTTCCCATGCACCCACCCCAAAACGTCTCATTGTACCTTGGGCGGGTGACCGGCGATTGCGCCATCCGCCGCCCGGCAAATGTTACGCTGGCTTCTTATGCAGCTTTCCGAGATCTTCCAGGGCTTGGGCGAAGAAACGTTCGCTCAATTGCTGCGCGCGATTTCGATCGGCAAGCTCAAGACCTTTCAGCTTTTCGACCGCCTCAAGACCCGCATGCACCTGGCCAAGATGAATTCCGAGAGCCTGCGCAAAGCGGCGCCGCGCTTCTGGACGCGCTTGGGCGAACGCGACGAAGATTTCGCGACGGATCTTTCGCAAGCCATCCTGGTTTCCCATCTCGACATGATCAAGGCTGTGCTGGACCACTTGGGAATACCCAACGAGGACGGTTTTTTCGCCAAAGATATCGATGGATCGAAATATTTGACGGACGGGTGGCAGCAGAAAGCGTACGATCAATTCAAAGATACGTATCCAAAACCGGTGCTGCTGTTTTACATCAATCATTTGGATTGGGAAGTCGCCAAAGCTGAGAAAGTATTCCAAGCGCAGACCTGATTATGAATAAAGATTTCTTTGACGCAATCCGGACCGGAGATCGCGACCGGGTGAGTACAATGATTGCTGCCGACAAAGGGCTGTTGAGCGCAACGGACGAAAATGGGCTCGGGCCATTTATGATTGCGAAATATTCCGGCCGCAATGAGATCGCAGCGTTGTTGGTTGAAAAGGGAGTGGAACTGGATATCTACGCCGCATGCATGGCGGGCGCCGGGGAGCGCGTGTCGGAACTGGCCGGCGAGCAGCCGGATCTCGTCAAATCGTACAGCCAGGATGGCTGGACGCCGCTGCACCTGGCGTGCTTTTTTAATCAACCGGCTATTGCCGAGGCGCTGATCCTGCGCGGCGCTGATGTCCAGGCGCGTTCCCGGAATACCATGAAAAATGCGCCTCTGCACGCCGCCGCGGCCGGCCATAGCCGGGAGTCGGTTCGAATTCTGCTCGAGCATGGCGCGGACGTGAATGCGAAACAAGAAGCCGGATGGACCGCGCTGCACGCGGCCTCGCAAAATGGAGATGTGGAGATGGTGCGCCTGTTGATCGCCGGCGGGGCGCACGTCCATGCGCGGGCCGACAACAATCAGAACGCGCTGGATCTGGCGCTGACCAAAGGGCATCAAGCGGTGGTGGACATACTGGATGTTTACGCAGCCAGTGAGCGTGGAGCTTCCTGAGCGGTGCTCGAAGATCAAATCCAAAAATTGCAGACCGCGGCTCTGGAGCGGATCGAAGACGCCGGAAGCACGGACGCGCTCGAAGCGGTGCGGGTGGATGTGCTCGGCCGCAAAGGATCGCTCGGGCAATTCAGCAAGGAGTTCGGCAAACTCGCGCCCGCGGAGAGAGCGGCGGCGGGGAAGGCTCTGAACGCGGCCAAGGAAAAACTCGAGAGCGCGTTCGACGCTCGAAAGCAGGCTTTCGATAGCGAGGCTCTGAACGTCCGGCTGGAATCTGAATGGATCGATCTCACGCTGCCCGCTCCAGGTCCGCGCCCCGGCAGCCTGCATCCGGTGACTCAGGTCCAGACGGAGCTCGAAGACCTTTTCACCTCGCTGGGGTTCGCAGTGCTGGATGGCCCCGAAGTGGAGACCGAGTATCACAACTTTGACGCGCTGAACATTCCCGCGTCGCACCCGGCGCGCGATATGCAGGATACTTTCTGGCTGACCGACGGCAATTTGCTTCGGACGCACACTTCGCCGGTGCAGGTGCGTGGCATGGAACGGCTGGGGCCGCCGCTGCGCATGATCGCACCCGGCCGCGCATTCCGCAACGAGGAAGTGGACGCATCGCACGAGCACACGTTTTACCAGGTGGAAGGCATGATGGTGGACCGGAACGTCTCGGTCGCGAACATGCTTTATTTCATGAAGACGCTCCTGAGCGCTACCTTCCGGCGCGAGGTGATCATCCGCTTGCGCCCCGGTTATTTCCCTTTCGTTGAGCCGGGTTTCGAGCTGGATATACAGTGCCTCATCTGCGGAGGATCCGGGTGCGCGGTCTGCAAACAGAGCGGCTGGGTGGAGCTCATGCCGTGCGGCCTGGTGCATCCCAATGTTTTGCGGATGAGTGGGATCGATCCGGATGAGTGGGGAGGCTTCGCGTTTGGCCTCGGCCTGACGCGGCTGGCCATGATGCGCTACGCGATCGACGACATTCGTTTGATGCAGAGCGGGGACCTGAGGTTCTTGCGCCAGTTTTAGACGCGCTTTAAAGACAGATGAAATTTTCCTATCAATGGATCAAGGAGCTGGTTCCCGGACTCGATGTCGAGCCGAAAGAACTGATGCGCCTGATCACGATGAAGACCGCGGAATGCGAAGGGCTGGAGCCCGCGGCCGCGGCATTGGCGTCCGCATCCCTGGCTCGCGTCGTGAGCGTGAAAGGCATCGAAGGGAGCCACAATCAGATCGCCGTCGTTGAAACCGCGCGTTATGGGAAGAAGCAAGTGGTGTGTGGGGCTCCGAACTGTCGCCCGGGAATGCTGACGGTTTACGTGCCGGCGGCGCCAGTGGTCATCCAGGGAGTGGAGAGCGACGGGATGTTGGCGAGCGGCTTGGAGCTAGGCATCAACCGCGATCACACCGGCATTGTCGAACTGGATAACGAAGTGCTGCTCGCACCGGATATGGTTATCGAGGTCGACAACAAATCGCTGACGCATCGGCCGGATCTGTGGGGCCACTTTGGCATGGCCCGCGAGGTCGCGGCCATTACCCGTCAAGCGTTGCGTGATCCGGCCAAGCTCGATCTGCTGCCAACAGGGCCGCCGGCTATCGGTGTGGATATCGAGGATCTTTCGCTATGCCCACGCTACAGCGCGCTGGTCTTCGAGAATGTGGCGATTGGACCATCTCCGCTATGGTTGCAGTTTAGGCTGGAGGCCATCGGCTTGAACACGATCAACAATATCGTCGACGTGACCAATTACGTCATGTCCGAACTCGCGCAGCCGATGCACGCCTTTGACGCCGACAAATTACATGGAGAGACCATCTTTGTGCGTAGCGCGCGGGCGGGCGAGCAGATTGTCGCGCTCAACGAAGAAAGCTACCAGCTCAGCCCCTCGAACCTCGTCATCGCGGACGCTGCGGGGCCTATTGCCATCGCGGGCGTGATCGGCGGCCTCGACAGCGCGATTGATTCCGGGACCAAACGCATCGTGCTCGAAAGCGCGTGTTTCGGGGCTGTCAGCGTGCGGAAAACCTCGGTCGCTTTGAAACTTCGCACCGACGCATCGATGCGTTTCGAGAAATCACAGGATCCGGTGAATACGGTCCGCGGATTGGCACGCGCCCGTGAGTTGCTGGCGCAGGTCTCGCCGGGGATCCGAGTGGTGGGTGGCGTCGCTGATCGGAAAGTCCATCTCCAAGAACCACCTCCGATCGAACTTACAGTGGACTGGCTAACCCGAAAGCTGGGCCGCGCCGTCAATGCAGGCGAGGTCCGAGCGATCCTGGAGTCTCTCGAGTTCGGCGTGATGGAAAAAAGGCCCGGACATTTTTCGGTGACCGTCCCGAGCTGGCGCGCCACCAAAGACATATCGCTTAAAGACGATCTGCTTGAAGAAGTGGGGCGCATGATCGGATATGATTCCATCACCCCGCAGGCGCCGTTGATTGAAGCCGTGGTTCCTCCCGAAAATCCCATGCGCCGATTTCAGCGCCGGGTCCGCAATATGACCGCCGCCCAGGGATTCACGGAAGTCTACAATTACTCCTTCATCAGCGAAGAAATGGCGCGCGCGTTTCATTTCGATCCGGCGGGGCATGTCCGGGTCGCCAATCCGATAGCGTCCGACCAAACCTTGATGCGCATGAGCCTGCTGCCTGGGATTCGGAAAAATATCCTGGACAACAGCCGCCATCTGACGTCATTCCGGCTGTTCGAGATCGGCCGCGAGATCCATCCCAGCCGCGGGATATTGCCGGATGAGATCCCGCACTTGGCCGCGGCTATCTATGCCCGCGAGGGCGACGGCAGCGCGTCGCTGTTCGAATTGAAGCGATTAGCCGAGTGCCTGATGCCAGGCTGTGAATTGCAGCCAACGCCGGCCCGGCCGTACGAACATCCACAACGCGCCGTGATCGTCTCCTGGCGCCATGAAGCTGCTGGCCGGATTTTCGAACTTCATCCATCGCTGGGCGTCGAAGGGCGCGCGGCGATTCTCGATCTCGATCTCGCATTGCTCGAGCGCCTGGATAAAAGGGATATCCGCTACCAATCTCTACAGCGCTATCCCACTAGCGCGTTTGACTTGTCGGTGCTGGCCGATCTGCGCCAACCGGCGGGAGCAATCGAACGAAGGCTCGCCGAAGCCGCAGGCGCCGGTCTGGTGGACATCGAATTCGTGCGCGAGTACAAGGGAGCGCCGCTTCCCGCTGATCGCAAGAGCGTCTCGTTTCGTTTAACAGTCGGCGCCCCCGACCGCACGCTCTCGTCAGAAGAAGTGGCCGTGATTCGCGACCGTGTGATTGAAGCCATGCGTAAATCGGGCTTCGAACTCCGCATCTGACACTCCAACAAAAACGCGCTTAGTGCACGTGCATAGGGTCGCCGAAGTAGCCGATGATCCGTTCCGCGCACAAGCGGCAGGCTTCCTCCTCGTCGGGATCGCGCCCCTCCACGTGTAGCAATTGCTCTTCCCGGACGGCCATGCTCCGCCCGCAAACCCAGTCTTCCCCATCGCGGGAATGAATATGATTGAAATCGGTCAACGCGACCTCGAGGTGATACTAGCCAGAATATCAGATCGCTTGCGAGGCCTATCTTGGAATTGATAGACTAAGATTTACACCTGAGGAGCGATATTATCATGGCGAAAGTATGTGAAGTTTGCGGGCGCGGGCCCAAATTCGGGAACCGCATCAGCCACGCGCACAACGTAACTAAACGCCGCTGGAACGTGAATCTGCAAACCGTCCATGCCATCGTGAAGGGCGCGTCCAAACGGATCCGCGTTTGCACTTCCTGCATCCGGAGCGGGAAAGTTCAAAAAGCCGCCTAAGCCGGCTTGCCATTTCCCGAACCACGACGGTCAGGGAGTGGGAGTGTCCCGGTTAAACAATTCTTCTAACTCGCGCGCAGTCGGAGTACCGTGTACGGCCTCATGCATTTCGTGCGCGAAGGCGCGCATGATTTCCAGGAGTTCGAATTCGCGTCCTAGCGTCGCGTACAATTCAATTCCCGCCAGCAACAGCGCCAGACGCCGGTCTCCGCGTTCTTCAACTTCTTGCCGAAGTAGCCGGATGGATTCCAGGGATTCCGGACTCGTGGGGTGCCAGGGCATTGAGAAAGGGGTGAGCGTATCCCACCCCTCTAAAGAATAGAGCTTTTCGTTCGTTCGCCAAGTTTCGGCGATTAAGCTGAAATGCTCTTGCGCTGCGGCTCGCCGGTCTGAATCTGAATCTGCTTGGGCTTCATCTGCTCGGATACAGGGACCTGAATCTCCAAAACCCCGTCCCGCAGATGACAGCTCAGCTTGTTGTAATCCAGGCCGGACGGCAAGGTTGCTGCCGTGTAGAACCGTCCGTAGGCGAGTTGAGTATGGCCGTTCTTCTGGAAGACCTCAGGCGCCTTTCGTTCGCCCTCGATAATCAGTTGATTGTTTTGCACACTTACTTTCACATCATTCTGCGAGACTCCGGGCAGAATGACACGCAAGGTCAAAGACGTGTCAGTCCATGCGGACTCCACTGCGGGACTGAACCTCCATTCAGATCCCGTTCCACTGGACGCGGTTCTACCGGTTTCTGACGGCAAGCCGTAGAAATTCTGGAACATTTGGTCGACTGAACGCTGGAACTGTTCCAACGTCTGTCGAACATCGCCAGCAAGGACACTACTGATCATGGATCACCTCTTGTGCTTGACTTTGAAGGCTTGGAAGGGGCATTTTGCCCACGTGCCTTCAGTTGGAATTCTAGCACTGGTAATCTGCTCAGGAGCCTGTTAATTTCGCTATAACGGTGACCTGCTTTCTGAACACGCGGGGCCGTCATTTCGGCGCGACAGCTGGCGCAAACCGGTCGTCAATCTCCACTTGGTAGCCGCTCGCCAGACGATTGGTTTCATTCGCCATCCCGACCACCGCCATCAGCTCGGAAAACATCGCATCGCTCATCCCCGCTTTGCGCGCCGCCGCCGTGTGCGACGCAATGCAATAGCCACACTGGTTTGTCGCGCTGACGGCCAGGTAGACCATCTCCTTGGTAAGTGCGTCCAGTGTGCCCGGCGCCATAATTTCCTTGATGCTGTGCCAGGTGCGCCGCAGTGTCGGAGGATCGCGCGCCAGAGCTTTCCAGAAGTTATTGATCCAATCGGTTTTTCGCGTCGCCATGATGTCGTCATACACGGCCCGCACTTCTGGACTTGCGTCCTGGTACTCAATCAATCCCAACGTTGCCATCCGGTGTCCTCCGTCGCCCTACTCATCCTAGCTGTTCGCGTCATAATAGAAGTTACTCCTCGATGATTCCAGAAACAATATCAGAAGGTCTAACTTTCGACGACGTGCTTCTGCAGCCGGCCCGCAGCGGCGTGCTTCCGGTCCAGACCGATACGCGCACCTGCCTCACCAAGCACATTGGTATAAACATTCCGATCGTTAGCTCTGCCATGGACACCGTGACCGAATCGCACCTGGCCATCGCACTTGCGCAACAGGGCGGCATCGGCATTGTCCACCGCAACATGAGCCTGGAGCGCCAGGCCGAAGAAGTGGATCGCGTAAAGCGCAGTGAAAGCGGCATGATCGTCGATCCCATCACCATCGCGCCGGAAAAGAAGATCTCCGACGCGCTGGAACTGATGAAACGCTATCGTATCTCCGGGGTTCCGGTAACCAGCAAGGGCAAACTGGTCGGTATTCTCACCAACCGCGACCTGCGCTTCGAGAACCGCTTCGATCTTCCGATCTCCCAGGTGATGACCAAGGACAACCTCATCACCGTTGCAGTGGGCACCACGCTCGAAGAAGCCGAAAAGATTCTGCACCGGCATCGCGTTGAGAAGCTGCTGGTGGTGGATGATCAGTACGTGCTCAAGGGCTTGATCACCGTCAAGGATATTCAGAAGAAGATGAAATATCCTAACGCGGCCAAAGATCCCCAAGGCCGCCTGCGAGTGGGCGCGGCGGTGGGATCGACTGGCGACTTTCTGGAGCGCGCCCAGGAGCTGATGGCACGCAAAGTGGATGTCATCGTGGTCGATTCCGCGCATGGGCACAGCGAAGGCGTCATGGAAGCCGTCCGGCTGATCAAGCGCAAGCTGCCCGAGATGGATGTCATCGCGGGCAACGTGGCCACTTTCGAAGGAGCGCGCGACCTGATCAACCTGGGCGCCGATGGCATCAAGGTGGGTATCGGGCCGGGTTCGATTTGTACGACGCGTGTGGTGAGCGGCGCGGGTGTTCCGCAGATCACTGCCATCGCCCAGTGTGCGCGAGCGACGCGAGACTCCGGCGTCCCGCTAATCTCCGACGGTGGAATCAAGTTCTCGGGCGACATCAGCAAGGCCATCGCGGCCGGCGCAGACACGGTCATGATCGGCAGTCTCTTCGCAGGTACCGAGGAAAGTCCCGGAGAAACCATTCTGTATCAGGGCCGCACATTCAAGAGTTATCGCGGTATGGGTTCCATGGGCGCCATGACTGCCGGATCCGATCGCTATCCTCAAGACCTGAGCGGAAAGCTGGTGCCGGAGGGTATTGAGGGCCGAGTTCCTTACAAGGGGCCGCTCGCGGATCTGGTGTACCAACTGGTGGGTGGTTTGCGGGCTGGAATGGGTTATTGCGGCTGCCCAAACATCCGTGAGCTGCAGGAACAGGCCAGCTTTCTGCGCGTGACATCGGCAGGTCTGCGGGAAAGCCATGTGCATGACGTGATCATCACCAAGGAAGCGCCGAATTACCGCCTGGAGTAATCTTACGCCGGCAATTATATGCCGTTTGCGTTGGTCGCCTTGCCGTACAGTACATAGTTCAAGCTGGATATCGACGCGTTAACGGAGTTTTGCTCCGATTGAAGCTGCGCGACCAGAGCATCGGCGGCCTGGACCTCGGCTGTTAAGGCGGCCTGTGCCGCAGCTGCCCTGGTGGTCAGGGTGGTGATCTGTTTAGCAAGCGCGGTATTTTCGGTGTCGTAACCGTTTTCCTGAGTAAAGATCTGACCGCTCAAAGGATCGCTCATGGTAGTGAAGTTGTTGGCGAGTGCCGCGAAACCAGAGTTGGACGATCCGAGAAACTTGAACGCGTCCGAAACTTGGGCGCCCGACAGCCCTGCGATCGCGGCCGGGTTGAAAGTCATCTGCCCGGTAAGATCTCCGAAGGTGACTCCCAGATCGGCTAGGCTGTGGATGCTGCCGCTGGTGTTCCAGTAGCTTGATAACTGGCTGGCGTCTTGGCTGATCTGCGCAATTAGAGAGTCGCCGCCCAGCGCGCCGGCGGACGGGCCAACCTGCTGGGCCACTTGGCTGACCAGCATATTGTAACTGGTCACAAAAGTCTGGAGCGCATTGGCGAGCTGAGTGGGGTCCGTCGCCAGTGACAGAGTGACAGAGGTCGTGGGCGTAGTGGTCTTCAGCAGGTTGAAACTTACGCCAGGAATGATGTCATTGATTGTATTGCTGGCTTCGCTTACGCTGACGTTGTTCAGGTAGAACTGGGCGTTCGAGCCTTGACCCTGAACAGTATTGGAAATCAGGTCGCCGTCACTTGGAATGTCATTGAGTGCCAGGGTGCCGGGGGAGCCCGTAATTGCAAGAGCATAAGCCCCCGCGCTACCTGTAATAGTGGCACTCACTCCAGGAGCACCAGCGGCGTTGATGGCGTTCATCAGGCCCGTCAAATTGTTGTTGCCCGTCAAGTTCAGAGTATAGCTTTGCGTGCCCACCACCAGATTTAGGTTGCCCGCGCCAGAAACGGGAACCGTGGTCGAGTCGGCATAGGTTTGCGTCGAGGTCTCGGCGCCAGTGGCCGTATTGGTAACCAGATCGAGGGGAGCATCGTTGAGCTGCAGTGTTGTGGCGCCCGAGGTGTTCGCCGCGACGGAAAGATAGCTCTTCGATCCAATGGTGAGAATAGAGGCATTCGCGCCCGCGCCGGCATTGTTGATTGCGTTCATCAGGCCAGTGAGGTTGTTATTGCTCGTCAAATTGAGGCTATAGGTGTTCGAGCCCACCACCAGATTCACTTGGCCGGTTTGCGAGACGGGCGTGGTGGTAGCATTGGCGTAACCTGCCACCGATGTCTCTGAAGCCGTTGTCGCGAGCGACGAGATATTGGAAACCGTATAGGTTCCAGGCGCCGTTGCTCCCACGTTCGTGACCGCAACGGTGCTCGAATCGGAACTGGAAGCCGATACTCCTTGATTGGCGGCCATCGTCCCGAGCGCCGCAATAGCCGATCCCAGACTCGCTACATCGGGGTTGAGTGCAATCAACGCCTGCTTCTGGTTCAGATTGTTGGTCTGCTGCTGCTGCAAGGCCGTTATTGGTAGCTGCGCGATTGCCGCGCCCCGCTGTATGATGCTTTGAAAATCGCTGGAATAAGTGCTGAGACCAGTAAAATATTGTGTTGACGTGGTGCCCATAGAATCACTTATCGTCGGGATAACGCGGATTGTGGATTGTTCTCGGGGGCTACACGAATAATTTCGCCCGCCACCCGCTCCACCTGGTACTTTGGCATCTGAGGATAGAGCGGCAGACTCAAAACGCGCCGCGCACAGGCCTCCGCCACCGGAAAATCGCCCGCCTTGTACCTCGCATTGGCATAAGCAGGCATAAGGTGAATCGGTAGAGGATAGTGCACCGCAGTCTGGATTCCTGAATCCTCCAGATCCTTTTGCACCCGCTCCCGCTCTTCCACCTGGATCGTGTATAGACAATACGCATGTCGCACATTCGGTCGCACTCGCGGACGCAAGACACCCGCGTCTTCGAGTAAACGGTCGTACTCGGCTGCTAGCGCGCGGCGCGCTTCGATCCACTGCTCCAGCCGCCGCAGTTTCACGCGCAAGATGGCAGCCTGGATCGCGGGTAGCCTGTAGTTATAGCCTTTGAGCACCGGATAATAGCGATGTTCCTCGCCCCAGTTGCGCAGCATCGCGATAGTTCGGGCATATTCTGAATTGTTGGTCGTGACGATGCCGCCCTCGCCCGCCGCGCCGAGGTTCTTGCTTGGGTAGAAACTAAAGCAACCGATGTCGCCGATGCCGCCGGTGCGCCGTCCCTGGTATTCGGCGCCGTGCGCTTGGGCGACATCCTCGATCACCAGCAGCTTGTGCCTCGCCGCGATTTCTAGGATGGGGTCCATGTCGGCCGGCTGGCCGTAGAGATGCACCGGCAGGATCGCGCGCGTGCGCTCCGTGATGACTGTTTCCACCTGCGTGACGTCCATATTGAACGTCGCGGGATCGATGTCAACATAAACCGGGACCGCGCCAGCGTAGCCGATGGCGGCCGCAGTGGCGTAGAACGTGAACGGAACGGTGATGACTTCGTCCCCGGCCCCAATCCCGGCTGCGAGCAAAGCCAGATGCAAGGCGCTAGTGCCGGAGTTCACACCGATCGCATGCTCAACGTTGCAATAGGACGCAAACTCCTCCTCGAGCGCAGCCACTTCCTTGCCGAGAATGAATTGACCGCTCTCCAGCACGCGGCCCACAGCGGCGTCGATCTCGGATTTCAGTTCGTGGTATTCAGCGCGCAGATCGAGAAGAGGAATCGGCTCTGACATTCGCTTTAGACTTGGGCGAGGCTGCCTGCCGATGGAACCGCGGCTCGCCGGCCTATGCCGTTCCACCATTGCTCGCGCCGGCCGGTGATATAAAGATCGCCCCAGAGTTGCAGGTTGAGCAGCCGCCATACGCGGTCGGTGGCGTCCTCAAAGCCCGAGCGATGACGCTCAATCAACGATTCCACCTCGCGCATGTCGAGATAGGAAGCTAGAAACCCGTCACGCGACTTGAGCGCTGCGTAAAGGGGCTCGGCCTTCGGATCCAGCAACCATTGGCGGATGGGCGTCGGGAAGCCCATTTTCTTCCGGTAGATGATGTCGCGGGGTAACAGATCCTCCACGGCTTTCTTCAGAATGTATTTCTGCGTCGCGCCATTGATCTTGAGCCGGTCTGGAATACGGGTCGAGAACTCGACAAATTTGTGATCGAGGAACGGAACGCGGCTCTCGATGGAACAGGCCATGCTCATTTGATCCTGCTTCATCAGCAGTTCCACCAGGTAAGTCTTCTGGTCGGAATAGAGCATGCGCGCGAGCGCGGACGACCCCGCGCGGGCATTCCAGTAGCGCAGGTAGTTTCCATAGACCGCTGACGGCGGCGAGGCCAACAATCGGTTCTGTTCTTCTCGCGAGAAAGCGCAATAGAAATTGTCAAGGAAAAGGGACTCCACGCTGTCCTCGCGTCCTACAAACGTATGGCGAAGCTTGCGGCGCACCGACGCGCTTAGCAGGGGCGAGCTGGCCGCTTGCGATCGCAGGAAGTTGCGGACCGGCCCGGGTACACTGCGGTAAGCCGCCGCGCCGCGCTGATTCAGCAGGTTCCAGCGATAACGTTCGTAGCCACCGAATAATTCGTCGCTGCCTTCACCCGTCAGGACCACTTTCACCTCATCGGCCGCCAGCTTCGAGACGAAGTACAGCGACACGCTGGAGGGCCAGGTGATAGGCTCATCTTCGTGCCAGATCAGGCGCGGCAACGCGGTGAAAAAGTCGTCCATGGCGACCTTGACCTCGTGATGCTCGGTGCCGATCGCGCGCGCTACCTGTGAGGCATAGCTTAACTCGCTGAAGGGGGCCTCCTCATAGCCCACCGCGAAGGTCTTCACAGGGCCGCTTGTGGAACGCTTGATGATAGCTGCGATGGCGCTCGAATCCACACCGCCGCTAAGAAACATCCCGAGCGGAACATCGCTCATCAGGCGCATCCGGACGGTCTCTTCCAGCCGCCGCCGGGTTTCCGCGATCCAGCCGCGCTCGTCGTAATCCTCGGCCGATTCCGGCTCCGGAACGTCCCAGTAGCGTTCAATCTCGAGCCGCGGCTCCGACCCCGCCAGATCGAGAGTCAGGTGATGGCCGGGCATCAGCTTGCGGATGTTGCGAAACAGCGTGCGATCTTCGCTCACATAGCCGAAGGCCAGGAGCTCGGGGAACAGATCTTCTTCGAATGCGGCCGAAATCGACGCGTGTTCCAGCAGTGCTTTGATTTCGGAGGCAAAGGCGAACAGCCGGCCGTCCCAATAATAATAGAGCGGCTTGATCCCCAGCCGATCGCGCGCGCAAAAAAGCCGCCGCCGCTGGTTGTCCCAGATCGCGAAGGAGAACATGCCCCGAAAGAGCTGCAGGCAACCTGGCCCATGTTGTTCATAGGCGTGCAGGATCGTCTCGGTGTCCGAGCGCGTGGTATAGCGGTGTCCAGCCTGTTCCAGGGACGGGCGCACCTCGGCGTGATTAAAGATCTCACCGTTGTACGTCAGCCAAAGCGTGCTGGATTCGTTGGTCATGGGCTGATGGCCGCCGGCAACATCGACGATACTGAGCCGTCGATGGCCCAGGTGCGCCCAATCATCGTGGTAATAGCCGAAATCGTCCGGCCCGCGGTGGCGGATCTCGTCGGTCATCCGGGCCAACTCCGCCGCGCTTCCAGGAGAAGGCGTGGTGGTCACAAATCCGGCGATACCGCACATAGTTACTAGTTTATCGACAAATGGCCTGGACTCCGATAAATTGGAGATGGAGGAATGGGTGAGTGGTTGAAACCGGCGGTCTTGAAAACCGTTAGCGGGGTAACTCGCTCGGGGGTTCGAATCCCTCTTCCTCCGCCATATTTGTGCTTGTTCTTTCATAGAGTTGCGGCCCGCGTTTCCGTCTGTGCCCAAAACGTGCCCATTTCAGTTAACCCGCACTTTGTCGAGAACGGCGGCCTGATCCGTTCCCATGTAGACTCGGCCCATCAGATCGTCAATCCGGGTTTGCCTGGCCGCCGACCATTTGCCGTAATGCTTCCGCACGATCGCTGGGCTGTTGCCGAGAATATCCGCCACGTCCTCGAAGCTCGCCCCTCGGCCCAGTAGCTCAGTGGCCAGCGTATGCCGGAAGCGGTGGGCGTGGGCGCCCGGCACTCCGGATTCCTTGAATACCACTCGAAGGCAACGGTCGATGTGGGCCTTATGCGTCTTTGGCTTGCCTGTTCCGTTCCAGAAGAAATACCGGGAATTGATGTTGCTCAGAGGAGGGGGTACGCAATCGAGCGCTGCTTTCAGATCAGGAGGGACGGGCAGAAACACAGGCTGGCCACTCTTCTCTGTGCGAATGAATATCCTCCACTTGTCTCCGTCGATGCTGATCCTGTCGCGCGCCAGCAGGGACACGTCCCCGATTCGAAGGGCTGTATAGCGCAGAGTCAGGATAATAGCTCGAGCGCGAAGCCGTTCGTATGGTTTCTTTCCAATCCGGTCGCAAGCCATCAGGATCGCCGCGACCTCGGCCGGAGTAAACGGCACCACTTCATTCGGCTTGAGGTTGCGCGGTAGCTTGATTTTCTTTCCGGGATTTTCCTTCATCCAGTTGCGGTCAACACAGAACCCGAAGAACGCACGAAGGATTTCCAGTTCCTTGCAGGCCGTGATTTGCTGGATGCCGCGACCAGCGCGGAACTGATCCAGCTTTTCCGTTTTCAGTTCTTCGAGGAAATCAACCCGTTCCGTTTCGCAGAAGTCGGCCAGCTTGCCGAGGGCGTTGCGGTATTTGCTGATGGTCGTACCCTTCAAACCTTCGCTCTGGCAGTGCTCGAAGAAGGCTTTCACGGCATCCGGGATCGGCTTATTAACGCCAGCCACCGGCGATTCCATTGCAACCGCTTTCGCGCGTGCTCGCGCCATGTCGCGGGTCTTGAGCGACTGCCGGAGCGTGCGCTTTCCCTCGAGGTAGCCATCAGCCCAGAGCGGGCAGTTGCACTTGAGGAAGCC
This sequence comes from Bryobacteraceae bacterium, assembly GCA_035569875.1. Classification (GTDB taxonomy): domain Bacteria; phylum Acidobacteriota; class Terriglobia; order Bryobacterales; family Bryobacteraceae; genus Palsa-89. The sequence continues at coordinate 47,305 of DATMMD010000197.1, forward strand.
GCGCCCCTTCTCACGGTGAGGGCAGTTAGCGGTGTGGCGGCGCCAGATGGTGAGCATGGCCTCAGATTTTATCATCGGCACCGCTCCCGATAGATCCGCTCCGCGACCGATTCGGGAATGCGGAGGGTCACATAATCCCGCTTACCGTCGCGACGGTTCGCCTTGCCTACTTTCATCACGCCGGGCTCATCCTGGAAAATCCTTCGGATTGTCGTCTCGTCGAGTTTCCAGGTGTCTGCCAAATCTTGGGGCGTGAAATGCCGCTCGAAGGGGCTGCTCTCGCGACGAATTGGAGCGGCGGCGATCATTGTTCGCGCGGTCGCTCCTCTGGTTGCCGACTGAATGCTGCCCGCTCGGCATGCCAGGCGAGGTGCAGGACGGCGCCGCAATTCGGACAGCCGTGATCACCGTCGACAGCTGCCACGGTCACAACGTGGCCGCAGGTGGAACACTCAAGCTTGTAGGCTTCGGATCCGCTCATGCGCCGCGCTCTCCTGCCCAAGCGGCCGGATTCTCGAACTTCGTAAACTCACGAAGCCACACCAGGTCGATGCTTCCAGTAGGCCCGTTGCGATTTTTCGCTACGATCAGTTCCGCGGTGCCCGCCAGATGTGCCGCGTCCGGCTTATACATTTCCTCGCGGAAGAGAAACGCCACCAGGTCGGCATCTTGCTCGATGTCGCCGGACTCCCGGAGGTCGGACAATATCGGGCGGTGATCGTGTTCGGCGCGCTTCTCGGGAGCACGGCTTAGCTGCGAAAGCAGCAGGACCGGCACATGCAATTCCTTCGCAACCCGCGTCTTGAGGTAGCTCGTCATGATGCCGAGTTGCCGTGTACGAGATTCGGATTCGGCGTGTGCTCCGATAAGGCCCAGGTAGTCAATTACCACCAAGTCCAGTTCGCCGTGATCCGCGCGAAGGCGCCCGATTTTGTGGTGAATATCGATCACAGTGGAAGCTGAATCGTCGATGAATAGCGGCGCTCCGGAGATGTCCTGGAGAGCTCTGCTCAGCCGCGCCTTTTCGCCGTGGTTGAGAAAGCCGGCTCGCTGCTTTTGGGAGTCGACGCGCGCCCTGGCGCATGCCAGCCGCAAGATCAGCGATCGCTTGGACATTTCGAGTGAGAAGATCGCGACGGAGCCCGGCTCATCGCCCGGTTCGCGGTGACCATTACAGCCGAATGCGATGTTGGCCGAGATGTTCAGCGCTAACGCGGTCTTGCCCATCGACGGGCGAGCGGCAAGAACCGCAAGCTCGCCTCGCTGCAGACCACCCGTCATCTGATCGAGTGCCGTGTATCCGGTCGGAACGCCGTCGCGGCCGCTGGGCGTGATGAAGCTCGAAAGGCCCTCGTTCTCGATCGTGTCTCCGACGCTTTCCAGTTCAGATCTGCCGCGGCCCTTAAAACCGGCAAGTTCCTCACCGAATCTCGCCGCTATCTCATACGCGCTTTCTTGCTGCTGCAAGGCTGCGTCAGTCATCCGCTGTCCGGTGAAAGCCAGTTGCCGCAACACCGCCTTGTCCCTGACGATCTGAACATAGCTCTCGAAACTGACCAGTTCAGGAAGGCCGTCATCGAGCGAGACCAGGTACAGCACACCATCGACACTCTCGAGCTGGCGATGCTTCGTAAGTTCGTTGGCGACGGTGACGCGGTCGATGCGCTCTCCGCGCTCGTGCAAGTCAACCATGCGTAGGAATATCCGGCGATGCTTCTCCAGGCTGAAGTCTTCCAACTTCAATTCCGAGGCCACACTCGGAAAACAACTGTCATCCTGCAACACGGCGCCAAGCACGAAGCGTTCCGCGTCCAAATTTGCAGGCAACCCACGTTCGAGCGCGAGATCAGCCATGGCTCGCCTCCGCCGTCGGTGGGGTCCACTTCCGGTGATACGCCGCGCGTGGTCCCGGCGCCGGCGGGCACGCTGCATTTGCCGAATCCCCTTGTGGGTTTTCCCACTCTTCGCCGTTAAGCCACGTCACGGCATACGGTGCAAAGCCGGAGCCGTTTACGGGCGCTAACCGGCCGCCTGGCCGCTTCTGATTCACTACCGCGGCCAACACCGTCGCGCGCATGAATTCAGCCCCACGCTGGGAGTGAATCGCCCACGCCGCTTTCTTCGCGCGCTTCTTGGCATCCTTCCGTGGGTAGGCCGGCCAAAACTCCCCGTCAAAGAACGCAAGGAATGTTGGATCGGTCGCCCATGGTCCTTCGTCGCCCCGGCGAGAGCTTCTCTTTGGCTTCGTCTTCGAGGCTGGTGCTGTACTTGGCTCCGGGATCGGGTCCAGAGTCCCAAACGGAGGATCGTCCACGCTTGGGAGTAGATTCAAGGTGTTCGTGCGCCCATCGTCAGATGGGCAAGAAGGGTTTCCCCTTACCAACCCCAACCCCTTACCTAGCAGAAAACTTTCGGAAATATTCCCGAAAGATTTCGGAAATCCAGTGCGCTCTTCACGATAGGCCTGCTTCCATTGCGTGAACTGTGGCTCTGGAGGAATTGGACTTCTGCGGTCGGTTGTCGTCTTGTATCGCGGCAGCCATTCGCTCCGCGTATCCCATACCGCCCAGAGCTGGCCGGCGGCCTCATATGGGAAGAGCAGGTAGTTATTCACATACTCCTGGATGAAGCACTGCAGCTCTGTTTCGGACGGGATCGGGTTGAACGTGGGATAGGCTTTTCCGACAATCCGCGCGTAGTTCAATTCCAGTCGGCCGAAGCCGTCCGACGTGAGGAAGAGCCTCGGAAAGTGCAACTGCGCGGCATTCGAGCAGCGCCGCAACCGATCCCCGCCGAACAAACCCGAAGCGTCAATGATTGCCATAGGACACCCGGGCGGGCTCCTCTTCGACCGGATCCATTTCGCAAGTGCCGCGGGCGGATCGGTCCCTCGGATGGTGTCGCTGCTGTCGTCCCGCATTCATCGCCTGCAGGTGCCTGGTGGCTTCCTGAGGTGCCGTGCGTCTCAACATATCGAGCATGGTGATCAACACTTCCGGATTCGGATCGTCGATCGCGTGGATAAGTTGGCGCCCGAGTGTGCCGGCGAAACGCATTGCTTGCCGGTGGCAGTGTATGGTACAAGTCGTAATGGACATTGGGTCTAACTTCGGCCCGGGCGGCTTGTCGAGAGCCACTCGGGCCAACTAATTTTTGGACTACCTTTCTTAAACGTTCAAGCCGTACTTCTTCAACTCCGCTCGCATTTCGTCTCGCAACGCGGGCGAAACTGTTTCCTTACCTGAGCCCTGACAGTTTTCGCACATGCGTTCTTTGGGCCTGCCCTTCACCGGTTTCTGATACCGCGTTTTCCCTGCGCCACCACAAATCCCGCACGGCATTTCCCCGTTGGCCAGGCGCTCCATCTCGGCGAGAGGGTCAATGCCGATCGCGTCCATGATTTCAGCGGCCGTTCGATTCGGTGGTTGCGTCTTTTCCAATTTTTTGGTCATGATTCGTGTTCTCCGTAGGGGCACTCCTTGTGCCTGCCTTCTTTGCAGGGGCGGCAGCTACATTGGCACGGCCCGTCTTTCTGTTGCTCCATCCGCTTCCGCCGCGCCCCTAGGATTGCCTCTGCCGCCGAAATACCCACAGAGCCTGAGAGGTTCAGGTTTTCCCTGAACTTCTCCGGGCGGATGCCCTTCAGCAAGAAGATCAGAAGCACGTCGGACGGCTTCTTGGCGGACGTCGCGCGCTTCCAGGCCTGGCCCTCCAGGTAATCGGCCGCCTCTTCCCGAGCGTCTTCAAACGCAGTCCGGTACTCAGGTTCTTTCAGCCAATTCGAATGCGATCGCCGGCCGATCTTGGCCGCCTTTGCCGCGGCGCTAACGTTGCCCTGCTTCGAGTACGCCGCGAGAAATGCGTGCTGTTTAACCGTCATATGGCCTTTTAAATGGGCAACTGTGGGCATTCATGGCAGGAAGAGTAAGCCGGTCTTCATTGAATGGTGTAGCTCAAAATCGGAACGTACATCGCGTCGGAGGTCGAGGCGGGACTTCCAAATACGCCCCATTGATTTGGCCCGGTGGTGAAATTTGTCGCAGCTGTAGCGGTGTAGCCCGCCGAGTAGTTGACTCCATCGGAACTCGCCTGTAGCGTTACGTTTCCGCTCTGGCATCCCGCAACACTACAGCTGAACTTGGCCCAGAACGTAGATCCTAGCGCCCCATTTGGCGCTCCCGATATCGTCCCTCCGAATGAGGTCTGGCTCCCCCATTTTTCGATTTTCACCTCGGCTGCGCTCGTGGGGGACACGAATTGCGCGACAATATCAAAAACCACCATATTACCGGTGCCGGATTCTCGCAACGCCACTCCACAGCGCGGCCAGTTAGCCTGCCCGGTGCCGGGGAACTCAAAGCAGTTGACCGCGATAGTTCCGGTAGTGTTGCTACCGGAAATCGCGCCGCCCGCCATTACGAGGTTGTCGGTGGATACGGCTGCGGATTGAAGAACCTGAGTACCGCCTGTAGAATTAATAGCCGAAGATCCGGCTGTGTTTAGGATTGTTAACCCAGACGCGGGCGCGCAGACCTGTAGAGGACTGCCACAGTACTTCGACGCCCCGATCGTTGTGTAATAGCCAGAGACCGTCGCGCCGGAACCTAACTTATAAACCGTGCCGGCTGCGTTCTTGGCCTCTATTGTCAGATCGGTGCAATCAAACCAGCTAAGGTAGTTCCCACTGGACGGGTTGTAAGCTGGTGCGGTTTGACAGGACCCGAAGGACGGCCCAGATGCCAACGTAGCGGATAATAGATCAGCCGTCGCGCCGTTCCATCGATAAAGCAGATTAGCCGTGACATTTGGTCCCATCGAAGTGAATGGGATGGTGGTGTTGAAGCCGGTCGGTAGCGTGATCGCCCGAAAGCCTGTCGCATCCTGGGTGATATTGAATGCAATCAGCTGGCCCGAAGCCTGCCCGCTCATTGAAAACGAGTACCCACCGGCGCCGCTCAGGGTCATATCCCAGGAAGAGAAACTGTTCGACGTAGCAGTCAGCGCCGAGCCTGCCGTAATGGTTCCGAGATGCGTAATTTGCGGCGCGGTCGCCTTCGAATTAAGAGCGGTCTGGAGATCAGTCTGGCTTGAGAGTGTTCCGGTGATTGCGCCCCACGCCGCACTTCCGCCTGTCGCCAATACCCACGATCCGCCCGCCGTCGGGCAACTGTATAGCGCTCCGTTCACCGTGTTGATATCGAGCGCTCCCAAGGTCAAGCATGGATTCGATGGCGGCCCAGCACTGGTGAGCACTGCAGCGCTGGTGTTGGCGCCACCGTTCACACAAGACGGTTGAATGAAGACGTAGACCACGCCGCGCGCGCCCGCTACGCTCTGCCCGCTAATCGACAGGCTGATATTGCCGTTAATCGGCGGCGCCACGCAAGCTGAGGCGAAAGACTGAGCGGATGTCGCGCTTAAACTAGTGGCCGATCCTGCTAGGATATCCACACCCGCTGAGTCGAGAATCTGTACGGCATAGCCCGAGGTCGGAGCTGGCGACAGAGGCGCAGTCTCGACCTGGGTCACAAAGTAGCCGCTCAAGTTGTTCGCGAGGGCTGCTGGAGTTATAGCGACGGTTCCGAGCGTGGGATCGCCGGTCCAGTTGAACGCTACCACGTAGGATGTCGTTGTTCCAAGCTGGCTCACCGTCTGGCGTACAACGCCTTGGGCGTGGAGTCCGGAGACCGTGGCGATCGCTAAGACAAGAATTTTTTTCATCATTTCACCAGTTGGAGACCTTTGCGTTTGTTGGCCTGTTCGATGGAGGCTTTAAGGATGTCCTCCATTGAATCGCTCGAGGGATTTGGCGCGGGTTCTGGAGTGGCGGCCTTGAGTTTCTTCAGTTCGGCCATTGTTGCGTCCCACGTCCGTGGACTGAGCTTGCCGTCGAACCAGGCATCCGGTACATCATCAAAACCGCCCGCCCGCGCTGCGTTCGCGGCTTTCTTCAGCATCGCGGCCCTCGCCGGAGGCGCCAGCTTCATAGCGTTCTCCACGGTCAGGCCTTCGCCCTGGTGCAGGTAATAGGCAAGCGCCTGGGCTTTCACGTCGCGCTTTGGCGCAGCGATAGCTTCGCTCTGCGTTTGGCTTGTTGGGGCTGCAGTTTCCCGTTGAAGGCTTGCCCCTGGCGTGGAGGTGGTCGGGGTTGCCGTTTGTCCTGGAGGCGGTGGTGCTGAAGCGGTGGCCGAAGGGTTGGCCTCGTCGACAATCGCTTGGCGCCAGTCCGGGCGCGCCGCGCCTGCTATGTCATCCGGCGCAATGATCCTGGAAGCAGGAGCAACCTCAGCGGCGGAGGGTGCTCCTCTGAGGCCGGCGCGGATCGCGTCCAACATGCTGATCGCGTTCTTTGCGCGCGGACTCACCACACCGATTAAGTTCTTTGCTGCTTCCGAGACTGGCGGCGCGTTCCAGACAGCTTTTGCAACTGCTGGGCCGGCTTTAAGAGCGGCGGAGGTTGCTCCTGCTGCGAGCATTGCTCCGGGGTCGCCTTCGGTTTGGGATCCGGCCACAAGCGCTGATCCGACAGGCGACCCACCGAAAGCAACATAGGGCCCAATCTCTTCGATCCGGCGGCCCCACCTTCGCCACGCGGACGCATTGTCCGGGGTCTGTCCAGCCTGCTTTAGAGCGTCCGATGGTTCTGGCAGTTTATCGAACCCGATCGCCTTGGCTGCTTTACGGAACATCTCGTAAGCTCCCAGCGTCATATGCACCGCCGCATCCCCGGCGCCTTGCGAAAGATCGTCGAGCTTGTCGCTCCAGGAGTGAGGTTCCTCAGTCGCGGGCCCGGTATGCGAGCTCAGCGGCGGGGGAGTGAATGGCGCGGGCCCAGCATGGGAGGAGAGAGGCGGCGGGGTAAACGCCGTGGACTGATCGAGAGAGTAGCCGGAAGGCGGCGGAGGAAGCACGCTCGTGCTCATGCTGGGACTCCTGCTTCAGCCACTCGCTGATCGGGGTTCGCGGCGCGCACGTCTTCTCTAACTCCCGGTTGCGAGTTGACCCATGCGATTAGTTCGGCCAGGGAGTAGCGGATAAGTTTTCCATTGATCTTTCGCCACGGTGGACCGATACCCCTTCTTCGCCAGGTCCGAAGCGTCTCCGTTGCTGTCCCGAGGAAGGCTGCGGCGAATCGTTCATCGCGGTTGTGGGCGGTTAGGTTTAGTTCGTGAGGAAGATGAGCGGTTTGTAGCGTTGCCATACGCCTCTACTTGGCGAAAATTCGGCAAGGGTAGGGAGTTTTGGGCGAAAACTCTCCTAACTCAGTGAATCTGAAGAGAAGATATTTTTTGCCTCGGCTCACCCAAATTTTGGTGGCCTCACCGAAAATTCGGCGGCTAGGATTCGAAAGAAGCGCGGACGCTGACTTTGAAGCGTGCCCGGTATCCTGTAAATTCCTTGCTTGATATGAACGGCACCGGCTCGCCCTCAATCCGGAAGTGTTCTCGAAGTCTCTTGCGGATCTTTGCTATGCGCGTCTCCAGCCCCGTACGCGCGCTTCCCATCAGCCCGGCAGTGCTAAGCTCACCGTTTCGTTCGGCGATATGCAGAAGGGTCGCCCATGCCAGATTTGGCGCTTCCTTCCTCCGATCCTCGAAGCCAATCTCCGCGTAGTTCATCGCCGGCTGCGGCTTGCCG
>DATMMD010000198.1:0-3609 GCA_035569875.1 Bryobacteraceae bacterium
TTCCCTCCGTCGAGGAAGATACGTTTGCACGGAGGCGACATTGTGCAATCGGGCGGACCGGCTGCCCCCTAAAGCGTTGCGCGCTGTTTAGGAATGAAGCATCATCAGAGCCATTCGCTCCGGCTTTACTGTATGAAGCATGGCTTTCTTGGTGTCAGAGTGGTCGGCGCCGGTCGGCAGACAATCTGCTGACCAACACAAGCGTCAGATATCGATTGCAGCAGAGTAACTATGAAAGAGCAATTTCAAGCGGCTGAAAAGCCAACGATGTATTTCATTGGTGTCACCACGAGCAAGTCTTCCATCAATAAGATCTTCCCGCTCTGGGCCGAACGCCTCGAGCTAGGAAGTTGCCAATTGAAAGGGATCGATTTCCAACTGCACGATCAACCAGAGCTCTACCGGGAGGCCGTCAAATTTATAAAGGGTGATCCGCTATCTCGCGGCGCGCTGGTGACGACGCACAAGATGGACCTGTGCGATGCGTGCCGCGACATTTTTGATGCGCTAGATCCGTTGTCGGATTCCATGGAAGAAGTTAGCAGCATCTTCAAGAGAGGCGGTAAGTTGCATGGTCGCGCCGTCGACCCGATAAGCAGCGGGCTGGCGTTGCAGGCGTTCCTGCCGCGCGATCATTGGAAGGCCACGAACGCCGAAGCGTATATTATGGGGGCCGGTGGATCGGCGGTGGCTTTGACCTGGTATCTTGTCCAGTTGCGCCATGGCGTGAATCGGCCCTCCAAGGTGCATGTGGCCAATCTCGGCCGGCCGCGGCTTAATCATCTGCGGGAACTGCACGCTTCATGGAAGTCTGGCGTCCCTCTCGAATGTCACCTGGTTAACGAACCTGGAGATGCAGACGCAATCCTGCAGTCGCTCAAGCCGAGTTCGCTCGTCGTCAATGCGACCGGATTGGGCAAGGACGCACCGGGATCGCCGATCACAGATGGTGCGAAATTTCCCGCCAATTCACTTGTCTGGGAATTCAATTATCGGGGTGACCTGGTATTTCTGCGCCAGGCAGAAGCTCAGAAAGCGGCGAAGAATCTAACAATTGAAGATGGCTGGATCTATTTCGTGCATGGGTGGACGCGCGGTATCGCGGATGTATTCGACGTGGACATTCCGACGCAGGGGAGCGCGTTCGACGATCTTGCTCGCATCGCGGCGAGCGTCCGATGATCAGCAGCGCCAGACGAGAGATCGCCTTCCGGAGTCTCAAGTCATATGTTCCGTCGAAGATCCGCCATGGACCAGTTCGGCGGCTTGTCTGAGCGCCACCAGCAGGCTGCGCTCGTCGGCTTTTCCGGTGCCCGCAATGTCGAAAGCGGTGCCATGGTCAACGGAGGTACGGATGACCGGCAAACCGACCGTGATGTTCACCCCTGTCTCGATTCCAAGCACTTTTATCGGGCCATGGCCCTGATCGTGATACATCGCCACGACGATATCGAAGTCGCCCCGGCCGGCGCGGAAAAATAGCGTGTCCGCCGGCAGCGGACCTTCCACCTTCCAGCCCCGGGCCTGGCAGGCGCGCACGGCAGGTTCGATCTTCGATTCCTCCTCGCCGCGGCCAAATAGACCGTGCTCGCCTGCGTGTGGATTGATGCCGCACACACCAATACGAGGGTGCGCGAATCCGGCGCGGTTGAGGGTCTGTTGTGCGCGAGCGATCGTGCGCTCTACCAAGCCGGGCTCGATCCTGTCGATGGCGTCAATCAGGCCGACGTGTGAGGTGACGTGGATGACCTTGAGCTTCGGCGTCGAGAGCATCATCGAGACTTCCGCCGTGGAAGTTAGCTGCGCGAGCAGCTCGGTGTGGCCCGGAAAGATATGGCCGCCGGCGTGAAGCGCTTCTTTATTGAGCGGAGCCGTGCAGATGGCGTCGATCTCTCCGGTCTTGGCCAATTCAACGGCGCGAACGACAAATTGGTAGGCCGCGTCACCGCAGATTGGCGAGAGCTTGCCCCACGTCAGGTTCTCTGGAATCAGCTTCAGATCAATGCAATCCGCGATCCCGGGCGTGAACCGCGCCTGGGAGAGATTGTCGATGGCATTAACGTTGACGACAGAGTTAACAATGAGCGCCGCTTTACCTAACCGACCTGCATCGCCAATTACCAACGGGCGGCAATAGCCGTAAACCTCGGCGTGGCCAAGACTTTTCATGATGATCTCCGGCCCGATGCCGGAGGCGTCACCCATGGTGATTCCGATGGTGGGCAAAGAAAGGGTCGTTCACAAAATCCTGCGCTCTAGCTAAGCTAGCGGAGTTGGAGAACGAGGAAAACCTTCTTTGCGACGGCTTCGCCAAGCGTCAAATGGGCTTCCGGAGTGAAATGAATACCGTCGATACCATCGGTCGCGATCACCTCCCCTGCGTCTAGGAAAGGCAGGTTCACCACGGCGGCTGCGTCCCGTAGAGCTGAACCGAGCTCCAGGCTCTTTTCGTGGCTGCCGGCCCATTGTTCAGGTTCGTAAAAGCTGGTGCCCAGTGGCGGCGGAGCCACCAGCAAAACTTTTGGTGCCGGGTAAATTGTTGCCACACCCCCTTCGCACTCGGCGATCAGTCGGACAAGCCCGAGCGCCGCTTTCGCGATTTGTTGCGCGCTTCTATTGAAGCGCGTTTTGAGGTCATTCGTGCCGAGCATGATGATCACCAGGTCGAGCGGGAGATGACTGGCCAGGATTGCCGGAAGAAGCTTGGCACCGTTGAAGGTAGCGCCCCTGAGGTGCGCCGATGGGAGATCGATTTGATGATCATCGAGGTCCGTTGTCCTGCCGCTTAACGCTTCTTCCACCAGTTCGACTGCTGAACCCAGCCGAGCAGCCATCACCGCCGGCCACCGGGTCGAGGCATCATATCTTATCGTCAGTTCGGCGGCCGCACGAGGCGCAAAACCCCACGAGTTCGAATCGCCAAACACCAATATGCGTTTTCGGTTCATCTGTGTAAAATTTCCAACGAGCCCAGTGGCGGCACGGACAGTCCGGACTGGTAGGCGACGGTAGCAGTTCCCCCAGGGATCGCCACTGCAAAGTAGCATCTTGATTCAGAGATGGGCGCTTCGTAAAGCAGCCAGCTGGCCTCCGGCAAAATACATGTTAATTCGGGGACAGGACACTCTATATATATACAGGACACTCTATATATATGAGCAAATCGATGACAGTTGTCGGAGCGGGTCTCGTCGGGCGCGGATGGGCGATCGTGTTCGCGCGGGCTGGCCATACGGTGCGCCTCTTCGACGTGACCGTGGAAAAAATTGCGGATGCGCTCGAGGCGATTGAGAGGAATCTCGCTGATCTCGCGTCCTCCGGGCTTGTTGACCACCCCGAGGAAATTCGAGGACGCATTCATGGGACGGCGGATCTTGCGGATGCTCTTCAAGATGTAATCTGGGTTCAAGAATGCGTCTTCGAGAAGCTCGAGATTAAGCGAGAAATATTCAAGGCCATGGACGAAACAGCGCCCGCTGATTCCACGTTAGCCAGTTCTACCTCAACGTTTCCCGGATCGGCGTTCACTTCTGATCTGCGCGGGCGCCATCGTTGCCTTGTCGCGCATCCGATCAATCCGCCTTATTTGGTTCCACTGGTCGAACTTGT
>DATMMD010000199.1:0-13490 GCA_035569875.1 Bryobacteraceae bacterium
TATGCAGATCAGTTTCGACGAAAAGCCCGCAAACCAGCCATCATGCGAAGTGCCCGTCTTGCCCGCTACCGGAAAATTGATACCTCTCGACCAGATTGAGGCGCCAGTTCCGCTGCGCACCACTTCCTGAAGAAGCTGGTCCATTAAGAACGCCACGCGCGGATCGAGCACGGCACGGTGTTCAGGCTTGCCCTCGAACATATTGGAACCGTGGTCGCTGGTGATGCTGGAGATGAAGTAGGGCTTCGAATAGATGCCGTGATTGGCGTAGATGGTGTATCCGCCGGCGATTTCAAGCGGCGTCACTTCATAGGCGCCCAAGGCAACCGCTGGAGTAGGCTGAATATCCAGGTTCAGGCCGGCCCGGCGCGCGAGATCCACTACGGCCGCGTATCCGGTCTGCTCGGCTAATTTAACCGTAGCGACATTGAGCGAGTGGGCGAGCGCGTCCCGCATCGATACCGAGCCGTAGAATTTGTGCTCAAAGTTGCTCGGCTCATAGGGCTTGCCGTCAAACCAAAAAGTGGTCGGCTCGTCGTTGATCATGGTGGCGGGCGTAAGCAGCAGACTACCGCCCGAGAGCGCGGTATTCAACGCCGCCGCATAGACAAACGGCTTAAATGACGATCCGGGCTGGCGCTTTGCAAGGATGCGGTTGAGCTGGCTCATCCCATAGTTGCGCCCGCCCACCAGGGCCCGCACTTCGCCAGTTTCCGGGTCGAGCGCGATGAGGGCGCATTGCGGATCGGGATACTTAGGATCGCGCTTCTTGCGATGCTTAATGAGCTTGTCGGCCTCTTCCATGCCGATTCGCACTGCTTCGGCGGCATCGCGCTGCAAGTTCATATCGATCGTCGTATAAACGCGATAGGTATTGGTTTGGAACTTGTAGTCGGAGAATTTGTCTTGGAGGCTGTCGTTCACCAGGTCGACAAAATAAGGAGCGTCGGTGGACTCCATGCTTCCTTGCTTGGCCAGCACCAGCGGCGAGGCCACCGAGCGTTCATACTCGTCGTCGCTGAGGTACTTGTTGTCGCGCATCAGCTTCAGAACGACATTGCGGCGCTGCTTAGCGCGATCGGGCCAACGGAACGGGTTGGTGAAACTAGGCTGCTGGATGAGTCCCGCTAAAGTGGCGGCTTCCGGAATGGTCAGGCGCGTAACATCGGTGCCGAAGTAGACCTGCGCGGCTTCGCCGAATCCACGGATGCCAAAGCTTCCCCGATTGCCGAGCGGCACCTGATTGGCGTAGTACTCGAAGATCTGTTCTTTGGAAAGCTTCTGCTCAAGGTGCATGGTGATGAGCACTTCGGGGATTTTGCGCTTCCAGGTTTTGTCGTTGTCCAGCCACAGAATGCGGGAGAGCTGCTGGCTGAGAGTGGATGCGCCTTGCGCGTAACGCTGTGTCCGGACGTCTATCCAGGCAGCCTTGATGATGCGAATCGGGTCGAAGCCGGAGTGCTGAAAGAAGCGCTTGTCTTCGGCCGAGACCACCGCGTGGACCAGTACTGGCGGGATATCTTCGTATCGAATCAAGCGGCGCTTTTCGCGGGTCTTGTCGAACAGGTTGGAAATAAGCTCCGGTTCCAGCGTGTATTCGGTGCGGTCGGTGTTGTCGGCCAGCGATATGATCTGGGAAACTTTCGGCCCGCGGAACTTGACTACGCCCTCGTCGCGCTTGAAGTAGGAGTCCGGGCCCGGATATATGTCGATCTCGTCCGCCTTGATGGTGTAGTAGCCCATCCGATTGTTACGGGATTCGTTGTAACCGCTGCGGCGAAGCTCGGTGGCTAGCTCCTGGGGGCTGGCCAGGTCGCCGACGCCCACCGTCCGCGGGGCGGCAAACAACATGGATGTGTTGGCGTAAGGACCGGCGGTCAGTTTGACCTCGATCAGCCGGGAGTACTTGGCGTAATAGTAAGTGAAGACGGCCAAAGCGGTGGTTATAGACAGAGCCAGAACTGCTACCAGGATCTTTCCGGCGGGATGAAGGAAAAAACGAACCGCAGAGGCTTTCTTGGGGACCTGAACTTTTACTGCCACGTTAGTACTATCATCGCATGATGCCGGTCAGGGGCGCTGTCCTGGGCGGGTGAGCAAATAAACGGCGAAAGTTCCGAGCCAGTGCGCGCCTTCATAGCGCTCGTTAGTCACGGCGGCGAGACCCGCGCGGGCGTGTTGTTCGGCCGCCCGTTGGAGCGAGGGAATACGTTGGTCGCTGGCGGGAAGCGCGCCGATGATACCGTTTAGCATCCAAGCCCGGCTCAAGTTCAGGCCGTCGAGGTGTCCGAGCTTGCCATCGGTTGGGTCGAGCGGTTGCACCGGTTGTAGCCATAGAGAAGCGTCGCGGGGAATTGAAGGAAGGAAGCTATCGAGCCAGGCTGCGAATTCGGAGCCGGTCAGGACGCGGCGCACCAGGTCGGCTTCGGCCAGGCAAGGGGACAGAAAATCTTCGCCGGAAGGCTCGTAGGCCAGTGGGCAATCGCGATCGTGCAAGTAGAAGCGCCGGATAGTGGATTCGAGCAGATTTTGGAATTCGAGGCGGCTGGCGGCGCGGGCGTAGTCGAGCATTAAAGCGAGGCTGAAGGCGCTCTGACTGTGCTCGCCAGAGCGGACCGGATGGGAGAGCTTGGGGAGCCAAGCTTCCAGGCGCCGGACTGCTATGTCCACCAGCGGCTGCATCGCGGCGGAAAACGCGCGGGCGCCGGTGTCGTCCCATTCGGCCAGTTCGGCCGCCAATTGGAGCAGCCAGGAGAGACCATAGGGCCGCTCGAAACTGGCGCGTGAGTCCGCCTGCATATATTCGGCTTCGCGAGACAGGTTGTCGGTGGTGAGGCTTTGGGCGAGGGCGTGCCGGACTTTGGCGGCGAATGCAGCTTCGGGGAACAGATGGGTCAAGCGCGCCAGCATCCAGTGCCCGTGGACGGCGGAGTGCCAGTCAAAGCAGCCGTAGAAGGCGGGAGTCAGCTCACGCGGCGGCCGGGCGTCGCGATCGGAGGTAAGGATATGATGGCCAGTTTTGTTGGGATATTCGCGATGAATACAAGCCAGGGCCAGGTTGGCGAATCGTTCGGCGGTGGCGGGGTCAAGGTTTAGAAACGGCATTTTCTTCTTCGGCAGCCCCGTCAAGAGCCGAGGTGCCAATACTCGCCGTCGAGATGAATCCGACCGGTGCGCTTTAAGGACGCTTGCGCGTTACGTACGTAATGCTTCCAGCGCTTTCCGAAATGAACGCCGCCAATCACCCGGTCGATAGTGTCGTCGCAGAGATCGGGATGTATTTGTTGAATTAATGGGTTCAAGTCAATCGTTCTGAGGGGACCTCGCGCGAGCAAGAAGAGAATGGTGTCAGAAAAGATAGCATGTGTGGTCTTGCCTTCCGCGCGACGCCTTAATAGTTGAAGGTTTGCTGCTTCCAGCTTTTTTTGGAAAGCTCGCCTAAACTCTGATCGAATCGACCGTTCCGCCTTGAGGAAAGCGGCTTTTAGCTCGGTAGTCTCCCGAAGCAATACTTCAATGTTGTCATGGCCGATTCTCGCCCCGAGCAAGGAGTAATTTTCAAAATCGTGGCGGATCTCTCGCACTGAGGTCTCGTCTGCAAATGCAACCCCATACTCAAGATTCCCGGTGATGCCTGGTGGTGTCAGGTTCGCTGAGGTCACAACCGCGACGCTTTCGTCAGCAACGTAGACCTTCGCGTGAAGGCTTGGTAGGTGAACCAATTCGAACCGAGCCAGCGCGCCACTCATCGCCGAAAGCGCGCCAATATCTGTCGAGCCGTTCAGGAGGCTTTCCGGACGCAGATTAGTGAGCACCATGACCCGGATATCCTTCTCGACACCGCGCCGCCGCAAATTCGACACAATCTGATCCGCGGAGTGGGCTTTAATGAACGGTGAGGCCAGAATGAGGTCATGCTGGGCGGCCGAAATAAGCTGTTGGAACAACTGCTCCCATGGACTTCTGACTAGGCCCGTTGGAAGACGAGGGATAGTCACGGATCGACCCAGTCTGATTTCGATCGGCTCTCGAGCGGAAGGCTTGCGGTTGTTGCTACGATGTCCGCCCGCACCGACAATTTCATCGTTGTGTCTAGGCTAGTCTAGCGCTGTAGCTGAGTCTCGGGCGGAAGGGCATTTGCGACATGGCCCGTGGACATTCTCGGAAGAGGATATCGACTATGGAAGACGGCTGCTCTACGATTTGGGTGATATCTCGCAAGTTGATCAAGACCACGCAAAGATCAGAGCTATTCATCACCATATTCGCGAATCGGCGGGCATCGCCGCCTATTGAGCCGGTGCTCACTAGGATAACGACACCGCTCTTCGAGAAGTGGGACAGACCCACCTCCTTGGCGACATCATCAAGAGAAACGCGGGATGTATTTTTGCATTGAATTTGCCAGCGTGAAAAGACCAATCTACTGGACTCAAAGATCAAGTCAACTTCCGCACCACCCGTGGTGACCCCCCTGAGTCGAGTGGCGACATAATCGAGGTCAACCAGACGCATGAGTTTGAAAGCCAACGCTTCAAGCGCCAACCCACGAACGTGCTTGTCGTCTGATGATACCTCCGCAAGCACCTCGTAGAGCGGCTTCCGCAAGAACGGTCGGAGGTCTTCGCCAGTTTGCTTTTCCAGTTGCACAAGAAGTGGTTCAACTAGCTCACCGATAAGCTTTGGCGTACCGATAACAAGAAATGGCTTTGCTCCCCTTCCTGTCGTTTCTCGCTGAAGTTTTATGTAACCGGCCTCTTGGAGTGGATAGAGAACCGTCTTCGGGAGCATCTTCTCGTTGAATTTGATGCCGTATGTAGCCGTGGCCATCCGCTCTATATCGTTGGACGGATATGGGCCCTCGCCGCCAAGGTTGACGAGCGTTTTGAGGAAGTACCGTTGTTCTCGACTGAGCGTCGATAAAATTTCGACCTCTTCAGAACCAATCCCTAAGACCTCCTTAAGGCGGGGCTCGTCAATGCGCCATCCTTTGCTGAAGACGCCCGCTTTCTCTAGCCAAAGGCGCATGATGCTGGCGTGTTTTCCTCCCCTCGGAAAGTGGACGCCACGTTCGTCGAGCCAGTCGCGGAGTTTGACGAGATCTACCGTATCACCCGCGTGCTGCATGTCTTGGATGCATTGGACAAGCGTTGATCCATAGAGATTAAGGAGGATATGCCGCCCGAAATCGAAATAGAGCGACGCTTCATCTTCGCGGAGGCTATACAGGTGTTTCCCGAAGTCTGTCAGCCGAGCATCACGGTCTATAATTCCATAGGCAATCATGCCAAGCTTGCAGTTATTCGCAAGCTTGCCGCGATTGTAGGCGTCGGTATCGTGCTTATCGAAGTATCGTTTTCGGATCGCGTTTTCAAAAGCCCTCCAATCGCCGCCGTGCGTCTGAGAGAGATCTAAGACAACTGGCAACTCGATTTGAGACGGCGAAAACTCACTGCCGAATGGTAAATCACTCTTTAGCATCGCAGAAGCTCAGTAACTAGGCAAACCACCAATGCATTCGGGGGAGTTTCAAAAACATTCTACCGCAGTTTTGTTCTTAGGGTTGGAGCGCTTGCCGCTCCGCAGCATGTCTTCTGAGTGTAGCCGAGCGCCGGCCGTGAGAGCGAATCGTTCGGCGGTAGCGGGGTCGAGAGTCAATTGAAGCGGACCGACCGAAGTATGTCTTCAAAGACCGGCTGGACTTGGTCGAACAGGCTCTGGGGCGCGATGAAGATCACATAGAACAGGCCTTCAGGGCGGGCAACCGTGGCCAGCACGTCCACTTCCTGCTCGTTGCGATAGGGTGATCGGGAATGGAGCGTGCTGAGCAAGGCCGGCTGGCCCGCGACTTCGATGCCGCGAGTGCTTCGGCTGATCCGGAGATCTGCATTGTTTTGCCTGAGCCGTCGGATGAGCTCCTCAGTATCGCGGTTTAACTCGTTTGGTTCAACAGCGCGCGACTGCGGCGAAAAGTAATCCACCTCCAGGCCGTATCCAACCAGTGCCTGGCCGCCGGACCCTTCGACCACGCCGTCGGATGGGGCAATGGTCACAGCATTCGCTCGCCGATCGCCTGAGGGCTGCCAGTTCTCCGGATATTCGAGCGAGAATGACTGGCCGCGATACCAACGGAGTTGGCTGCTGGGCCGTTCTGTTGGAATGGCCGCCACCGGGGCCGGTGCGGTGTCTTCGTTATCTTCGCGAACTTTGGCTGGAGCAGGAAGGCGATGGACAACCTCTTTAATGTGTTGGAATTGTCCGGTCTCATCGAGGACGTACTGGCGGCGGGGCATCTGGCGGACTTCGTCATTGATCGCCTCCACGCGGTTGCCGGGATTAGGATGGTCCGACAAAAACTGCTCGAGCGAGCCCTGTGCCCCGCTCTTCTTTTCCAACTTTTCGAAGAAGCGGCCAAGCTCCACGGGGTTGTAGCCGGCGTCCGCCATGATTTCCGTTCCGTTGTAGTCGGCCTGCTCTTCGTCGGCGCGGGAGAACTTCAGCAGGACAGAGCTAGCGCCCAGCCCTATGCCGATTTGCGTAAGCTGTCCCAACAGGCTGTGACCCGCGAGCGCGCCAGCCAAGAGGAGCGGAAGCTGCACCAGGTTCTGAGCGGTGAGCTGCTTGGTGCCATGCCGCAAGACCACGTGGGACATCTCATGAGCGATCACGCCGGCCAATTGCGCCTCGTTGTCGGCGGCTTCAATTGACCCGGTGTTGACGAAGATCGGTCCGCCGGGCAGGGAGAACGCATTGATCTTCTTGTTGGCGACGGCGTGGATGGTGAAAGGAAAGATCTCGCCTCGCGATCCGTCGCGGCTGAGAGTACGCGCATAGGTTGAACGTTCGAGCTTGGCGAGCAAGACGTTCAGGTATGCGTCCACGTCGCGGTTGTGAACGAGCGCCATCCGCTTTTGCATCTCGACCGATGCCTCTTTGCCGAGTTGTACATCCTGCTGGACGGTGAAGAGGTTAAAGCCGGGGCGTAGTTCCCGGAGTTGGGCAGGCGCGGGGGAAGGCGCCAGGATCGCGGCGGCAACCCAGCAACAAACGGCGCGCATGATTTTCAGATGCTCATTGAAGCGGAGGTGTTTCGCAGTTCTTGAACGTGACGGTTATGGTGTTGTTTCTGTCAAAGGGCTGATTCGCGTATTGAAGCTCATTGATAGTGACGTGTTCGTATTGGACGGACGAGATAGAAATCATGCCGCTCATGAACCCGGACCTTGCCAATTCTTTTCCGCGCATGGCAGCAGGCACCACATCCGCCAGGAAATCGTACATTCGCTTCTTCATCTCTTCGCTGTTGGAAACTTTCGCGTTGGTTGGCATCAGAGCGGGAACTTCCATTTTGCATGCCTGATTGGCCGCATCGTAGTCGACCACCAGGTCGAATCCCTGCGGCATATGGAAGGTTTCTCGATTCAATGGTGGGCCGTATTTTGAGCGCAGGGCGGAGGAATTGAGTTGAGCAACCGCGGGCAGGGCGAAGCCCCAGACAACAGATCGCGAAAATGCCCGAATGCAGTTTAGAGCTCATGCTTCAGGATACACATCAGGAGCAGACGTTATAATTGCTGTATATGTTGAAGCCCACCGAAAAAATCTGGCACAACGGCCGCTTCATCGCCTGGGATGATGCCAAGATTCACGTTCTTTCTCATGTCACCAGCTACGGCAGCTCGGTATTTGAAGGCATCCGTTGCTACGATACGCCCTCGGGTCCCGCTATTTTCCGGGTGCGCGATCACATTCGCCGCTTGTTCGATTCGGCAAAAATTTATCGTATCGAAGTTAAGCCGACCACAGAGCAACTGGCCGACGCCATGATCGAGCTGGTCAAGGTGAATCGTATGCAATCCTGTTATTTCCGGCCCATCGTGCTGCGCGGCTACGGCGACATCGGCGTGCTTCCGAACAACAATCCCACCGAAGTCTACATTGCGTGCTGGGAGTGGGGAAAATACCTGGGCGAGGAGGCTCTGGCGCAAGGTGTGGACGTGTGCGTATCCAGTTGGACTCGCATCGCGCCCAACACGCTGCCGGCCCTGGCCAAGGCGGGCGCCAATTACATGAACTCGCAGCTCATTCGTATGGAGGCGCAGAGCAACGGCTACGCCGAGGGCATTGCGCTCGACAGCGCGGGTTATGTGAGCGAAGGCTCGGGCGAAAACATTTTTGTGGTGCGCGACGGCAAGATTCTCACTCCGCCTCTAGGCGCCTCGGTGCTGCCGGGCATCACTCGCGACACCGTGATGCAGCTCGCCGAGTCGATGAAAATTCCGCTGGTCGAGACGTTGGTTCCGCGGGAGATGCTTTATATCGCAGACGAGGTGTTCTTCTCGGGAACGGCGGCTGAGATCACTCCCATACGTTCGGTTGATCGAATCGTGGTGGGCAAAGGGTCGCGCGGACCGGTAACCGAGAAGCTGCAGAAGGCATTCTTCGATATCGTGAACGGAAAGGCGTCGGATCGCTTCGGCTGGCTCACGCCTATCACAAAAAATGAACCCGTGACCGTTTGACGGCCACGGGCAACCATAGAGTCCTTTCGGAGGAATGAAAGAACACAGGGGAACGATCCGCAAGTGCGATTCCGACGGCCACCTCCCCCGAGATTAACCGCGAGAACCGCACTCGCAGGGGATCATGCATTCTGTTGTAACAGTCGAATGAAAGAAGCGCCAGACTTATTTGTACTTAGTGTTGCTCTTTTCAACAAGTTTTTTCCGCATGCTGCCTCTTGGAGTTAGCGCCCCAGCACTGTGGGAAACTTGTGCATAAACCGGCGGCTGGATGAAATGTAATGGCATCGATGTTGCAACTGGGGAGCGGACTGAAGTTTCGTTCTCCGATTTCATCAGCGGCGTAGATCCTCTGTTATCGCAATCCGACGGCGCGGAATACATCGCGCCGGGCTGGATCGATCTGCAGGTGAACGGCTTTGCGGGTGTCGATTACAACGACGGATCAGCGGCTCACGAAGCGATCGCGGGGTCCATCCGCTCGATGTTCCGTACTGGAGTGACCCGCTTCTTTCCAACCGTCATCACCGGGTCGCCGGAAGGGATGCTGGGTGCGTTTCGCAATCTTGCCGCTGCCAGGGAGGCGCTTCCCGAAGGCCCTGCAATGGAAGCTTTTCACGTGGAGGGTCCCTTCATTTCACCCGAAGACGGGCCGCGAGGAGCACATCCCAAAGAATGGGTGAGGCCGCCGGATCTGGATGAATTCCGCCGCTTTCAGGATGCCGCGGGCGGGAACATTCGCCTAATTACGCTCTCACCCGAGTGGCCGCAAGCGCCCCGCTTCATCGAGACCGTGGTTCAGGAAGGTGTGGTGGCGAGCATTGGGCACACGGGCGCCTCAACGGGCGAGATCGTAGCGGCGGTCAGCGCGGGCGCGACTCTTTCGACGCATTTGGGGAACGGGGCTCACTCGGCGCTTCCTCGACACCCGAATTATCTTTGGGATCAACTGGCCGAAGATCGGCTGGCGGCGAGCTTCATTGTCGACGGAATCCACCTGGCGCGGTCATTTCTGAAAGTGGCTCTTCGGGCCAAAGGGCTGGAGCGGTCCCTTCTGGTCACCGACGCTGTGATGCCGGCCGGTTGCGCACCAGGCGCGTACAAGCTGGGTGAGGTGGATGTGGAGCTCCATCCGGATGGAAGCGTCCGGCTGCGGAGTGGAAGCCGGCTCGCGGGTTCCGCGCTGAAAATGGATCGCGCCATTCAGAATGTCATGCAACTGGCGGGTGTGAGCCTTCGGGAAGCGGTCGCGATGGCTACGCGCAACCCGGCCCGTGTCGGCCGAATCGCGTCACGCCAGCGGGGGCTGAACACTGGAGAGCGGGCCGATCTCGTCCGCTTCCGTTATGACAACGCGCGCAAAGAGATTGAGGTAATCGAAACCTATTTTGGCGGCCGTCAAGTTTATTTAGCTGCCGGTATCTAAATTCAAGGCGGCTATGTACTTGAGATTCCGGTAGAGCTGTTTGTAATCGAGCCCGAAGCCCACCACGAAACGATCTGGGATTTCGAAGCAGCGATGGTCTACTGGTACCTGGACAATGCGCCGGGAAGTCCGGTCGAGCAGCGTGCATAAAGCGAGCGAATTGGGCCCTCGTCCGGCCAGGTTCTGAAGCAGATAGCGCGCCGTGAATCCAGTATCGACAATGTCCTCCACCAGCAGTACGTTTTCGCCTTCAATGCTATCATCCAAATCCTTTTCGATCCGAACCATTCCGGGCGCGCCCCGTTTATTGGCGAAGCTGGAAATTCCCAGTAAATCGATCTTCACGGGCAGTTTCAGTTCGCCGGCCAATGCAGTGAGGAAAAAGATAGAACCTTTTAAGACGCCGATCAGCTTCAACTCCCGCCCGGCATATTTCCCAGAGATCTCCGCGGCAACATCCCGGATGCGCTTTGCAATTTGCTCTTCGGTGAAGAGTACCCGTTCGATCACAGGGTCGCTCATCGGGCCAGCCGCTCAGGTAACCCATACTTGATAACCAGATCCTGGATATCTTTTTGATAGAAGACCTGAATATTCACATGGGGGTAGATCGTGCGTAGCAGCCTGATCTTCCGGTTCTTCTTGGTCACATGGACCTGCTTCATGGTGGTTAGTTCCACGTATAGATCGAACTCCGGCAAATAGAAGTCGGGAGTAAACGCCTCGATCACTTTTCCATCCTTGTCCCACTGCAGCGGGAAGCTGCGCGGCTCATAATCCCAGGCAATCCGGTAAAAATCGAGCAAATTCGCAAAAACTTCTTCGCTGGGATGTCCGAAATCCTTGTTCTTCAGGGTAACGCGATCGGGCGGCACGATGCCGTAGCGCGCCAGCTTCAGGCGCACCTGAAACAGCACTTGCGCTTCGGCTGCCAGCGAGAGCACCCCATCCTCGAGCAATCCCTTAGCTTTCACGGCCGCTTCCAGGACGTCGGCCATTTGTTCGACGGTCAAGGAATTGGCGTTCATGACCAGATCGAAGCTTTGCGGCCGGATTCCGGCGCGGCCGAAGCGTCGCTTGAGAGTGGTGGCACGGTCGGCTTCCAAACGCCGCAACATTTCCTTGGCTTCTTGTCGTTCGAGGCTCCTATCCACCATTAGATTGCCGACACGACGAGTTTCAGGCGCCAGCACGTGGGCCCGCAGTACTCCCGGAAGGTTTTGGAACAGCAGTTCAGATCCGGTGCTCGAAATGACCAAATGATGTTCGGAACCGAGTTTGGCAAGGATGGAGGTGGCCAGGTGCGGCCAAGCTTTGTCTGGAATGCCATTCCGCGCTCCAAACTCCGATGCGATCGTTTCCACCAAGCGTGATTCGGTAACCAATTCGCAACCGAATCGCTGAGTTGCGATGCGGGCCAACTCTTCGTGACGGCAGGCTGTTTCCCCGGAGACGCAGATGAACGCCATCATGTAGAATCGTAGCGCAGGCGTAAGCAGATATCGTGTGGCCTAGACCAGGGATTTGGCGGTGACTACAGGAATCGCTCCATTCCACCGATCTTGCGGGGGTACATGGGACTGTTACAATGTTAGTTATATTACATTAGTACTGCTTGACCGTCGGTCCAGTGTGGTATAAAGTCAGAGAGCTTGTAGGAAATTCAATCACAAGGACAACGATGACCCTAAGTCACCGCTCCTGGTTCTTAACAGCAATCGTCATCATACCGCTCGCGTTTCTCCTTACGGGTTGCATCTCCGCCAAGTCGCAGGCGTTCCGGCTTTCCTTCCTGCCGTCGACGCCCGTTCCGATGGAGTTGGCCTTTGAAGAACCGCCGCCCTTGCCCTCCGGTCTCTATTCCAACGACACGCCAGATTTGATCCAGCACGCGCTCACGACCATGCCGCACCCGCCCGAGGTGGATGGCCGGATCGTGAGGGCTGAAGATCGTATGGAAGCGGGGAGGAAGTTATACCAACAAGGAGACTTAGCGGGCGCGCGCCGCGAGTTCGATGGCGCCGTCGATATCCTTCTTTCGACCCCGGATAATGTTCCGGATCGCCAGAAATTGGAGCGCCGGCTCGACCAGATCGTGGATAGGATTTACCGCTATGACTTGGACCGGCTTGGGTCGGGCGAAACTCAGCAAGAAGTGGTTTACGATAAGCCTCCTCTGGGCAGTATTCTCGAAATGACGTTTCCGACCGATCCCAACCTGCGACCTAAGGTCAAAGAGGAGATCGAAGCTACGGTTTCTCAATTGCCCCTAGAAGAGAACGACGCAGTATTAAGCTATATTCACTACTTTTCCACGGATCGTGGCCGTAAGACATTGATGGCAGGGCTTCGGCATGCCGGGCGGTATCGCGCGCTTATACAGCGCATACTGGACGACGAAGGCGTGCCGCAAGAATTGATCTATTTGGCGCAGGTTGAGTCCGGTTTTCTGCCTCGCGCGCGCTCCTATAAGAAGGCGGTCGGGATGTGGCAGTTCGTTCAATTCCGGGGACGCGAATACGGCTTAAACCAGACACCCACCACCGATGATCGGATGGACCCTGAACGAGCAACTCGCGCCGCGGCGCGTCACTTGCACGATCTGTACGTCATGTTTGGGGACTGGTATCTGGCGATGGCCGCCTATAACTGCGGTCCAGGCTGCGTGGATCACGCTGTGCAGCGAACCGGTTACGCCGATTTCTGGGAGCTGCGGGATCGCAACGCGCTGCCCCGCGATACCAAGAACTACGTGCCGCTCATTTTGGCGGTAACGATCATGGCCAAGAATCCGAAGGATTACAATCTGGAGGAAGTGGATTTTGATCCGCCCGTGGAGTATGACACGATCTCAGTGGATTGCGCCACCAGCTTGAGTCTCATCGCGGACGCCAGCGATCGCCCGGTGAGTGAGATTCAGGAGCTCAATCCGGCCTTGATGAAGCCGGTTGCGCCGGCGGGTTATCAATTGCGGGTCCCCAAAGGCGCCTCGCCGTCGGTTCTGATGGCGCTGGATATTATCCCCTCCGAGCACCGCTCCAACTGGCGTATCCATCGCGTGACGAGTGGTGAGACGCTGGCCGAGATCGCGAAGCATTATGCGACCCCGGTGGCTGCGATCTCGACCGCCAACCAGAGAATGAACGCGCTGCCCGAAGCGGGCGATCTGCTCGTTATTCCGGCCAGCTACCGGGCTGAGCGTACTGCTGCTCCAAAGACCGCCACGCATCGCAAAATTGCGCATCCCGCCCATCAGGCTCACCGTCGCGTAGCTACCGCGCCGAGCCCTCAAACGGCGGCGAGTTCGTACAAAACCGCCAGCCTCGCCGTGAAACATAGCGCTCCGGCAAACTGACTTCGCGGCTCGATTCGAGAGCGCGCCAAAAAGTCAGCAGATGGGTCTTGCCTTCCGATGAAAACGAGTTATTCTAGGGTGTGGTTAGCCTGACAGGAGGCCTGAATAATGTTTGACACCTTCCGCTTCGCCGCAGATGATGACATGGACGATTTCGGGTATGAGGAAGAGCACCTGGACGTTCAAT
>DATMMD010000200.1:0-16964 GCA_035569875.1 Bryobacteraceae bacterium
CAATTAGCACGAGTGAGAACGTGCGCGGAGCCAGTGTCCGGCGAAGGGCCGCTTCCAGCGTACTGACCGCTTGAACGGCAACATCCGGCCCGAGCGTCCGCACATCCGCTTGAACCGATCGCGCCATGGCCTCCGGGGCAGTAGCGGTGCGCGCGAACAGCGTCATAGCCCGTAGCGAGCGCCGGGTCGCGTCCTGCTGGTATGGCAAATAGACGGCCATCCGCGAAGGTGTTTCCAGGCCGCGCTGCCGGACATCCGCCACCACGCCCACTACTTTGCGCACTTTCGGCGCGGTCTCAGTCGGACGGCCAAGCGACCTGTAATTGATGGCGACGTGTTGGCCTAACGCGTTCTGCCCCGGCCAAAGGTGGCGCGCAAGCGACTCGCTGATTACGGTCACGGGCGGAGTATCCGCGCCGTCCGAGTCGCCCAACATTCGCCCGGCCAGGAGTGAGATGCCAAGGGCGCGGAAGTAATCGGCGCTGATGAAACACGCATCGGCCGTCGGAACGTGCGACGGATCGACGGCGCGCCCGGGCACCAACACGTCCGCTCCGGCGAGGAAACCAGTGGGCATACAGTCGCTCACGGCTGCGGCTTCAATGCTGGGGCGGTGCGACACGCGCTGCAGCAGGTCGAGATAAAAGGAACTAGACAGCCGCTCGTCGGGCACCCGCAGCCGAAGCGTAAGCACGTGCTCAGAACGGAAGCCGGGGGTCACGTTCAGCACGCGCCAGAAGCTTCGGCCGAGCAGACCTGCGCCCGTAAGCAGGATCACCGCCAACCCGAGTTCGGCCGAAACCAAGCCGCCGCGGGCCCACCGGTCTCTCGTGTTAGCCATGCCCCGCGCTCTCATCTTGTCCTGCAGCGCTACTCGGCTGGCGGCCGCCACCGGCGCCACGCTAAAAATCAGACCCGATGCCAGCGAGATGCCAAGCGCGAACAACAGCACTGGAAGATCGACATGAACGCCTCCAGCCCGGGGGAGGTAGGCCGGGTTCAGGCTTATCAGCAAGCGCACCAGCCCAAATGCCAGCAACACACCCGCCGCGCCGCCGATCAGCGCGAGCACCAGGCTTTCGGTGAGGAATTGGCGAATCATCCGGCCGCGGCTGGCGCCCAGCGCAAATCGTGTCGCGATCTCCTGCTGGCGCGCTGCGCCGCGCGCGAGTAGCAGGTTGGCTACATTGGCGCACGCAATCAGCAGGACCAGCCCAACGGCTCCTAGAAGCACCACCAACGCGGACCGCATGCTACCCACCACCTGCTCCTTCAATGGCGTGATCTCGATGGCGGCATTCCCACCCACGCCCGGCATGCGCCGGTAAATTGCCTGCAATTCCTGGCGAGCCTGTGCCACGCTGACTCCTGTGCGCAACCTGCCCACGAGCGACAGAAATTTGTTATCGCGCTGCCGAGCCCACTCGAAGTCCGGAATGTACGTCGCCCAGATGTCAGTGTCATGAAAAAGGTCCATTGTGGGCGGCATGACGGCAATAACCTGCTCCGGCGCGTGATTGAGGTGGATGGTTTTGCCCAGAACGCCTGGGTCACCGCCGAAACGCCGCTGCCAAAATCCGTAGCTGATAATGACCTGGTGACCTTCTCGATGGTACTCCTCCGGAGGATACGCGTGCCCGAGCAGCGGTCTAATCCCGAGCGCGTCGAAGAAATCCGGACTGATCCCCGTGCACTGCACCATGATGGGATCGCCTTCATCCGTCAGCGGGAAGGTGAAGGAAAGGAATGCAGCCAGCTGCTCGAACGACGTACTCTGTTGATGGAAGTCGGCGAAGTCCGGGCCGGAGACCGTGGCTCGGTCCTCCGATCGCCCGGAGGGGTGTTCGGCGACCGCCACCAGCCGAGCGGGATCGGGGAACTCCAGCGGCCGCAGCAGAACCGCATTTACCACGCTGAACACCGCCGTCTCCGCGCCTACGCCGAGCGCGATGGAAAGCGCGACGGCCAGGGTGAAGCCAGGGTTCTTGCGCAACAGACGCAGTGCGTAGCGAATATCCTGGGCGAACCGCTCCAGCGAACGCCCGCCCCACATTTCGCGTGTTACCTCTTTGATCAGCGTGAGGTTTCCGAACGCACGGTGGGCCGAGTTTTCCGCCTCCGCGCGGCTCATCCCTGAGCACTGAAGTTCCTCAGTCTCCCTTTCGAGATCGTCCCGCAGTTCCTCGTCAAGTTCGTCGTCGCGCATGCGCTCTCCTACGCCGGCTTCATGATCAGTCCGATGGTCTTCACCAGCAGTTTCCACTTGCTCCGTTCGGCCGCTAGCTGTTTCCGCCCGGCTGGGGTGAGGCGATAGTATTTGGCCCTTCGATTCGTTTCCGAAGCTTTCCACTCGGAGATAATCCAACCTTGCCGCTCCAGCCGATGGAGCGCCGGGTACAAAGAGCCATGTTCCACGCGGACCAGATCCTCAGATCTGCCGCGGATCGCCTGGCCGATTCCGTGGCCGTGCTGCGGCCCCCATTGCAGCGTCCTGAGGATCAGCATATCCAGGGTGCCCTGGAGAATTTCGATCTGGTTTTGATAAGCCATGGCCGACTAGTAGACATTCTACCAGATGACTGGCAGGATGTCTACTAGAGCATGGGCGTTGTTTGCAGCAAATAGCCGGCAACCTTATGCGCATGGAATCGCCGCATCATTCGACGAGAGTAACGGGTGACTCGGAGAATGCGGGGACGCACTCTGTCCGGTTTCGGTCTAGGCCGCTGCTACGATTCCTCCGTTCCGATGCCGGTTTCAGAAGACACATGAGCGAGATAGCGGCAAACCACCGAAGTGCGCCCGTCACGGATTACGCCCGATAAGTCGGCATGTGGCAAGGATTCTTAAGGCGATGTGCCGTTCCGGTTGGATGACCGGCCACAGTGCTCCTGATTGCAGCGGGCCTTCTGTCGCGCAGTTTCTGGGATCTGTTCAACGTGCGGCCTCGGCTTCGATCCTGAGAATGTCATGGCCGTAAGCCTGTGGCTCCCTGTGCCCAACGATCCAACCGCGGATATCAATGGGACCCTGCTCAGCAGGCGCAATTCATTCGCAAAATACTGCGCCGCGGGCGAACCCACGCCAGCGCCGGCCTGCTTGTCGATTCTGCGGCCGGTACACCTGGCAATGTCTCCGGGTTACTGAGCAAGGAGCTTGGTATGAATCGAACTGGTCCAATGCTGCTGCGGAGATCGCCTGGTCGCCAAGTCACGGCCTCCGAACTTTGGCGTTCGCCGCTGCACACCTCCGAATCACCGGGAACCGGCTTCTTCGATGTCCTCGTGGAATCCTCATCTCCCCGGCTGATCGCTGGGGGACAAGCGGTACAGCCCGTCACAAGCGCGGATACACGCCGCAACTACCGCCAGTCCCCACACGAGACAACCTCTCAAGCCGCGGGCACCCGGCCGAAGACTCCCTACTGTTGGACCGTGATCACGCCGAACAGGCCGTTGGCGCAGTTATCTGGTCCTGCAGTAAAGAAGAGTTCGTTGGTGGCGCCGTTTGCACCGGCACCCTTGCCGAAGTCCAATCCCCAAAGCTGATTAATCGATATCGGCGCGCCGGATGCGTCGGCCAGTGCGCCGAGGAAAGCGCCGCTGCCTGGGTCGAAGGCGTTGATCCGGCCGTCCTTGATGTTGTTGGCGATCAGGACCGCATTGCTGAATTGGCCGAAATTGTTAGGAGCCAGTGCGAGGCCCCACGGGGAATGGAGTGGGCCGTGGACGGCGTCGTGTTTGAAAACGGTCCCGTCAGGGTTGAAAATATCGACAAGACCGTTCTGCGCTTATTCAGAGAAGTAAAGGTCACCCACAGTTTGCCATTGATCTCCCGCATGCCGTACGGGGCGAGATCCTTCGGGACAGCCGGGTCGCTAAAAGACATTACAAAGTGGAAGTTACTATCGAACATATCGATTTCCCGGTTTGAACTATTGTCGGCGGCGTAAATGAAATTGCGTTATTGGCGTTTGGGTTGCTGGCAATCGCCAAAGCAGTATAGCTGGCGTGCATCCCCGACCGGTCGGCTCCCAAAATGGCCTTGGTGGGATCGACCTTCGGATTCCAGCCCCTGATCGTGCCGTCTTGCGTTGCAAAGATGAAGATCGAGCTGGCGGTGTTTCCATTCAGGGTGACGTCGAATTGGCCGGTAGTGTTTCCGATCACCCCCGTTGGGGTACCGGTAGCTGTACTTCCGCCCGCCGCTGGGACCGTCACGACCAAGCCCTGTTTCCGTCCCACGCTGTTATAGAGAGTGGATTTCCCGGTGCCGTTGTCGGAAACCCAGAACGGGCTCGTCGCCAACGACGTGATGCCCCAGGCGTTGACCTACACCGGATCTGCCGGGTTGTTGCCGACGGTGTTTTGATTGGAGACCAGAGCCGTCACGGTGTATTGGGCGATTGCAGGCGTCGAGAGCGATGGGAGAAGTCCAGCCGTGAGTAAGAACAACGGGGCAAACCGAAAGCGACGTCCCAAGCTGTGTGGGAGAGTAATACTGCCCGCCTCCCGGTGTCGAATGGTGCACGCCTGCAAGCTTGTGGCGAACGGGCCTGAGAAGAACAGGCGGTAGCGCTGAAAGTGTTTTGATTTATTGCGTTCCATATATCTCCTAAAGAATGTTCTTTCGCGCGTCTTGTGCGCTTTGCTCCACTCCACGATGCGCCATTAGCACCGCTAAGTTGTCCGAACAAAATAAATAATTTGTAAATCAGTCAGCAGCGGCTGCACGGATCGCAGATGATTGCTGTAGCCGCGGGCGCAGCGCGGATCCCGAGCAAGGCGGTCGACAACTGGAATGTGTATAATTAACTATTGAGATACACATCCACTGAGATGCAGATCGATGCGGACGAACATCGTAATCGACGATAAGCTGATGCGGGACGCGCTTCGCGCCACCGGCCTGAAGACCAAGCGCGAAGCCGTTGAACAGGGCCTTCGCACTCTGTTGCGGTTGAGTAGACAGTCGGAGATCCGGCGGCTTCGCGGCAAACTCAACTGGCAGGGTGATCTTAACGCCATGCGGAGCGATCGTTGATTCTGGTCGATTCCAGTGTGTGGATCGACTACTTCAAAGGAACAATCACTGCGCAGACCGAGTTGCTCGATGGGCTGCTTGGACGCCAACCTTTGGCCATCGGCGACTTAATGCTGACGGAAGTCCTGCAAGGCTTCGCTGACGAACGAGCCTTCAACCAAGCCAGGAAAATGCTGACTTCGTTGTTCGTCGTAGAGCTGTGCGGACAGGAAATCGCGATTCAAGCGGCGAAAAACTTCCGGGCACTGCGCAAACGCGGCGTGACGGTTCGCAAGACTATCGATACCGTAATTGCCACTCGATGTATCGAGAGCGGCTACGACTTGCTGCACGACGACAGAGATTTTGATGCGTTTGCGAAGCATCTCGGCCTGCGCGTTGTGGCCTGATTATCCGTTGTCAGATTGCTTGGGCCAACGCAATCGCGCCCAACACCCCCGCTCGCGCGCCGAGCCCAGGCGGAACAATCTCCGGCGCATCGATGTAGCCGTTGAGCAACGCCGACACTTTCCCACGCAGCATGGGGTAAAGGTCGTTGTGCCGCATGATGCCGCCACCCAAAATGACTCGCTGCGGTGAAAAAACCAAGCTCAGGTTCGCGATCCCCAGGGCGAGGTAATGCGCCTCCAGCTCCCAGGCCGGATGCTCGTCGGGCAAAGCTTGGGCAGGCTGACCCCAGCGCGCTTCGATGGCCGGCGCAGCTGCGAGTCCCTCCAGGCAATCGCCGTGGTACGGGCAATTACCGGCAAATGGATCGCGGTCGCGATCGTGTGGAATGCGAATATGACCCATCTCAGGGTGCCTTCGTCCATGGAGAAGACGTCCATCCAACATGCCGCCTCCGCCCACGCCGGTCCCCACCGTCAAATAAAGAAACGTAGGCAGCCTTTGAGCCGCTCCCCAGCGGAATTCGCCTAGCGCCGCGGCATTGACATCGGTGTCGAACGCGACCTTGACATGCAGGCCTTGACGGATCGCGCCGGCCAGGTCAAAGTTCCTCCAAGCCAGCTTCGGGGTCGACGTAATATAGCCGAACGTTGCCGATTGCGGGTCAGGATCAATGGGCCCAAAGGATCCGATGCCCACCGCTTCGACCCGGCCGCGTTGGCGGAAGAATTCGATCACCTGGTCTACGGTCTCTTCGGGCGTGGTGGTCGGAAACTCGACTGAATGCAGGTCGTCCGGGCCGCTGCCGATCGCGCAAACAAACTTGCTCCCACCCGCCTCGATGCCACCGGCTTTCGACACTTTTCCCAGTTTAGTTGGTCTGAGGCAGAATCAAGGGTAGTGTCTCAGTTTGAATTTCTGAGCGCAGTCCGTCAGGCGAGTCGCGCGACTAAGCAGGAACGTACGTCAACCGAATCACGTCATCGGCGATTAAATCGCCGGCCACCAGGTGGAGCGGCGGCCGGGGGGCCGCGAAGAATGGCTGGCCACCACCAAGCACGACGGGGCGGAAGTAGAGTCGATACTCATCGATAAGACCGGCCTCGGTCAGGCTTTGCGCCAGGACTGGTCCGGCAACTTGAATCTCGCCAGCCAGCTCGGCCTTCAGCCTGCGTATCACCTTCTCGAAGTCATCCGCGACAAGCGTCGAGTTGGGGCCAACTGACTTGAGGGAACGCGACACGACCCACTTCGGCTGGCTCCGCCACACCACCGCGAACTCGCGATCCTCCGCGTCCCAATCAGGAAGATCTTCGTCCCAATAACGCATGATCTCGTACGTGCGGCGACCGTAAATGAGGCCCGTCGCGCCGCGCACCAGCCCGATGAAGTGACGGAAGGCCGCGGGTGCAGGCGGCCCAAGCTTCATGTGGTCGACGTAGCCATCAAGGGACTGGCTCAATCCGTAGACAAGTTTTGCCACGCTGTAAATCTCCCACCCACGTTCTTCAGAATAGCGTGAGCCGCCGTCACGCTGAGGTGAGGTTGAACACTACCTGTGCGCCGCATTGTCGATGTGACCAATAACCACAGGTCCACTTCCCAATCCCGAGATTCAAACTGAGACACTGCCGAATCAAGAATAACCGGCTACAATAAAAGAAGAAATGAATTTCCTCCAAACATCCCGATACGCATTTGTATTTTCGATGGCGCTGCTTGCGATGGCGCAACAGCCTGCCACACCGCACGCTCCGGCCCCTCAAACTGCCCTGCCCACCCAGATGCCTGCGCCCGCGGCAGCCCAGCCAGCAGTCAGCCCCGATACCGTGGTAGTCACGGTTGGCAGCGAGAAACTGACGCGCGCCCAGTTCGAGGAGTTGCTGGCGGCGCTACCTGAGCAGGTCCGTGCGACGGCCGCTACCCAACGTGGGAAGCGCCAACTCGCTGAACAGCTCTCCGAAGTTATCGCTATCGCGCAAGAAGCGCGCAAACGGAAACTGGACCAGAGTCCCGCGGTTCAACAGATGATCGCACTGCAGACCGATCAGGTGCTGGCGGGCGTGCTGGCCCGGCAGGTCTCCAATGAGAAAAAGCCGGACGAGGCCGCCATGCACGCTTATTTCGACCAGCACAAGTCCGAGTTCGAGAGCGTGAAAGCCAGCCACATTCTGATCCGGTTCAAAGGATCCAGCGCGCCCGCGCGGCCCGGGCAGAAGGATCTTACCGATGAGGAAGCGCTGGCAAAAGCACAGGACATCCGTAAGAAGCTCATGGACGGCGCCGATTTCGCGGCCACCGCCAAAGCGGAATCGGATGACGTCGGTTCCGGTTCAAAGGGTGGATCGCTCGGAACCTTCGGGCATGGCCAGATGGTTCCTCCGTTCGAAAAGGCGGCGTTCGCTCTGCCCCTGAACCAGATCAGCGAGCCGGTGAAGTCGCAGTTCGGCTATCACGTCATCAAGGTAGAAGAGCGGACCTCCAAGACGTTCGAACAAGCCAAGCCGGACCTCGAGAAGCAATTGGGCCCGCAATTGACTCGCGAAGCCTTGGACAATATCCGGAAGCAGGCCCAGGTCACCATCGACGACGCCTACTTCGGGAAGTAGTCTTAGCTATCGCGGAGCGCCACACCAGGGTCGATTCGCGATGCGGCCCGCGCCGGCGCGAAACCGGCTAGCAGCCCAGTGCCGGCTAGCAAGGCACACACCACAATCAAGTTGCTCGGATCGGCCGGTTTCACCTGAAAGAGTAGGCTTTCGAGCGCACGTCCGGCCGCGAGCGACAATACGATGCCTAGCGCGACACCGCACGCTACGAGTGACAGACCTTCGCCCAGAATCAACCGTAGAATATCCGCCGGCCGGCCGCCCAGCGCGGTGCGGATACCGATCTCCCGTGTTCTGCTGACAACCGCATAGGAGAGCACGCCGTAGATTCCGACCGATCCAAGCAAAAGCGCAAGCGCCGAAAACACCGCCAGCAGCATAGTTTGGAAACGAGTCTGCGCAACCGATTCCGACACCTGCTCGCTCATCGTTTGGATGTGGGAGAGCGGCAAGTCAGGATCGATGTCACGCAATCGCCGGCGCAAAGTGGCGATCAACGACTCCGGCGAAAGAGACGCATCGGTGCGAACCACTAGCGTCATGCTGGCGAACGGGGCTTGCCGGCTGGGAAAGTAGATGGCCGGTTCGGCGCTGCGTCCCAGGCCAGCGTATTTCATGTCCTTCACCAAGCCGACGATCTCCGGGTCCGACAGGAGAATTCTGCCCAGCGGGCCGAAACCGCCCGAGACAGCACGGATTTTCTGGCCGATCGGATTGCCGCGGGGCCAATATTGGCGCGCCAGAGCTTCGTTGATGATGACGACTGCTGGAGAATCAGCGCCATCATGATCGCTGAAGTCCCGGCCGGCAATCAGCGGCGTGCGGAGCGCGGCGAAGAATCCAGCACTGACCATACGGTGCCAAGCGCTCTGGTCCTCCGGTTGGCGCGGCGCTGGTAACGATAAAAATCGGAAGGGTAGCCGGTAATCGAAATCTTGAGCCAGTGGAAGGCTGGTTGTCTCGCCGGCCACTTTCACTCCTGGCAATCCTTCCGCCATGGCGCGAATCCGATCGAATGTGTTGGCGACGTCGGCGGCCTTGACGTAGCGGGCGACCGGGAGCGAAATGTTGGCCGTCAATACATGCTCGGTTCGAAAGCCGGGGTCAACGTTGACCAACCTGGTAAAGCTCTTGATCAACAACCCGGCGCCATTGACCAGAACGACCGCCAGCGTGACCTGCGCGACGACCAGGATATTGCGGCCGAGCCGTTCGCGAGCGCCTCCACTCCCGCCACGCCCGGTTTCTTTGAGGGCGGTTGCAACTTCGGGATGGCGCGCTCGCAGGATCGGCGCCATTCCGAATAACAGCCCCGAGACCACACTGATTGCGAGCGTGAAGAATAGCACAGGCAGGCTGAGCGCGACATCGTGAATACGCGGAATGCTGGCGGGACCAAACGCCCCCACGCTGCGTACGCCGGCAATGGCGATGAATAGGCCGGCGCACCCTCCGGCCATTGCGAGCATCAGGCTTTCCGTGAAGAATTGCCGCGCCAGACGGCCGGCGCTTGCCCCCAGGGCAGCGCGAACCGCGACTTCACGCTGTCGTGCAGACCCATGGGCCAGCAGAAGATTCGCTACATTGGCGCAGGCGATCAGCAGCAGGATTCCCACGCTCGCGAGCAAAACCAACAGAGCCGGCCGCGAGCCGCCCACCAGATCATCCGGCAGTGGACGCAGGCCAACGCCCCAATCGGCATTGGTGTTGGGGGATTCGGCCGCGATCCCGCGAGCAATGGCGTCCATTTCGGACTGCGCGTTCGCCAATGTAACGCCGGGCCGTAAGCGAGCGATCGCGTCCATATAGCGCGGCGTGGGCCGGTGTCGGTAAGATCGGATGCCGTTGTTCCAAACCTGTCTATCGCCCGCGAAATGAATACCCGAAGGAAGGACACCGATCACCGTAGTCGCGAGCCCGTTAATGCCGATTGTTTTGCCGACGATGCCCGCGTCGGAACCATAGCGGCGCTGCCACAGTTCGCTCGTGATCAGCGCGACGTCCGGGCCATTGACGAGCCCCTCCTGCTCCGTCATGCCGCGGCCCAGAATCGGCTGTATCCCGAGCGTTCCAAGCAGCGACGGCGTCATGCTGATGCAGGGCAGGCGCTCCGGGGCGTATTCGCCAACCGCGCCGGCGTCCGTGAGATTTACTTCGTTGCGCCAGTAGCCGGCGAATGCTTCGAGCAGACGGCTACGATCTTTCCAGTCGTAGAAATCGGAGGGCGAAACAAAATAGCGCTGCACGCCGGTCTTGGCCTGTTTTTCGAAAACATTAACCAGGCGGCCTGCTTCTCTATATGGCAGCGGTTTGATCAGGACGGATTCAACGACGCTGAAGATGGTTGTGTTGGCGCCAATACCCAGCGCCAACGCGATGAGGGCAATAGAATAGAGGGACGGTCGTGACCGCCAAATACGGAGGCCGTGGCGCAGATCCTGCCAAAGAGTGAGGAAGTCCACGGAAGCAATACCCGGCTTAGGGGGGAAAGTTACGGCGCTAATTCCATCCGCTCCGCCCACTTCAGGAATCGCGCCAAATCTTGGCGGCGCTGCCAGACAAAACGCCAGAATTCCTGAAAGCCGATCTCGTCGGTCGACGTTCCCCAATACGTTTCCATGCGCCAGCGCAGAAACGGGCTACGCCACGGTCGAAGCCGATAGCCTCGGGTGGCGCGCCACAGGAAGCGCGGCATCAGCGCGACAGGGTTTGGCTAAAGGTCTTCTTGCCTGAATCGTCGGGGGTGGCGTAGTAGCCGGTGCGGGTCCGAACCAGCGGATGACCGGGTCCGTTTACGGTTACCTTAATCTGACGGAAGCTGCCATCCATTTGCGGAGCGGTGGGTGAATACGCCAGGGTATATTGATTGCGAATTTCATGCGCGACCTGTAGAGCAATCTGATCGACGTCGGCGACACCCTTGGGATAGAAGGACAGGCCGCCTGATTCCCGCGCAAGCGTGTCCAGAGCGCGCTTGGCGATCTTGGCCTC
The DNA here is from genome assembly GCA_035569875.1 of Bryobacteraceae bacterium. GTDB lineage: Bacteria > Acidobacteriota > Terriglobia > Bryobacterales > Bryobacteraceae > Palsa-89. Next base: position 11,031 of record DATMMD010000200.1, read on the forward strand.
GTGCCGCTCTTCCTCGTTGAGCAGCCCAATCGCGAAAATCAAGACTTCGTTTTGCTGCGCCCGCGAGACCAGCTTCTCCAGGTTCATAGTACTGGCGTTATCGTTGCCATCCGTAATCACCAGCAAGACCTTCTTCTGCCGCTTCCCTTCCTTCTTGAGATAATCAATGCCCCCGTTGATAGCATCGCGCATGGCGGTGCCGCCCCGTGAATCGATGCGCGCCACTCCGTCTTGCATGGCCTTAATATCGCTGGTCATGGGGACATCCAGCCAAGCTTCGTCATTGAAGTTGACGATGAAGACTTCGTCTTGGGGATTGGACGCCTTCACCATGTCCAGTGAGGCGATCTCTACCTTTTGCCGCTTTTCCTTCATGCTGCCGCTATTGTCAATAATGATACCTAGCGATACCGGCACATCCTCGCGCTTGAAAATTTTGATGGGCTGCTCGACGCCGTTCTCGAAGACCTTGAATTCATTCTGCTTGAGATCGGTGACCAGCTTGCCATTCTTATCAGCGACGCTGATCGGCAAAACCACCAGGCGAGTGTCAGCCCGAAAGGTAACATCGTCGCCAGAAGACGGATTGACCGGCGGCTTTCCGGTCTGCGCGCTGGCGATGCAGCTAGTAAGAAGGAGGCTGCTCAGGAAACTACTGAGAAGGCGCATAATATCCAAGACGGAAAAAAGGCTTAAGGGGCGGAAGGCCGCGTGGCTGCACTAGTTTCACCTGAACGTGACGATATTTGCCATCCCGCACGGGGTTCTTGGGCGTGTAATAAAGCATATACTGATTCCGCAGCTCTATGCCGATCTTCGCGGCAATATCGGCAAGTTCGTTGACGTTCTCCACATTGTAGCTCCGTCCGCCAGTCAGCTCGGCGACTTCGCTCAGTAAACCCGGGCCGGCCATTTCCTCAGGAGTGCGCCCCCGCGCTCCGATCGACTCAAAAATTCCGATCCCGTAAATCTGTACATCGGCTTCCCGCACCGCATTCTTTATTTCGCTCTCGGTATAGCGGCTGTTATTGTCGCCTCCGTCGGAAATAATCAGAACTGCTTTGCGGGGATTGCGGGCTTTTTTCATGGTGTTCATGGCCATGTAAACGCCGTCCAGCAGCGCGGTTTTGCCTTTGGACTGCGTGAAGGTCAGCCGGTTCTGGATCTCCTCGGTATCGGTGGTGAAAGGCACTACCAATTCCGGCCGGTCGTTGAACTCGATCAGGAAAAATTCGTCCTCCGGATTGGCCGTCTTGAAGAATTGAACGGCGGCCTGGCGGGATTTTTGAAGTTTTGGACCCATGCTGCCGCTGGTATCGAAGACCAAGCCAACCGACAGCGGCGCATCTTCGCTCGAAAACTGGAGTATGGTCTGTTCGACCTTATCTTCAAACACCTTGAAGTGTTCCTTTTCCAGTCCGGTGACGAAGCGATTCAGCGGATCGGTGACCGTCACCGGAATCTGAACCAGAGTAGTATCGATGCGTATGCTGGCCGCACGCCGCTCCAGATCGGATGGCTTGGCATCTTTATCCGATGGCTTGGCACGGGGGACCACGGAAACCTTCGGGTCGTCCAACCGTGCTTCTTGCGGAAAGGCCGAAGATACAACGATTCCCCCCAAGCAAGCCGCAATCAGAGGGAAATAGGGAGAGTATCCCCGGAGGTTCGAAAAGCTCTGCGCCACCGTTTTACAACCGCCTTGGTCCGAACGCTTTCAGTATAACACCGCTCCAACGGAATGGCCCCGAAAGTTCTTAGTGGCCTGTAGCCTTGGACCGCCGACACTGGAAAAAGTACCGTGCCGCTTTTGCCGCCACGCCATCGTGCAAACAAAACAAAGGCGATTGCAGGTTGGAAATCGAGTTGCTCGAAGTGACCCAAAGGAGTCTGGATCTCATGCCGATGCTAAAGCTCAGCGTTCCCGTATTGACCGGTCTTGTGGTGATTGCCGGCGCACTAAGCGCCCAAGTGCGGACCCCGCCTCCGCCGCCAGCGCCCACGGCGGTGCGAACCGACCAAGCCACGGACGACCAGCCTATTTTTCGAGTCACCGTGGTGGAGCGTACCACCAACGCTGTCAGTTATCGGCATCGCAGCGGTTGGACTAAAGTGGATCTGCATGGGACGCCGCTCGCCCCAGACGCCACCGGCCACGCCGACGTGAATAGCCGGCCCGGCTACATCGAAGCGAAAGCCGAAATGCATCGCTTGCTGCCGGCCTCGCAGTACGGTCCCGAATATATGACCTATGTACTGTGGGCCATCACTCCTGAAGGACGTGCGAAGAACTTAGGCGAAGTGGTGCTCGATAACGGCGGATCTCATCTCGACGTCACCACCGATTTGCAAGCCTTTGCGCTCATCGTTACCGCCGAGCCGTACTTCGGCGTGACGCAGCCGAGCGATGTGGTGGTCATGGAGAACATCATTCGCGAGGACACTGTCGGCAAGATCGAGCAGATGAGCGTGAAATATGACCTCTTGAAGCGCGGCACCTACACTATGCACGCCCAGCCCGGCCGGTACCATCAGGTCAAGAATGATAAGAGAATTCCACTGCAGCTCCTTGAAGCCGAGAACGCAGTCCAGATCGCTCAGTTGGTAAATGCCGATCAATACGCCAAAGATACGTACGACAACGCGCAGCAGTTGGTGAAACAGGCCGAAGCCTATCAGGCTCGAAACGCCGGCTCGAAGCCGGTAATCATGACTTCGCGTGAAGCGGTGCAGGCTGCCGAGACGTCCCGGCTGCTGGCGTTGAAGCGGCAGGAAGACGAGAAAATCGCACAGGATAAAAAGGAAGCCGCGGATCGTGAAGCGGCGGCTCGCGCACAAGCCGACGAACAAGCCCGCCAGAGACAGTTAGCAGATGCTCAGGCCGCCGAGTCCGCTCGTCAGGCCGCCGAGTCTGCTCGCCAGAAAGCACTGGCGGATGCGCAGGCCCAGGCCTCCGCCGAACGTGCTGCCGCCGAGAGAGCCACCGCCGACGCTGCCCGTGCCCAGGCCGAAGCCGAGCGTCTGCGAGCTGAACGTGAACGCGCCGCAGCCGAAGATCAACAGCGCCAAGCCGATCTAGCTCGTCTGCAGGCTCAGCAAGCGCAACAGCAAGCGCAGGCCGCCGATCAGGCCCGTTTACAGGCCGAGCAGGCACAGCAACAGTTGCGGCAGCAGTTGCTGCAGCAATTCAATGTGATCCTTGAAACTCGCGACACCGCGCGCGGACTGATCGTCAACATGTCTGACGTTTTGTTCGACTTTAACAAATATACGCTGCGGCCCGCGGCACGCGAGAAGCTTGCCAAGATTTCTGGGATCATTCTTTCGCATCCGGGCCTGCGGCTGGAAGTCGACGGCTACACCGATAGCATCGGCAGCGAGGCCTACAATCAGAAACTATCGGAAGAGCGGGCCGACGGCGTGCGAGCCTACCTCACTAGCGAGGGCATCTCTTCTGACATCGTGGTCGCCAAGGGCTTCGGGAAAGAAAACCCGGTAGCGTCCAACGACAACGCCGCCGGACGCCAGAAGAATCGGCGCGTAGAGATGGTAGTATCGGGCGACATCATCGGCCAGCCGATCGGAGGCATCCGCTCCAGCCGCTAGTGACGCAGATCCCTGACCTGCGAAAGCTACTGACTCACGGCAATCGTGACATTGCTCGGACTCGTGATCCCGCCCATCTGGATCTGCAGCGGGACCGCGTTTCCGGCGGGGGCGGAATCGCCCCATCTGCACGCGGAAAATCCACTTGACCCAAGCCGGTTGCGTAAATAATAATCGCGTCGCCAATTTTCAGTCCCGGGATGCCCCCGACAGGTTGAGCGAGTGAGCAGGCTCAGCAACAGTTGCGGCAGCAGTTGCTGCGGCCCGCGGCACGCGAGAAGTTGCTAAGATTTCAGGGATTATTCTTTCGCATCCGGGGCTGCGGCTCGAGGTCGATGGCTACACCGACAGCGAGGCCTACAATCAGAAACTATCCGAAGCGCGGGCCGACGGCGTGCGAGCCTACCTCACCAGTGAGGGCACTTCGGGAAAGATAACCCGGTGGCGTCCAACGACAATGCCGCTGGACGCCAGAAGAATCGGCGCGTGGAGATGGTAGTATCGGGCGACATCATCGGCCAGCCGATCGGAGGGATCCGCTCCAGCCGCTAGTGGCGCAGATCCCTGACCCGCGAAAGCTACTGACTCACGGCAATCGTGACATTGCTCGGACTCGTGATCCCGCCCATTTGGATCTGCAGCGGCACCGCGTTTCCTGTGGGCGCGGTCGGCGGAATGACAATGTTCACTTGGTTCACGCCTACGAACTGCGGCTGCAGTCCGGAGAACAGAACCTGAGCTTGCATGCCGCCCACTAGCACAGTAGGCGTGTTGAGCGTGTTAACGAAGCCATTGGCGGATTGTACTGTGGCGGGCGGAATCGCCCCATCTGCAGGCGGAAAATCCACTTGACCCAAGCCGGTTGCGTAAATAATAATCGCGTCGCCCACCTTCACCGGATGAGTGGTCAGGCCCGGGATACTCCCCGCCGGTTGCGCGAGAGTTCCATCCACATTCTGCGCGATGGCGAGAAGGCTTGGCGTGGCGAAAATTCCCGGTGAGAACGGGCCCACAGTGACCTGCGCCGGCGCCGAAGTTCCGCTATCCGAGGTAACCGTCACGCTGACATTCTGCGTCGCACCGGGCGGCACCAATTCCCAGGGAACTTGTGCGTTTACCTGCGTGGCAGACACATAGACCAGCGGCGCATTCACGGTCTTGCTGCCGTTGGCCCATTGAACAGTTACGCCGCTCAGATTGTTGGATAAGGGAATCGTATCAGCCTGCGCCGTAGCAGACGCCAAGTTTGTGCCAAAAATCGAAACTAACGAACCCACCGTTATCGGTTGGCCGGTGGCGAAACTGGCACCGTTCAAAACGCCGCCGTTGGCGATGCTGGGCGGTTGTGCGAACGCCACGCAGCTCATTACGACAAAGAGAACGAACAATTGAATGCGCATAGTAGTCCTGCGTTTACTATAGTCCTCCGGGCGGCTTCCTTCAATGGCCGGCGGGTAAAAACTTTGTGAAAACTTACGGTTGTGAGCCGGTTTTGGGTTGGGGATCGGAGGATTGCTGCAACTTCCTCCATGTTTCCGAGACCTCGGGGTCGCGCCCGCCATCGAGATCAAACGCGACTTCAGCTTCAGCGACGGCTTGCTGATGACGATGGGACGCTTCCAATAATTGAGCCAGCACCCAGTGGGGCTTGAACCAGTTAGGAGCCCAGGCGATGGCGTTGCGCAGCGACTGTTCCACGCCGGCCAAATTGTTTTGCCCGGCCAGCAGCTTGGCGAGATTGTACCAGGCATTGTACCGATCCTCGGCGGTCCGAGTGGCGCGGATCGCAGCTTCGGTGGCCTGTTGGGTAGCTTGCACTCGCGTAGCTAGAACCGGCGTCCGGGCCGCAAGTTCGGCCATGGCGCGGGAATAATTGAGGTCGGCGCCGGTGCCCTGCGGCTCCCAGCGCAACACGAGCTGATATTCCTTCGCGGCGCCCGAAGCGTCGCTGGATTCAATTCTCTGAAAGACGACAGCCAAGGCGCGGTTGGCCACCACCAAACGGACTGCGAACGCGGCGAACATTAGACTAGCCAGACTTGCGGCTACCGCTAGGGGGAGAAGCCACCGGGCGCTGCTTTTGTCTGGCGCCTTGTCGGACGGCTCGGTCACCAACAGAGCAATCAAAAGATAAAAATACAAGGCCGTCGGGACTACGAACACCGTAAATTGCTGGCACACCAGCGACGCCACGAGCGCTGTTGCTAGCTCCGGCCGCTTGCGCCGCGTGATAGCCCAGAACGCCAGGCCGCAGAAGCCGAGCAACGACAACAAACCGCCGGCGCCGCGCGTTGTCAACGCATCCAGAAATATGTTGTGTGGCGACTC
>DATMMD010000201.1:0-15596 GCA_035569875.1 Bryobacteraceae bacterium
CCGCGCGCCGTTCACGGGGGCATTGAACGCGACTGCGCCTCGATTTCCCTGCAGATCGTTGATGATATCGTGCGTGAATCCGCCGAGCTGCCGGGGAACGGCCCCGGGGCCTAAGGTTACCAGCGTGATGATATTGCGCCCGAGCAACGGCAGAGCCTCGATAAAGTCCGAACCGAGCTGATAACCTTCGGAAGCCTCGTCGGTCTGCAGCGGCGAAGTGCGGGCGGTGACGGTTACGGTCTCGTGCGCCGACCCCAGGTGCAGATCGAAGTCCAGACGCGCTTTCTGATCAACCTCGACAAAGAAGGGCGACACGGTCACCGTTTGAAAGCCGTCGTGCTGCGCGCTAACCGTGTACGCCCCAGGAAGAAGGTCGTCGATGCGGTAACTGCCGAAGTCGTTGGTGACCGCACTGCGCAGGTAACCAGTCTGATTGCTGCGAGCTTGAATAATAACGCCGGCCACCGATGCGCCTTTCTCATCGCGCACATCGCCCAGGAGACTTCCCGATGAGACTTGGCACCAACCAGAGACAGCCAGGGCCACTGGAATAAGAAGGAATCTCAACAACCTAACCTCCCAGGTCCACTAACTGTTCCAGACGCCTGACGGCGTCGTCCAAGTAAGCGTAAGACATCTCCCAAAGGGAGGCATCCAACAAACGCCGATGGCACTGTCTTTGGGCGCACCGCACTTCGTCCGAACCAAAATTCACAAAGTGCTCGCACCAGGCTTGCATCTGATCCTTCGGGTAGCGTCGAAGGCGCGCCGATCCGGAGCGCTTTCGATCGAGCATGACCAGGTGTTCAATTCTGGCGCCTGGCGCGGTTGTGATGGGTAGATCGCGGGTCCGCAATTCCATCCCGATCTTTCCATTCGGCCGGATATGGGCAAGCTCGTCCGCCAGCTCCGGAAACAACTCACGCGCGTCTTCGCGAAAGCGGATGAAGTGTGGATTTCCCAGCGCGTAGCGGTCCAATCGATCTCGCACCAGCAAAGTTCCGTCATCGGTTATGTATCTCCAACCGGCCCTGGCGCAGGCATACGCCAGCGTGCTCTTGCCGGCAAACGATTCCCCGCATAGCATCACGCCGCAATCGCCCCGCGAAATCAAGGCGCCATGCAGCGTCGCCAGCGCTTGATATTCCGCCATCACCATCGCTGTCGGCGTCAGGAAGCGATAGCGCAGGTTATCGGAGTCGGATGCCACCGCGGGCGTGATCCAGCCGAACGAATAGGCCTGCTGGAAGTCGCACGTCACGAAGTTGTCCGCGTTGGCAATGATGGACATCAGGTGCTCGCGCGAAAAGAAATGCGATTTCTCAGGGAATGGCTCCGCCGCTGTGCCCTCTCTTACACCCAAGGCCAGACGCATCGGAGCCATGTCAAAGCTAGGAGAAAACATTCCCCAGTTTTCCGCCGCCCCTTCGATGACTTCCAAAGAGTTGCTTTGCACTTCGAGTGGAAATCCAAGCGGATAAAACAGCCGTCGATAGCCCAGGTCGAACTTCGATAGCACTGGATCTTCGAAGGCTTGCTGAAGCATGGATGATTCAGGCATAATTACAGTCGTTTCGTTGTCAGCTTACGCGATCATTCGCAGTAATGCCAGTGGAAGCGGCGCTGGGATTGGCGAATTTACAAGAAAGGTACAAACTCGAAACAAGCCGGGTGCAGAAGCCCGCCAGCGCGATTCCCACCACCCCCCACCAGCGCATGAACAACACATCCAGCACGATTGTGAGCAGCAAGCTGAGCGCCGCGACGCGATACAACAGCCGATTGGCTTTGCGTGCCGAGCTTAGCCGGATTTCCAGCGCCAGCAACACCGCGATCGGAAGCTGCAGCAGCGCTGCTCTCTGTACGGTCGAGACCAGCTGCGTCGCGGCTACATCGAACGCGCCTTTCTGGAAAAGGATGCGGATGATCGGCTCGGAGAAATAGATGAACACGACCGTCACCGGAAGAATCACCGATAGCACAAAGAAGCCATAGCTTCGGAAGGTGCGTCGAAGAGCCGCAGGCTCGGCCTGCACGGCAGCCGCGGAAATGTGGGGCAGCACCGCGGTCCCCATGGCGGTTGGACCAATGACCACCAGCACCCCTAATAAGCGCGTGCCATAGCTCAAAGCGGCGACGCTTCCCGAGCCCAGCCGGGCCGCTACGCTTTGGTCTACCAGCGCCGACCCGGTCATCACCAAGGTGATCGCAACCAGCGGCGCGTATTGCGTGGCGACCTGTCGCAGTGCGGGAGAAATGCCAGCCCAGCGCGGGACCACCCTGTAACCTAGGCGCTTGACGATCGCACCCGCCAGGATCGCCTCCAGCGTGCCGCCTGCCAGAGTCGCGACGGCCAGCGCCAGCACTCCGTACTGTTTTCCGGCCGCCAACAAAGCGAAAATCGAAACGAGCGGCGTAATAGCAGGCACCGCGGCCGAATATGCAAATTGGTGTTCCGAGTTGAGCACCGCCCGCCAAGTGGATGCCAGCCCGCTGAGAGGCACCACAGCGATCATCAGCAGCAGAAGTTGCTGGGTGTAGGCCAGTTTAGCCGGGGGAAAACTGGACGCCACTAGCGGAAGGAGCAGGGCGGACACGCCAGCCACCATTGCCGCCGCCACCAACAGTCCAGCGCCGGCCGCCGCGAGCGTGCTGCGATAGAGCTCTTCAGCCGGTTCTTTACCGCGCTTCTCCCGCACCTCGATCAACGTGGGAATCAGCGCCGAATCGAGCGTCCCGGCGAACATGTCGATGAAGAACGACGGCAGCAGGAAGGCGATTAGATATGCATCCATCGCGTCGCCGGCGCCGAACAGCCGTGCCGCCAAGATCAATTTCACCGCGCCCGCAATTTTCGCTACCGACGTCCAGCCGCCCACCGTCACCGTATCGGCGAGCATTCGCCAGGTCGTAAAACGGCGAGGCGATGCGGTGCTGCTCTTTTCGAGCGCCGGCTTCATAGACTCGCCAAGCATGGCATACTTCCTACGATAGTCCACTCCGTCAAACATGCGCGCTGCAATCATCCATTACTGGCTACTGAATATGCGTGGAGGCGAAAAAGTAGTGGAAGCGTTGTGCGGTTTATTGCCGGAAGCGGACATCTTCACGCTGTTCTACGATCCTGATCGCGTGTCGGCCGCCATTCGCTCCCGCCGCGTTTACTCTTCCTTTCTACAACCCTTTCGCAGGCACTACCGGTCGCTGCTTCCATTGATGCCGATGGCGCTTGAAAGTTTCGATCTGCGCGGCTATGATCTGGTGGTCAGCAGCGAGTCGGGACCTGCCAAGGGCGTGATTCTATCCTCGGCCACGCGGCATGTGTGTTACTGCCACACACCTATGCGATATCTCTGGGATCTGTATCCCGCCTATCGCAATGAGTGGGTTCGATCCGGCCTAAAACGCGCGATCATGACGCCGCTCGCCAACTATCTGCGGCTGTGGGATTACGCCACGGCGGCGCGCGTCGATGATTTCGTGGCCAACAGCGCCAATGTTTGCCGGCGGATCTGGAAGACCTACCGGCGCGAATCGGTGGTCGCTCATCCGCCGGTCGCGGTCGAGCAGTTCCATTGGAAGCCGACCGAAGATTACTATCTCATCGTTTCTGAACTGGTCGCCTATAAGCGGCTGGATGTCGCGGTTCGCGCGTTTGCGAAAACCGGCCGCAAGCTCCGCGTGGTCGGCGATGGGCCGGAGTTTCGATCATTGCGGCGGATGGCCACCCCCAACGTAGAGTTTTGCGGCCGCGCCAGCGACCCCGATCTGCGCGAATTGTATGCGCGCTGCCGGGCCTTCTTGATGCCGGGTGAAGAAGATTTCGGAATTACGGCGGTGGAAGCGCTGGCCAGCGGGAAGCCCGTGATCGCCCTGGGGCGCGGAGGTGCGCTCGAGACCGTCCCGGTCCAAGAACCAGTGGGCGGCCTGCTGTATAACGATTCCACCGAGGATGGCCTGCGCGATGCAGTTGAGCTATGGGAACGCCTGGAGCACCAAGTGTCGCCCGCAGCTCTTCAGGCTTATGCCGCAAGATTCTCAGCGGCTGAATTTAGCAGGAAGATGACGCCCGTCCTGTTCGGACCACACGCGCGCGCTGACGTTGCCGACTTGTAAAACTGTTGTAAAAACGCCACTGCGGATCAGAAAGGTCGAGAAGTGGCGACCGCTCTCGGTTACAATCGCGGTAGCCCGAATATGCAAACCGCTTTGGTCATTGACGACGATTCGAGCCTTCGGGATACCGTGGGATTGATGCTCGAGAACGACGGGTTCCGCGCCGTTCTGGCTAGCGATGGAACCATCGGCCTCGAACAAGCGCTGGCCATGAAACCCGGACTCATCCTGGTGGATCTGCGAATGCCGGGAATCAGCGGTGTGGAAGTCTGCAAGGAGCTGCGGAACCGGGGAATGAAGACGCCCTTGATCGTGTTGAGCGCGGTCAGCGATGAGATGGACAAAGTCAGGCTGCTTGAAATCGGCGCCGACGATTACGTAGTAAAGCCTTTCAGCGTTAGAGAACTGTTGGCTCGTATTCACGCCGTGTTGCGGCGCACTTCTCCGGAAGAGACCAAGGTGATGGAGTTCGCCGACGTAAAGGTTGACTTGACGAGGCGCGTGGTCCTGAAGCGCGGAGATGAATTGAAATTGACGCGCGCCGAATACAATCTGCTTACCTATTTTCTCGCGAATCCCGACCGCGCCCTGACGCGCGAGATGATTTTGAATTCCGTATGGGGCTACGATTCGTTCCCGCATACGCGCACCGTGGACGCCCACGTAGTGCGACTGCGCCAGAAGCTGGAAGATTCCCCGATTCCGCGGCACTTTCTGACCGTGCATGGCGTAGGCTATCGCTTCCTGCCCTAGGCCGCTGCATGACCCGAACTGTGCTGGTTGTCGAAGATGCCGAACTTTGCAGGGACACGCTCGAAGTAGCGCTCCTGAAAATACCCAATCTGGCCGTGTATTCGGTCACCACTGCTGAGGAAGCCCTGCAGTGCCTGGCGTCGAACGAGGTGTCCGCGCTGGTTACCGATCTTCGGCTGCCCCGCATGGATGGCTACCAGTTGATTGAGGCCATTCGCTCGCAACCGCGATGTTCCTCTCTGCCCATCCTGGTGATTAGTGGGGACAGCGACCCTCGAGTTCGGACCCGGGTAGCTGGCCTGGGCGCCGACGCGTATTTTCCCAAGCCCTACTCCCCAGCCGCGGTCCGGCATAAACTCGCAGAACTACTGAATTTCGAAAATTCCCGCTAAGAGTTCCGCCGGGCTGCCGATATGCTTTCAGGGAGGAAAACCCAATGGTAAATAGTGTGACTGGCAGCAGCGCGGTTTCGCAGCAGTATATCCAGAACCAGCAGGCCGCTAAACAGCCGGCCAAACCAAAGGACACTCAACCACCGGATACCGTGGCACTTAGCGCAAAAGCGACCCAGGCCGCCGGCGACGTTGATCACGACGGCGACAGTCATTAGCGTTCTCAAAGGCCCCGCGCGGGCTACAATGACCGCATGGATTCCGCTCGTCAGTGGAGCGTTCTAGGGGCCTTATTTCTTATCGGGCACGTATGCATTCCGGCCCAGCCGCCACCAGCCACGCCAGGGCCGCCCGTGGCCCCGAAAAAGCCTGTCGTCGACGTCTATCAGGGCGTCTCAGTGACCGACGACTATCGCTGGCTCGAGAACTATTCCGACCCGGCGGTACGCTCCTGGAGCGACGCCCAAAACCAATACGCGCGGAAATATCTCGATGCGCTCCCCCCACGCGCTTCCCTCTATGATGAACTGAAACGTCTCTATTCCCAGCCCTTCCCACGCTACTCCGCCCTCCAAACCCGCCCCGGTGCTCTTTTCGCGCTTAAGAATCAGCCGCCCCAAGAACAGCCCCTGCTCGTGCTCCTAAAATCTGCTGATGATCTGGATTCCGAGCGCGTCCTTCTCGACCCCAACAAACTCGATCCCTCAGGCGGCACCGAAATCGATTTCTTTGTTCCGTCGCTCGACGCCAAGTATGTGGCTGTCTCACTGTCCAAGGGCGGCAGCGAAAGCGGCGATCTGCATGTTTTCGACGTGGCGACCGGCAAAGAAGTTGGTGCGCCCATCCCGCATGTGAATGGCGGCACTGCCGGCGGAAGCATGGCCTGGAACTCCGACGGTTCCGGCTTCTACTACACGCGTTATCCGCACGCCGGTGAACGCCCTCCAGAGGGTCTGAACTTTTATCAGCAAGTCTATTTTCACCGGCTATCCACCGATTCCCGCCAGGATAGCTATTCGCTTGGCAAAGAGTTCCCCCGTATCGCCGAGATTCAGTTGCGCGCTTCCGACGACGGCCGCTACGTGTTGGCGGTGATGGAAAACGGCGATGGAGGAGAGTACGCCTATTATCTGCTCGGCCCGGATGGCCAGTGGCATCAAATTGGACGTCTCTCCGATGAGATCGCCGATGCGGAGTTCGGCTCCGATGGCTACCTGTATCTGCTATCCCATCTCAACGCCCCTAAGGGCAAAATTCTGAGAATGACTTTGGCCCAGCCGCGCGTCAGCGAGGCGCAAACCGTGGTGCCTGAAAGCCGCGTTGCGATTGATAGCTTTCTGCCGATCGGGAACATGGTCTACACGGCGGACCAGGCGGGTGGGCCTTCGCAGCTCCGAAGCTTCGACACCTCGGGGAAACTACAGGGTATCGTGCCGATCTTGCCAATCTCCTCAGTTGACCAATTGGTTCGGTCGAATGATGGCGCGCTGCTGTTCCGCAACACCAGCTTCGTGGACCCTCCAGCGTGGTATCGGTACGATCCCGCCACCAAGATGGTCATGCGAACGGCATTACATGAAAACGCAGCCGCCGATTTTAGCGACGTTGAGGTGGTCCGCGAATTTGCTATTTCGAAGGATGGGACGCGCGTTCCGCTCAGCATCATCCGTCGAAAAGGCACCAAGCTGGACGGGAAGAATCCCGTTCTATTGACCGGCTACGGCGGGTACAGCATCAGCATCGCTCCGGATTTTTCCCCAGGCCGAAAGACTCTCCTGGAGCACGGCTTCGTGCTCGCGATCGCGAACCTGCGCGGTGGCGGCGAATATGGCGAAGCTTGGCATAAGGCCGGCAATCTGACAAAAAAGCAAAATGTCTTCGATGACCTTGCCGCCTGCGCGCGCTATTTGATCGATCACAAATATACCAACACTGCGAAACTTGCGATCGAAGGCGGCAGCAACGGCGGACTGCTAATGGGCGCGGCCCTTACTCAGCATCCGGACCTTTTCGCTGCCGTCGTTTCGCACGTCGGCATCTACGACATGCTGCGCGTGGAGCTGCAACCGAACGGCGCATTTAATGTCACGGAATTTGGCACTGTGAAGGAACCCGACCAGTTCCGCGCTCTCTATGCCTATTCGCCTTACCATCACGTCGTGGACGGGACCAATTATCCGCCGGTGCTGTTTCTCACTGGCGACAACGATCCACGCGTGGACCCCCTCAACTCCCGCAAGATGACGGCCCGCCTTCAGGCCAGTGGCACGAAGCGGCCGGTTCTATTGCGCACCAGCAGCAACTCCGGTCACGGTATCGGGACCGCGCTCAGTGAGTACATCGCCGAGCAAGCGGACGTACAGGCATTCTTGTTCGATCAGTTAGGCGTGAAGTAGCTGCGTTTGCGGGATCAGGCGAACTTCGGCGATGATACCGTGGATTGAGAGTAGCTCCCGAGCAGCGCCATCAGTTGCGGGTCGTTCTTCACGGCATTCAACAACACCAGCATCTCAACCTTGCTAAACGACTCCTTCGGGCTGGCCGTTAGGAGATCCTCCACATATTCCAGCAAGCAGTGGGCTACGGCTGTCAGGTCCCTATTTTTGTTCATTCGTGATACCCTCCTTTGGGGGCGTACTAGCCCATTGATCGGCGGAGTACTCCCCCCGCTTTAGGGTAGGGAGTAAGATTTTTGCCGTAGCTCCGTATCACCTTCAGTCTATTGGTCTTATGTATCAGACCGGGCTTCGTTTCACCGCGTAGTCGATGGCTTCTTGCGGTATCTCGAATTTCGAGACGGATGTATTACCCATGTAGCCGAGCGCCTTGATGCCGGCTGGGCTGGTGTAATAGGCATCCACCACCATGCGTCGCGCCCAATCGAAAAATAGAATGCCGGGCCCGAGTTCGGATGGCTCGTTCTTGCGATATGCGATCAGATCCAGCAGAGCGGTTTCTTGGTTGGACTTCGCGCCTACAAAATCGGTTGAATAGCGCCGCCGCATAGCTTGGTCGAGCCAGGCGATTCCTCCCGTATAGATATCGAGAAGCCGCGGGTTCTGGCTCGCCAGCAGGTCGATGAACTCACACGCGCCCGAGGCCACGGCCCCCGGCGATTTGTCGTCGGCAGGGACGATGAGATCCGCCAGCTTCTCGAGCGTATGGTATTCGTGCGGATTCAGAGCCTTCGCTTTGTAAACGCCAGTGGAGGTCTTCTCCTCCGCCGCCAGGCTGTGGACATGCTGCGCCGCCGCCGGACTCAAACCGCCCAGCGTGACCGACAAAGCGATGCTCTGAAGCAGATCCCTTCGTGAAAGTTCAGACATTGCCCTTCCTCATTTCCTCGGCCAGATATTCGGCCGTGCGCCAAGCCAGCGCGATGATACTGAGCGTCGGATTCTTGTCCGGATTGCTGACAAACGGCGCGGCGTCAGCCACGAACAGATTCTTGACCTCGTGCGCCTGACAATGCTTGTTCAACACCGACGCGTTGGGGTCGCTGCCCATGCGAATTGTCCCCAGTTCGTGGATGATCTCGCCACCCATGGAAATACCTTCGCCGGTCATGAAATTAGGCCGCGGCCGGGTCACCTTGCCGCCCATGGTTTCAAGGATTGACTGGAAGGTGTCATGCATATGCTGCGCTTGTCTCAGCTCATTGTCGGTCCATTTGAAATGGAAGCGCAGCACCGGGATGCCGTATTGATCGACCACGTCGGGATCGATATCGCAAAAAGTATTTTCGTTGGGAATCTGCTCGCCGCGGCCTGCGAAACTTACGTACGCGCCATAGCGGGCATGAATGAAATCCTTGAGGTCTTTTCCGTAGCCTTCATGCTCGCGGCATTCGCGCCCGAACGAGCCGATACCGGGCATATGGAAGCCGCCGCTGATCTCGACGTGGTAGCCGCGCGGGAACTCCTTGTTCTTGGCGTCCCATAGCCACCAGGGAATGTAGACGTGCATGCCGCCCATGCCGTCAGAATTGTGGCGGGGTAGTTCCTCGAGCGCGGGAATGTTTGCGCCAAGCGCGTAGCCGACGCTGTCTGTCAGATTCCGGCCGACGTGCCCGGATCCATTCGCAAGGCCGTTCGGATGCGCCGCGGATTTTGAATTAAGCAGCAAACGTGCCGACTCGCACGCGCCACAAGCCAGAACCACCGAGCGGCAGCGAATCTGCCGTTCCGTTCGAGTAGCCTTATCGATATAAGACACAGCGGTGACGTTGCCCGAGGCATCGGCGATAAGCTCGCGCGCCATGGCATTGGTAAAAAGCTTTACGCGCCCGGTCTTCAGGGCAGGGAATACCTGCACTTGGCTGGAGGAATAGTTGGACGCAGTGACACAACCGCGGCCGCACTGGGCGCAGTAATGGCAGGCAGGTCGCCCATTGGTTGGTTTCGTAATCACAGCCAGGCGCGAAGCAATGCAGGGGATGTTCAGCTTCTTAGCCGCGCGCTGCACCAGCATTTCATGCACGCGAGGGGGCGGGCAGTCCTGAAAGACGCCGTCAGGAGCGCTGCGGATGCCTTCTTTGCTGCCGGTGACTCCGATAAAGCTTTCGGCTTTGTCGTAGTAGGGCGACAGCTCGTCGTAAGTAATGGGCCAGTCCGTTCCCAGACCGTCGCGGCTGTAGGGTGCAAAGTCGTAATCGGCGAAGCGCAGCGATATGCGGCCGTAGTGATTGGTTCGTCCACCCACTACGCGAGAGCGGAACCATTCGAACTTCGAGCCGGGCGCCACGGTGTACGGTTCGCCGGGAAGCTCCCAGCCGCCCGAGGTCGTGGTGAAGTAGCCGAAGGCCCAGGGTGTGGGTCCGAAATAACCCGCGCCACCTTCACCGATGCCGCGGTGTGGCACCTGGTAGGGCCACATGTGCTCTTTGAAGTCTTTGGCGGGATCGATCGGCGGACCGGCTTCGATCAGTGCGACATTCACTCCCAGATCGGCGAGGACCTTGGTTACTGTTCCGCCGCCGGCCCCGGAGCCAATGATGGCGACGTCATAGACCTGCGAACGAGGCGCGATTTGCAACATGGTTAGTTTCGATTGTAGCGCCGCGGGCTAGCATGCGGAGGGGACACGATATCATATGGCCATAGTGCGGCCAGCTTCCACGCTTAAGACAGGATTGATCACTCTCGCCTCGACCGTTCTTCTGGAAGTGGGATGCCTGAAGGCTATTGCCAACAGCCGGCACCAAACAAAGTTAAGCGCTGCGATCCTGATTATGTTTATGTTCCCAATGGCGCTACTACCGCTCGTGGTGGGCGTCAGCTTAGTCATTGGCAGCGGCTGCCTCGCCATCTACCAGACTCTTAGAAAGCGTGGCGATTTATCAACCAAGATCACTTCTTAGTCGTCTTTCGGCGAAAGGGTCTCCGCGCCGACAGTCGATCCTTTCGCATCCTCGAGAGACGGCCTTCCCACAAGCCCTTGCCGAAAAAGCTCGGGAGCGCTTCTACTTTTTGACGCGCAGCGTTTCCGTGAGGGAAAGGTTTACCACCTCGGAATAGGTTTTTGCACCCAACGCCAGCATCACTTGTCTCAAGAGAGCTTGATCTAAGAAAAGACTCGTCCGTTTCATCTTCCCCTCACTCATATCGTAACGCCTCCACCGGCGCAATCCGGGTCGCGCTACGTGCCGGATACAGCGTTGCGATAAAGCTGACGAAAATCGCCGCGGCCGCGATCCAAATGCCATCCTGCCAGCGCGGATTGAACGGAACGTAGCTCAATGAATAGACCTCTTGATTCAAGGTCAGCCAGTGATACCGGTCGGCGAAATAGGACAACGCGTAACCCACCGCCAGTCCGATGGAAGTGCCGACCACGCCAATCAGCACGCCCTGCAGCACGAAAATCTTGCGGATCTGCTGCCGCTTGGCCCCCATCGACATCAGCACCGCGATGTCGCGATTCTTCTCCATCACCATCATGATCAGCGTGATCAGAATATTCAGCGCCCCAACAAGCTGGATCAAACCGATGGTAATCGCGGTCACCACCTTCTCCATATTCAGGGCGCTCAGGATCTGGCGATACTGCTCCATCCAGGTGTTGGCAACAAACGGCGGCCCGGCCGTCTTTTCTGCTGCCCGAGCCACCTCCGGAGCCTTGTAAATGTCATCAAGCTGCAGCTCAATATCGCTGACGACGTTGCCGGTGTTGTACACGATTTGGGCCTGATGCAGTGAAGTAAAGGCCATGGATGAATCGACGTCGTAAAAACCCGATTCAACAATGCCGACCACCCGGAAACGGTAGCGGGCGATGGTCGGGCCGAAGGGAGTCAGTTCGCCTTGCGGGCTGATCACATTGACCACACTATTCAGTAGCATTCCAGTATTCTGCGCCAGACGCGCGCCTAGAATGATTCCCGGCAATCCAGTGTCGTTCTTTAACTCGTTGAATGATCCTTGTTTCAGGTGTCGCAACATGTCAGGAGGCGTATCTAGCGGTACGCCCTTCAATATGGCTCCGTCGGCCTGAGCGCCGAGCGGTCCAGACAGCAGGACCTTTTCGTACAGTCCCGGCGATACGCTAGTCACGTGCGGCAGCTTCCGCAGCGCGGGCTCGAGCTCTTTCCAATTCGCGATTCCTTGCGAAGCCTGCTGATTCAGCAGCATGACGTGCGCCGTTGTTCCGAGCAGGCTCTGTTGCAAGGTCGATCGAAAGCCATTGTTGATCGCCAGGCCAATCACTAACGCCATCACTCCGGCGGCCACGCCGGCGATGGAGATCACCGTGATCACCGAGATTACCGCCTGCTTGCGCTTGGCCCGCAGATATCGAGCCGCGACAAAAAGCTCGAAGGTCTGGGTACTCATAGCGGCCGCAACAGTGGAAACAAAATCACATCGCGGATCGAGCGCGAGTTGGTCAAGATCATCGTTACGCGGTCGATCCCGATGCCTTCACCGCCCGCCGGCGGCATGCCGTAGGACAGCGCCCGCACGTAATCTTCGTCCATCTGATGCGCCTCCTCCTCGCCTTTCTCTTTCATCGCGAGCTGCATCTCAAACCGGTGCCGCTGCTCGCGCGGATCATTCAATTCAGTGAACGCGTTGCCGATTTCCATTCCTGCGACAAAGATCTCGAACCGCTCCACAAATTCCGGATCGTCCGGCTTGTTCTTCGATAAAGGCGACACTTCCACCGGGTAATCGTAAACGATCGTCGGCTGAATCAAGGTCGATTCCCCGCTGCGCTCAAACTCCTCCACCAGCGCGTGGCCCTTCAAGTTCGAGTTGCCAACCGCCTCCCGCATCGTCACCCTGCGAAATTTCGAGAAATCGATCTTCTCGCCTTGGTACTCCACCACGGCCGAACCGGTCGCGTCGATGGCGGCCTGCCGCAGCAGCTCTTCCGATAGATCCATCATCCCGTGGAAGTCCGTGTAGGCTTGATAAAACTCCAGCATCGTGAATTCCGGGTTGTGTTGCGTCGAAATGCCCTCATTGCGAAAGTTCCGGTTGATTTCATAGACGCGCTCCAGGCCACCCACCACCAGCCGCTTCAAGTACAATTCGGGCGCGATTCGCAGGTAGAGATCGATGTCGAGCGTGTTGTGATGCGTTTTGAACGGCCGGGCCGCGGCGCCGCCGTAGATGGGTTGCAGCATGGGCGTTTCCACCTCGAGATATCCATGCGCCTCCAGTTGCCGCCGAAACGAGGACACGATCTTCGATCGCGCCACGAACACCTTGCGAACGTCTGGGTTTGCGATCAGATCCAGATAGCGCTGCCGGTAGCGAGTCTCGACATCCTCCAGCCCGTGCCATTTCTCCGGCATGGAGTAGAGCGTCTTCGACAGAAACTGCAGACGCTCGGCATGCACGCTGAGCTCGCCCGTTTTCGTTCGAAAGAGATATCCTTCCACGCCGATGATGTCGCCCGCATCCAGAAGCTGGTAAAGCGAAAAATCATTCGCCGGCACTGCGTCTTTTCGAATATAGATCTGTAACTTCTCGCCGTCCTGCTGCAGATGCGCGAAACCGGCTTTCCCCATCAGCCGCTTGGTTGCCACCCGCCCGGCGATTCGCACGTTAATGCGCGCCTCAAGCTGCTCCGCGGCCCTTTCGCCAAACTCCGCCAAAATCTGCGGGATCGTATGACTAAAATCGAAACGCTGGCCGTAAGCTCGAAAACCGAGCGCCTCAATCTCCGCGATACGCCGGATACGCTGATCGTACAGATCGTCTTCCAATGACAATATGTAACTCCTAAGTTTTTGGATGCTGCACGGGCGAATAGCCCTTTGCCACAAGTATAATTGACGTTGGACTCACTCTCTATCGTCATCCCCGCATACAACGAGGAAAAGCGCCTCCCCACAACTCTCGATCGAATCTTGGAGTGGCTGCCGGAGCAGCACCTCAAATTCCAGGAAGTGATCGTTGTGGATGATGGCTCGCGCGACGCCACCGCAGGGGTGGTTAACCAGTACAGCAAGCCCCCTTCGCCCATCCGATTACTACGGAATCCCGGAAATCGGGGCAAGGGCTACGCCGTGCGTCACGGCATGCTGGACGCTGAAGGCGAGTGGATTCTCTATACCGACGCGGATCTTTCCTCGCCCATCGAAGAGCTGCAAAAACTATTTTCCGCGACCGCGGCGCAAAACGCTGTGATCGCGATCGGTTCCCGCGCCGTCGACCGGTCGCTGGTGGCCGTTCATCAGTCGGCTTTTCGCGAGTACTCAGGTCGCTTCTTCAATCTGGTGATGCGCACGGTGACCGGCTTGCCGTTCCACGATACCCAATGTGGATTCAAGCTGTACCGCGCCGACGCGGCCAAGGAGGTTTTTTCCCGTCAGGAGCAGGATGGCTTCAGCTTCGACGTCGAAGACCTCGTGATCGCCAAGAAACTGGGCTTACGCGCCGTGGAAGTTCCGGTGCGCTGGAGCAACGTGGAGGGAACCAAGGTTACGATGGGACAAGGCATAAGATCCTTCACCGATCTTTTGCAGATTCGGAAGGATCACAAATAGGCGGTGGCCTGTGGGAGGTAGGTGGTAGGAAAAGCTCAGCTCCTGGTTTTGCCACCCCCTACCCCCCACTACCTTCTCACAATCACTTCTCGCAAATGATCCCGTGTCAGGAAGAATTTCACCGAGTCGAATTTCTGGAACAGCTTCTCCAGACTCCGGTTATTGAAGTACTGCGCCGGCTTCCGTTGTCCCCGCGGGGTCAACGACAAAACCTTCGACTCGACAATACGATACGAATAAAGCGGAATCGTGTCGGCCTTTTCTTCAGCGTGGAAAAAAGCTAGCAGGTAGGACTTGGGTCGCAGGATTTGGTACAGCCGGTCCACGGTATCCTGCAACAACGGTTGAGCCAGGAATTGCATTGTGTCCCACACCAAAGCGCCATCGAAGTTATTTTCGGGAAAGTCCAGGCTCTCGCGCAAAAACTTGGCCGAACGCAGCGGGTCAGCCTGGTTGGCGACAAACTCCCCATCCCCGCCAAATGTCTCCTCCAGCGTTCGGACGATGTCGTTGGAGTAAATTCGATGGCCCAGCGTGGTGATAAAGCTGATGTTGGCTTGGCTGGCGCCGGCGAAGTCGAGGATCGACAGATTCTGTTCATCCTGTATGGACGAGAAGAACTGTTCCAGACCATGGCTGGCTCGGGTTTGCGGCTGGACCGCGGAAACGGCGCCCCTGTTTTGTGGATAAGGCACCGGCGCCCCCGTTTCCGTTCTCCAGCGGTCTTTTAGCAAAGCTGGACCCTTTCGCGACTCACCAGGCCGGTCAGCGATTCAGATCGCCGCCGGGCGCCGAAACAACCGCGGCATTGGCGGGCGCAGGCGTCGAAACCATAGGTTTCGCCCCGGGCGTAGCCGCCGGCTTGGTGGTCTCGGGTCTGGTGATATCGATGCTCCCTTTGAAGTAGGCGCCATCTTCGATCACGATGCGCGCCGTCTTGATGTCTCCCACCAGCCGCGCATCCTTGCGAATGTCGATCTTATCGGATGCTTCCACGTTGCCGTGCACTGAGCCCAGCACGACGATTTCACGTGCCTTCACGCCGGCTTGCAGCTTCCCATGGGGACCCACCGTCAAGCGGTGCTCATGAAGCTCAACCGATCCTTCCACTTCACCGTCGATGGTGAGATCTTCCCGGCTGAAGATCTGGCCCTTTATCATCACGGATTTCCCAATGATGGCGGGCCCGCGGGAGTCGGATACATGATGGCTGGCTGCTGGAGCCGTAGACATGGGAGGGTTCTCCTTCGGTTGATTAGCCGGAGCCGCGGGCGCTGGGCCAGCCTTCGGCGGATATTCTTCTTCTTTACGTTTATTCCACATTAGGAAGGTCTCCTTCCGTA
>DATMMD010000202.1:0-2402 GCA_035569875.1 Bryobacteraceae bacterium
GAATAGCGGCCGGATGGTTTCCTCCGGATTGGGAAAACGCGCCACCCCGCGCTGGAGTTTCGCAAGATCGGAGGTATTCGGATCGCTGACGTTGGCGAGGTTCTTTCGAAACTCCTCGGTATGCCGATCCGGCATCCTGCCGCCGAGCTCGTTGAGCCGCCGTTCGAAGGCGCGCCCATGGTAAGACTCGCGCTCGGCAACCATCTTGAGGCCGCCACGGATACAGTCGGTCTTGCAGATCGCCAACCACGCGCGGACCAGGTCGCCACCGTTGGTCTCGGCCGCGCTAACCGCTTCCAGAAAGCGCATCACGGCGGCTCGCTCAGACTCGTAGGTCTGACCGAAGGCTTTGAACGCGCCGTTTCCATTTGACGAACCTTGAGCGCCGTTTTCGAGAACCTTCATCTCTTGCTCGAGTGTGGCCTCGCTGATGATGCCCATCCGGTATGCGCGCAGAATTTGTTTGAACTCGAAATCTCGGCTCATCGCGTTTCTCCTGGATTGGCGTTTGGCACTGAATGGAATCTTAGGCTAGGCGTCGTGCGGTCGAGTTGTCAATTTCATTTTGCGGTATCGTGAAGTGCACGCTTGAGCGCGTCATCCCGATCAGCCTTGAATTGCTTTGATACCGTTGCCGATGGAGCGAAGAGATCGAACCCGTGAAACGCCCCCGGGTAAACGTGGAGCTCAGTAGGCACGCCCGCCTGGATGAGGCGCTGCGCGTACTCGATATTCTCGTCCACAAAAAGATCGAGTGCGCCGACCGGAATGTAAGCGGGCGGCAGATTTGTCAAATCGGTGGCCCGCGTCGCTGCCGCGTAGGGCGACACGTCCGCTCCGCCTCCGTCGCGGCCCAGGTAGGATTTCCAGCCCAACAGGTTGCTCTTGCGATTCCACATCCGCGGGTCGGTAATCGCATAACTGGCGGGGGTGACGTTACGATCATCGATCATGGGATAAATGAGAAGTTGAAAAGCGACTTGCACTTCGCCACGGTCGCGGGCCAGCAACGCCAACCCCGCGGCCAAGCCGCCGCCTCCGCTGGCGCCGCCAATCGCGATGCGATCTGGCTTAACGCCAAGCTCGGCGGCATGGGCAAACAGCCACTTTAATCCGGCGTAACAATCCTCGACCGGTGCGGGAAACGGATGTTCAGGCGCCAATCGATAATCGACCGATACCGCCACGCAACCAATTCTCTTGACCAGCTGCTTCATGAGCCGGTCGTCCTGCTCGATGTCTCCCATCACGTATCCGCCGCCGTGAATCCAGAGCAGCGCGGGAAGCTTGCTCGTTTGATCGTTTGCCCGATAAACGCGGACCCGCACAGCAGGATCGCCTTGATAACCGGGCACCGATCGATCCTGGCTGGTTACACCCTCGACCGCAGGCAAGTCCGCCAGCATCGCGGTCACCATTTTTTTCATCCCGGCTCGCGCTCTTGGAATGTCGTTGAGATCCATCGGGCGATCGGTCGGCAACTTTTCCACCATCGCTCGCAGCTCTGGGTCCAATTGGTCGATAAAGTTCATATTGGGGTCTCCCTCAGAATTACTTTTCAATAATGGCGCGAAGTTATAGTAGTCAAGTAGAGAAACGTTCTGACCGCCAAGGAACTCACAAGGAATCCAAATGAACGCAGCAGTCCGTATCGACCCCGAGACCGGCCTGAAAGTCTTCAACACGCGAGCGGCCAAACTGTCCGACAAGATTACGGGCAAGGGCTATTCCGTCCTCGCCGATCAGAAGATGAAGGAGCTGCCGGAATTGCCGCCGGGAGCGATCTTCAATGCGGAAGAGCAGGCCAAGTACCGCGCGTTCAAGGAAGCCCGCCGCGGCGCCGCCGACTACATGGCGATGGAAGGCGACTTCAAGAAATATCTGGACGACGTCTATTCGGAGCCGCCGATCCCGCGCGAAGCGCTGACCGACGAGTGCGAGATCCTCGTGGTCGGCGCCGGCTTCGGCGGACTGCTGCTCTGGCACAGGCTGAGCGAAGCCGGCTTCACCGACGTGCGTTTCTGCGAGAAGGGCGGCGACGTCGGCGGCACCTGGTACTGGAACCGCTACCCAGGCATCGCCTGCGATGTCGAATCCTATAGCTACCTGCCGTTGCTCGAGGAGATGGGCTACGTCCCGTCGATGAAGTTCGCTTCGGGCTTCGAGATCCTCGAATACTGCCAGAATATGGCCCAGAGGTTCGGGTTCTACGACCACTGCCTGTTCCACACGACGGTCGAGGCGACGATCTGGGACGAGGCATCCGGCCGCTGGATCGTCGAGACCGATCGCGGCGACAAGATGCGCGCGCGCTTCGTGATCCTGGCCAACGGCATCCTGACGACGCCGAAGCTGGCGCGCATCGCCGGCATGGAGAAGTTCCAGGGCGAGTCCTTCCACAC
>DATMMD010000203.1:0-41792 GCA_035569875.1 Bryobacteraceae bacterium
ACCTGGCCGATCATTCCGCCCAACGAACCGCCGACCACATGGGCGCTGTCCCAGCCGAGCGCGTCTAGCACCACCAGGGCGTCGTTGGCCATGGCATCGAGTCCGTAACTCGCGGTTGCCTGCGGCCTGAAGACCATTCCAAAGACGCTAGGCTTGCCGGCCTCCGCGAAGTGGGTCGACAGGCCAACGTCGCGGTTGTTGAAGCGGACCACTTGGAACCCTTGCTCTACCAGCGCACGGAGGAAGCCGTCGTGCCAAGCTATCATCTGCATGCCCAGGCCCATGATGAGCAGCAGCGGCTCGTCCTCTGGCGGCCCGAACGCCTCGTAAGCGATTCTCACGCTGTCTCGCTGCGCGATGAGTACGCCTGTGCTTTCCATCGCCACTCCTTATGTCGCAGCCGTGCCGCCGGCATATCGGGAGCGGCTCGCTGCTGCTACTAGGTCTCTTGAGTCATAAAACGCGACTCTCACGCAAGCGACGAGCGCTGCCGATTCGACACGATCTACCACTTTCCGAATGTTTGTTTTCTCTAACGCGGGATCATCGGATCTCGTCCTCATCCTAGTTGGTAGATACGGTATCTGTAGGCCGAAAGTTCGTTTGTCAAACGCCCGTGCGCGCTCACGGAATTGCCTGGCCTGATTGGGCCGAGGAACGATCTCCCGCTAAAAGAGGCGGCCCGGTCCGGGGATATCTGCCGACAGTGATAGATAACGGTCCGTCGCAGGCACACTGCCAATGTAAGTAAGTAGTCAGGCCACATGACGAGATCCCGACAAACCAAGACCTATCCGACCAACCTAACTGCCATCGCAAGGACGAATCACTTTCGGCTCAAAATATCGTGGATGAGTTCGTCGTAGAAATTCACTACGAAGGCGACTTGCACCGGCTCCTTCTTCTCCTTCACGGAGGAGTTTTGAAAAAATGCTGGCCTATCGCGGAAGCACAGCCGGCTCACGAGATTGAGCCGCTTAACCACCTGTTCAATACGAATGTGGCGTGGTTCTGTTCTTGCCTATCAGAATGACCAGGCAAAGCGGGTCCCTCGTTCTATAGGGGAAAGTCCATTTCGCGCAGGATCGCCGCAAACTGTGGATCCGAGTGCAGCGTGCGATATTGAGGAAAGTGGCGCGCCCAAAGAATGAAGGATGGCTCGCGCTCTTCCCACGAACGACGCGCCCATGCCATCGCCTCTTCACGTCGCCCAGCAGCCTCGGCCGTGAGGGCGAGGTGCGAAGCGGGAACATAGCCTCCTGAGAGGCGGTCCACCAGTTCGCAATGCAGCGCGCTCGCCTCCGACCGCTTCCCCCACTGCCCCAAGACTCCTGCCAGGCATGTGAGGGCGAGCGAATGGCGCCCCGACATCGCTGCGGCAATTTCGAACGTCGAGACCGCCTCTTCAAATCGTTCAGCCGTTCCCAGTGAGACACCGAGCATCCATTGGGCCACGAAAGACTCGGGGTCCAGCTGAACAGCCCGGTGGGCAGTCTCAACCGCCTCGTCCAGGCGACCGGCCGTGCAGAGACACCCTGCGAGAGTCATCGTGACGTACGCGGACAGCGGATCGATATCGAGCGCGCGGCGGGCTTCTACGATACCCTGCTCGAACTCCCCAGTGGCCCACTGATAATAGAGGAGCGCGTACCAGCATCGACCCAATACGTAAGTTGGACTGAGCTCCAAGGCTCTCTCGAACTCCTGTTTCGCCATGGTGCGGTCGTTCTCATACAGCAGCGTCGCGCACGCCAATGCGTTGTGGCCCGCCGCGGACGTGGGATCAAGCTCGATCGACCGTTTCGCCGCCTCCATCGCTTGTGGCTTCGACTCAGAGCCTCGCACGGTCCCGGAGTACGCTAGCACGGTGAATGCGTCGGCGAAGCCGGCCCACGCCAGCGAATAGCCGGGGTCGAGTTCGACCGCTTTCCGAAGCAGGTCAAGCGCGGCTGGGACGCTCGCTCCGCGCCGATCGAGCAGCGCGCGGCCCTTCAAATAAAGCTGATACGCCTCAATGTTCGGCGTGGCTTGTGCGACCAGCCGATCGTCCTTGACACCGGCCAGGGTCACCCGCAATCGTTCGGCGATTGCCTTCGCGATTTCGTCCTGGACGTCGAAGATATCGCTCAGCTCGCGATCGTAACGCTCCGACCAGAGCTGATAGCCATTCTGTACATCGCTTAGCTGCGCCGTAATGCGCACGCGATCGCCAACCCGTCGCACGCTACCTTCGAGCGCCGTCGTCACGTTTAGCTTCTCGCCAATAGTCCGCAGATCGTCGCTCTTGCCCTTAAACGAAAACGCCGATGTGCGCGCGGCCACCTTCAAGCCCTTGAGCGACGTGAGGGCGTTCAGGATCTCTTCAGCGATGCCGTCGCAGAACCAGTCCTGATCTTTCGTGGCGCTCAAGTCGGTGAAGGCCAGCACTGCGATCGACGCTTCGCGCTCCGCAGCCCTGCGTGCCGGATGCGCTATCACGCGCACCGGGGCTTCCGCTCCCTGGCGCATCAGGCGCCGGAGGTCCACAACCAGCTCCCGCATGGACTGGTAGCGGTCGGCAGGGTCATTTTCCAACGCTTTTTCCACCATCGCCCGCAACGCGCTAGGAACATCTTCCGTTAGCGGCGGGGTGGCTCCGTGGATGATGGTCTGCAGCACTTTCAGATCGGTAGCGCCTGCAAACGGCCGCCGCCCGGCGAGTAGTTCGTAAAGCACGACGCCGAACGAGAAGATATCGCTGCGCGCATCCACGGGATCGCCTAAGGCCTGTTCCGGTGACATGTATGCGATCGTGCCCACGATCATGCCGGGCTGAGTGGGTTCCTCCACAAGCGTGCGGGTCACGTCATCTGGTGTAGCAGCGGTCAACTTGGCCAAGCCAAAGTCGGCCAGCTTAGCATAGCCGTTGTTGGCAACAAGGATGTTCGCAGGCTTGAGATCGCGATGCGTAATTCCCGCTGAGTGCGCGGCGGCGAGCCCGTCGGCGACGCCGGCCAGCAGTTCTACCGTCTGTCGCCAAGTTCGCTTCTCAGCCTTCACCCAGTCCTTAAGGGTGCCACCGTCAACAAATTCCGTGACCAAGTACTGCTGACCCTCGAACTCGCCGGCATCGTGCACGGTAAGAATGTGCGGATGGTTCAACGAAGAAGCCATCTGTGCCTCTCGTTGGAAGCGCCGCCTCGCGGTCGCGTTTGCTAGATCACTGGAGAGAAACTTGATTGCCACCGGACGGTTGAGCTTGGTATCGAACGCCCGGTAGACGGTGCCCATGCCGCCCTTGCCAAGCTGGGACTCAATCCGATACGAACCAAGCAGCGTACCGAATACGACGGCCATAAGCCTTTCATTCTACTCCGGCCTGTCCAATCATCTTTACTGAAACCGAGGCTGGTTTTGTCAGCCCTCGAACAAGAAACCTATCAAGTTCGGCAGGGGACAGATTATACGGCAACGATTCACTTGCGCTATCGACAAGCATCCGGAGTAGCCGTTAATGCTGCACAACGGTCTGTTCCCAAGCAGCCCCCCAGTGGCGGCCACCAGCGCGTGCTGATTTATCCCAGGCAATGCCGACCACGCGAGGCGCGATGAACGGGCACGTGGGGTCGATCATTGATGGGAGCGGGACATCACAGGACTAATCGACGCCCGCTAGTCTGTTGCACGCTCCCCACTGCGCCGTTTCCGACCTATGTACGAGTCTCTGACGATCCGCTCGCGATCGCATATCGCGTTATACGTCTATGAACTGTTCTAAACGCTACGCGGACAGGGAGGAGTCGCAGAAGAAGTAGACATGACGGAAACTTCGTTGTGAGTCTCCTTTTTTCGCCTAACCGAATTGAACCAAGAGCGTCTATGCCTAGAGAATCTATATGAATACGCTTCTTCCCGGCACCCTCGAGATGCTGATCCTCCAGACACTGACTCGCAAGAGTCTACATGGATACGCTATCGTCCAATCGATTCAGCAGGTGAGCGAAGATCTTCTGCAGATTGAGGAAGGTTCGCTATACCCAGCCTTGCAGCGGCTGCTGCGCGAAGGGTGGGTAGCGGCCGAGTGGGGAATGTCGGCGCGAAACCGGCGAGTCCGGACATATCGGATCACGCCGGCTGGCCGGAAACAACTCCAGCGGGAGGTGAGCAGCTTCGAGAAGGCGCTGCTGGGAATCAGCCGGGTGCTGAGGCCGGTGGAATTATGAGGCGACTGCGGCGATTCCTGCGGCTGAAGTCGGCGGGCCGGGAACTCGCCGACGAGATGCGCGAGCACCTGCGGGAGAAGATAGAGGATCTGGTGGATTCTGGAATGGCGCGCGCGGACGCGGAAGCGGAGGCGAGACGCCGTTTCGGCAATATGCCGTCATTGGGAGAGCGGAGCCGCGACGAGTGGGGATTCGTGTTCGCGGAACGGCTGGCGCAGGATATGCGCTATGCCTTGCGGTCGGTGCGGAAGAATCCTCTCTTCGCGGCGGTGGTAGTTCTGCCGCTGGCGTTAGGGATCGGGGCAAACACCGTGATCTTCACGGTGGTGCACGCGGCCTTGATCCGGCCGCTGCCCTACTACCAGCCCGATCGGCTGGTTCACCTGTGGGAAGCCAATCCAAAGCAGGAGCCGGAGCCGTATGGCGCGTCCTACCCGGATTTGCAGGACTGGCGTGGCGCAAGCCGGTACTTCGAAGGATTTGCGGCCTACGTCGACGGCTTCACGACGCTCAGCGAAAAGCAGCAGACCGAACGGGTGACGGCGGGGTTGGTCACGACGGACTTCTTCCCGTTGCTGGGCGTGAAGCCGGCGATGGGGAGAAGCTTTGTTGCGGGCGAAGATCAGCCCGGCGCGCCAGACGTGATGCTGTTGAGCCATGCGATCTGGCAACGCACCTTTCATGGCGACCCTTCCATTGTGGGCCGGAGCGTGACGGTAGGTTCGAGCCAGGTCGCGGTCGTTGGAGTGCTACCGGCCGGCTTCCACTTTGCCAGCGTGGGTGACGCCGATCTATGGTTTCCCCTGGTGCCCGGCAAGAATCAGCGAGCCAACCGGTTTCAGCATTGGATGCGCGTCATCGCGCGACTGCGGCCGGGGGCATCGCTGGAGCAGGCTAAAGCGGAGATGAGGCAGATCGCGGAACGGATTGCCAGGGACGATCCGGCTTATCACACCGGTTCCTCGATTCTGATCAACCCGCTTCGTGACGTGTTCGTCGGGGACGTGCGGCCGGCGCTGCTGGCGCTGCTCGGCGCGATCGGGATGGTGCTGCTGCTGGCTTGCGCGAACGTCGCCAACTTGCTGCTGGCGCGGGCCGCCGTACGGAGAAAGGAACTGGCGCTGCGCGGTTCGCTGGGGGCGAGCCGGGGACGGTTGGTGCAGCAGCTGCTGACCGAGAACCTGCTGCTGGCGTTGACGGGCGGCGCCCTGGGAGTGGCGTTCGCGCATTGGGGCCTGCGGGTGCTGGTCGCGGCGCTTCCCGCCGACATGCGTAGTCACATGCCGTTCCTGGAAGGCATCGGAATTCATTGGGGGATGTTGGCATTCACCGCGGCGGTGTCGCTCGCAATGGGAATGCTGTTCGGAATGGCGCCGGCGCTTCGACTGTCGAAGACGAACTTGCATGCGGTGCTGGAGAGCGGCCATCGCTCCACGGGAGGCCGCGAGCACCTGCGCCTGCGCCATGGGCTGCTCGTGGCGGAGGTGGCGATTTCGCTGGTGCTGCTGGTAGGGGCCGGGTTGATGATGAGGAGCACCGCGAAGCTTCTGGCCGTGAATCCGGGGTTCAATCCGCAGGGGCTGCTGACACTGAATGTTTCGCTGCCTTTCAAAACGTACAACACCAAGGCCAAGGTTGGAGCGTTCCACGATCGGTTGATGGAGCGCATCGAGGCCCTGCCCGGAGTAGTGGGCACGGGCACTGTATCGATGCTGCCGCTGACCGGCGGACTGGCTACCGGAGGATTGCAAGTAGTGGGCCGGCCAGACCCGTCGGAGAAGTTTGGCTTCTCGTTCCGGAATATAAGTTCCGGGTATCTGCACGCGATCGGCGTGCCATTGATCGCGGGCCGGAACTTCGACAATCGCGACGTGGCGGATGGGCCGCGCGTAGTGATGATCAATCGGAAGCTGGCGCGGACGGCGTTTCCACACGACGAGCCCGTAGGCCAACGGGTGGTCTTCCCCTGGATCAACGGGCAGGTGGAGATCGTAGGCGTGGCGGGGGATGAGAACACGGGGAGTCTCGATAGCGAAGTGCAGCCGGTGGTGTACTTCCCGTATAGTCAGACTCTGGACGGCGGGTGGAGCACAGTGGTGCGCACGGCTGGGCTGGCTACTGGGGTGATTGCGCCAGTTCGCAACGAGGTACGGGCGTTGGACCCGGAAGTGGTGGTCTCCCGCGTGCGTACGATGGAGCAGGTGATCGCGGATGCGCCTTATACGGTAATGCGGCGCTATCCGGCGATGCTGATGGGAGCATTCGCGGCCATTGCGCTGTTGATGGCAGTCATTGGCACCTACGGCTTAGTGGCATACGGAGTGAGCCAGCGGCTGCACGAGATAGGCGTGCGTGTGGCCATGGGCGCGCGGCCAGCCGATATCCTGCGTCTGGTGATGGGGCGGAGCCTGGCGTTGGCGTTGGCGGGTATCGCGGTGGGAGTGGGCAGCGCGGCGGTGCTGACCCGTGGATTGCAGAAGTTGCTTTTCGGTGTGAAGCCGCTGGACCCGGCGACGTTTGCGGTCGTGGCTGCGGTGCTAGTGGGGGCGGTGCTTGCGGCGAGTTTCATCCCCGCGAGGCGTGCGACCCAAGTGCTGCCTGGGGTGGCGATGAGCGGCGAGTAGGGGGGCAGCGTGACAGACGACGCGTCATGGTTGCCCTCGAATGACGAAGTAGGTTGACAAATCCAGTTGTGGGTTTGTCATACAGGTACATCTGGATCTGGGCGACTCCGCAGTTCCGCTCGGATCACGCGCCACTCTTCCAAAGCTTCGCGCCAAAGGGCCTGGGAGGACCGCCGGCAAGCCGCGTACGCGTCGCCGACAATCCGTCCAGAACCGCTGACACCTGTCCGGGTTGGCGGTTTTTAAACCAGCGACGCCCTACGGGTTTACGTTAGACCAGAAGGGAGGAGTAATCTCCTACAATGCCTTTTCTTGGGAACCTCTGACCCACACCTGAACAGAGTCTCCAATCGAATCGGGGATGCCCTGAACTCCGCATGTAGCACTCAGGATATCGGAATGGTAATCCGGGACCCTCACCACGTCGGCGAGTTCGAATTCAGCCGCTAAGGGGCGCTACTTCGCGCCAAGAATGGACACGATGGCGTAGTTGCCTTCATGACAAGCGTATTCATAGAGCGGTCCGGGCACGGAGCTAAACGCCAATTCAATGGACCAGGGCTTCGTCCACGTGGAGGGATCTTCCATGGTGGCCCGATATTCAATGGTCTTCTCGCTTACACGCGTGAAGCGCTCGGTGACCTTCAGATTCATTGAGGAACCCCGGTAGTGTGTCTGGTCGTTGAAGTTCGTCGTTTCGACAACCAGTGTGTCGCCTTCCCAGTGTCCAATGGAGTCACCGAACCACTGGCGGACATTCGGTGGCTGGTGTTTCGCGTTCATGTGGACAATGCGGGCGTCGTGAACCATTTCCACCTCGATCAGAATCGAATCGCCGGATTGCACGATTTCCATATTGTTGTTGTAGAGGGCGGGCACCAGAGGTACCGAGGGAGTGTTGCCGACGAGACAGCGGGTGTCGTTAGAAAGGCTCTTGTAGTCGCCGGGGATATAGCTGCGGCGCCGCGGTCGATCGCGTGCTTCCGGGACGAGCGGAGGAACGTGGCCGTCAGGCGGATCGACAACCATCGAAGTCCGTTTCTGACCGCCGATGCGCGCCAGTTCAGATCCATTGTCGTAGAAGAGGACGTTGTAGGCGCCGCCTTCGATTGAGACCGGGCGACCGCCGTCAATTTTCGACCCTTCCGCCCAGCGCTGGTTTTCTCTGGCTTCCCACTTGCGGGCTTCGTCATCGGAGATGGTCGCTCTTCCTTTAAAGACCTCGGGGCGCTCGAAGGGTGTGCGAGTGGCGTTCGACCAGATGCCCGAGAGATCGGGATGCCGGTCCGTAGCGCGGGGGATTACGTCTGCTTTGGGAGCTGGCGCGGGAGCCGGGGCGCTCTGCGCCGAAACGGACGCGACCGCTAAAAAGAAAACACCGGTCGATTCGATCAGGCTGCAGAATTTCATGGTCTAACCTCAGCTAGCGATTATATAGCGACGCGACGTGCTCTAGTCGGGTCCGCGAAGTCCGCTTCGAGGCAGCGTGGATTGTGGCGCCATCACGGGAATACCGTCCAGAATCGAATTTGGAAGAGCAACCGACTCGAGCCCTACCCGCACAACCCTCCGAGTTGAAGTCATTTATCATACATTTGCCTTTGCCGAGCGACTCAGCGTTATTCGCCTCGTAGTGCCCCCGGCCCGAGCCAATAAGCACCTTCCCGCGCTTTGTCTATTCTGGGCGAGACATGGGGACGAGGGACTGAAGTCAGTTGGCAGCCACGGCGAGTTGGGCTTTGATCCAACGGTTGACGCGAGCGTCGAGGACATCGAGCGGGAGGGCACCGCCGGAGAGGATCTCGTCATGGAACGTCTTGAGGTCGAACTTGGTGCCTAGCTGCTGTCTGGCGCGTTCACGTAGCTCGCGAATCTTGAGCTGGCCGAGCTTGTAGCTGCAGGCTTGGCCGGGGCCGGAGATGTAGCGATCTGTCTCAGCCTGGATCGTGGGTTCGTCGACGGCATGTGACTTGCGCATGTACTCCACGACCTGATCGCGGCCCCAGTCCATGTTGTGAATGCCGGTGTCTACAACAAGACGCACCGCCCGGAACAATTCCGAGCGGAGGCGGCCGTAGTCGGAACCCGAGTCCCGGTAGAGGCCAATCTCCTTGCCGAGTTGCTCGGCGTAAAGTCCCCAGCCCTCAGTGTAGGCAGAGTTTCCGCCGTGCTTGCGGAACTCGGGGAGGCCGGTGAGAGACTGCTCGATGGTGATCTGGAGGTGGTGGCCAGGGACTCCCTCATGATACGCGACAGCCTCGTCATTGATGTAGCTGCGGTGGGTGGGGTCGGAGACCGCAACGGAGACGCGGCCGGGACGCTTTCCGTCCGGGGTTCCGCCCTGGTAATGGGTTGCGGCGGAGGCCTGGAAAGGAGGGATGGGCTCGACGGTGACTGCGGTCTTGGGCAGGAGATTGAAGAGCTCAGGCAGATGGGGCTGCATCTGCGCGATGTACTTGCGGAAGTCTTCGACGATGGCTTCAGCGGAGACGGCCTGATACTTGGGGTCGTTTTCGATGTGATCGCGGAAGGTGGTGAGGTCCCGGTAGCCGTTGGCCTTGGCGAGGGCGGCCATTTCTGTGCTGATGCGATCGACCTCTTGCAGGCCGATCTCGTGGATCTGGGCGGCCGTGAGGGCAGTTGTGGTGAAGCGGCGCAGAGTAGCCTGGTAGCGACGTTTGCCGCCGCCAAGGGAATTGACGGAGAGCGTGGTTCGGGTGTGGGGGATGTAGTCCGTAGTGATGAAGGCGGCGAACTGCTTGTAGGCAGGAAAGACCTCGTTGCTGACAATGGAGGTAATCTGTTCGGTGAGGCGATTCTTTTCGGCGTCGGAGAAGCTGCCAGGGAATCTCTTGAGGGGGATGATGAAGGGGTTGGAGGCGATCACACCTTCAGTCTGGCCGGGAATCTTTTCGGCGATGAATCGTACAGGGACGAGGTGATCGTTCACTCCGGCGCGGAGGACTTCCTCGGTCTGGAGGAAGGCCCGAGGGATCTGGTGGAGGCGAGAGATGTAGTCCTCGTAGTGCTTGACGGAGTCGAAGGGCATGGAAAGAGGGAGGTCAGCGAGGTTGGCATGGATGCCACCGCCGCCACCGGACGCACTGAGGGGCATCTCGAACTCTTTGAGGTCGTAGTCCTCGACGCGCTCTTGAAGCTGCCGGAGGAAAAGGTCGTGGGAGATTAGGTCCTGTTCGGGGAAGCCGGAAGGATCGATGGCCTGGATGCGGGCCAGGTCGCTCAGGTCACGCTGGTGGCGCGCCGCGGGGGCGGCGAGTGAATAGTCGCTGAGTTGGTCGTTGTAGCGGTAGTCGCCGACGGCAGTCGCCTGGATGGGATTCATCTTGAGGTTGGCCTGCCACGCGTCGTCAAAAAGGGCATTCTGGGTGGCTACGCGCGAGGCCACGGAGGCAGGCGCCTGACCAGAGACGAATTGAGATATTGCAGCCAGGATGAGTGCGGAGGGGGCTAGCAAGTTGGGGCGCATACGGAAGAGGATAACAGAGCGCCGGAAACGCGGGTGAAAAGTTCAGGCGGCCAGTTCGGCGCGTCCATCCGTTGGCGCCGGCCTCCGACAAGTCTGTCACTGGGATACCGGTCAGGATGAAGTTGTTGTGGCTCACTAGCCTTCCCAAGCTGTTGGCCCTGACGTTAATTACCGGAGCCTCTAGCCTAGAACGTAGAACCCAATCTGATAAGCTTGGGAGCGATTGCCGACGTTGCAGAACCAGGTTGTGCTGGTGGTGGGTGCTTCCAGCGGAATCGGGCGAGAGACGGCGGCGCTTTTTGCACGCGAGGTCTTCTTCGCGGATTTGGCTTTCTTGGCGGGCTTGCGCTTGGGCTTTGCGGCCGCCAGCTCCGACGTCACCTTCGCTGAATCGATTGCGTTTTCGCTCATTGGTTTCTCCTGACCGGGTTGCGGTCGTGACATTCATCACTCCGGTGGGGAGAAACAGCAAGTCAAATCTGGGTAGCGATTACGCCCATGAGGCGAAATTCGATTATGGTTAAGGGCAATTGGCGGGTGCGGGTCCTTTTTAGCCCGACAAAACCAGCTGGGGACGCAGAAAGCCAAGGTCGAATTCACAGGTGGGCGGGCTGAAGAGACGAGCCGACTAATGTGACGTGCTCAATCCACCATGTGATTACGCAGCGCGTATTGCGAGAATGATTCAGGCAGTACTGACGGCGGATTTCTTTGATGGATTCGTGGTCTACAGCCGACAAATCAGCTAATACTCGAACAGCTCATGGCCGAGAAAAACACAACGAAGAAGAACCCCCATGCTGTGGCTCTCGGTCAACTTGGTCGCAGGAAAGGCGGCCCAGCTAGGGCTGCGAACATGACTGCGGAGCAGCGTCAGGAAGCCTCGCGGAAGGCAGGGATCGCACGGGGAAAGAAGCTGACGCTTCAGCAGCGGCGCGCCTCCGCCAGTAAAGCTGGAAAAGCGAGTTGGGCGAAGAAGCTGAAAGCAGGCCGAACAAAGGTCACGGTCAAACCAGGCGACCACGACCTTCATTCTGCCAACTCCGGTCCAAAATCCGTCAACGCTCCCGCTGAAAACAACCCCACCTAGCTCGGCCTGAGCGGAAAGCACGACATCCAAGCGAAGTTTAGACTCGAAAACCCAGGAAACGAAATGATGTTGTTCGTGCGCTCGAAAGGACCATTTGTCACTCCGGGTGTTGCGGAACAAATGGTCCTTTTCGGGTCAAGAACGCAACACCTCCAAAAGGACCGCCACTTCCGATAACGTATATTATGTAAACTATTGGAGGGCGATAATTTACTTGACTCATCAGACTCCTTGGATTATACTAGACTCATCATGGCAGCCGAACCAAAAACTCTCCAGGATGCAATCATTTACTTCGCCGATCCCAAGAACTGCATTAGCTATTTGGCGGCGCGGCGTTGGAAGGATGGAGCCGTGTGCCCTACCTGTGGCTCCAAGGAAGTAAGTTTCTTGGCGTCCAGAAACCTCTGGCAGTGCAAGACTCGGCATCCCAAGGCCCAGTTCAGCATCAAAGTCGGGACCATCTTCGAGGACTCCGCGATCAGCCTGAACAAGTGGCTGCTCGCTATGTGGCATCTTGCCAACTGCAAGAACGGAATCAGCAGCTACGAACTCCACCGCGCCATCGGCGTGACTCAGAAGACCGCATGGTTCATGCTTCAACGCATCCGACTCGCTATGCAGGATGAGAACAGCGGCGGCAAGTTGTCCGGCGAAATTGAAGCTGACGAGACCTTCATCGGCGGCAAGGCTCGCAATATGCACAAAGACCGCAAGAAAAGAATGCTTCAAGGAAAAGGCGGCGGCGTTGTGGGCAAGGCTGCCGTTCAGGGCATCCTCGAACGCGGCGGAAAGATTCGGTTGCAACGGATCGAAGAGCAACGGCACGGCTGGGAAATGGTCGGCAACGTTCAAAAGCACGTTGAGTCTGGTTCGCATCTCTTTACCGATGAGGCTGTGGCCTACTTTGGATTGAAGGCCGAATTCGCTCATGACGTTATTAACCACGCTGAAGCCTACGCCATCGGGAACGTCCACACTAACGGACTGGAGAACTTCTGTAGCCTCCTGAAGCGTGGGCTGGGCGGAACTTACATCAGCGTTGAACCGTTCCACCTGTTCCGATACATGGACGAACAGGCATTTCGCTTCAATCACCGAAAGGAAATGAATGACAGTGACCGCTTCCGCGAACTCGCTAGCCGTGTGGTCGGGAAGCGCTTGACCTTTGCCGAAGTCACCGGCAAAGTGGGTGCGACGTCTAACAACTAATACTTTGAAACGTGGTCCTAAGAAACGGATGGCTTCGTAGTGCGTCGCTTTCGTTTTGGTCCTGGCTTGTGCGGATTTAATGCGGCCTGTTTGCGGTGTTCTTCGATACGCTGTTTGATGACGTTGTGAGGAACCGCAAGAATGCGGTCCACCAGACTGTTGAACGCCTCGTACTCTTTCGGTTCTGATTTCATCAGATTCCATCATAGCTCCGCTATTAGATACACGGTGAATGTCTTGACGACATTGAAAATGTCGCGTGCCTCCTCTAGGGTGTAAGTCGCTTTGGGATGCATGACACGATTTCGCCATGCAAGCTTCACGTTGAAGAGGTGCGAATGGGCAGCGGAGTAATGCTCCTTCTTTCGTTTTTGTGTCCGCGTCTTTTCTGGGAGTGCCTTAATAGGAGCATTAAGATCGTCGAGTATTTTTTGCCACGTTTTGTCCTGTGTCAGAGAAACTCCCAGTTTCTTCCCGATGGACTGGACACCAAGTTCCATAACACGCATCAAGTGGAACACTGCGGCTGTGGAACGCTCAAGCGCCAAGCATTTTGAAGCCTCCACAATATCGTAAGCAGCACGTGGGAACTTACTGGCAACGGGTTCCCCAAAAGGGTACGGATCTCGATAGATCGCCGCCTCCGCTTCCGTGATAGACAAATTGACGCGCCCTTTCAGTTCATCTAGCATCCTGTTACGCAGTTCACCCAAGAGATGTGCGATCTCTTCAAATCGCGCCGGTTTCTTGATTCGATCTCTAATTCTGCCTATTTGGTCAATTGAAAAGAGCAGCTGCAAACTCAAACACTCGTCAGAAACGTGATGCATGGCCAAATCCAAGCCTGCCTTCATCTCAGCGTCTATCCAGGCGCTAGGGTCAGCTTTTGGGTGCGCTAGAGCCAGCTCGACCCTGGCCAGCTCAGCCTGAAGAGATATGAACGAGTTAGCGTTAAACTCCAACAATTCGTACAGGCTCCTTAACCTATTGGGGTTCATTGTTTCACTCCAGAGTCTGATGAGTCAAGTAAATTATCGCCACTATTGGGTTTGGCTAGAACAAACAATGACGGCTTACCGCGGCGGCATACGTTGACCTTCCCTCAATTTCCAGGTAGACTCAACTCGATCCAAATCGAAAACCAAGCACACGGGGAGCGTTGATGCGGACCTTTGCTTTGCTCGGCTGTACCTGCACTTTTCTTGCTTCGCTAGCGCTTGCGCAACCGAGTGGCAATCCCCAGGCGTTTACCTGCATCGCGAACGCCGGCACGGCACCCACTCTAAGAGCAGAAGGCATCACCGAGCTGGTTGGAGATCTGCTCTTGCAATGCACTGGCGGAACGCCGACCCCGGCGGGCCAAATCGTGCCTCCTGTCAAAATCACCCTCACGCTGAACACGAATTTTACCAGCCGGCTCCTACCCAGTGGTCTAAGCGACGCGCTCCTGCTGATCGACGAACCCGGCGCGACCAACCAACGGGTCTGCACCACGGCCCCCTGCTCGCAAACCGCAACCGGCAATGGCTCAACACCAACAAATGCTCCGAACGTATTCTTGGGGCGGCAGACTTCGGTGAGCGCGGTCGAGTGGGACGGTATACCCATTGACGCGCCAAGCACCGCTGGTGTACGTGTTGTCCGGCTAACCAATGTACGCGCCAACGCGAATCAGTTAGGCTTGAACGGCCCGCCAGGTACCACGCCGATCACAGGGTTTATTCAGATTACGGGCAACCCGGCTATAACCGTCGTTAATCCGCTGCAAACTCTTGCCACCGCTGAGCCGGGATCGAGTTTTAGCGTCCTACCAGGCAGTTTCCAATTTTGCAGCGGCTTCAATGGAAATCAGTTGTTCAGCGAGAACACGCCGGGAGTGCCGGGACCCGCCACTGCCCATCTGGTCGGCTCAGAGCTTTTTCCTTTCGCATTCAAGCCGCCCGGGACCACCACGCCGCAAAACGTACCCGGGCAGGTTTATAACACCGAAAGCGGATTCACGATTCCCTCTCAAGGAATCGGCACGGCCAACTTCGGCACCGTTTTCCAGGGCACGATTGAAAACGTTCCGCCGGGCGTGAAAGCGCAGGTCCCACTCTCCGTTCCCTTGCAGAGTAACTCCAGCTCGAACCTAGGCACGGCGGTTGCTTCGCAAACGGGCACGATCTCCGGCAGCAACTCGATGACGCTAACGCCCGACGCCTCGGGCAACATCTCATTTTTCTATCAGGTCACCCAGAGGATCGGGACTGGAAGCGCTCTTGCGAATATTGACGTTCCGGTCACCTTCAGTGGCGGGCCATCCCAATCCGGTTTTACCGGGTACAACATCATAGGCGTGCTCAATTTCGCCAACTCGCAATTCCCGCAGACCACCTTGTTCACGCCAACTTCGTCACTTTTGAATCCTATCCCGATTTTCGGGCCGCTCGACCCCGGCGTGACGAACCCCGCGATCTATCCCTATCAGGAGGTCGCCTCGATCGTACCCTGTACCAACCAAGGCAATACCCTCTCTGTGA
The DNA here is from genome assembly GCA_035569875.1 of Bryobacteraceae bacterium. Lineage (GTDB taxonomy): Bacteria > Acidobacteriota > Terriglobia > Bryobacterales > Bryobacteraceae > Palsa-89. The sequence goes on from DATMMD010000203.1 coordinate 15,138, forward strand.
CGTCCCCATCGTCAGGGCTGTCGTTCATGGGCGTCACGAACCCACCCCCTCCGGGGCCCAGCCCGGTGGCCCACGCCGTCAGCCCGCCGCCCACCACGCTGATCGCGCCGCGGTTGTTGAATGTCGGATTAATATCGGCTGCCCTGCCGTCATCCAATATCACGGTGCTAAAAGACTCAGGAGCCACTTGGTTGAACGCGACCTTGAATCAATCGACCACGCCCGCCACCCTTTTATTGAGCGTGAACCCGACCTCGGCGGGAAGTTATACGACCACATTGCAAGTGTCGTCTCCGCTCGTCGCAGGCAACAGTATACCCGTGCCGGTGACTTACAACGTTGGGGCGGGACCGTGGTTTACACGCTACGGATTCGCCAACTCAGCCAGTTATATAAGCAACGTAGTCGCGCCTGGCGAACCGTTTGTGATCTTCGGCGGCGACAATTTCGGTCCGGCGCAGATCGCGCTGCCCCAGCTCGGCCCCGATGGCCGCGTCGTCTCGACGGTCGGCAACACGCAGGTATTATTCGATGGCGCGCCCGCGCCTTTGTACTATTCCGTGGATGCAAACGGATTCGGACAGGTCGCCGGATTCGCACCCTTCGCGCTGGACGGTAAGACCCAGACAACGGTGCAGGTTGTCTATAACAATTTCAAGACGCCGCCGGTGACGCTGTTCGTGCTCGATGCCGTGCCGGGTCTCTACACCGCGGATGCAAGCGGCGGCGGTCAGGGATCGATCCTCAATCAAGACCAAAGCATCAACAGCTCTACCAACCCTGAGTCAGTCGGCAATTTGATCGTCCTCTACGGCGGCGGAGCCGGCCAGACCAATCCCAAAGGACGCGATGGAGCACTGGCCGGCGTCGGCGGGCCCCTCGCTCAGTTAAAGCTGCCCGTGAAGGTGTTTATCGATGGAATTCAGGCGACCGACATTCCATATGCGGGCCCGGCGCCAGGGCTAGTGGAAGGTGTGTTCCAGATCAACGTGCGAATTCCAGCGGGAGTACGGCGGAACACGAATGTTCCGGTCTTAGTGCAGATCGAGGATAAGCAGACGCAGCCTGGCGTCACGGTCGCAACTCAGTAGCCCGTCCGAGACCATAACGCAAAAAAGAGGGCCCGGATTGCTGGGAGGCGCTACCCGGGCCTTGAGGGAAGAAATGAAATCGTTCAGCTAGCGATGGCTGCCCCCGCGACTCCCGCCACCACCGCCGCCGGATCGGCTGGCCGGAGCGCTGCGTCCACCACTGCTCCCGCTCGGCGCGTTGCGAGCCGGCTGAGAACTCGGTGCACCGCGCGGCGCCTGATAGTTGGGCGAAGCGCCGCGAGGCGCCTGATAGCTGGGAGCCTGATAACTCGGCGCCCGTTGCTGTACCATCGGCGGACGGATGCGCACTGCCTCGCTGTTACCGTTCAAGGAGCGCACCGCTGGCGAGAAATTGTTAACAGGGGGCGCGCTACTCCTGGTGTTATCAAATCGACCCCCAGTGTTGGAAGCTCCACTCTGCGGTGACGCTACGGTTGAACTCGATCCATGAATCGGCTCACCGAAGCGGCCCCACGCGTGCGCCGCGCCTGCTGAGGGAGCCGCCGTATTGCCTCCCGGAAAAGCCCCGCCGCGATTGGGCACGCTGAAATTAGAACGGGACATTTGTTGCATACCCCGCTGTTGCTGCTCGAACGGCACGCGCGACACGCTGGAGGCCGGACTACGGCCAGCGAAGCTCTGAATGTTGCTCTGCCGGAAGTTCCCTGCCGCCGCGCGGTCAGACACACGTAAACTGTTACGGTCCGGCGATATTGGCAGAACGCCGCGGACCATCCCCGCGCCCTGAATTTGGCTCGCATTCATAGCCGTGAACCGTCCGCCACGGCCAAACTGAGCGGTATTCACACCGGTGATTCCACCCGCCACGCGAGCATTGCGATACGTGTTCACGACATTCACGTTATTGACGATGGTGGTGTGGCTGCCGAAGAATCCGCTGCGGTATCCGCCATAAAAGCCACGGCCCCACCAAGGATGGAACACTTCAAAGGGCGCGAGCGCTACCCAGCCAACGTTCCCGAAGCCAAACCCGACACCTCCGACGCCGCCAAATCCGAAGAAGCCGACATAAGCCGGCGCCCAGTAATGACGCCCGTAGATCGGACCGGGATACCAAGCCCAACCCACCGGACCGTAGAACCAGCGTCCATAGTGATATGGCGCCCAACCCCAGGGATCGTAGCTCACCCAAGTCCAGCCGTAGTAGTCTTCCCAAACCCAGCGCCCATTTTGATAGGGGGCCCATCCAGGAGGAACGGTGGGAGCCCACACCTGGCCATAGCTAGGATCGTTTACCCAGCGGCCATTTTGATCGAGATCTTCGACACCAGCGACATCCGGGCCGACATGCTCGTAGCTACGGGAGCTAGTGAGATAACGATCGCGGTCTTCGTTCCAGCGGTCCCAAGTGTCGTAAGGTATCGCGCCGGTGACTTGAAACTCGGGATCGGTCGCAGGACCACGGGCATTCATCGTTCGACCCGGACCAAGCCGCTCAGTACCGCGCGGGCTGCCAATCTCGGCTTCGCCCGAGCGAACAGTGATCTCGGATGTGCCGTCTTCCCGAACCATGATGCGGTAAACGCCCTCCCGCAGCGCCCGCACGGCCACACTGGGAGTATCCAGTTCCACCTGCGCTTGGCTGGGCCGCAATACGCGCAGGAGCACGGTTCCAGACGCAATCTGTATCTGAAAACCCCTCACATCCATGGCCGCGAATCGAACCTCGCTATTAGGTGCGAAACGCAGCATGTTCGCGGAATCCAGCTCGACTTCACCTCGTGCCGACGAACCAGTTAGAAGCGCGTCGCCGGCCATGACGGGAGTATTCATCACCGCAGCGATCACTTCCCCGGAATCCCCGCGGCGCATGGAAACGTCTCCATTGATGACGCTGATGCGGGCCACCGCTCGACCGGGCTCGTACTGGCCGTCGGGAGCGTCCGGTGGCGCGTCGGGACCATCGGGCGGCAGAGGCGCGGGTTGTTGAGCGATCGCAAGAACTGCCAGAGCGAGTAGTGCTGGTAGCGATAGGAGAATGCTTTTCATGGCAGCCACTGGGCTTTCAAGCGCTCCTAAAAGGCAATCCGTAAACCATTTAGTAACCTTCGCTTTTACAATGGTTTACGCCGTATTGAAAGGCTTTGCAACTGGCTCAAAACCACCAACCCTGATTGTAAAGGGCCGAAGCCTTGTATTACCCGGCAAAAGCCAGTAAACTACAGTTAAGCTGTCTTCCGCAACCACAGTCAACGCTTCCCTGCCCGAGGTCCACTCGTCCGTTGACACCGCGCAATCCTCACTCTGGCGGCGCATGTTTGCGTTTACCGGGCCGGCGTATTTGGTCAGTGTGGGCTACATGGATCCGGGTAACTGGGCGACAGATCTGGAAGGCGGAGCGCGCTTCGGCTATCAACTCCTCTGGGTGTTGATCGTATCGAATCTGATGGCGATCCTGCTGCAAACGCTCAGCGCGCGGTTGGGGATCGTGAGCCAGCGAGATTTGGCGCAGGCCTGCCGGGAGACTTATCCGCGGCCCATTTCCTATTCCTTATGGTTCCTTTGCGAAATCGCGATCGCGGCTTGCGATTTAGCAGAAGTGCTGGGCGCGGCCATTGCCCTGAACTTGCTTTTCCACATTCCGCTGCTGATCGGAGTGCTGGTAACCGCGGCCGACACGTTGCTGCTACTATGGCTGACCAGGCTCGGAATTCGGATGATAGAGAGCATAATACTCTCACTTATCGCTGTAATTGCGGCCTGTTTCGCGGTGGAAATCATCTGGGCGGGGTGGCCGGAATTCGGACCGATGGCGCGTGGCGTAGTGCCGCATTTGAACCAGCACAACCTATATATCGCGATCGGAATCCTGGGCGCCACCGTAATGCCGCACAACCTTTACTTGCACTCGGCGCTGGTCCAAACCCGGCGCATCGGAAAAAAGGAAGCTGAAAAACGCACAGCTTGCCGCTTTAACCTGATCGATTCGACCATAGCGCTGAACGGCGCCCTGCTGGTGAATGCGGCGATCCTGGTGCTGGCCGCGATGGTGTTCTTCAAACGCGGGATTGTCGTGACGGAAATCCAGCAGGCCAACCAGTTGCTCTCACCATTGCTCGGCACCACCATGGCCAGTGTGTTGTTCGGTGTGGCGCTGTTGTGTTCGGGGCAATCGTCGACACTGACCGGCACGATGGCGGGCCAAATCGTGATGGAAGGGTTCCTGAATTTCCGCATGCGGCCGTGGCTGCGCCGGTTGATCACGCGAACCATGGCGATCATTCCGGCGGCTTTTACCGTTTATCTGGCCGGCGAACACGGCACCTATCAGCTTTTGATTCTCAGCCAGGTGATCCTGAGCATGCAGCTTCCGTTTGCGGTAATTCCGTTGATCCATTTCACCAGCAGCCGCGAGCGTATGGGGGCTTTCGCTAATCGAACCTGGTTGAGAGTGCTGGCTTGGTCCACTGCGGTGTTGATATTGGTCCTCAATGTATGGTTAATGGCGACTTCAGTGCGGGACTGGATACATGGCGCGGGCAGATGGCGCGGCTGGTTGGAACTGGGCCTGGGCCTGATACTCACGGGCCTGGTAGTATTGCTGGCCTGGGTGATTTTGCAGCCGGTGCTTCCGCGTTGGATTCGGAGGTTTGGCCGCGCGCCCATCGAGCTGCCGAAGGCGGTGGCTTCGAATTTGCCGATTCCGCTGTACCAAAAGATCCTGGTTCCGCTCGATCACACCAGCCGTGATCGGGAGGCCATCGCACACGCTAGCGCGCTAGCAAAACAGCATCATGCCAAGCTTTATCTGCTGCATGTAGAAGAGGGCGTGACCAGTCAAGTCTATGGGCCGCTATCCTCGACGGCGGAAGTGGAAGCCGGGCGGGAATATCTGGCGGAAATCACACGCGAGCTGGAGAATCAACAGGTTTCGGTGGAGGCAGTGGTGCGTCACTCTCGCGATCCCAAAGACGCCATCGTGCATTACGCTGAAGAGCTTAAGCCAGACTTGGTCGTGATGGGCGCTCACGGTCATAAGGGCTTGAAAGACATCGTCTTCGGGACTACAATTAATGCAGTACGTCACAAACTAAAGGCTCCTCTCTTAGTGGTTCGAGGCAACAGCTAGGCGATTCCCCGCCCTATTTGGGCTTTTACCCGCCCTATTGTTGCGCGGCGGTTGTGTCGAACGGATACAGAAGGCCGGCCTATCGAGTTACAACGAGTCTTATTTTCAACAAGATAGATTGGCGAGCGAGTTGCAAGCTTGGTGGTTAAAGCGATGCAAAAAGTGTTCATGCTCGGATGCATGGTGGCGGCTCTGGCGCCACTGCATGGCTCGACCCTCCAGCAACTCAGCTTGAACGATATGATCCAGCTTTCCACGGCCATCGTTCATGGAAAAGCGCAGCAGACTGTATCCTCTTACAGCGGCTCCATCATTTATACCCACTACAAGATTCAGGTCAGTGAGACATTAAAAGGACCCGCCGCCACCCAACTCGATATTGCGGTTCCGGGCGGAGCCTCAAACCGGTTCCAGCAAACTTTCGTTGGCGCCCCTATCCTGGCGCCAAGCCAGGATTTTGTGTTCTTTCTCTGGACCAGCAAATCCGGGCTGACGCAGATCATCGGACTTTCCCAGGGGCTGTTTGCAGTGAGCAAGAACTCCGCCGGGCAGTTGATAGTGACGCGCGTGCCGTCCAGCGAACTGATGTTGAATGGCGCGGGACAGCCGGTCAGTGATTCGGCGATGCAGATGCTGTTGAGCGATCTGCGCAGCCTGATTCAGACTGCTGTTGGCAGCCGAGGCGGAAAGTGAAAAGGGCGGGGCTGGTTCGTCTGATAGCGGTAGTGCTAACACTATTCTCGCTGGCCGCAAGTGCCTCGGCCTACTACTTCTACGTTTCCTTTAACACTTCCTCGGGGCCCTATAATCCAATCGTTAAGAAATTCAATCTAAACGCATTGAGAAATAATACCGTTCCGTATTTCATATCCAATCAAGGTCCGGTGAATACAGTATCGGGTGATAGCTACCAGGGTATTGTGAGCGAGATTCGCGCGGCTGCCGACGTCTGGAATAGCGTCAGCACCTCGCAGATCCGGCTGGGATATGGCGGATTGTTCACGGCAGGGACGTCGGAGACTGCGCCGGGGATCGATGTCCTATTCAACGACGATATTCCGCCTGGGATCGTGGCATTGGGTGGGCCCATGACTACGGCCGGCTTCGGCTTTGATGCCAACGGCAACACCTTCGTTCCGATTGTACGCTCGAAGCTGGTTTTGCACGGCGACTTCAGTTTGATCCGATCGGACCAGAGAGCCAGCTATTCGGAGCTGTTCTTTGTGACGCTGGTCCATGAACTTGGTCATACGATGGGCCTGCAGCATACTTTGACATCCAGCGTTATGGCGACGCAGACCACCAGCACCTCCAGCCGCGCGACGCCCCTGGGAGCGGACGATATGGCCGGCATTTCCCTGCTTTACCCGGCCGCGGGCTACCTGGCAACCGTCGGGAGTATTAGCGGGAGCGTAACGCTGAATGGAAACGGAGTGAATCTGGCGTCGGTGGTTGCGATTCCACCCAGCGGTCCGGCAATCAGCAGTTTGACGAATCCAGATGGCAGCTACCAGATCAACGGTATTCCGGCCGGCATCTACTATTACGTGTATGTGCATCCCTTGCCGCCGCCGATAGCGGGCCTGGAAACCACGCCGGACAACATCGCCCTCCCGGTAGATGCTAACGGCAATTCCATCCAGCCGAACTACACGGCGTTCGCGACGCAGTTTTACAATGGCGGCAACGGTGCGCGGGATTGGACGCAAGCGCAGACGGTCTTTGTCTCCGCAGCCAATGTAGCCGGCGGTATCAACTTCAATGTAAGTTCGCGAAACTTCCAAGCAGTTTCTTCTGTACGCACATATGGATTCTCGCCGAGCGGTGTGCCCGTTACCCTTGCCCCGGTGACTCTAGGATTGCAGACTCCCATGCCATTGGCGGCGAACGGCTCGGGATTGTTGCAGGCAAACAACACAGTAACGCCCGGGCTGAGCGTAAGCACGCTCGGAGGCGTGGCTCAAATCTCTTCTCTGCGGCCATATCCGCCGCCCACTCCCTATATAGCCGTGAATGCTTTGCTGAATCTAGGCGCGGGCCCTGGACCCAAACACTTGTTATTCCTGGCCCCGAACGATCTGTACGTTCTTCCGTCTGGATTCACAGCGGTGATTAATGCGCCGCCTTCTATCAACAATATCGTTCCCACTTACGATTCCAACGGGAATCGAGCGGTGGCGATTTACGGATCGGTCTTCCAGCCCGACACCAGAATCCTCTTCGATGGTCAGGCGGGCGTAATCGAAGGGGTACAGGCCGATGGCTCGCTGCTGGTAACGCCGCCGCCGGCGCCCGGCAGTTACACGGCCAACGTGGTGGCGTTGAACTCCGACGGGCAAAGCTCTTCCTTCAATCAGGCCACACCGCCAACGTACACTTACGATCCCGCGGGCATCCCGTCACTCACAGTGATGCCCAGTATCATTCCGCCCACTGGTAGCACCGTGGTCGACATCGTCGGGGTCAACACGAACTTCACCAATGCAACGACACTCGGATTCGGAACCAGCGATGCCGTCGTTCAAACCATCACGGTGCTCAGCCCGACGCACCTGAGCGTGGTGGTTTCGGCCAGCAACGCCTGGGTCCCGACCAACGGAATCAGCGTGACCACTGGTTTGCAGATTGTCTCTCAGGCGACCGGCAATCAGATCACCGCGACTGATCCGCCACAACAATAAGCTGCATCAACGGTGCTAACTTTGGCCCCGAGGGCAGCTCATTCGTGCCGCAGTGCGACCATGGGCTCGACGCCGGCGGCGCGGCGGGCGGGCGCGTAACCCGCCACGAAGGCGACCACCAGCATCACGCCCACAGCGATGACGATCGTGGACGGATCAGTCGGCTTCACTCCAAACAGCGCGGAGGAAACCAGCCGTGTCGCTCCGAGCGCCGCGGCCAGACCGACCAGCATGCCGACACCGACTAGCTTCATGGTCTCTCGCACTACCATACCGACCACTTTCCGCCGGCCCGCGCCCAACGCCATGCGGATGCCGATCTCATTGGTCCGGCGGGATACCGAATACGCCATCACGCCGTACAAGCCCGCGCTAGCCAGCAGCAGCGCCAGCCCTCCAAACACGGACGCGATCATCGCCATAAAGCCCTGCAGGATCAGACCATCGTCTACGCGTTCCTCCACACTCTTCACGTCTAGAAACAGGTTGCGGTCGTAGTCCTGAAAGCGGCGGCGCAGTTCGGTGAGCGCAATGGATGGCTCTCCGGCGCTGCGGACTAGCACGGTGAGGTCGCCCAGCGGCAGGTCCTGCAAGACAGGGCAATAGACTGCATGCAGAATCTTGTCCTTGGCGTCGGAACTCTTCACGTCGGCGACCACGCCAACAACCTGGGCGGTCGATTCGGCGCCAGTGCGCTCGAACTTGAAATGCCGGCCGATGGGATCCTGTCCTGGGAAGAAAAGCCGCGCCACGGTCGCGCTGATCACGCAAACTTTAGGCGCGTTCTCGTCGTCCCGGGCTTCAATCTGCCGGCCTGACAGCAATTGCAGCCCCACGGTCTCGAAGACTCCTGTTCCCACCAGCTCCCGGTTGATGTAAGAGTCATCGCCCGAAAACGGGATCCGCCCATCGACCGAGATTTTGAACCGGGATCCGCTGAATCCCCCGGAGGGGTAGTTGAAAGTGACGGCTGTAGCCCGGGCGCCGGGCAGGTTCTCCATCCGTCTCGAAATCTCTTTCACCATCGCGCCATTGGCTGGGCGGCCGCCTTGAAAGGTGGTCCACACGGCGTAGAGATTATCGCGGGAGAATCCGGGGTCAAAAAGCTTCAGGTTGCGCAGGGTCCGCACCAGCAAGCCGGCACTTATGAGCAGCAACAGCGAGAGCGCCACCTGCGCGGCCACCAGCACCTTGCCGGTTTCCCAGCCGCGTCCGCTGCTCAGCCCGCGCGCGCCCTCTTTTAGCATAGGCGCGAGGTCCAGATTCGCGGCGCGCAGTGCGGGAGCGATTCCGAACAGCAACGCCGCCGCCAAAGAGATGACGGCCGTAAATGCCAGCACGCGGGAATCGGTTTGCGCAGCGAGATAGAAAGGACCGTTGATGTGCGATGTCATCCAGCCCAGCAGGAGCCGACGGCCTCCGGCGGCGAACACTAGTCCCAAGGCCCCGCCGCCCACCGAGAGCAGCACGCTTTCGGTAAGGAACTGGCGGATCAGCCGTCCGCGGCCGGCGCCAATCGATAGCCGGACAGCAACCTCTTTCTTCCGTGCTGCCGCCCGCGCCAGCAGCAGATTGGCGACATTGGCGCAGGCAATCAGCAGCACCAGCCCCGGGACCACGACCATGATGATGAGAAGTAGAGCCCGGGTGGGCGCGTCCCACGAACCGTAGCCGTTCCCGGCGGGAACCAGCTCGAGCCTTTTCTCCAGATTCTCGCGGCGTTTCTGTTCGTTGATCTGACTGCCGGCGCGGTCAGTTAGGATCTGCTGGTAAAGAACATTCACTTCAGCCTGCGCTTGCGCCAGAGTCACGCCGGGCTTGAGCCGCGCCATCAGTGTAGGCCCATACTGGTCGGTTAGATCATAGCTGATAGCGGAACCCTGATCACCGTGCACCCAAAGCTCGGTCGAGGCGCTCGGCGATACGCGCGGCTGAAGCATGAAGGGTAGAGTGAAATCCGATGTAAAGGTCTGGTTGATCCCGAGAAAACCGGGAGGTGTTACGCCGACGATGGTCACCGGCAGGCTATTTATCATGATGCTCTTGCCGATCACCGATGGATCGAGTCCGAACCGCCGCTGCCAGTATTGATAACTGATTACGGCTACCGGTCCTTGCGCGCCGCCGCTGCCAGGAATGCGGTCATCGTCGGGAGTAAGCAGGCGGCCGGCCGCGGCATCGACGCCCAGCACGGAATAGTAATCGCCAGACACAAAGATTCCAGAGGCATGCTCCGGCTCCTTATCGATTCTTACGCTGGCCGGTACCAGCAGCATGTAGCTGTAGGCAAAAGCCCCGGAGAAAACTCTGTTACGGGCCCTGATTTTCTGGAAGGCCGGGAACGAGACTTGCGAGTGGAGCTGCACAAGCTGCTGTGGATCTTTGACGGGTAGCATGCGGAGCAGCAGCGCGTCCATCACGCTGAACAGCGCCGTGTTTGCACCGATGCCCAAGGCGAGCGAGAGGAGCGCCACAGCCGTGAAGCCCGGGCTGCGCCGCAACATACGCGCCCCGAAACGGACGTCTTTCAGCAGGGTATCGAACCAGTGGAATCCGTGCATATTGACTGCCCTCCCTGGTGGTTAGTCTCTCACGATCTTTACTAGACGGCTGGAAGAAGGTTACGTCCCTTAAGCTGTGTCAAGTTTGGTAAAGTAGGCCCAGTGCGAGTCGTTCTTCTCGCAGCTTGCGCACTCACTTGCTGGGCTGCTACCACTGACGACCAATTCAACGGCCGCTGGGACATCAGCGTTAACGGCTTATCTTCTCCACGCGGTTGGTGGCTGGAGGTGTCAGGTGCGGGGACCAATAACCTAAAAGGCAAGTTCGTGGGCGCTCCGGTCGGGCAGATCGACGAGATTCCCAAACTATCCATTTCCGATGGAGAGCTGCGTTTTGCCTTGCAGACCCGGTATCGCCGCACGCCCGCTCCAGAAATAGGCTTGTATTGGGCACGTTTCGAGGACGGGAAGCTGAAGGGGACGTTCGAGATTGAAGGCGACCCTTCTTCCTACCTGGAGTGGACCGGGGTGCGCGCGCCGCAACTTCCAGACAAAGACGACCCTCTCATCTGGAAGAAGGGTGACGCGGTGGTACTGTTCGATGGGCACGATCTGACCGGCTGGCAAACCGTGGGTTCGGTGCGAACCTTGGGGTGGACGGTGAAGGATGGCATCCTGACTAATGGGATCGGCAATACGAATCTGGTGTCCGAGAAAAAGTTCATGAACTTCGCTCTGGACGTCGATTTTCGGTTGGGTCCGCGCGGGAACAGCGGTGTCGCGCTGCGCGGCAGATACGAAGTGCAGCTCGCCGACGATCCGGACCGGCCGCCATCCAATCGGGGCAGCGGAGCTATTTTGGGCCGCATTGCGCCCATCATTAATGCCGCCCGGCTGGCGGGCGACTGGCAAACGCTTTCCGTGCGGCTGGTGGGCCGACAGGTGACTGTTGTCCTGAACGGCACGCGAGTGATCGACAGGCAGAACCTGGATGGGCCCACAGATATCGCGTTGGACACCAATGAAGGTGAATCGGGGCCGATCCTGCTGCAAGGCGATCGCGGGCCGGTGGCATTTCGAAAGATCGTAGTCTATCCTCTGATCAAGCGGCCTTGAGCGCGCAAAAACTAGCACGTTTGTATCGAGTGCGAGGACGAGTGCAAGGTGTCGGCTTCCGTTACTTTGTCGAGCACGCTGCAAACGCACTAGGATTAACCGGCTGGGTACGCAATCGCGATGATGGTGACGTCGAGGTCTACGCAGCCGGCAATTCCGCGCAGCTTTCCGAGCTGGCGGGAATGCTGTGGAAAGGCCCGCGGTGGGCCGAAGTTCGCGCGGTGGATGAGTCGGAAGCGGCGCTCGAGCAGCACCATGGCTTTTTCGTAAGGCATTGATCTCGACATCATGTTAAGATCCCCGATAATGCGAAGTATATCTGTCTCTATCTTGATTCTGACGGCGTGGCCGCTGCTGGCGCAGGAGACTCCCACGGAACGCGAAGCCGCCCGGGACGTGTTGCATAAGATGGCGGGGCTAGAAAAATCGCTGGACATCCCGGCGACCGTGATGCGCCTCACGGCGGCGAATCCGGCTCGCGAGCAAGTGGTGGCACGGGCGAAAGAGCTGATGGATAAAGAGCTGTTGGCGCTGTCCGACGACATCACCAAGAACCCGGAAATCGGTTTTGTGGAAAAGCGCTCAATCCAGAAGTTGAAGGCGTATCTGGAGCAGCACGGCTTCGATGTCAAAGTGGGGGTGGGCGGTCTGGAGACGGCCTTTGTGGCGCGGTACAAGGGCAATAACGGGCCGCCGAACCTGGGTGTGATCGTCGAATATGACGCCCTACGTGGAACGACGCGGCCGTTTCATGGCGACCAACACAGCGCGCAAGGACCTGTTGGAATCGCGGCAGCGGTGGCCATTGCGGAGTGGCTGGCCAGGACGAAATCGCCCGGCAGCATTATTGTGTTCGGCACTCCGGGCGAGGAGATGATGCCCCCCAATGCCAAGACCGTCATGCACAAGGCGCATGTATTCGACGGCACGGACGTAATCGTGCGCAGCCATTCCTTTGGTACAACGCTGCGGGCGGCGCCGGGCTTTGGAACGTGCTGCATGAACATCGATGGGGTGAAGTACATCTTCAGCGGAGCGCCCGCGCATCAACTAACAGCGTGGGCCGGACGCAATGCGCTCGAAGCAGTGATTCACCTGTTCGAGAACATCGACAGCGTGCGGAGCAACATGCGGCCCGAAGCGAGAATTCAAGGTGTAATCACCGAAGGCGGCGCGGCGCCCAACGTCGTACCGGACCGTACGGCGGCCGATTTCTACATACGCTACCCGGACGCGATTTATCTGGAACAAGTGCGCAAGTTTGTCGACGACGCGGCCAAGGCTGCGGCGTTATCGACCGGGACCAAGGTCAAGATCGATAACTACGGCCAGAACCGCGATGGGATTTCGGTGGCCATGCTGGATGAGGTTGGCTTCGCTTATATGAAGATGTACGGGGCCAAGAAGGTCCAGGAGGAACCGGGAAAGCCGCAAGGATACGAAGAGACCGGGAGCGTGTCGAGCGAGATTCCTGGCATGGGATTTGAGGCATATTCATCGAACTTTGCCAACCATACGTATGAAATGGAGGCTGATGCATTGACCGAGATCGGGCATCAGGGATTCCGAGTGGATGCGCAAGCTATGGCGGCGCTCCTGTTCGATTTCGCGACGCATCCGGATTATCGGGCAGCGGTGAAGCGTGAGTTCGATGGCATCAAGGCGCTGTTTGGGGAGTATCAAGAGGCGTTGAAGAAAACGTATACGGTGCCGAGGGTGCCGGAGCCCAATTAGGTGGTAAGAGGTAGGTGGTTGGTTAGGCTAACAGGCGGGCGGCGTCTTTCGCAAAATAGGTGAGCATGAAATCGGCGCCGGCGCGACGGATGGCGGTGAGAGATTCCATGACTGCACGGTCGCGATCGAACCACCCGTTCTGGATGGCCGCAGTGATCATGCTGAATTCGCCGCTCACCTGGTAAGCACCCAACGGCAGATCGAAGCGATCGCGAGCCTGGCGGATGATATCGAGGTAAGGCATCGCTGGTTTCACCATAATCATGTCGGCGCCTTCTTCGATATCGAGCTCGATTTCACGCATGGCTTCGCGCGCGTTGGCAGGATCCATCTGGTAGCTGCGGCGGTCGCCGAACTGCGGCGTGGATTCGGCGGCTTCCCTAAACGGGCCGTAGAAGACGGATGCAAACTTGGCGGCATAAGAAATGATGGGCGTGTTCGAAAAACCGGCCGCGTCGAGCGCTTTGCGGATGGCCGCCACCCGCCCGTCCATCATATCGCTGGGTGCGACGATATCGGCGCCGGCACGCGCGTGTGAGACCGCGGCTTTAGAGAGCCACTCGATCGTCGGATCGTTCTGAACGTCTCCGTCCTTCACCAACCCGCAGTGTCCGTGGCTGGTGTACTCACAATTGCAGACGTCGGTCATCACCAGCAGCTTGGGGACTTCCCGCTTGAGCGCGCGAACAGCTTTCTGGACGATCCCGTCCTCGGCATAGGCGCCCGACGCGATTTCGTCTTTGCTATCGGGAATTCCAAACAGGATCACGCCACCAATTCCGAGCCGCTCCGCCTCCGCGCATTCCTTCACCAGGTTGTCGACCGAGAGCTGAGCATTGCCCGGCATGGAGTTGATCTCCCGCCGCACACCTTCGCCTGGACAGGTGAACAGCGGGAGGATGAAGTCGGCCGGCTCGAGCTCGGTCTCGCGCACCAGACGGCGCATGGGCTCGTTAGCGCGCAGGCGTCGCATCCGGTGAATGGGAAATGGCATGGGTCAGGCTTCTTTGATGGTCACCGACTTCAATTGGTCGCCGCCCTGAATCTTGTTTACGATATCCTGTCCGCTGGTTACTTGCCCGAAAACGGTATGCTTGCCGTCCAGCCAATCGGTGACGACGTGGGTGATGAAAAACTGGCTGCCATTGGTGTTGGGACCGGCATTGGCCATGGAGAGCGAGCCGACTTTGTGCTTGTTGGGGTTGCCCTTGGTCTCGTCTTCAAATTGGTAGCCGGGACCGCCGCGCCCGGTGCCCGTGGGATCGCCGCCCTGGACCATAAAGTCGGCGATGACGCGATGAAACACGGTGCCGTTATAAAAGCCTTCGCGCGCCAGGAAGACGAAGTTGTTGACGGTCTTGGGCGCGTCTTTCGCAAAAAGGTCGCACACGATGCTGCCCTTCGAGGTTTCCAACGTGGCGCTATATTTGCGCGCGGGGTCTATGGTCATCGAGGGCGGAGCCGAATATTGTTTTGACATAGTTCCAGTGTAAGGGGTGCTGAGATTTCAATTGGGTGCGGTCTTGGGCGAAGCCAGATATTTATCAGGTATCGTAAGGCCTTGGCGCTCGGAGTCCCACAGAATGGTCATGATCTTCCAACCCGCTGCGGTCTTCACCAACTGAAAACTATTGACGCCTCGCGCAAACGGCTTTTCTCCGTGCGCGCGGCGGGATTCATAGGTGGAAAAGACGTGCGCAATGTCACCGAAGGTCTCCACGCGCCGGGCCACTTCGGATTCATAGAACGCAGCCTTCTCGAAGTTCGCGCCAGCCCGCTTTTCGTAGTCCTCGGGCGTCATCACAGACGGAAGAGAGCCCTGGGCTGTCTGCCGGATCGGAATCAGCCGGGCGCCTTCGGCGAATAACGAACGAAAACGAGCCCAATCGCGTGATCCCGCAGGACCAGAGATGACGTCGTAGCAGGCGTGAACGGCAGTATCGATGGAGTCGCCGTCACTAGCGATAGCGAAGGGCGCGAGCGCACTTATCACAGCGGCGTAAACAAAAAGCTTCATAGGACCAGGATAAGAAAAAAGGGGCCTATTAGCTCGGCCCCCTATTAAGAGAGTTGCTGCTAGTTAGAATCGCAGGCGGAGACCGAACTCCATCCAGCGCGATTGCGCACCGTTCGGAGTGGTGTATTGGGCAGTGATGTTTCCGAACGTCTGGGGACTGTTGATGTTGAGCGTAGGAGTCCCCGAAGTGGACAACGCCGGCTGGAAGTGGTTCAGGAGGTTCACGAACTGGAACGTGAAGGTGGCGCCGAACCGCTCCCTGACCATAATGTCTTTCGAGAGGGTAGCGTCCAGGTTCCAGGTCGGGAAATTGCGAATGACGCCAGCGCCGTTTTCGTTCTTATCAACGCCCAGGACCGGCGGCCGGAACTCGTTGTAAATCGCACAGGGGCTAGAAAACATGTTCATGCCGGAGTTCCCGCTGGTGCCGACGCCATTGCAGGGGGTCACATTGGTGTGAGCGGAGTTGCCGCCGGTGAAGGGCGCGACGGCTACAGCATTCTCATAGTTGCCCGTGTTGTTATTCCCGTATACCTCGCCGAAAGCTTGAGCATTGGTATTGCTTCCCGTGCCGACACTGATTTCGAGCGGAAGACCACTCTGTGCGGTAAAGAGCGGCGCGATGCTCCATCCGCCGAGAACTTTGCCGATGAAGCCCTTCTGGTCCCTGAAGACGGGAGGCTGATATAGCATCAGAAGACTATAAACGAACTTGACATCAAACGGCTGGGGTCCATACGCGTAGCCCAAGTTCCAGGGATTGATGGTAGTCACCGAACTGGAGGCCTGTACCACGCTTCCCGAGCCCAGCGCACGGCCCCAAGTGAAATTCGAGCTGGTCGTCAGACCGTGCCAGTCCTTGGTGGTGAGTTTTACAAACGCGGCGTTGTAATTTCCATAGCCCAGGCTGTTGATCAACTCGAAGGCGGTCAACTGAGGATTAATACCTGTGCCAAGCGAGGGGGAGCTGAGCAACGTGCGATTGAGAGTCCAACCATTTGCAGAAGACAGACTCTGCCACAGGCTATACACCTGCGTGGCCTTTATGCTGGCGCCGAACTTCGACACCACCGCTGCAGTACAACTGGCGGACCCGGTACAGAACGGAGAATTCGGACCGCCCAGTGCCGCCTCGAAGAACGGCTGCGCGGTCACGGAAGTATTGCCGGCGCAGGTGGGACCTGAAAGCCCGCATATCTGTGAGAACACACTGGCATACGCCTGCGCGAAACTCTGGCCGCCCAGCGTTGTCATCCATGGCACTGCGTCGACATTGATCTCCTGGAATTCGTTCGAGATTTTGCGGCCGATGTAACCGGCTTCCAGAATCATCTTGTTTGAAATAGCGCGTTGTACGGTGAAAGTGAACTCATCGGAGTGATTTGGCTTGTAGTTGGGATCGAGGGCAGACCCATCGCTGGCCTGGGCGTTGCCGTTCACACCTGGGAAGTAGGGTTGCGGAAAATTCTGAGAAACTGCCGGCAGTGGCGCGGTGTTGCCGTCCTTTCCAATGCGGAAGGCTGTAGCAGGGGTCAAGCTGCTCTGAGCCGCGCACGTCCCGTCGGAGGCAGGAAGACACGATACGGCTTGCAGAATACCGGGGCCAAGCAGCGGCACCAGCACCAGGTCTACACCGTTGGTGCGGCCATAGATTCTGGCGTATCCACCGCGGATGACAGTCTTATCTCCCAACAGCTTTCCGAGAAAACCATCCGTAAATCTCGGGTTCCACGCGGCCGAAATGCGCGGGCTTAATCCCTTATAGTACGGGTTGTATGGATACTTCTCGCCAGTGCCAATATTGCGAACAGTTTCAAAGCCGATTTCCGGAGCGTACGCTTGGCCGGCGAGGGCCGCTTTCTGGCGATTCGCCAGGAAGTCGCTCAAAGCGATTGGGGTTCCGGCATCATTCACCAGTTGAACCTGTTTGCCGTTGATCTCGTATGGCGGCATGGCGATGCTGTAGGCCAGGCCATATGTGAGCGTAAAGGTGGGCTTCATGTGCCAGGTGTCACTGAAATAGAGATCATAGGTGGGGATAATGCTTTGGTCGAAGCCAAACCCTCCCGGCGGCTGCAATGTCAGGTTCTGTCCGGCGCGCGTGTACATCACCTGAGACTGACCTACAATTCCAAGGACTTGTGAGTAATACAGGGCAAAGTTGGTAGCCTGGCTCGCGGCTAAACCGGCGGGCGTTGTATAGGCTGAGGTAGGGATGCCTGCGCCGTTCGTAATCTGGTAGGTAATCGACGTATCGATTCCCACACCGTTGTCGTTGCGCGAGTGGAAATCGTAGTTACGCATGTATGAGCCGCCGAACTGGAAGAGATGGTTCCCGTGCAGCCAACTCAGATTGTCTGAGTAGAACTGGTCGTGGCCGTCCCAGAAACGCTGGCGGGTGTTCTGAGAGTTGACGTTGGTGGGAATCAACGCGTTGGTCGCTGCAGATTCCCCGCCCATTTCAAGGGCGCCGCCTAAGCCCGGAAGCTGGGGCACACCGCCGAGATCGGACCATTGCCAGAAGTTCCGAAGATAACTGGCGCGAAATTCGTTGGTGATGTTGGACGTGAGCTGTCCGGTAAGCCCGCCGACGATGAAATCGGGTTTTTGGGGCCGCGGCGCCGTCGCAGTGTATTGCCCCGAGGCTGTCAAAGTGGTCTGGTTGCTGGTCTGCTGCAGATAGCTATAGTAACGATAGCTGGACATGAACTTCCATTTGTCACCGAAGTCATGATCGATTCGCGCGACAAAGAAATTCGACGACTGAGGGAGCGCGAGTGTCCCGAGATAGCCCTGAGCATTGACGCCGTCAATTCCGTTCCCGGTATTGCTGAATTGGGGATCGTTCGGCAAGGGCATCTGGTTCCACACCTGCTGAACGAGCGGGTTGATTCCCAGGCCACGCGGGTCGCACATTTGCCCCCCACAAGTTGCCGGCTGATAGGTAGTGCCTTGGTAGGTGACCGGGAAAGGATTCATGTTGTAAGCCGTTAACACGCCAGCAGTGTTGGGAAGCTGGATGACGCCGAGCTTAAGCAACGCCGTCGGCACGCCTCTTTCGAACGAGACCGAATTCGGGTAACGCATGCCTTCGTAGTTGGCAAAGAAATAAGTTTTCCCGCCCCAGAACTTCGGTGTTAACGGGCCGCCGAGAGCGCCGCCAAAGCGGTTCCTGTGAGTAGTGGGAAGCGGAGTGTATGGCGTACCCGTCTGTGCATCGGGAGTGTGATTGTTTTTCCACAGATTAGCCGCGCCAACATTGTTCGCGAAATAAAACTCGTAGAGGGCGCCATGGAAAGTATTGGTACCGCGCTTGGTGACCATCTGCACCTGGCTGCCGGCGGCAGCGTTAAAATCGGCAGTCTGTCCGCTGGTGCCGACCTTGAACTCCTCGATGCTCTCGATAGGAGTGGGAATTACGCCGGTGGGTGTCCCGCCGGTCGAACCTGTTCCGGAGTAGCCGTTGCCGGGCGTGTAAGTGGTGTTGGTCCCAGCCATATCGTCGCTGTTATTACCACCATCCAATTGGAAGCCGTTCTGATCTGTGGCGGCTCCGGCGACATTTCCGGTCGGCGAAACACCGACCTGAAGCACCGAAAGCGTGGAAGCATCACGACCGAGGTTTGGCATCAAATTCAGGGATTCATTCGTGATCGTCGAGCCGACAGTCGCGTTGAGGGTCTGCAACTCCGCGCCGGCAGCGGCTTGAACTTCCACCACAGTTGACGTCGCGCCCACCTGGAGTGTGACATTGAGCGTGAGCGATTCGCCGACATCCACTTTTTGTGCTGCCAGACGGGATTGTGTGAACCCAGTTGCCGTAACCGTCACGTCGTAAGTGCCTGGCGCGACGCTGGGAAAGGTAAACCGGCCGACCTCGTTTGTCTTGGCCGTCTGGGAGGAGTTAGTGGTGGGATCGGTAACTTTGACCTCGGCGTTGACAACGGCTGCGCCAGACGGGTCGGACACTTGGCCGACGATTGTACCGGTGGCAGTTTGGGCCCATGCAGGAACGGAGCTGAAAGCCAACAAGATGCTCGCGCAGACGACAGCGAGAACAAAGGAAGACACACTACCAGCGGTGAGCCTGTAGCAGCTCGAATTCATAACCCCTCCTCCCCCGAAACCGGGAGACAGCATCTTTATAGATTCTGCAACCAACACTCAGTCCGGGCAGCCTTGGCCGAACACAACTTTGAGGCATTGTATTCCCAGCCTGACGGTTGTGTCAAGTTAATTTAAATAGTTAAATCAGAACTTTTTTGAATAGGAGTCTAGCGAGTACTAGCCGTACGATTGTATTTTTTCAGAACCTGTTGCAGGGCGTCGTGCGGGAGCGCAGTGACCGTATGACCATCGACGCCGGTCATATCTTGAGCGGCTACGAGTGCATTGACGATGGCTTCTTCGGTGGCTTGCACAGTGGCGTCGAAGATGGGGCCGAGGGCGTCGTTGGGAAGCATGGACAGAGTCGCCATGCCACCGGCCGGTTTAGCGGCGTTGGGGTTGGCGGTGGAGAAGGCAATAAATATGTCCCCGGAGCCGTTGCCGGAGGTCGATCCCATGCGCGCCAGACCCAGAGATGCGCGTCTTGCGAGGCGCTTGGTCTGATTCGGCAGCAGCGGCGCGTCGGTCGCGACGACGATGATGATCGATCCTCGTTCTTCAGCTGGCCGTGCCGTGGAGGCGACCGATGGCCGGTCGAGTTCCTGGCCTACCGGCACGCCAGCGATCCGTAATTGCCGCTTCGCGCCGCAATTACACTGAACCAATGCGGCCACGCGATATTGGCCCGCGATGCGCGATGAAGTTCCAATGCCGCCCTTAAATCCGAAGCAGATCATGCCAGTGCCGCCGCCGACGTTGCCTTCCTGAACGCGGCCTGACGTTGCGCCGTCGAGCGCTTGTACTACATGCGCCGGCTTGACGTGAAACCCGTTGGTGTCGTTCAGAAATCCATCATAGGTTTCGGCCACGATGGGAAGGGACCAAAATCCCCCGCCGAAGCTATTGGTTCCAGGCTTGCGCTGATGCTGCACCTGCCAGGCGATGTAGGCATCGCGCACGACGCCGACACTATGCGTGTTGGTAATGAGGACGGGGCCATCCAGAAAACCGGATTCCTCGAGCCACGTGGTTCCAGTCATCTCGCCATTGCCGTTGAGCGAGAACCATCCCCCGAATGCCGGATCATCGGATTGCTTGCCGCGCGGCCAGATGGCGGTGACCCCGGTGCGAACTGAGGCCCCATCGATCAACGTGGTTTGCCCGACTTCGATGCCTGCGATGTCGGTGATGGCGTTGAGCGGACCTGGAGTGCCTTCGAGCGGAACACCCAAGTCGCGGGCGCGAGGCGGTTGAGCTATCGCCTGAATCGTCATGATGCCGAAAATGGCAGCGAATGAACGCAGCGAAACACGGGTCATTTGCTTAATATATATCCGCGAGTGGCCAGGCGCTTGCCCGACGCGGCGTGATCCTGCTTCGACATCGCCTCCACACCGGTGGCGTCGATCCAACGATTGTAGAAATTGAAAAGACCGCAGACCATAATCGCGTCGTAGACCCCTTCGTCGGTCCAGCCAACCTGATGCAGGTAGTCTATGTCGGCCTGTTCGACCGACGCGCAGTCACAATTCACCTTCTCGATATAGGCGAACATCGCTTTTTCCGCATCGGAGATGGGTGCGGTCCGGAAATTGTCGAGTACGGCGTCGACCTTGCCTCGATCCTCGAGCAGCTCCGCCGCGACCGCGGCGTGGCTTTCGATTCAAAACGAACAATTATTAAGCTTGGATGTGAACGCAGCGATCAACTCGCGAAGTCCTGGGCTCAACGGAGAGGGGCCGCGCATGACCGCCTGCGAGAAGCGCTCCAGATGCTCGGTCGCTTCCGGTTTGAATGCGAACAAATACAAGATTCCTGGCAGGCCGGCGCCGGCCGAGCGCATATTACGAATCAGGTCGGCATATCCACCCGACCCGTGAGCATTATTTTCTATGTCGCGAAGATACAGCGGCTTCATAAACGTAAATCCCTCCCCGTCATTTCCTTAGGCTGTTTTTCGCCTAGGAATCCCAACAATGTCGGCGAAATATCTTGCAGAGCGCCTCCCTGCCGCAAGACGCGCTGTGTTTCGTCGACCAGGATGAATGGTACCGGATTGGTGGTGTGGTAAGTATGCGGTCCCTTAGTAACCGGATCGATCATGGTCTCGGCGTTGCCATGATCGGCGGTAATGATCCACGATCCGCCGGAGCGCCGCAGCGCCGCGTAGAGCTCGCCGAGTCCCGCGTCGACGGCCTCGACCGCTTGTACCGTGGCGGCCATCTTTCCCGAATGGCCCACCATATCGGCATTGGCGTAATTCATGACGATGAAGTCCAGGTCACCCTGCTCAATGGCCTTGACCACAGCCGCGGTGACCCCAGGCGCGCTCATCTCCGGTTGCAAGTCGTAAGTGGCGACTTTGGGTGATGGCACCAATTCCCTGCTCTCACCCGCGTATGGCTTTTCGTTGCCACCGTTGAAAAAGTAAGTTACGTGAGCGTACTTTTCAGTCTCGGCTACGCGCAGATTCTTCCAGTTCAATTGCGCCATCACATCGGCCAGGATGTTGTTGGGGTGCTCGCGCGGGAGCACGAAGGGAACCTTGAAGGTCTTGTCGTACTCGGTCATGGTAGCAAAGTGAAGATTTTTCGGTGCGAGCGACCGCGACGGTTTTTCAAGCGCAGTATCCGTCAGGGCCATGGTCATTTCGCGGGCGCGATCGGCACGGAAGTTGAAAAAGATGCAGGCATCGCCATCGCGGATCAAGCCGACTGGCTGGTGGTGATCGTCAACAATAGTGACGGGCTCGACAAACTCGTCGGTGATGCCTTGTTCGTAAGATCGCTTGAGGGCGGCGACCGGATCGGCGTTTTTCTCGCCCTTGCCCAGCACCATGGCGGCGAAGGCACGCTCGATGCGGTCCCAGCGCTGGTCTCGATCCATAGCGTAGTAACGGCCGGAAACAGAAGCGATCCTGCCTATACCGAATTGACGCATCTCTCTTTGAATTTGTTCGAGGAAGCCCGCTCCGCTCTCGGGAGGCGTGTCGCGGCCGTCCATGAAGCAGTGCACGAAAACCTGTGGAACCATCTCCTGCTTCGCCAGCTTGATCAGTGCATGTAGGTGCGTGAGAAGCGAGTGTACGCCGCCGTCGCTGCACAGTCCCATTAAATGCAAACGATGGGTGCGGGCATGCTGCATGGAGTCCAGCAGCACCGGATTCTTGAAGAAATCGCCCGAAGCGATCATCTGGTCGATACGCGTGACATCCATCAGGATGATCCGGCCGGCGCCGATGTTCAGATGCCCGACCTCACTGTTACCCATCTGGCCTTCCGGAAGCCCGACGGCCTTACCGGAAGTACGAATCAGCGTGTTCGGATATTCGCGCAGCAACGAATCGTAGGTGGGCTTGCGCGCGGCGGCGATGGCATTGCCCTCCGTAACGGACGAGAATCCCCAGCCGTCGAGGATGGTCAACACCAGAGGCTTCTTTTTGCCGTGCATTATTGATGGAACGCTTTCCTGCCGGCGAACTTCGCGCCAGCGCCCAACTCCTCTTCGATACGTAAGAGTTGGTTGTATTTTGCTATTCGGTCGGTGCGACTGGCCGACCCGGTCTTAATCTGTCCGGCACGCGTAGCTACCGCGAGATCGGCTATAAAAGCATCTTCAGTCTCACCCGAACGGTGCGAGACGACGTTGGTGTAGTTCGCGTTGGTAGCCATTTGCATGGCCTCCAGCGTTTCGGTGAGCGTGCCAATCTGATTCACTTTGATCAGAATCGAATTCGCTACACCTTTTTCAATGCCCTCAGCCAGGCGCTCGGTGTTGGTCACGAACAGATCGTCGCCGACGAGTTGAATCTTATCCCCCAATGCGTCAGTCATGAGCTTCCAGCCGTCCCAATCGTCCTCGGCCATTCCGTCCTCGATGGAGATAATCGGATATCGCTCCACCCATTTGGCCCAGAATTTTACCATTTGCTCAGAAGTTCGCTGGCTCTTGTCGGACTTCTTGAAGACGTATTTGCCGTTTTCGGAGTCGTAAAACTCGCTAGCGGCCGGGTCGAGCGCGATACTGATCTGCGCGCCCGGCTTGTAGCCGGCTTTGGTGATGGCTTCGAGCACCGCTTCCAAAGCTTCTTCATTCGATTTCAGATTGGGCGCGAAACCACCTTCATCACCCACCGAGGTAGAGTAGCCACGCTTCTTCAGCACGCCTTTCAATGTATGGAAAACTTCCGTTCCCATCCGTAAAGCTTCGGCGAATTTGGCCGCGCCGTGGGGAACGATCATGAATTCCTGCGGGTCAACCGAGTTGTCGGCGTGCGCCCCGCCATTGAGGATGTTCATCAGCGGAAGCGGCAGCAAGTTCGCGCTCACACCGCCCAGATATCGATACAAGGGCACGCTTTGAGACTGCGCGGCAGCGCGTGCCGCGGCCATCGACACGGCCAGGATAGCGTTCGCGCCCAGCTTGCTCTTGTTGGGCGTGCCATCCAGTTCTATCATCTTGTGATCAATGGCGCTTTGCTCTTCCGCCTCCATCCCCGCGATCGCCGGCGCAATCTTTTTGGTGATGTTTTGTCCAGCTTTGCGCGTACCTTTGCCAAGATAACGCTTCTCGTCGTTATCGCGAAGCTCGACGGCTTCGTGCTCTCCGGTGGAGGCGCCAGAAGGAACGGCCGCCCGGCCGAGAGTGCCGTCAGCTAGGCGCACGTCGGCTTCAACGGTAGGATTGCCCCGCGAGTCGAGAATCTCGCGGCCAATCACCTGAATGATTTCCATACCCTCTCATTGCAACATACTTGACCATGGACGAACGCGACTTGTGGAGCGATTGGCCAGCAGAAAGAACCGGTTGGCGGAGGCGGGCACTATCGTATGCGTGCTTGGGGCAGCAGCAAGAATGACCCGTTGGAGATTAGTTGGCAGATAGAAATCCGACTCGGGATGCGATTGGAGAATGCGGACAACATCCGCGTCGTTGCCAGCGACGATACTGGTCGCTATTGGCTCGTCCGAGTTGAGACCCCAGGCGCGCAGGCGACTTCGAAAGACCGGCTCCCAACGATCTAGGTCATCGAAGACTGCGGCCGGCACGGTGATACCGAGGTCCACATAGTAGGGCGCGTACCGTTCGGTCACATGGCTGGGATCGCGGAAGCAGTAGCGAACTCTCGGAAGGGGAAGAGTGGCGCTGCAGAATTCGTCGTCGGTGTCGACCAGGATAAGTTCGTTCGAACGGCCGCGATCGAGATAGGAGCGCAGCAAAGGCGCCGCAGCGAGAGGTTGGCTGGCGGAGAAAGTAAGGCTCCAGACGCGATCGCTGGGCACCAGCTTCAGGCCGAGAATCAGCGCTAGCACGATCACGATACAGGGCTGATGCTTGCTGGGAATGTAGCACGCAGCCAGCAGGCACAGGGGCGCAATCAACATGACAACATAAGGAAAGTTGCGGTATTGAAACAACGAAATGCTGGCCAAAATCACCGTTATCCAGCACGCCAGTAACCGAGCGTCCGCCTTCCCGCGTCGAACTTCTATGACCAGGGCAGGCAGCACAATCGCGGCAGCAACGCTCAACGTCGGATCGGTAAGGAATAGACGCTTGAGGTAGAACCAGGCTGGGATTTCCAGTGATCCGGAGACGGGAGGACGTGCGCCGAATTGCACCAACTGAACTTTGACATAGTCTGTCCAGAACCATTGCAAGTGTACGAATAGTTGGTAAAGGTGCCAGGGAGCAATTAATAGCACGATCCAGCCGCCAGTTCGTAGTATTCGTCGCCATGCCGGACGCTGCTCACGCGGGCCAAGCCAGGCGAAAAGGCCCAGGGCGAGTAACGGAATCAAGCCGGCTGCGCTCTTGGTGAGGATCGCCGCTGCACTGAACGCAATGAAACTCCAACGCGCGGGGACGGTGTCAAGCCGAGGATCACGGGTTACCGAAAAGATCGCGGCCACAGTGAAGGCGGCCAGCAGCAGATCGGTGTAACAGAGGCGTGCGAAAGTAAACCAGGGCGGGTCAGCAAGGAGCAGCAATACTGCGGTAAAGCCGGCCCACAGTCCACGAGAAGTACCGCACCAATAAAACAATAACGCAGCGGCAACAGATCCTGCGAGCAGACTGGGGAGACGTAAAGCAAACAAGGACGTGCCGAATGCCTTGAGCGATAGCGCTGTCAGTATATAAAGTAGCGGAGGCTTGTACAAGAATAACCGGCCCATGACAATGGGCGTCAGCCAATTCCCTTGCGCGGCCATTCGCAAGGAGGCATTGGCGTAGATGGATTCATCCTGAGCGTGAACGCGGTCTACCGGGTTGGCAAGCGCCGAGGCGACGCCCGTTCGTCCGACCCCGTACGCCAAAAACACGAACGAGGCGATCGCCACCAACAAGCTCTTCCACCAAAGGCCGCTCACATGGTGACGACCGCCTTCCAGAGCACTTTTCGATTGGCGAGGTCGCGCAGCGCGGCGGGTGCCTGATCAAGCGAGTATTCGATTGGGCGCGGCGGACGGATCTCGCTCTTCGAATAAAGGTCCGTCAGGGCGCGCTGTGCTTGGCCTAGATACTCGGGATGCGCCAAGGCGTGCCCGCCCCATAGGGCTCCCACGATCGAAATATTCTTCAGCAGGATGCGATTCGCCGCGATGCTCGGGATGCGTCCGCTCGCGAATCCGATGACGAGGAGCCGGCCACCGGGCGCGATGCATTTAGTGGAAAGATCGAAGACGTCGCCGCCCACCGGATCGTAGATGACATCCGCGCCTCGGCCGCCGGTTAGTTGCCCGACTTGCTCCACCCAGCTCTCGTCACGGTAGCTGAATACATGCTCCGCGCCTTGCGCTTTCGCAAACTCGAGCTTCTCCGCCTCGCCCGCGGTGGCTATCACCCGCGCACCGAATGCTCGCCCGAGTTGAATGGCCGAAACTCCCACGCCGCTTGCGCCGGCATGAACCAGCAGCCATTCGCCTGGCTGCACGGATGCGCGATCGCGCAGCGCGAAGTACGAAGTGTGATAAACGATTGGTAGCGCGGCTGCTACGGCGACGTCCATGAATCCCGGAATCGGAAATGTAGTCTCAGCCCTGCTAAGAGCGTATTCGGCCAGACCACCGCCGTGTGTGATCGAAAGAACTGGTTCGCCGATCTGGAATTCAGGGACGCCGGGGCCAACCGCGTCGACGATACCAGCCACTTCGGCGCCGGGCGTGAATGGAAACGGGGGCTTGATCTGATACTTGCCCTGGACCTGCAGAATGTCGAAGAAGTTCAGACCCGCCGCCCGATTGCGAATTCGCACCTGGCCGGCACCTGGCTCGGGAACCGGAATGTCCTCTAGCGACATCGTCTCCGGCTCGCCCCA
>DATMMD010000204.1:0-46551 GCA_035569875.1 Bryobacteraceae bacterium
GTTCTCCGATGACGTTCATCACGCGGCCCAAAGTCTCGTTTCCGACCGGCACTTCGACCCCATGTCCCAGGCTCACCGCTTTCATGCCCCGCACCATGCCGTCGGTGGGCTGAAGCGCAATGGTCCGAACGCGGCCCTCCCCGATGTGCTGCGCCACTTCGACCATCACGTCGATCGGCATGGGCGTAGTGAAGCCCTCGCTGGTGATGTGTATCGCGGTGTTGATGACGGGGATCTGGTGTTCGGCGAATTGAATGTCGACGGCCGGTCCAGACACTTGGATTACTTTGCCTTCAGCTAGTCCATTGCTTGTTGCCATAAATGCCTTTCAGAACACAGGCAAGAATGCCTGTGCCACTCAATCTAACGCGGCGGCGCCGCTCACAATTTCGATAATCTCTCTCGTAATGCTGGCCTGCCGAACCCGATTCATGGTCAGCGTCAGTGAATCGATCACATCCGCGGCATTGCTGCTGGCGGCCTCCATCGCGGTCATCCGGGCTGCGTGTTCGGCCGCGGCCGATTCCAGCATCGCGCGGAAAATCTGTGCTTCGATGTAACGTGGCAACAGGCTCGCGAGCAACCTTCCGGGCGGCTGTTCATATATGTAATCGATCTGCTCCTGCTCCTTGGGAATTTCGATCGGCAGCACACGCGAGACCACCAGCCGCGAAGCCATCATGCTTTTGAAGTTGTTTACGACCAGATACACGGCGTCGATCTCGGCTTTGCGAAATCGGTCTGTAACCTTGCGGGCGATGTCGAGCGCGTCCTCAAACCGCGGGGCCTTTTGGAACAGCGTGGAATAATCGCCCGTCACGTGCGAGTGTCTCTTGCGGAAAAAGTCGCGGCCTTTGCGCCCGATCAGTTCGAGCTGGATTTCCGCATCGGAATGCTCCTGGATAAATTTGTGAGCCGTGCGAATAACGTTGGAGTTGAAGGCTCCGGCCAAGCCGCGATCGGCGGTGATCACCAGAAGTTGGATACGCTTTTCGGGCCGCCTCGCCAGCAACTCCATACCCTCGTCTTCGTGCTGTTCTTCCGCTGCTTGCGCGACATTCACCAGCATCCGGCGGATGATTTGAGCATAAGGACGCGCCGACAAGACCCGTTCTTGGGCACGCCGCAGTTTGGCCGCCGAGACCACCTTCATGGCCTTGGTGATCTGCTGCGTGTTCTTGACCGAGCGGATTCGCCGGCGTAAATCAATCAGGCTGGGCATCGATTAGGCTGTTGCGGCCGCTTCCTTGTGCTTGGACACGAAGCGCTCTTTGAACTCCTTCAGAATCCCGTTCACCTGGCCCTTGAGTTGGTCATCCATGGTTTTCTTTTCACGGATGGCCTGGAGCACGCCGGCGTGCGTCGAGTCCATAAAGGCATACAGTTCCGTTTCAAAAGGCCGGCACTGCTCCACTGGCAGGTCGTCGAGCATTCCGTTGCCGCCGGCGAAGAGGATTAGAACCTGCTTTTCAACCGGCAGTGGCGAATACTGGGGTTGTTTGAGAATCTCGACCAGGCGGCTGCCGCGATTCAATTGGGCTTGGGAAACCTTATCCAGCTCCGATCCAAACAGCGCGAACGCCGCCAGATTTCGATATTGCGCCAGATCCAAACGAAGGGACCCGGCCACTTGACGCATGGCCTTGATCTGCGCGCTGCCGCCCACGCGGCTCACAGAAAGGCCGACGTCAATCGCCGGGCGGATGTTGGAATTGAACAGATCGGCCAGCAGGAAGATTTGGCCGTCGGTGATGGAGATCACGTTAGTAGGAATGTAGGCCGAAATATCGCCGGCCTGAGTTTCGATGATCGGTAAGGCGGTGAGCGACCCGCCGCCTTTCTCGTCGTTTAGCTTGGCGGCGCGCTCCAGCAGGCGGCTATGGAGATAAAAGACGTCGCCGGGATATGCTTCGCGTCCAGGCGGGCGGCGCAGCAGCAGCGAAATCTCACGATAGGCGGCGGCGTGCTTGGAAAGATCGTCATAGATCAGAAGCGCGTGGCGTTTGCTGTCTCGAAAGAACTCGCCCATGGCGCAGCCCGCATAAGGAGCCATGTATTGCATGGGCGCCGGATCGGAGGCCGTGGCCGCAACCACGATGCTGTAGTCCATGGCGCCGTTATCTTCGAGTGTTTTGACCACCTGCGCAACCGTGGAACGCTTCTGGCCAACCGCGACGTAAATGCAGATTACGTCGCCGCCCTTCTGGTTGATGATGGTGTCGATGGCAACCGCGGTTTTTCCGGTCTGGCGGTCTCCGATGATCAACTCGCGCTGACCACGGCCGATCGGAATCATGGCGTCAATGGCTTTGATGCCGGTCTGTAATGGTGCTCTGACCGGCTGGCGATCCACCACGCCGGGGGCGATGGCTTCAATTGGCCGCGACTCCGAACTTGCTACGGGACCTTTGCCGTCGATCGGCTGGCCGAGCGCATTCACCACGCGTCCGATCAGGGCGTCGCCTACGGGAACCGACATGATTTTCCCTGTGCGCCGCACTTCGTCGCCTTCTTTGATCTCTTGATATTCGCCCAGCAGCACGGTGCCGACCTGATCCTCTTCCAGGTTGAGCGCGATGCCGGTCACTCCGTGCGAGAATTCGACCATCTCTCCGGACATCACGTTTTCGAGCCCGTACACGCGGGCGATGCCGTCGCCGACCGAAATCACCGATCCGGTCTCGCTCACATTTACCGCTTTATCGTAGTGCTCAATTTCATCGCGCAACAAGCGCGCGATCTCATCGGCTTGGATTTGAGCCATATTCCCCTTTATCCGGCGGAGTGTTCAATCAACTGCCGCCGTAACTGCTGAAGCTGTCCCCGTATAGACCCGTCATACACCGTCGATCCGATGCGCGCCACCGCGCCCCCCAGCAAGCTCGAATCCACGGCGAACCGCAAGCGCATGCGCTTGCCCGTCAAGCGCGACAATTCTGCTTCCAGGCTGGCGTTGCGCCGTGCGTCTAACGCCGAGGCGGAGGTGACTTCCGCCCTGACAAAGCCCAGACGCTGATCCATGAGCAGGTCGAAGGCTTCCGAAATCTCCGGCAGCATCCCGATGCGCCGGTGATTGATGACCACATAAACAAAATTCCGTATCAGATCCGCTATGGACATTTCTTTGAGCAAGCGGCCAATAACCGCTCGCTTGCGAGCGTTCGAAATGGCGGGCGTGAGAAGCGCGGTCCGGAGCTCGGCGGAGCCGGCGATCATCTCTTCCACGGAACGCAGTTGCCGAACGGCATCTTCCGCCTGAACCGTCGACGCCGAAGCCATGACGACGTCAACGAGAGCGCGCGCGTAACGATTGGCGGCTGCGGCTGCCATGGTTAACGCTCCGCCGTCACGCCGGGCTTCACCCGCATTCGCAAATCCTGGAGGAAACCGTCCATCAGCTCCTCCTGCACATCCTTGGTGAGGCGAGAGTGGATATGCTGCTCGGCGAGGTCGAGAGCGAGTAGCGCCGCATGCTTTCTTAGCTCGTGACGCGCCGCGTTGACCATCAGTTCAATCTCTTGGGCGGCCTGCTGCTGGATTCTCTGGAGATGCCGTTCCGTTTCGCTGCGGAGACGCTCGCTTTCGGCGGCCGTCTCGGCGCGAGCCGCCTGGCGCAAACTCTCGATCTCGCGGTCCAAATCCGCAAGACGCTTGTCGATACTGGCCCCCTGCGCCTCAGCGTCCTGCTTGGCTTTGGCCGCCTCGACCAAAGACTCCTCAATTTCCCGGGAGCGCTGCGCGAAGTACGGCGGCGCGTGTTTGGAGATCAGGTAGCCTAGTCCTGCGGCCAGAATCAGGAAATTCGCCCACTTCCACCAGATCCAAGGATCGCCCGGTTCGCGTTCCTGTTGGGTCCCCGGCGCCGGCCGTGATTCTTGAGGCACAGCATTGAACGCGAAGGCTAACCCAAAGACGAGGACTAGCGCGATGCGACGCATCAGGCGGCCTTTCCTTCCAGCAGCGATTGGGCGATTTGGTCTGCAAGGGCTGCCGTCGTGGCAGCGAGGTCACGTTTCGCGGCCGCAGCTTCGGTGTCGAGCTGTTGCTTGGCTTGGTGAATCAAATCGCGAGAGCTGCGCCTGGCTTCTTCCAGCCGGGTGTTCTGTTCGCCGATCCAGCCGCGCCGCGATTCCTCTTGCTCCTGGTAGATCTCCTCGCGGGCCTTGCGTAACGCGGCCTCGAGGGCCGTCGCCTTCTCGGAGGCTTTGGCCAAGACCGCCTCCGCGGATTTCCGCGCGCCCTCGGTGGCCTCGCTACGCCTCGCCAACACTTCGCGCATCGGACCGAAGAACATTCGCTTCAAGTACAAGTGCACGATCAGCAACAGCACCACCGTGGGTATTGCCTTTAGCAGTAATCGACCTAGATCGTGTAAGGTTGCGTCCATTTATTTAATGAAGGGAACTTGTTGACTTGAGAAAGCGCCGCGTCACCCTGCGGACGCCGAAACCGATACCCTAAAAACGTTACCGTAGCATAGTTGATGCAGCGAATACAAGGCAGGAAACAGCAGATTTTTCGGGGGTTGCAGCGCGTTCAGCGCGACTAAACCCCCTCTTAGTAGAATACATCTTCAGACGCAAGGAGACATCTATGGCAGAAAAAGTTCCACAGACTTACGCGAATCACGTGCGGATGCATGCACCCTTTCACTTCTTCCTGCTCCCCGCTACGCTGGCGCTGCTGATCCTGACGATCGTAAACGTAGTGCGGCACTACGATTTGCTGGAATCCTGGATTTTGCTGCTGGTCGGCGTGATGGCGGTGGTGGCGATTCCCCTGATCCGCATCAATCCGCTTCGAGCTCAGGACCGCGTGATCCGGCTGGAGGAGCGGTTGCGCCTGGCATCTCTCTTGAATGAGCCGCTGAAATCGCGAATCGGAGATCTTACTGAATCACAAATAGTGGCGTTGCGGTTTGCATGCGACACAGAAGTGCCAGCTTTGGTGGAAAGGGCGCTGAAGGAGCAGATGAAACCGGCCGATATCAAGAAGTCAGTGGTAACGTGGCGGGCGGATCTATTCCGGGTCTGAAAATCGAGCCAAGCCACAATTGGCTGCGACGGAGTGCTGCTTCGCAACCACAGCCATGCATCGCAGCCCATCGTGGCTCCACGACAACACCCAACTGAGTCCAGTTTAAGGCTCGGATGTTCGTGTTGAGGTGATGCGCTCTCGCAACTAACTCACGGCCAAGGAGAAATAGCTTTAGATTTTTGTGACTAGCGTAGGAGCATTAAGATCTGGACGCCGGAGTAAACCAGGATGCACGACATGGCGCTTATCGCTAACACGATAAGACCGGTGCAAAGGTTCGGGGAAGACCAGGTTGGCCTTGTCATATCGATACGCCCTAAAACTAGAGAACTCGTCGACGGCCACGCAGAAGAGCGGCGAGGAACAGGATCAGAAAGAGGAACAGCAGCACTTTGGCGACGAGGGCCGCTGTTGCTGCCAATACTGCAAAGCCTAGGACCCCACAGATGAGCGCGACGATCAAGAACATCAGTGCGTAGTACAGCATGACGCACCTCCGGGCGTCTCAGGGAGCAAGTTCGATTCCAGAGCGAGGCGCGGGCTAAGTTATTGAGTGTATTGAGTGGCTAGCCGGGAGCGCTAGACACCGGCGCAGTATCGTAAGGAAAAAGTTACCCCTCAGTCGGATAGGACCGGTAAGAGCGGAGGATTTCTCTGTGGTTGATGGCCGTCCAGATCCAGGAAACGAGGGTCGAGAAGCCGATCCGGCTCCAGATTGCCCATGGCCGCCAGAAGCGATTCCCTCAGGTACGGGTGATCCTTCTCGATCTCACTAAACAGGCTGCGGATGGACTTTCGCACGGTACCGGTCCGTTCCGAACAGCCGCAGGGGACGATGGGCGCGCCCAGAGACTCGGCGAATCGGCTGGTAATGTCTTCGGTCACGAACGCCAGCGGACGAATCAGCCGAAATTCCTTGTCGCGCGAGTAGGTGATGGGCGGCAGCGCGCTCACGCGACCGGTGAACATCGCATTGCGCAGGAACGATTCGCAGAAATCGTCGGCAGTATGTCCGAACGCGACCACGTTAGCGCCCAGGCCGCGAGCGATTTCGTAGACGGCACGCCGGCGGTAGCGGCTGCAAAGATCGCAACCGTGAGTGGGCTGCTCTTTCAGCAACCGGAGCGACGGCCGGTCCTGGTAATAAGTCCAGGCGATGCCGCGCTGCTTCAGATACTCGCCCAGCGGCTCGATGGGACGCATGAATTTTCCCTGCTCCACCGTGAAGGCGCAGACGGAGAAGTCGACCGGCGCGCGTTTCGCCAGCATCAGGAGGGCTTCGAGCAAGGTCAGCGAATCCTTGCCGCCGGATAGTGCAACGGCGACGCGATCGCCATTGCGGATCATCTTGAAACGGCCGACCGCCTCGCCGACTTTTCGCAGAAGGATCTTTTCGAGGTCCAATCTACGATTATACGGGTTAGGGTTCCGTGGCACTGGGGATTGCCGCGCGAACCCGATTCGGCTAAACTCCTGGCAGAGGTGCTTATGACCCGTTGTCTTGCGGTGTTCGCTATGGTCGCGCTGTTCGCCGTGCAAGCACTCGCGCAAACCTCGGTTTCTGGCACATTCGCGCAAACCTCGGTTTCTGCCACAGCGGCAGGTGCGAATAGCAGCGGTATGATGCATTTTGGTCCGCCCCCTTTCGCCATGCGACCCATTACCGGGGCTCCTTACTCAGGCGAGCAAGTCAACGAGACGGTGCAAACCCTGGCGGATGGGACTCATATCACACAAACGATGCCGGCAACGAAAGTTTATCGCGATTCCTTCGGCCGAACTCGCACCGAGCGCGAGATGTTCCGCGGTCCCGTAGGTTTTGGGCATAACGTTCCCGATGCACCTATCGTCATTGAAATCATCGACCCCGTTGCACAATCCAGATACACATTGGACGCTCAAAACAAGGTTGCACATCGACAAGAGTTAGGGGCATCGAGACCGGATACCATCGCAGCAAACCCCGTGGGCCGCGGGGACGTCTCGGGATCCGCCACCTATGCCATCAATGGAGGCGCTTTCGCCGGCCGCCTGGGAGCGGCTCCAACTCCGAATGCAACGGGTAAAATGATCGATCCAGCGCGTCCGCAGATGACTACGGAAAAACTTGCGAACCAGACTATCGAAGGAGTGTTGGTTGAGGGAACGCGGAACATTATAACCTGGCCCGTAGGGTCCCAAGGTAACGATCGCCCTATTACGAGAACAGATGAAATGTGGATGTCGCCGGAACTGAAGATAGTCATCCTTAGCCGGACGAACGACCCACGCAGCGGGGAACACACTCAAAAGCTGATTAATATTGATCGGAGCGAGCCAGACCCAAGTCTGTTCCAGCCACCGCCTGACTACACAATCGTGGATGAGAAGGCAGATTTTATGATCAAGTGGGGTTCTCAGCAGCAATAAAGCCGATCAGGCCTTCTTCGAAGGGCGCCGCTTCCGGGCGTAGATGGCACGCACGACGCTCTTTGGTTTGGGTACGCCCTTAGCTCCTGGGCCAGGCCGCTTTGCTTGAGAGATCGCGGCTCTTACGAAAGCTCGCACCGCGGGCTTTTCCAAGTCTGTGAGCTCCGCTATTCGAATGTGACGAACCAATCGGCCGGTGCCCTGCAGCACGCCTTCCGGGTCCTCCAATTCGGATCCGCGATGGAAGCCCAGATTCACCCATTTCGCATATACCGCTATGTGGATGAAGCATTCGCTGGGGCGGCCGGTAAATCCAAAGCCCGTGGCGACGGCGTTGTAGGCATCGTAGATTAGCTCGATAGAATCGGGCGCTTCCTCAAGGACCAGCTTCCGGGTCGCCAGTGCCAGTTTTGTGATCCGGGATTCGAAAGGGGCCAAGAAACGCATGTAATCCGGCAGCGGGGCTTGCGGCTTCATCGGGACTGGAAAACTAGTTTTCGGCGACCGTTTTCCAGCGGCCGGTTTCGAACTCGAGGTTGAAATTCTCGCCCAGATAAACGCGGCGCACTTCGGCATCGGCGCCCAGGGCTTCGGGAGTGCCTGCGCGGAAGATCTTCCCATTATTGATGATGTAGGCGCGATCGGTGACAGCCAGGGTCTCGCGAACGTTATGGTCGGTCACCAGGATGCCGATCCCGGAGTTTTTCAGTTCGAAGATGATGCGTTGCAGTTCCAGCACCTGGATGGGGTCGATTCCGGAGAAAGGCTCATCCAGCAGCAGGAAGCTGGGTTCGATCACCAGCGACCGGGCGATTTCCACGCGCCGGCGCTCGCCGCCCGAGAGCGCGTAGCCCTTGTTGTGCCGAACGGTTTCGAGGCCTAGTTGTTCGATCAGCCGGTTCATGCGTTCGCGCCGCTCACGGCCGCGCATACTCAACGTTTGCAGGATGGCCATCAGGTTGTCTTCCACCGTAAGCTTGCGAAAAACCGAGGCTTCCTGCGGGAGGTAGCTGATTCCACGCCGCGCCCGCTGATACATCGGCATGCTGGTGATGTCTTCCGATCCCTGGCCGTTCGAGACCAGCACGCGGCCGGAATCGGGGCTGATAAGCCCGACGATCATGTAGAAAGACGTGGTCTTGCCCGCACCGTTGGGCCCCAGCAGGCCCACCACCTCGCCCTGCTTCACCCACAGGGATACGTTATCGACCACCTTACGCCCGCGGTAGCTTTTCGAGATTTCGGCGGTCTGCAGAGTGCGCATGGAAGGATTCCTACTTCTTTTTCTTGCGGATGACGGTTTTGACCGGCTTGCTTTCGATGCCGTTCACCAGCAGCCTATCATCCTTGGAGAACCAGGTCAATTTCTCGCCCCGTGTATGGCCGCGCAAACTATCGATGAACTCCGGACTCCCACCTTCCAGGATAACTTTGTCTTCATCCACATAGTATTCGGCGTGCTCGGATGTTCCATTGCGAACGCGCCCCACAGCGGTTTGGACAATCTCCACCTGCCCGTCGGCGAAGGCATGATCGAGCGAAGAATCGTCACTGTTGTCACGCAGGAAAGCGCGAATTTCGCGGCCTTTCACTTTCATATTCGGCCGGTCCAGAATAACTCCGTCCTTGTAGTCCGCCACCCGCGTCATGTCGTTGTACTCCAGCTCGGGAGCCTTGACTACTGTAAACACGCGAGGCGCTTGGTTGGTTGCTGATTTCTTGGATGTGTTGGCCTTTGCTTTGCCCGCGCCCTTGTCCGCGGCTTTATCCCCCTCAGGTGGGTCCTGAGCTTTATCCAGCAACTGGCTCACGACGTTTCCATGGGCCTTGAGCAGGCTGTTTTCGCGATCGATCTCCACGCTTTCGGCCTCCAGGCGATTGGCGCCCTGCCACAGCACCGCATTGCCCTCGTAGCGAATCTGCTGGCTGTTATCCCTGGAGCTCATCTTCTTCGCGCGGGCATGCAGCGGCTCGTTTTCAGAGAGCATTCCGCCGGAGTCTTCCTTCTTCTTATCCGGCAGCCGGGTGGAACTTACGTTACCTTCGGCGCTGAAATCGCCGGACATCTGATTGAGCTGGATCTTCTCTGCGTCGGCTGAGCCAGTGGCATCCGAGATGCGCGCGCCGCCGATAAGATCAATCAGATTATTGGGCTGGTCGAGCGCCGCGCGATCGGCTTTGGCGTGGCGCTCGCCCGCTTCGTAGCGGAAATTGCCCCACTGTTCGAGCTTTCCGAGCTGCGAGGAGTTCGGCTGGAAGGTGGCCAGCAAGTCTTTGCTCCACGTCAATTCCGGCGAAGGCGCTTCCTTGGCATCCGCCAGCTTCGGCTTCTCAGTTCGGGTAGTAACGTTGACCGAACGGAACGATTGGATCTGGTTCTTGGGGCCATAGACGATAGAAACGCGATCGCCATTCATCCATCGATGCGGCTGTCCCGGGCGGTTGGGGATGAATTCGATTGAGCCTGGCATGTCCGTTTCCACCGATTCGATCTCCTGGCCGCCGGCGCGCATTTTGGTCCGGAGCGTTTCGCTTTTGAGAATGCGGGTATCAGCCAGCTCGACATCTTTGGCCGGAACCGGGTTTGTCTCCACCATGCTGTTGCCCGAAGCCACCGCGGTCTGGAGCACGCTTCCGTCCCCGGAAGTATCGAAGTCCATCACGACCTGGTCCGCGGTCATAGTGGTGATGGCCGTATCTTGCGTCGATACCAGGCGTGCCTGATCCACACCAGTAATCTTCTGAATCTGACTGTTGTCGTCGAAATCCAATCGTAGCTGCTTGGCCGAGTAGTCCAGATTGCGCCCGGGACGTTGGTCGGAGCCCACCGCATTCTGGGTTTCAACCAGCTTGATGGAACCGTCCACCAATGTCACAACGGCGGGGCCGGCGTTCAACCGCATAGTGTCTCGAGTCAACTTAGACCAGGGCGATAGCAAGACCTTCGATTCACGTTCCTTGTAGGTGACTTCGCCCGCCGCTACTTTCATGGGCACCGTGTTCGGATCGGTCCCACGCCAGGTCAAGTCCACTTGGCTGTGCATGACTAACTCGCGGGTGTTCGGATCGTAGTCGGCGCCCACGCCTCTTCCTTCGCCGCGGTCGAATTGAAAAGTCGCCAGCCGGTCGGTGTGGGCCTTGCCCGTTTTGCTTTCCACCCTCACTCCCGAGGATTTGATGACGATCAGCCGCCCGCTCGGAGGCTTATCCACAGGGACGCCCATCGTGATTTCGACATCGCCATCGGAGTAAAGCACGGCCTGATTCATGTCGAACTCCGCCTTGGCGCACTTCACGTGGTCGTATTCATTGCCGTCTTTGTGATAGATGTCGAGCTCGACGCCAGTGAGTTCCTGCTTGCCTTCTATTTCCTTAAGGTCGTCCGCATGCAGCGTGATCGCAGTCTTGCCATTCGTCGTCTGCTTGTAAGTCCAGGCATGGGATGTGGCTAGAGTGCCAGGCGCGAGTGCCTTCGGTTTGGCAAGCGCCGAACCGGCTTGCAGTTTCAGGCGGGCGAGATAGGTGGTACCAAGGCCGGCCAGAATCGCGAGGATGGCCAAAAGAAGAAGCGGCCGGACTTTGCGCATCGACACCTCCAGCATATCGGGAAGCGCCCCGTGCTGTCCATGGATTCGCCGATAACTATAAGTTGCGTTTTATCAATATGTTATGTGATAGACTTGTCACTCTTCGCGCGAGTCTGCTAATATTACTGAGGCGAGCACGCACTGTTCGCCGGCCTTTAAACTCAATAAACTCAACTTTTGAAGGAGGTTCCAAAACTATGAATATTCGACCGCTCTATGACCGGATCGTGGTGAAACGGATCGAAGAGCAAGAGACAAAAGTCGGTGGTTTGTTTATCCCCGACTCGGCGAAAGAGAAACCGCAAGAGGGAGAAGTGGTGGCTGTCGGAAAGGGCAAACGCCTGGAAGACGGCAAAGTGGTGGCGCTCGATGTGCAAAAAGGCGACCGCATCCTCTTCGGCAAATACTCCGGAAGCGAGATCAAAATCGACGGAGAAGAATTAGTAATCATGCGCGAGGACGAGGTCCTCGGCGTTCTGGAAGGCGCAGCGAAGTCCGCCAATAAAGCGGCCTAAGCGTCGAGAATTTTCACAAGGAGAACAAAATTTTACATGCCAGCAAAACAGATTGTTTATAGCGAAAATTCCCGCCAGGCGATCTTACGCGGCGTCAACCAATTGGCTGATGCCGTCAAGGTAACGCTTGGCCCCCGTGGCCGCAACGTGGTCCTGGAGAAAAAATTCGGCGGTCCGACCATCACCAAAGACGGTGTCACGGTTGCAAAAGAAATCGAGCTGAAGGATCCGCTCGAAAACATGGGCGCGCAGATGGTGCGCGAGGTTGCTTCGAAGACCTCCGATACAGCCGGAGACGGCACCACCACCGCGACCATTCTGGCCCAGTCGATCTTCCGTGAAGGCGTGAAAGCCGTAGCCGCGGGTGCGAATCCGATGGCTCTGAAGCGCGGTATCGAGAAGGCAGTGGAAGTAATCGTCAACGAAGTGAAGAAGCTTTCCAAAGACGTGAAGGATAACGAGACCATCGCCCAGGTCGGAACCATTTCAGCTAACGGCGACATCGACATCGGCAACACCATTGCCGAGGCGATGAAGAAGGTTGGTAAGGACGGCGTCATCACGGTGGAAGAGTCGCGCACCATGTCCACCGAGCTTCAGACCGTCGATGGAATGCAGTTCGATCGCGGCTATCTGTCGCCCTATTTCATCACCGATCCGGAACGGATGGAGTGCGTGGTGGAAGATCCGTACATCCTGATCCACGAAAAGAAGATCAGCAACATGAAAGACCTGCTGCCGCTGCTCGAGCAAATCGCCCGCTCCGGCAAGCCGCTGCTGGTGATCGCCGAGGAAGTGGAAGGCGAAGCGCTGGCAACTCTGGTAGTCAACAAACTGCGCGGCACGCTGAACGCTTGCGCGGTGAAGGCTCCTGGTTTCGGCGACCGGCGTAAGGCCATGCTGGAAGACATCGCAATCCTGACGGGCGGCAAGGCCTTGATGGAAGAGACCGGCATCAAGCTGGAAGGCGTACGCCTGGAAGACCTCGGCCGCGCCAAGCGCGTCACCGTGGACAAGGACAACACCACCATCGTGGATGGGGCTGGCACCCAGAAGACCATTGAGGGCCGCATCAAGCAGTTGCGCGCCCAAATCGACGAGACCACCAGCGATTACGATCGCGAGAAGCTGCAGGAGCGGCTGGCGAAGTTGGCGGGCGGCGTGGCAATCATCAAAGTCGGCGCGGCCACCGAGACCGAGATGAAAGAGAAGAAGGCTCGTGTAGAAGACGCGCTGCATGCAACTCGCGCGGCTGTCGAGGAAGGCATTGTTCCGGGCGGCGGCGTAGCGCTGTTGCGCGCGGTCAAGGGACTGGAAGGCCTGAAGCTGAACGGCGACGAGCAGATCGGCGTGAACATTGTGCGCCGGGCCGCTGAGGAGCCGGTTCGCCAGATCGTTGGCAATGCCGGATACGAGGGCGCGATCGTGATCGAGAAGATTCGGTCGAACAATGATCCGCACTACGGCTTCAACGCTGCTACCGCGGAGTACGAAGACCTGGTGAAGGCGGGCGTTATCGATCCGACCAAAGTCACGCGGTCGGCGCTGCAGAACGCTTCGTCCATCGCGGCACTCATGCTGACCACCGAAGCTATGATCGCTGAGATTCCCGAGAAGAAGTCGCCGGCTCCGATGCCGGGCGGCGGCCACGGTCCGGAGATGGACTACTAGCCTCTCGCGGGGCGGCTAAAGCGCCTCCGGCGCAGAATCGCTCCGTCTTTGACAGAAGTCAGAATGGCCCGCCCTTCGGGGCGGGCTTTTTTGTTCACTGGGAGTAAAGTCAGATTGGCGCGATATTCAAGAGATCGCCAGCAGGCAATTAGACGCTCGCGAATCGATTAGCGTCTTTCGCGCAAAATTGTCGCCGACAGATCCCCGCCGCGAATCTCAACCGCTTCGAACTCCGTGTCCTCAGCTTCCGGAATCAGGACGTTTTTCTGGACTGCGGCAGGATTCGTCTCGTCTAGAGACTCCACATGTGCATTCTATCAGCCGGTCACTCTACCGGCCGATCTACCGCGCTAACTCCGCACACATCGCCGGCATGCTCCGCTCGAATAACGGGCTGGGCGTCATCCCCAGTTCCTTGAGATCCAGCCGTTTCAGAGCGTCCCCGGCGCCACCGGTGCAAGCTGCTTTGGCTTTGGTTCGAGCATCGCGAGCGTCTGACGCCATTTCACTAAATCCGCTTTCTTCCCCACCGGACCGTGGCCGGGGATGACGGTGTCGAAGTCATACTTCAGCGCGTTCTCGATGGTCTTGTCCCACTCTATGATGCTGCCGTGAGCGCTGTAATCAATGAACGGCGCGCCTCCGTTGACGAACAGGTCGCCAGTGTGCAGCACGCGCTCAGAAGGAAAGTAGATCACTGCGTCGCCGTTCGTATGCCCACGGCCGATATGGTGCGCCTGAACCTCTTTCCCGCCGATAAACACCTGCGCCTCATCCGCGAAAGTGATCTGCGGCAAACCCGGCATCTTGCCTTCCACCATGTTGGCGCGCGCGTTCCTATGGATGATGGTCTGCGCGCCAGCGGATATCATGGCTTCATTGCCGCCAGTGTGATCGCCATGCTGATGCGTGTTGAGCACGTAGCGTACTGGCTTGTCGCTAACGCTCTTTACCTTGGACATGATTTCCGGCGCATCCCGGGCGAACTTGTCGTCCACCACCAGAACTCCCTCGCTGGTCGGCATCACGGCCACGTTGCCGCCGTCACCGATAATGACGTACAGATTATCCGAAACCTTCTCCATGGTCAGCGGCTGGGCCGGTTGCGCCTGCGACCAGATCAACCACAGTCCTGCCAGACCGAGTCCAATACCAGAGACACGAATTCCGATCGCTTTGTTCATGTTCAGACGAGTATATCACCGGGTTTGTGCGGATAAGTCACGCTTTCCAGAAACAGCCCGGACGCCGGCGCGGTCCAGGCCGCCACATCCATCGATGGATCGGCTTGGCCGGACAGAAGACGCTCGAAATCTTCAATGGCGATCTCGCCTTTGCCGACCTTGGCCAGGGCGCCCACAACGCGGCGCACCATGCGCCATAAGTAATGCGAAGCCGTAATCCGAAACAGAATCAGGTCGCCCTCCACTTCGATGCTGGCGTCCTCCACCACCACAATCGGCGATTCATCGGGCTTCGACGGATCGGGCGCGCGAAAGCAGGTGAAATTGTGGCGGCCGATCAGGGACCCCGCGGCCCGGCTCATGGCCGCAACGTCCAGCGGTTCTTTCACCCACCAGACGTATCGCTTGAAGAACGCTGTGCGGCGCGTCGAGATCTGATAGAGATAGGTACGCGCGATAGCATCGTGACGGGCGTGAAAATCATCCGCGGCTTCGGCCACGTCAATGATGCACACGTCCGCGGGAAGCCGCTCGTTCAGCGCCCGCAGAATTGTGTCCACCGGAGCGAACCGGAATTTCCCGCCGGGCTTCGGGCGAATTTTCAGGTGGGCCACCTGAGCGCGGGCGTGGACCCCCGCATCTGTCCGGCCGGCGCCCTGGATTTCGACGGCGGTTCCGAAGTAATCCTCGGCCGCCTTGCGAAGCTGGCCCTGGACAGTGCGCGCATTCTGCTG
The DNA here is from genome assembly GCA_035569875.1 of Bryobacteraceae bacterium. GTDB lineage: Bacteria > Acidobacteriota > Terriglobia > Bryobacterales > Bryobacteraceae > Palsa-89. The sequence continues at coordinate 15,138 of DATMMD010000204.1, forward strand.
TTCCTGCCAGCCGCTGTACTTGGTGCCGTTGTACTCTAGCGTGAGTTTCCAGGTTTTCAAGACCCAAGTTTAGCCGGTCGGCCATAGCCGAATGTTATGATGAGCGCCACGGGAGCGTCAGACCGGGGAGGAGTCATGTTCAAAGAGTTTAAAGAGTTCGTCATGCGCGGCAACGTGCTCGATTTGGCCGTGGGCATCATTATCGGCGCGGCATTTGGGAAGATTGTAACCTCGCTGGTGAGCGATATCATTATGCCGCCCATCGGATTGGTTTTGGCCCGGGTGGATTTCGCCAACCTCTTCTTCGACCTCTCCGGCGTGCATCACGCGACGCTCGACGAGGCCAAGAAAGCCGGCGCGGCCACGATTAACTATGGAGTATTCCTGAACAACATCATCGACTTCCTCATCGTGGCCTTTGTGATCTTTATGGTGGTGCGGCAGGCCAACAAGCTGAGGCGGCAGCCGGCGGCCGTTCCCAACACCAAGGAATGCCCCTACTGTGCCTCGGCTATTCCGCTAAAAGCCAAGCGCTGCCCCAACTGCACATCGCAATTGGAGTAGCCGCCAATTGGAGTAGCCGTCAGCTCGAATAGCGAGCCGTTTCCGGATGCCCTGCCGTCGCGCTCTCGACCACGATCTCGCAGCCTTCGAAAGCGCATCGAACTTCCATGTCCGAGCCAAGTCGACGAGCCAATTCCTGGGCGCGTTGTTCAATCCCGGCGACAAAGGCGTCGCCGTGGGATGGATCGTGATGAGTCAGAAACAGGCGGCGCACTCCCGCCACGGCCGCAATTGGGACAACGTAGGTGTAGCTGCTGTGCCCCCAGTTCTTCTTGGTTAGGTATTCTTCCGGAGTATACTGCGCTTCGTGAATGACGACGTCCGCGTTCGACATAAACTCCGCATGGCGCCGATCGCCTGCATTGGCGATCAAGTCGAGCCGGGCCGGCGCAAGCGCTCCGTCGTGCCATACATCTTCGAAAAACGGTTCGTGATCGCTGAGATAGCATATTGACCCGCCATCGGCTTCGATGCGATATCCGAGGGTAGGGGAGGGATGATTCATTCGCTGCGCCGTCACTAGCAGACCATCGAGATGACAGATCCCCTCGGGGATAACGCGATAGCTGATTCGCGCGGCAAGCTCGTTTAGCTCCACGGGAAAATAATGATGCTCCATCTGGCCTGCGAGTACTTCGCGCAACGACATCTCAGCTCCCTCAGGCCCGCAGACCCTGAAGCGATTGGATGCGCCGAACAACGGCGTGAAGAATGGGAAACCTTGAATGTGGTCCCAGTGCGTGTGAGTGAGCAAGATCGTTGCCGAGATCGGGCCACTCGCCTGCTTCATCCACTCATCGCCGAGCAGCCGCGCGCCGGTTCCGCAATCCAGGATCATGCGCGCGCCATTGCCGGCGTTGAGCTCGAGGCAGGATGTATTTCCGCCGAAATGATTGGTGTCCGGGCCCGGCGCCGCAATCGATCCGCGTGTACCCCAGAAGCGCAAGCGCATGGAGATCTTTAAGATACCTCAATTGCGTATCGACCGTTGCTAACCACAACTTTACGTTTAATCCACCACGGCCTCAATGGTTTGGGGCGCGTTTCCTTCCAGGCGATTGTTCACGAAAATATAGGATGGCTGGTGACGCTCCCTGGCGTGCGATATCAGATCGCGCAGTGCCTGACGGGTCTCGGGATTAGGATCCTGAATGTCTTTGTAAGGGGAAAATCTCGCGACCGCTTGCTCGTATGGGCGGCCACGCCGGAGCAGGGCACGGGCGACGGTGAAATCGGCGGTGTAAACATCGGGGAGCTGCATCTGCTCGTGGATTTCGGGCATCCGGGTCCAGGCGTTGAACACGTGCGCGACGGCGTGGCGGCGCAGGCACGCAAAATATTCGGGGGTAAGGAATTCCTGGTTGCGGACCTCGACCGCATAGCGGAAGCCGGCGGGGAGCGAAGCGAGAAACGGATCGAGTGCTGCGACAAACTCGCGGTCGTCGCTATAGCATTGCCGGGGGAACGCGCCGAATTCGAAGATCAGCACGGCGATGCGGCTGCGGTAGGGTTCCAGCAGGTCGAGGAAAACATTTCGCAGAAGCAGGGCATCCAGGAACGATGGATTCGACGCGCCGGCGCGGTCGCCATAGCGAGGCTGTCGGGGATATACGTTGATGGTGATCTCGTCCGGTACTTTGAACGCATACTGGAGCGAAGCCGGCGCGGAACCAAAGAGGCGCTGCCAATAGGATTCGGGCGGGAACTGATAAAACGAGAAGTCGCCGCAGACGATGGGAAAAGTGGAGGCGTATTCGCTCAAGCATTCGGCTTGGAAGCGCTTTTGAGAGAACTTGCCGCGTGCCAGATAGCGGCTGCGGGAATAGATCTGGCCGATCCAGCCTTCGTATTTCCACGAACTGGTTCCGATGAAGATGTTCTCTGACGCCAGGGCGGTGAGCTTGGCGCTCAAGCGCGCACGATCGATTTCGAACGGTTCTTCGAACAGCGGCAGCGTCTCGCCGAACAATTTTTTCCTCGCTATTCGAATTTTACGTTACAATTAAATTTCCGATGAAGTTCGGTGTCGTCGTCTTCCCTGGCAGCAATTGCGATCACGACGCGTGGTTTGCGGTTTCAAATAATCTTGGAGAAGAGGCGGAGTTCATCTGGCATGACGCCGCCACCGTCGGCGATGTAGATGCCGTCATCCTGCCGGGCGGATTCGCTTATGGCGATTATCTGCGTTGCGGAGCAATCGCGAAGTTCTCGCCGGTGATGCAAAGCGTCCGCAAATTCGCCGCATCCGGTGGCCTGGTGCTGGGCATTTGCAACGGATTTCAGATTCTCGCCGAAAGCGGGCTGCTACCCGGTGTATTGGTTCGGAACCGCAGATTGAAGTTCATCTGTAAGCCGGTGCCGCTGCGTGTCGAGACTACGAACTCGCCGTTTACGGCCCAAGCCCAGAAGGGCCAGCGGCTGGTGATGCCAATCGCTCATGGCGAGGGCTGCTATATCGCCGACGACCGCACCCTCGATCAGCTCGAAGCTGAGGACCGCGTGGTGCTGCGATATCTTGACAATCCGAATGGATCGATGCGCGACATCGCCGGCATTCTGAACGAACAGCGCAACGTCATGGGATTGATGCCCCACCCCGAGCGCGTTACCGAGCCGCTCATGGGATCGAGCGATGGGCTGGCGATTCTTCAATCCATGGTTTCCTTCGTGGCGCAGGCCGTCACGCCGGTATTGTCCGCAGGCTGATCCATGACGCCGCAGGTTGTTGAGGCCCACCAACTGACGGCGGCGGAATACGACCGGATCGTTGCGTTGCTCGGCCGCGAACCCAACTACACCGAACTCGGCATCTTCAGCGTGATGTGGAGCGAGCACTGCTCCTACAAGAGTTCACGCCTGCATCTGAAGAAGCTGCCGACCCGCAGCAAGCTGGTGGTTCAAGGTCCGGGCGAAAACGCTGGCATCATCGATATCGGCGATGGTTACGCGATCGCGTTCAAAATCGAATCGCATAATCATCCCAGCTTCATTGAGCCGTTCCAGGGAGCTGCCACCGGCGTGGGCGGAATCCTGCGCGACATCTTCACCATGGGCGCGCGGCCGATCGCGGTGATGGACGCGCTGCGCTTCGGCCCGCTCGACAAACCCCGCAATCGCCGGATTCTCGAAGGCGTCGTCTCGGGCATTGCGCATTACGGAAACTGTTTCGGCGTGCCAACGGTCGGCGGTGAGTGCGTTTTCGAAGAGTGTTACAGCGGAAATCCGCTGGTCAACGTCTTCGCCTTGGGTGTTTTCCGGAAAGATCAGATCTTTTATGGGAAGGCAACCGGAGTTGGTAATCCCGTGATCTACGTCGGCGCCAAGACCGGCCGCGACGGCATTCACGGGGCTTCCATGGCATCCGCCGAGTTCACTGAAGAATCGAAGCAGAAGCGGCCCAACGTCCAAGTTGGCGATCCGTTCTTGGAAAAACTGCTGCTCGAGGCATGCCTGGAGGCGATGGAGACAGGCGCGATCGTCGGCATTCAAGACATGGGAGCCGCCGGACTCACCTGTTCCACTTGCGAGATGGGAAGCCGCGCCGGCACAGGCGTCGAGTTCGATCTCCAGTATGTTCCCCAGCGGGAAACCGGCATGACGCCGTACGAGATCATGCTGTCGGAATCCCAGGAACGCATGCTGTTGGTTGCCGAGAAGGGCCGCGAAGAGGAAGTGCTTCGCGTGTTCCGCAAATGGGGACTGGACGCCGTCGTGATCGGGCACGTAACTGACGACGGAATTCTGCGGGTGAAAGACCACGGCCAAGTCGTGGCGGAGATTCCCAATCGCGCGCTGGCGGACGAAGCTCCCCTTTACGACCGCCCGCACACCAAGCCCTACCGGCCGGTCCCGATGAATGCTCCGGCAATCCCTAGCCGCCCGACCGCGGATGCTATCAAGTCCGATCTGATCGCGCTGCTCAGCTCCGGTGATATCTGCTCCAAGCGTTGGATCTGGCAACAATATGACCACACGGTTCGTACCAATACCATCCAAGGCCCCGGCTCCGATGCTGCAATTGTGCGGATTAAAGAGACCGGAACGTCGATCGCGATGGCATTGGATGGCAATGCCCGCTATTGCCTGCTGGATCCGCGCGAAGGCGCCAAGCTGATCGTCGCGGAATGCTGCCGTAATCTGTCGACGACCGGCGCGCTGCCAGTGGCCGCGACCAACAATCTGAACTTCGGCAACCCGGAGCGGCCGGAGATCATGGCCCAGCTGGTCGAATCGATAGAAGGCATCGGCGAGGCATGTAAATTTTTCGAGACGCCGATCACGGGCGGCAATGTCAGCCTGTACAACGAAACCCTCGGCGAAGCGATTTATCCGACTCCGGTGATGGGAATAGTGGGGCTGATGAAGACGGCGGCTCCGACGCCGATGCATTTCCAGACGCCTGGTCGCGCGGTGATGCTACTGGGCGACTTTGGCCAGTGCGATGAGACGCATTTTGGCGGAACGCAATATGCCAAGGTGATTCTTAAATCGCTATGGGGTTTTCCTCCAGCGCTCGATATGGATTACGAGAAGCGCGTGCAGCAGACCATTCGCGACGTCATCGGGGCAGGCCTGGCTGAGTCCGCGCACGACATTAGCGATGGCGGGTTCGTGGTAGCCCTCGCCGAATGCAGTTTTGGACCCGCCGAGGTGGGTGCCAACGTTTCCCTTAACCTGGTGGGCCGCCGAGAAATCGCTCTGTTTCATGAGAATCCTTCGCGCATCATCATTTCCACCAGCGAGCCGGAGAGAGTCCAGAAAATAGCGCTCGAACATGGCGTCGGATGCGCAAAGATCGGTGTTACCATGAAGGAGCGGCTACGAATCGGTTGCGGTTCGGAAACCCTGCTGGATTGCGCCTTGAGCGAGTTAAAGCAACCTTGGGAAATCTCACTCGAACGCACGCTGCACCAGCCATGAACCACCTCCCCTGGGATCAAATTTCCGACGACAAGTTCCACGAGGAGTGTGGCGTGTTTGCTATTCACGGCCATCCCGAAGCAGCGAACCTGACATATCTCGGCTTGTATGCATTGCAGCACCGCGGCCAGGAGAGCGCGGGCATCGCCACCAGCGATAGCCGCGAGATTCGCTGCTACAAATCCATGGGCCACGTGGCGGACATCTTTACTCCGGAGCGGATCGCGAGCCTGCCGGGCGACCTCGCCATCGGCCACACCCGGTATTCCACCGCGGGCGACACGGTGCTGCTCAACGCGCAGCCCTTCCTGGTGGACTGCAACAAAGGGCAGATTGCTGTGGCGCACAACGGCAACATCACTAATGCGGGGGAGTTGCGCCGGGATCTGGAGCGCGAGGGCTCGATCTTCCAGGCCTCCAGCGATACAGAAGTGATTTTGCACCTGGTCGCCCGATCGCGCGAGCGGACCCTCGCCGGTGCGCTGCGCGAGGCGTTGCTGCAACTGGAAGGCGCATTTTCACTGGTGTTCCTGGCCAGAAATCAGGTGATCGTGGCGCGCGATCCCCACGGATTCCGGCCCCTGGCATTCGGCGAGCTGGCAATGCCCGATGGCAGGATGGCATACGTCTTTGCATCGGAAACTTGTGCTTTTGACTTGATCAATGCGGCATATGTGAATGATGTCGAACCGGGCGAGATGATATGCATCGGTCCCGCGGGCATGACACGGGAGCGCTTTGCGCCGGAGTCTCCGCTCGCGCAGTGCGTTTTCGAGCACGTGTATTTCTCGCGTCCGGATTCGATCGTTTTCGGCCGCGCCGTCGAGGAATCGCGCGAGAATCTTGGACGGCTGCTGGCCAAAGAATCCGGCGTCGAGGCGGACGTCGTCGTTCCGGTGCCGGACTCGGGCGTGGCCGCCGCCATTGGATACTCCGCCGAATCCGGGATTCCGTTTCGCCAGGCGCTCATCCGCAATCACTATGTGGGACGCACGTTTATCGAGCCGTCACAGGCCATCCGCGATTTCGGGGTGAAGCTCAAGCTCAATCCGGTGCGGCACTTGCTGGAAGGCAAGCGCGTGATTCTGGTGGACGATTCGATCGTGCGCGGAACCACTAGTCGCAAAATCGTCCGCATGGTGCGTAATGCCGGAGCGCGCGAAGTGCACTTGCGTATCTCTTGTCCGCCCACTATTTCGCCGTGCTTCTATGGTGTGGACACTCCGCGCGAAAACGAGCTGATCGCTTCCAACCACTCGGTGGAGGAGATCCGCCAGTTTGTCGAAGCTGATTCACTCTTCTATCTTTCAATCGACGCCCTGCGGCAAGCCGTCGGTGACGACAAGCGTCAATACTGCTACGCCTGCTACACGCGCGATTATCCGACCGAGTTGGTGCAGATCGAAGAATTGGTGGCCGCAAAAGGCCGCCGGCGCTAGGCGAATAGTACAATCAAGACATGGCGACCACGACGCTGGTGACAGTCCAGGAGTTCCTGCAGATGCCCGAGCCTGATGGCCAGAAGCTGGAACTGATCGGGGGCGAAGTCGTCAGCATGGGCAGAGGCAAGACTCCGCACGAAGTAGTGAAGAAGAATCTTAACAAGATCCTGGTCGTGTGGCTAGCGCAGAATCCGATCGCCGAATTATTCCCGGAGACGATGTATCAGCTCGACGAATACAATTCACTAATACCGGATCTCGGCGTTATGTTTCCGGGGCGCCTCAGCCCAGGCAGTACCGGCTGGATTCAAGCAGCGCCGGAATTGGCAATTGAGGTCGTTTCCTCCGAATCGGCGGAACGCCTGGAACAGAAGATTGCGCTCTACCTCGCGCACGGCAGCCAATCGGTCTGGGTTGTTTATCCCAAGCAGCGGGTCATTCGGATCTTCGATGCCAGCGGCCAGTCTAGAAGACTCGAGCAAACTAATACCTTGACGGACTCCGTGCTCCCTGGATTCTCCGCTCCCGTCTCAGCCATCTTCGAAGGCATTTAAAATAAAAAGCAGCATGACTCCCACTCTCGCAGCCTCTGCGCTGCGCGTCCCCCATTCACGCATCCGTGAGCTGGCCGAAATCGCCATGTCGATGGATGGCGTATTGAAACTCTACTTCGGCGAATCGAATCTTCCGACGCCCGAGTACATCAAGCGTGCGGCGCAGAAGGCCATGGCCGATGGCTTTACGTTCTATACCGAAAACGCCGGTCTGCCATCGCTGCGCAAATCTCTGGCGCGGTATTACCAGGAATTGCAGGGTGTCGAACTCGATCCTGGGACCGAGATCGTAATCACCGCGTCGGGCGTACAGGCGCTTAACCTCGGCATCCGTTGTGTAATCGATCCGGGTGATGAAGCGCTGGTACTGACGCCAGCCTGGCCGAATGGTGCTTCCAACGTCGCCATGGCGAACGGGGTTGCGAAGGAAATCGCACAACCGCTGGTGGGTGATCGCTACCAGATCGACTTCGCCGCGCTCCAAGCGGCCATTACGCCGCGAACGCGAATGCTGCTCTATACCTCGCCGTCGAACCCGCTAGGATGGGTCGCGACTGTCGAGGAACAACGCCAGCTTCTGGAATTCGCGCGCCGTCATAACCTGTGGCTGATCGCGGACGAGGTTTACGAACGGCTGAATTATACCGGACCCAAGCCGACGACCCCGGCCCCGACCATTCTCAAGCTCGCCACTCGCGACGATGCGGTCATCGTGGTCCAGTCGTTTTCGAAGATCTACTGCATGACGGGCTGGAGACTGGGATGGCTGGTGGCGCGACGTGACCTTGCGGCGCGGGCTACCCAGCTTAACGAGTTCGTCGTTTCGCATGCGCCCAGTTTTGCGCAGCGCGCAGCCGAAACGGCGCTGCTGTGGGGGGAAAACACACTCTGTGAAATGCTGGTCCGTCTGAAAGAGAATCGCGATTTTTGCTTGGCAGCCCTTGCCAAGATGCCGGGCGTCACCGTGCCTAAGCCTGATGGCGCCTTCTACGTTTTTCCAAAGATTGCCGGCGCCAATGACTCCTTCGACTTCTGCAAGCGGTTGCTCCTGGAGACCAAGGTAGGGCTCGCACCCGGCGTCGCGTTCGGCGCAGGCGGCGAAGGCTCGGTGCGTATCTGTTACGCGGCCGAGCGCAGTATCGTCGAAGAAGCCATGGCGCGCCTCGCCATGTTTTTGCGATAAGCGCGCACGGCTTCCCTCCTCCGAAAAGTGATTACTGGTGCTGGCCGTCGTGCTTCTGGTTGTAAATGTTTTTGCTCAGCCGGTTTTGCTGGCGATTGATCTGGCGCTTTTGGTTGTTGGTGAGATTGCCGCCGTTCGCCTTGCGGTCATGGCGGATTTCCTTATTCAGATTCGCTTCCTTGTTCTCTAGACGAGCTGTCTCCTTAGGTGTCAGCGAACCGTTTTCCACGCCATTCGCGATGCGCTGCTGCTGGTTCTCCTTACGCTGCTGGATGCGCCCCTCCTGAGCGGAGGCGATTCCAGGGACGCTCGCGATCAATCCCGCGGCTATCATCGATAAGCCCGCGGCCTTCATCGATAAGATCGTTGTGTTCACGTTTATTCTCTCCTTCCATACCTGCAAATGCATTTGTACAGTAGGAGTTTCGCCGCAGCGCGTTAAAATCCCGTTACGTGAACCGGATTTAACTCGCGAGCCCCAGAAACCTTAGTACTTCTCGCTCAAACGCCGGAGCAAAGACAACGCAATTTCCGGCGTAAATACTGCCCCCGCCATCAAAGTTGAGAAAACGGCCGCCGGCTTCTTCGACGATTACCTTCAACGGCGCGAAGTCCCAGGGCGAAGCGCGGGGCTCCATCCAAATCTCGGCCTGTCCGGAAGCGACCATCATTGCGTCCGTAGCTCCACCCAGTCCCCGTACTGCCCAGAAGCGGGCCATCCAATCGAGCATGCGGCTCTTCAACGGAGTTCCTTCGAGCTTGTCAAACGCACTCATGCACAAAACCGCTTCATCGATGGAACTCTTCGAGGAGACGCAAATAGGAAAGCCATTGTGCAATGCCCCGCCTCCGCGCCACGCGGAATACAGATTGCCTAGCATCGGCAAATTCACCACTCCTGCCACAACCTCGTTTCCTTCCTCGAGCGCGATGAGATTCGCCCACAGCGGATTACCACGGACATAATCGCGCGTGCCGTCAATTGGATCGATGATCCAGCGGCGGCCACTCCGGGATTCGGCCCGCGTGCCCTCTTCACCTAACAAACCATCTTCGGGAAATGCTTCACTCAATAGGCGCGCGATCAGCCGCTCGCACTCACGGTCCGCCTCGGTGACCGGCGAATTATCGGGCTTCGTCTCAGCAATGACACTGGATTGGTACCGTAACGCCAGCTCGGCGGCCTTGCGCGCAGCCTGCACCGCGACTTCCATTTCCCTGGACCAGCTCTTTTCCACAACCCACACGCTAGCATGCCTAAAATATTTGCATGGGCGCTCGAACGATCTATTCGGTCCTGGAGACTTCTGCGCAAACTCATGGAAACGCGCCGGCCCTCCACCAGCCGATCGGCAAGGGCAAGTATCAAACCTACTCTTGGGCCGAGTACAGACAAGCGGTTCAAGAGATCGCTTGCGGACTCCGCCGGCTGGGTATCGGGAAAGGCGACACCGTTGCGCTCTATTCGGAGACTCGCGCCGAGTTTTACCTGGCCGACCTCGGCATCATGTCGAACGGGTCCATAGCCGCCGCGTTGTACACCAGCTATCCGTTGCCTGACCAAATCGGAAACCTGCGCGCCAGCGATGCGAAAGTAATTTTCGTCGAGGATCCCAAGAGCATGCAGGCTCTGATGGACGCCGCCGGCGACGCGGCATTGCCGGTGCGCTGGATTCTCCTGACGGGCGAGGCGGGCGACACCCTGACGCTCGATAAATTGCGCGCGGAAGGGCGCCTGGCTCTTTCCGAAGACGCGCAAGCGTTCGAAAAAATCCGCTCCGGCGTAAGCCCTGACGATCTGGCGATACTGTATCTCACGAGCGGCGCCACAGGCGAACCGAAGATGGGCCTGGTGACTCACGCGGCGCTGGTCGCCAACATCGATACCGGTCCGACCGTGCTGCCCCTATTGCCTACCGACAGCACCATCGGCTTCCTTCCATCGGCGCACATCGCGCAGCGTGTCGTAATCGAGCTCCTGCCCATCCGTTTGGGCGTCACGGTCTGGTTTTCCGAGAGCCTCGCCAAGCTGCCGAGCGAGATGAAGACCATCCGGCCGACGTTTCTGCTAGCCCCTCCCCGTGTCTGGGAGCGGATCTTTGCGAGCGTCAACGCCGAGATCAAGAAGAAGAGCGCGGTCGCGAGGAAGCTGTTCCACGGCGCGGTGGGCCTGGGTGCGGAAGTCAGCCGCCTGCGTGAAGAAGGCAAGCCTGTTCCCAAGTGGATGAAATCTTCTCTCAAGATCGCGCACAAGCTCGTGTTTTCGAAAGTCCACGCGCGTCTCGGGGGCCGATTACGCATAGTTGCTTCGGGTGCCGCGCCTCTCGGGAAAGAGCTTGCCCGTTTTTATTCCGCGATTGGCTTGCCGCTGATCGAAGGCTACGGACTGACCGAAGGCGGCGTGGTCTGCCTGAATCCGATCGACCGGCCCAGGTCCGGCAGTATCGGCGTCAGTCTTCCGAAAACTGAGCTTCGCCTTGCTGAAGATGGCGAACTGTTGGTAAAGAGCCCGTCGCTTTTCTCCGGATATCACAAGGATCCGGCAGCGACTGCGGCGGTTCTCCGCGATGGCTGGCTGTACACCGGCGATATCGCCGAAATCGATCCCGATGGCTACGTCTACATCACTGGCCGCAAGAAAGAACTGATCGTTTCCTCCAACGGCAAGAAGATTTATCCGGCGCGCATCGAGGGGCTGTTCAAGACCGAGCCGATCGTCAATCAGATGGTGCTCATTGGTGACCGCTTGCCATATGTAACGGCTCTGTTCACGGTGAACGTCGTGAACGCTGAGGGGCTGAAGGGCATGGAGACGTTTCACGGACGCGAGCCCCGGACCGTGGCCGCCGCGCCTCCTGTGCTGGCCGAATTGAAGAAGGCCGTGGCCCGCGTGAACAAGCAACTCGCGCCATTCGAGCAGATCCGCAAGTTCCGGATACTGGAGCGCGACTTTACCATCGAGACCGGCGAATTGACTCCCACTATGAAGGTCCGGAGAAATCGCGTGCTGGAGAATCACCGTAATGTAGTGACCGAGTTATATATGGGCAAGGAAGAAAGCCAGTAACCGTTTCACGTTCGCTTGATCCGATATAGTACGTGCTTTCGCAAGGGATGGCCCTCCGGCAGGCCCGGATGATCGAAATCGTCCGAGGGATCGTGCGTCATGCCGAGCTTTTCCATTACGCGCCTGGATCGCACGTTGCCTGGCACCGTGAATGCGACAATCTCGTCCAGTGTCAAGCTTTCGAAGCCGTGACTCAATGCCGCGCGAGCGCCTTCGGTGGCCAACCCTTGGCCCCAGTAGGCCGCCCCCAATCGCCAGGCGATTTCGACGCAGGGCGTAAAGTGCGCCAAGAAACAAGGCACGTTCAACCCGATGAAGCCGATGAAAGTGCCGTCGCGGCGGAGTTCCGCGGCGAACAGGCCGAATCCGCGTTCGCGAAAGTGCCTCTCAACGCCATCCACGCCCTGATCGCTTTCAGCGCGGGAGAGACGCGCCGGGAAGAATTCCATCACTGCAGGATCGGCGTTCATGCGTGCGAACGGCTCCCGGTCCGCTGGACGCCACTGCCGCAAGATGAGCCGCTCGGTTTCGAGGCTGGCTATCAAATTATCAGTTGCTACCCGTTCGCGGTGCGGCTTTCTCGGCGGCGAAGAAGCGATCGAAGAAATCGAGCGTCGCTTTGTTGATGTCGTGCTGCACGTCGATATGATCGCCAAACTCCATCGCGGGATCGCGCTTCAAATCATAGGATGGCCACTTCGGTAGTCCTTTGCCGTTCGGGTTGCCGGTAGCGGCGAAGTTCGCCCAGTAACTCGACATCTCGTCCGCCAGCTTCCGGTCGGCGTCCTCCCACGGCCGGCCAGGCCGAAGGTTGGCGAACACGTACTGAATCTCGGCGGCGTGATAGGCGCGGTAGCGGCTGCTCTGCTCCCACGGCGGTGTGCGGGTGAAGTAATAAAGATAGGCCGGAGCCTTTCCCGACTTGGTCTGCGCCCTAACCCAGGTGCGCATTTCCCAACCCATTGTGCTGTCCGTGAAGCTTCGATAGTGCGCTTCGGCCGCTTGCTCGTTGGATCCGGCGGGATAAAGCTTCAGGAACTCGTCTGTGAAATCACCGTAGCGCTTGTGAGCCTGATCGACGAATGTCTGCGCGGTCGCGTTAGCAGGCCACGGCGCGAGCGATCTTGCTTCGTCGGCATTGGATCCCGCCATCACCGGCACGTCGCTCTGCTTGTGCTGCGCGAAAATCTCTCCCACGCTTTCAGGCAGGAACCAGCCGTCGATGCAAGGCCGGAAGGAGCCTTCGGTTTTCAAGAGCTCATCGGCGGATTTGGCCCGGAGTGCAGCCAGCGATCCCAGGCGGCTGCCGTTCTGCTCCATATCAGTCAAAGCAACGCCGCGGCCGAAGTTCGCTCCACTCTCGCCAATCACTCGCTGGAAAAGTCCTTTAGCGAGTGGCGAAGCCATTAGAAAATTCACCGCCGAAGAGCCGGCCGATTCGCCGAAGATCGTGACGCGTTTGGGATCGCCACCGAAGCTCGCGATGTTCTTCTGCACCCACTCGAGCGCCGCTACCATGTCGAGCAGCCCGTAGTTGCCCGATGACTTCACGTCCGACTCTTTCGTCAGCTCCGGATGCGCCAGGAATCCGAAGATGCCGAGCCGGTAGTTGATCGTCACAACGATCACGCCTTTCTTGGCGAGATTTTCGCCGTCGTAGGTTGCCACGCTTCCGGAACCGCGCGTGAAGCCTCCGCCATGCACCCACACCATCACCGGCCTGCGCTCTTTGCCCGATTGCGCCGCCGTCCAGATGTTGAGGTATAGGCAGTCCTCGCTCATCGGCTCAGCAGGGCGGTAGTAGATCGAGGTCTGCGGATACGGCGCCTGCACGCAGGCCTTAGCGAACTCCATCGCCTGCTTGGTGCCTTGCCAGGCCGCGGGGGCTTGCGGCTTCTTCCATCGCAGGTCGCCCACTGGCGGCGCGGCGTACGGAATCCCTTTGTAGACGTGGACGGCTGCGTCCTTGCCGGCTTCTCCGGAGACGAGTCCATTCTGCACGTGGACAGGATCTTGAATAGCTGCGAAAGCGAGGGAGAGGGTTATGGGCGCCAACGTGGCGTAAACAACGCGGTTCATGTGGTCCTCCTTGACTTGTAGACCCAGGATAAAGCATCCGATGCGTGGGGTAAAGGCTCACGGTTTACCGGTTTACCCGGCAATGGAACCAGGACGCCTCAATACCGATACCGAGCCACCCACGTCAGCAGGTGGCTTCTGGACATACTGACGAATCTTACTGCGACGAACCATGAGCAGCTGAAGGCTCACTTACGGTAGACGATACGAGACTTCACCGTGCCCTGTTGCCGGTGCTCGGGAGTCAGTGGCACTTTGGCACTCGGTGGATCGTTGCCGTCCGACATATCTTGAAACAAGCGGCAGCTGCTCTTCAGGCCGTACTCGCGAGCGACAGCAGCGTGCGCTTTATCACCGCCTTCGTCAGCGGGACCTTGTACTTGTTCTTTGCCAATGGCCGGGCGCCTTCGACTGCGGCTTCACCGGCTTGAGCGGCGAGTTCGGGTGTGATGTGCTGGCCGGCCAGCATTGCTTCGACCTTTTGCAATCGCCACGGGATCGGCGCGACGCCGCCGAGGACGATGCGGGCACCGCGGCAGACCTGCTTGTCCATATCCAGCACAATCGCGACGCTCACCACTGCATGCGTCCAGGCCTCGCGGTCGAGCACCTTGTGATATGTGCTCCGATCGCCCGGTCGCGCCGCCGGCAAGGTAATCGCAACCAGCACGTCGTCCGGCGCCAGCAGATTCTCGCGAGCCGCATCCACGCGTGGAAGCTGGAAAAATTGACCCGCCGGGATCACGCGATCGCCAGACGGGCCGCTAACGTGAAATTCAGCATCCAGCGCAACTAGCGCCGGCGCGGTGTCCGACGGATGAACAATGTAACTCGGCCCGCCACCGAAAATCGCGTGGAGTTGGTTCTCGCCCGATGCCGAGAAGCACTTATCGCCGCCATTCTTTAAGCACGGGAATCCGTTGCGGTAATACCAGCACCACGGACGCTGGCAGACGTTGCCCGCTAGAGTTCCCGCATTGCGGATCTGCGGTGTTCCGACGCTCTCGGCGGCTTCCGCCAGCACGGCGTACTGTTTGCGAATCTGCGCATCGTGGCTCAGCGCGTCGAGCGTAATCAGTCCACCGATCTTGACCCTGCCCGATTGTGTTTCGACTCGATCGAGCCCGCCGATCGCCCTCAGGTTCACCAGCACGTCCGGCGATATCAGGCGTTCCTTCACCATGCCGAGCAAATCGCTTCCCCCGCCCACGATCGAAGCGCTGCGCCCCTCCTGATGCGTCTGGCTGAGGAGCGCAACGGCTTCGCGAACATCCTTCGGATTTGCATTGCTGAAGGTCTTCATGCCAGCACCCCCAGAACTTTGTCGCGTGTAATCGGCAAGTCTTTGATACGCCGCCCGATCGCATTGAAGATCGCGTTGCCGACAGCGGCAACCGACGGGACAATGGTCGATTCGCCTATCGATTTCGCGCCGTACGGCCCATAAGCATCCTCGGTTTCAACGAATAGCACTTCGACATCCGGCGTATCGCGATGTGTCATCACGCGCGCGCCATAGTAGCCGGCGGTGAGCGGAAGGCCGGTCTGCCGGTCGTATAGCAGCTCTTCATGCAGCGCCATTCCGATCCCCATCGTTGCGCCACCTTTCACCTGGCTCGCGCAGGTCAGTGGATTGATGATGCGACCGCTATCGTGCACGGCGACGTACTTGATCACGCGTACGTGGCCGGTATCGGTGTCCACCTCAACCTCGGCAAAGTGCGCGGCAAAACTGTATCGCGCGGCCTCTTTAGGCTGCGCCGGATCGGCGTTCACGCTCGCGGTCACTACCTGGTCGCCCTGCGGCAGACCTTTCTCCGCGATCTGTCGCTTCAGATCTTTCGCGGCCTGGATAACCGCGTAGCCGGTGTGCGTAGTGGTCCGGCTCCCGGATTCGCCCACTGAATAGGGACACAGAGCGGTGTCGCCGCTGACCACTTCGATCTTCTCCAGCGGCACGCCTAGTTCCTCGGCTGCAATCATTCCCATCGTCGTCTTAGCGGACGTCCCGACGTCGGTCACTCCCACGTGCAGATGATACTTGCCGCTTCCGTCGAGCTTGATGACCGCGCTGCTTCGCCCCACCGCGGAGCCGAACGCGCCCATTGCCATCCCAGCGCCGCGCTTCATCGGACCCGCGCTCGCTCCCGCTTGATGCCAGCGTTTCTTCCAATCGAACGCCTCCGCGCCACGGCGGATGCAGTCCTCCAGGCCATTGCTGGTGAACGGAAGCTCATCGTGGTACTTCCGTGTCATGTTCTTCAACCGGAATTCCAGCGGATTCATCTTCAGCTCGTACGCGATGTGGTCCATCAGCGACTCGATACCGAAGATGCCCTGTGGATAAGCCGGCCCCCGCAGGTTCGCCGAAACCGCCATGTTGGTATAGACCGGATATATTGTCGTCTCGACATTGGGGCACTGATACAGCTCGACGCCCGCGATTCCGCCTGCGCCTTTGCGATATGGCCCCATGCCGCTGTAGCCGCGGAGTTGAATGCCCGTTAGCGTGCCGTCGTTCGCGACGCCGATCTTGTAATACTGCTTGGTCGGCCAGCGTCCGTGGACCGCGACGTAATCTTCTTTGCGCGTAAATTCCAGCTTCACCGGTACGCCGGCCTTTTTCGAGAGCATGGCGGCCATCAAATCGAAATCGTGGCACTGATTCTTGTTTCCGAAGCCCCCGCCCATGAATTGGCAAACGACGCGTACCTTCTCTAGAGGAATCTGCAAGTCTTTGGCAATATCGGTCCGGCAGTTCGAAATGCCCTGAGTCGATGCATAAACAGTCAGCTTGTCGCCGTCCCATTGCGCTATGCTGACCCGCGGCTCGAGCTGCGCGTTGTTGATGTGAACGGACGTGTAGTGATCCTCGAAGACGCGATCTGCAGAAGTGAGCCCGCGATCGATATCGCCATGCCGGAAAATTTCCGGCTCATGCCTGCCCTTGGCATCCGGCGAGAGATTTCCGCCGGGCTGAATCTCGACCGCTCCTGGCTTCAGCGCGTCTTCGGGATCGAGGACAAACGGCAGCACTTCGTAATCGACTTCGATCAACCGCATGGCTTCTTCGGCGATGTGCCGGTCAGTTGCCGCGACTGCGGCCACCGCGTCGCCCGCAAAACGCGCGGGATTGTTGAACAGATAGCGCTTGTTGCGAGTATCACCGCTCGACCAGACGACGTCGCAATTCTCGCGCGTGAGAATGGCTTTTACTCCCGGCAACGCCTGAGCCTTCGAAGTGTCGATGCGGCGGATGCGCGCATGTGCGTGCGGGCTGCGCAGGACGCGTGCGTAGAGCATCCCTGGTAGCTGAATGTCGCCAGTGTAGGTGGCCGCGCCGGTAACGCGCTTGACCGCGTCGATACGCTGCGCGGGATGACCGACCGTTTTTAGAGGCGTCAGACTCATGACTGCCTCCGCGACGTCGTGGGTGTTGTCGCCGAGGCCGCCAGTACCGATTCAACATAGCGATTGTAGTTCGAGCAGCGGCAGATGTTGCCGGTCATCGCCGCACGCACTTCATCTGCCGTGGGATGCGGGTTGCGATCGAGCAGCGCCTTGGCGCTCATCAACTGGCCGGAGGTGCAGAACCCGCACTGCGGGCCGTCGTGTTCGATGAAAGCTTCCTGGAGCGGATGCAGATGGCCGTCGTGCGCCAGACCCTCCACGGTCGTGATCGATCGGCCGTCGGCCCAAACTGCAAGCTGACTGCACGAGTAAACCGGCTTGCCATCAAGCAGAACTGTGCAGGCGCCGCACTCCCCGCGATCGCAGCCGATCTTGGTACCGGTGAGCCGCAGATGATCGCGCAGCATCTCTGCGAGCGTCCAGTGGTCTTCCACTTCGGTTCGATGCTCGATGCCGTTGACCGTTAACTTAACAGTCGTGCGGGGGCTGGGCAAAGGCGTTTCCTGAGCTGCCAGCGGTACGCCAGTCGCGATGACGATGCCGGCCCCGGTAGTTTCGACGAATTCCCGACGCGAGATTTTGCTCACTAGACAGCCTCCCCGGGCGAGAATCGGACTAGAACGTCCGAAAACGATTGTAGCGCCCCGTCTGCTCAACCTGCTCGCGTTCCATCCGGCACTGGCCGCTCTGGCATCGCCAGCACCGGCGTGATCCCATCGGCGTAGCCCAAGTCGAAAAGCATTCCTTCCGATACCACGCCGCGCATCTTGCGAGGCTCCAAATTGACAACGAACAGAGCCTGCTTGCCAACGATCTCCCGCGGATCGGCACGCTCCTTCTTCACCCCGGCCAGGATAGTCCGCTGATGGTCGCCGAAGTTCACGCGCAAGGCAATCAGTTTGTCCGACCCGGCGACATCATCAACTGAAACGATTGTCCCCACACGAATGTCGACCTGGTCCAACACCTCCCTCGAGACCGTGGCCTTCACCGGAGCGGGCGTCATTTGGGCAGAAACCGGTCGAACCACGCCACAGTTCGCTCGGTCGAGTCCAAGCGGTGCTGCGGCTCGCGGAATCCATGACCCTCTCGCGGATAGCGGACCAGCTCGCTCTCGATGCCACGCTGTCGCAGGGCCGTGAACATCTGCTCGGCCTGCGTAATGTGTACGTCGTTGTCGTTCTCACCGTGTAGAAACATAGTCGGCGTCGTTACGTTCTGGACGTGCGAGAGCGGCGACCATTTCCACAACAGCGCGTAATTGTCGCCGGCCCACGGAAAGCCGCGAAACTCGGCATGCACCAGGTCCTGATACATCGAGGTCGCATAAAAGCTGATCATGTCGGACACGCTCGCCACCGAGACCGCAGCCTTGAACCGATTGGTCTGCGTGATCACCCAGTTGGTCATGAACCCGCCGTAACTTCCCCCGGTGACGACGAGTTTGCCGGCGTCGATATTGGTATGCGTGGCCAGAACGTGATCGACGCCCGCCATCAGGTCCTTGTAGTCGCCTCCGCCCCAATTGTCCACCGAGCCGTCCGAGAATTTCTGCCCATAACCGGAACTACCGCGTGGATTGATCGCTAACACGGCGTAGCCGCGGCCCGCCCAGAATTGCGCTTGAGGATTAAAGGCCCAACCGAACTGGCCGTGTGGACCGCCGTGAATCGTCAGAATCATCGGTGTACGACCGGACGCATTCAACGCCGGATAAAACCAGCCTTGGATGCGCGTCCCATCGAAGCTGGCGAATTCGATCTCCTCAGGCGTGGAAAGCTGATGCGATGCGGCGAATGTAGAATTCAAGTGCGTCAACTGCTTTGGCTCGCCGCCATCCCCGGCAATATCGAACAGTTCCGGCGGCATGGCCTCTTTGCTCAGAGTGAACGCCATCGACCCGTCGCGCGCCACCGCCAAGCCGCCTACCTGCGCACCTTTGCCAACCTTGCAAGACGTCCCGGTGGTGCTCACAAAGGTCCTGCACGCGAGCACGCTGCCGTGGTCGCCAGCTGTATACAACACGCTCTTACCATCGGGGGACCAGATGACCGCCGACGTCCGCCGATCCAGCGCCCCGTTCAACTCCTTGCCTTCCCCGCCCGCTGCCGCTACCACCCACGCGTGCGCATCCTCGGCGACGCTATCGATGGTCGTGATCTTGCGCTGAGTGGCCGTGTAGGCGATGGAACGGCCGTCCGGCGAAACCCGCGGGTCCATCTCGACGCCCGGGGTGTGCGTGATTTGGCGGACCGCTCCACTCTTCACGTTCACCGCGAAGATGTCGTAATTGAGCACTGCATCGGGGTCTTTCTCGTGGTTCGACACGAAAACGATCTCGTGCCCATCGCCACCCCAGTCGATCGAGTGCTCGTCGTGAGTGCCGCTCGTCACAGCGCGCGGTTCGCCTCCCCCCGCGCCGACAACGTAAATGTGCGTGCGCCGGTTGTCGGAAAAAGAAGTGCGGGTCTTGTAAAGAATGCGGGTGACCACCAGCGGGTCTTGGACGGGCGGATTGGGCTCCAACGTCCCGGCGAACGCTAGCCGCTGGCCGTCGGGCGACCAGACCAGCATGTTGCCCGAGTGCGCCAGGAAGCCGTTCGAGCGCCCGTAATCGCACACCCGCGTCAGCTTCCCGGGTGCGATCTCTAGCGTGTAGATAGCGGTGCCTTTATCGGACTTCGCAATAAATGCGATCCTGCTACCATCGGGCGACCATCTTACGCTGCCCGCGCCTTCGGGCGCTCCTTTCACCGGCTCCGGCTCACCGCCAGCGACCGAGATACGCATGAGCTGCTCGCGGGTTTTATTTGCCGCCAGATCGATGGTGCCGAGCGCGAACACGATCGTCCGGCCGTCCGGTGAGGCCGCTATCTCACTGATGTTCTTGACCGCCAGGGTGTCGGCCGCAGTCATGGGACGCTGGACCGCGCCCATGCCGGAAATCGGCCATAGGAAAGCAACGACAAAGACAAAATACTTTTGATGCATCGCGTCCGCCATTTTAGCGGATACCCCAGTACGTAAGGCGGCGTTAGTAATATGCCGAAATCCTCGCCCGCAGCCGATAAGACCCTTTTAGGGTTTCACGCCGTGGCGAGCCTGCTCCCAAAATTCACAGCCCCGCCGCACAACCTGCCGCCTTCCGAACCGAGCGACGCCGGATGCGAGACTTTCGTCGCTCGCCAACCGATCCTCGATCGTTCCCAGAGTGTGTACGGCTACGAGCTGTTATACCGCTCGGGTTGGAATAACAGCTATGACGGACTCTCCAGCACCCAAGCCACCACGGATGTGATCCTGAACGCGCTTTTGCACATTGGGATGGACCAATTGGTCGGCGGAAAGCCCGCCTTCGTGAACTTCGATCGAGAGCTGCTATTGGGCGATCTGGCCGGCCTGCTGCTGCCTGCGCGAATCGTGATCGAAGTGCTGGAAACCGTCCAGCCTGACAAAGAGATAATTGAACGCTGTCGCGAGCTAAAACAGCAGGGGTTCAAAATAGCCCTGGACGATGTGACGGATTTGGCAAAAGTCGGCGAGCTGATCACCGTGGCGGATTTTGTAAAGGTGGACTTTCGCACTGCCGACTACCATCAACAGGAGAAAGTGGCGCGTCAGGCCATCAAACGATCCATTCGTCTTCTCGCCGAAAAAGTGGAAACCGCCGATGAATTCGAAAGAGCCGTCAAGCTGGGCTATACGCTCGCACAGGGCTACTTCTTCGCTCGGCCGAAGATCATCCCTGGGACGAATATTCCGCCGGCCAAGGTAGCTCTCCTGCGTTTGATTCGCGAGTCCAACAAGCCCGAGCTCGATTTGATCCGAATCGAAGACTCGCTGAAGCGGGAGCCCGCGCTGGTCTACAAATTACTTCGCTACCTGAACTCGGCCGCCTTCTCCTGGCAGCAACCCATTGATTCGATACGCCATGCGCTGGCGCTGCTGGGCACTGACCAAATCCGCAAATGGATCGGGCTACTGGCCCTTTCGGCATTGACCGAGCGGTCCCCTACTTCTTTGACCCCGGTTGCGATCATCCGCGCGCGATTCTGTGAATTAATCGCCGCCCAAGCCGGGTTCGAGACCAGAAGCTCGGAGTTGTTTCTCTTCGGAATGCTCTCGCTCTTCGAGGCGATTTTGCGGCGTCCCACGCAAGAGATCATCGAGCATATCGAGCTCAATGAGGACATCCGCAACGCATTATTGAATCAAAGCCAGACGGGCGACGCGGTGGGCACCATCTATTCGCTGGTCACGGCTTATGAATCTGCTGCCTGGGAGACGGTGGACCAATGCGCCCAGCGATTGGGCGTCTCCAGGCTCGCGCTTTCGACCGCGTATGCGGACGCAGTCAGCTGGGCCGAAGACCTCGGCAAGGTCTGAACTCCACCTCCGCGCAAGTTAACTTTCGCGCTAAGATTCTAGTTTGGGTTCGTTTTGTCTGCGCGGAGAGCGTGTCCCACTGCGTACACAGACAATCCCACAAGCGGACAACGGGTTGTGGCCAGGCGCCAGACGCTTGGCCGTTCAGCCTTATTTTTCAGTAACATTGACATTGGCAGGGTAGTTGCCAATTGTATTGGGAGCCATCATGGACGTTCCTCGCGGTAAAGAAGTCGCTCGCCGGAAGCTAATTCGCCGAATCGTATATATTGCCCTCATTGTGGCAGCCATTCCTCTGATCACCTGGGGGCTTTCGCGGCTGAAGCCGGCCGCACCCTCCGTGGATCGCGCCACGGTCTGGATCGACACTGTGAAGCGCGGCCCCATGCTGCGCGAGGTTCGAGGCCTCGGCACGCTGGTGGTGGAAGAGTTTATCTGGATTCCGGCTAATTTTGAAAGCCGCGTAGAGAAAATGAATGTTCTGCCAGGCGCCAGCGTGCATCCCAGCGATGTGCTCATGGTGCTGAGCAATCCGCAGATGGAGCTGGATATGGCCGATTTGGAGTGGCAGATCAAGCAGGCGGAGGCGAACTACGACAACCTGCAGGTGCAGCTCCAGACCGCGCAATTGGCTCAGCAGCAGCTCACTGAGCAGGTTCAGTCCGACATGGAGCAGGCCGGCCTGCAAGCCGATCGAGACAAGGCGCTGAACAAGCTCGATCTGAAGGCCGATTTGGACGCCAAGCTTTCCGAGGCAAAGTGGAACGAGTTGAAGGGGCGATACACGCTATCGAAGAAGCAGCTGGAGATCAGCAACGCGGCCATTAAGGCGCAATTAGATGCGCAAAAAATCTTGATCGAGAAGACCCGCGCCGCCTACGATTTGAAGAAGCAGCAGGTGGAGCAACTGACCATTCGAGCCGGCGTGGAAGGCGTGGTGACCGTGCTTGGTACGCCTACGACACCGCTTGAAGTCGGCATGCGCGTGGCTCCCGGAGCCATCCTTGCGAAGATCGCCCAGCCCCATAAGTTGAAAGCCACTCTGAAGATTCCCGAAACCCAGGTCAAGGACGTGGCCATCGGCCAGGTGGCGTCCATCGATACGCGAAATGGGATTATTCCGGGGCATGTCACGCGAATTGATCCTGCCTCGGTCAACGGAACGGTGGATGTGGACGTCAAGCTGGAAGGTACAGCGGACGGGATGCGCCCCGACCTGAGTGTGGACGGCACCATTACTATCGAGCGATTAGCCGATGTGGTCTATGTGGGCCGGCCGGTGATCGGGCAGCCCGGCGCGAAGATCACCCTCTTCAAGCTAGACCCGGACAGCAAGGAAGCGCAGCGTATCCCCGTATCGCTGGGACGCAGTTCGGTGAACACCATCGAAGTGGTCGACGGGCTGAAGGTGGGCGATCAGGTAATTTTGTCGGATATGTCGGCGCAGGATGCCTTCAATCGCATCCGTTTGAATTAGCGAAAGGGATTCTTAATGGCAAACGACCCCAATGCATTGATCAGTTTGGATGGCGTGACGAAGGTTTTTGTCACCGATGAGGTCGAGACGCACGCATTGGCCGGCATTCACTTGCACATCAAGAAGGGCGAGTATCTGTCGATCTCCGGACCGTCGGGTTGCGGCAAGTCCACTTTGCTCGCGATTCTGGGTCTGCTTGATTCGCCCAGCGATGGCAGCTACATCCTGAATAGTAAAGCAGTCCAGAACTTGAAGCTCTCGGAACGCGCCCGCATCCGCAACCGCGAAATCGGGTTCATTTTCCAGGCGTTCAATCTCATCGGCGACCTGACAGTTTACGAGAACGTGGAGCTTCCGCTGACCTATCGCGGGATGCCGTCGGCCGAGCGCAAGAAGCGCGTTCATGATGCGCTCGAGCGCGTGGGCATGTCGCATCGCATCAAGCACTATCCCTCGCAACTATCGGGAGGTCAGCAGCAGCGCGTGGCCGTGGCCCGAGCCTTGGCAGGAGATCCTTCCATCCTGCTGGCCGACGAGCCGACTGGAAACCTGGATTCGACCAACGGCGAAGCTGTCATGGAATTGCTCCGCGAGCTGCATCGCGGCGGCGCAACCATTTGCATGGTAACCCACGATCCCCGGTATGCCCGCTATGCGGATCGCACCATCCGGTTGTTTGATGGAAGGATTGTGGAGGAAAGCGTAGGAGTGATGTGATGTTTCGCCGGCACGTCGATTTTGTCGCGGTTCTTCTTATCGCCATTGCGTTGCTCGCATTCTCCCATGTGTCCTCTCTAAGAGTGCCCGACCCCGACGCGATTGCGCTCCTATTTAATTAGGGCGTACGCAAGCGCCAATGTCGGCCAGTCCGCATAGGCGAATATAGTTACATATGAGTTCACCCCTGATCGTTCTGCGGAACGTCGAGAAATACTTTGAGCACGGGCCGACCAAGACCTTCGTTCTGCGGCGCATCAACGCCGAAATAAAAGAAGGCGAGTTTGTCTCCATCATGGGGCCTTCGGGCGCGGGCAAGTCGACGCTGCTGCACTTGTTGGGAATGCACGATAGCGCCTGGACCGGCGAGTATCACCTCTTGGACCATGCCATCCACAAAATCAACAAGAAAGACCGGATGGAGATCTACAAGAAATACTTCGGCTTCGTATTTCAGAGCTATCATTTGCTCGATTCCCTCACGGTCTACGAAAACCTCGACATCCCGCTCTCCTATCGAAACATCAAGAAATCCGAGCGCGACAGTATTGTTTGCGACGTCCTCGACCGTTTCCAGATCGTTGGCAAGAAGGATCTGTATCCCAACCAGCTTTCAGGCGGACAGCAGCAGTTGGTTGCCATCGCTCGCGCCATCGTGGCCAACCCCAAGATCATTCTGGCCGACGAACCTACGGGCAACCTGCACTCCAGCCAGGGCAAGGAGATCATGGATCTGTTCAAGAAATTGAATGACGAAGGGGCCACGATCATCCAGGTAACGCACAACGAGCGCAACGCCGAATACGGCAACCGAGTTATCAACATCGTCGACGGTTGGATTACAGATTAGTTGGATTACAGATTAACGCTCGGTTTCGTGCCAGGCTTTCCCACAAGCGAACACAGCAGTAGTACAACTCTTTGATTCGGAGTAAGTTGCCATGGCATACGACTTGCATCTGACCAGCCCTTATGGACAGCCTCTGGAGGGATCTCCGCTTTGCGGTCCGGATGCTTTGGAAGAGTCCGGGCTTTAGCGCAATTGCGCTTTTCGCTCTAGTGCTCGGAATCGGCGCGAATACGGCTATCTTCAGCGTTGTCAATGCGGTGTTGCTCCGGCCCATGCCCTTCCGCGACCCCAGCCGGCTGGTCATGGTTTGGGAGACCAGCCCGCGCACGGGAAAGAACAATGTCGGTAATCCTCAGAACCTCGCCGACTGGCAGAAGCGCAACCGGTCGTTCGAAAAGATGGCCGCTTATGTACCCTTCCAGCAGACCATGAGCCTCACTGGGGACGGCACCCCGGAAGAGGTCCCCGGCAACTACGCGACACGCGATTTCTTCTCCATTCTCGGCGTCCAACCGATCCTCGGTCGCGATTTTCTTCCCGAAGAAGATGTCTCCGGTGATAAGAATAATGTCGCTCTGATCAGCGAGGGATTGTGGCGAAGAAAATACGGCTCTGACCCCGGTATTCTCGGCAAGAAGCTGATCGTGCGAGGCACTCCGATCCTGGTCGTGGGAGTGTTGCCCGCCAGCTTCCGCTTCCCGGATGTAAAAGCGGACATCTGGGAACTGATCCACCTTGATCCGCAGGCGCCTCGTCGCGGCCGATTCCTGGCGCCGATCGCTCGCCTGAAACCGGGTATCAGCATCGAGCAAGCGCAGGCTGAGATGAAAATCATCACGGCGCAGCTGGCCCAGGAAAATCCCGCCTTCGACACCAAGTGGGGCGCCAGCGTGGTACCGATGCGAGAGAACTTCACCGGCGAACTTCGAACCCCGCTGCTGGTGCTGTTGAGCGCGGTGGGCCTGGTGCTGCTGATCGCCTGCGCCAATGTCGCCAATCTTATGCTGATGCGTTCGAACGCGCGGCAGCGCGAGATGGCCATTCGTACTTCGCTAGGAGCAGGCCGCGCCAGGATCATCCGGCAGTTGCTGGTGGAGAGCACAATCCTTGGCTCGGTGGGCGGATTATTGGGTTTGCTGTTCGCGGTTTGGGCCAAGGATGGGCTGCTAGCCATGCTGCCCGACGACATGTCGGTGGCCAAGGTGAACAGCGTGACCATCGATTACAATGTCCTGGCATTCACCGTAGTCGCCTCTCTCGGCACGGGGCTGCTGTTCGGACTGCTGCCCGCGTTGCGAGCTTCGCGGCCGGATTTGAGCGACACCTTGAAGGAAGGCGGCCGTGCGTTTTCCGGCAGCTTGAGCCGAAACCGGATGCGGGCCGCGCTGGTGGCGGGCGAGATGGCGGTGGCCCTGATGCTGCTGATCGGCGCCGGGCTGCTGATCAAGAGCTTCGTCCGGCTGGAGAACGTCGCGCCGGGTTTCCAACCCGATCGTATTCTGTCGATGCGTATCGGACTAACGTCCAAGCGCTATGCAAATTTGCAACAAACTAGCGCCGGATTGGCGGAAATCATCCGCCGCGTCGAGCAAGTACCGGGCGTATCGTCAGCTGGATCCATTCAGTGGCCGCCTCTCAGCGGCCTCGGTTCGGCCACCGGTTTTTGGCCCGCCGATCGCCCTGCTCCCAAACCGGGCGACGAGCCAGTTACGGACGTTTCCATTGTGACTCCGGGATATTTCGCGACCATGAGCATTCCACTGATCAAGGGGAGACTATTTTCCCAACGCGATCGCGACGGCTCTCCGCAGGTGGTGCTCGTGAGTCAGGCTCTAGCTCGCCAGCAGTTCCCAAACATTGATCCCATCGGTCACCCGCTGTTCGTCCAGTGGAGCCGGCAAACTACGTTTGAAATTGTCGGCGTCGTGGGGGACGTGAAACACGAGGGTCTCGATAAAGAGGCCAAACCGACAGTCTATTTCCCCGACGCGCAAGAACCCAATGGCGGAGGAACTCTGGTAATCCGGACGGCCGCAGACCCTATGAAGCTCGCACCCGTGATCGAGCAAGTGATCCATGCCTACGACAAAGACCAGGCCATCGCCGATATTCAGCCGCTCGATGTTTTCGTCTCGAAGTCGGTGGCACGGCCGCGATTCCAGTCGGTGCTGCTCGCGAGTTTCGCCGGGTTGGCGCTTTTGCTGGCGGCCATCGGAATCTTTGGCGTCATGTCTTATTCGGTGGCGCAGCGCTCGCATGAGATCGGTATTCGTGTTGCCTTGGGTGCACAGCGTGATCAAGTATTGCGATTGGTGGTCGGCCAGGGACTGATCCTGGCTCTGATAGGAACCGCGGCCGGGTTGGCCGGAGCGTTCGCATTGACGCGCTATCTACGGTCCTTATTGTTCAACGTCAGCCCGACCGATCCGTGGATATTTCTCGCCGTGCCGCTAGTGCTCTGCGCGGTCGCGCTCTGCGCCAGCTATTTCCCGGCGCGAAAGGCTGCCGTGGTTGATCCGATCGTGGCGTTGAGATACGAATAAGGGAGATACGAATAGGGAGATATGAATAGAAGGAGCTTGAAGTGAATCTTTCACGGCTGTTCGTTTTGCTCACTACTGTTAGCAGCTTGTTCGGCGCCACCGGCGTCGATACGTTTCATTGGAGCGGCCGAGTGCCGGCCGGGCAGCGGCTTGAGGTCCGGGGCGTGAATGGAAGCATTCATGCCGAGCCCGCTTCGGGCGACGAGGTGGAGGTGGTCGCGTTCAAGAACGGACGCGAGTACGATCCCGCGGAAATCGATGTGCGCGTGGTGCAACACGATGGCGGTGTCACCATTTGCGCCGTCTACCCTTCCAGTGATGGACTGACTGACGAGTGTAATGTGGGCAAGGGCTCGCCTAACAACGACGTCAGCGTGGACTTTACGGTGCGTGTCCCCAAAGCGGTGCGCTTCGTCGCCAGAACGGTCAACGGCCTGGTGGAAGCGAAGTCGCTCGATGCCGACACGGAAGCCCATACCGTCAATGGAAATGTCAGGCTCAGCACCGCTGGCGCAGCGCAGGGCGAGACCGTGAACGGCTCCATCACCGCCTCCATGGGAAGGATCACAAGTGGGGCCAAGTTTTCAACCGTGAATGGCGCCATAACTGTCGAAATGCCATCCCGCACCGGCGCGCGAGTGCATGCCAACACCGTGAACGGAGGCATCAACACCGATTTCGGCCTCCCTGTGCACGGGCAATTCATGAGCAAGCGAGCCGATGGCGCAATCGGGCACGGCGGTCCGGAGCTCAGAATCGCGACCGTGAACGGCAGCATTAATTTGCGTCGTTCCCGGCACGGGGACCGCACTAAGATATAAGTAAGTTTCTCGTATCCGGTTTCTCGTTTCTTTGTTCTGGCTTCGAGAAGCTAACATTCGGGGAACTAGAAACTATAAACCAGGAACTAGAAACGGTTCTATGAGATTTTCTGACTCCGCTCCGCGGATTCTTATCGCGGACGACCAGACGGATGTCCTCGAAGCTTTGCGTCTTCTGTTGAAAGGCGAGGGCTATCAGATAGAATCCGCCACCTCCCCGGCCAGCATCGTCTCCACGCTGGAAGCTCGCGATTTCGACGTGGTCCTAATGGACCTGAACTACACGCGCGACACCACCTCCGGCCAGGAGGGGCTGGATCTGCTATCGCGGATTCAAGTCATCGATTCGATCTTGCCGGTGATTGTGATGACGGCCTGGGGAACCGTGAAACTGGCCGTGGAGGCCATGCGCCGCGGCGCGCGCGATTTCATCCAGAAACCCTGGGAAAACGAGCGGCTGCTGAGCATCGTCAAGACTCAGATCGATCTGAGCAACGCCATCCGGCGAGGCATGCGCCTGGAAGCCGAGAATCGGCTGCTGCGCGCGGATGGGGCGCCCTCCCTGATCGCTGAGTCGCCGTCTATGCAGCCCGTG
This sequence comes from Bryobacteraceae bacterium, assembly GCA_035569875.1. Classification (GTDB taxonomy): domain Bacteria; phylum Acidobacteriota; class Terriglobia; order Bryobacterales; family Bryobacteraceae; genus Palsa-89. The sequence continues at coordinate 43,747 of DATMMD010000204.1, forward strand.
CTGCAGATGATTTCTCGCGTGGGCCCGTCCGACGCCAACGTGCTGATCACGGGGGAGCCTGGCACTGGCAAAGAGGTGGTCGCCAAGACGCTTTTCGCGATTTCGCCGCGCTGCACCAAGCCGATGGTGACCGTGAATGCCGGTGGTCTGGCGGAAGGAGTCTTCGAAAGCGAATTGTTCGGCCACGTCAAAGGCGCCTTCACCGACGCCAAGGCGGATCGCGTGGGCCGCTTTGAACTGGCCGACGGCGGCACATTGTTTCTGGATGAGATCGCCAACGTGCCGATGAATCTGCAGGCCAAGATGCTGCGCGTGCTGGAGGTCGGCGAAATGGAGCGCGTGGGTTCGTCCAAAACCAAACGCGTGGACGTGCGGGTCATCTCGGCCACCAATGCGAACCTGGATGAGGAGGTCCACTCCGGCCGATTCCGCCAGGATCTTTTGTCCCGGCTCAACACCATCGAAATCCATTTACCCCCCTTGCGCGAGCGCCGCGAAGACATCCCTCTGCTGGCGGCGCATTTCTTGACGACGCATGCCCAGCGGTATCGGAAACGGATCGCGGGCTTCGACCACTCGGCCATGCAGTCACTACTCGACAATCCGTGGCAGGGCAATGTTCGCGAGCTGAATCACGTCATCGAGCGCGCCGTTCTGATGGCCCAGGACAGCCAGGTTAAACCCGCGGATCTGGCGCTGCGCTCGACGCGTGAAGGCAGCCCGCGGCTGGAGGACATGAGCATCGAGGACGTGGAAGCTTTCCTGATCAAGAAGGCATTGGCACGCTACAGCGGCAATGTCAGCCACGCCGCCAGCGCTCTGGGACTCAGCCGTAGCGCACTGTATCGCCGCCTGCAGCGCTACGGGCTATGATGTGACACAGTTGGGTCGCGACCCATGAAGCTCCACAAGCCGCAACTCGTTCACGAGCAGCGCATTCTCCTGCTGGCTCTCGTGGCCGGCGCACCGGCCGTGCTCACGTGCATGCTGATGCTTTGGCTGGGCGACCACACTCCCAAAGTCCAATGGACTTTAACGGTGGTGATTCTCGCGTGCTGGCTCGGTTTCTGTTTCGGTTTGCGCGAACGGGTCGCGTCGCCCCTTCGCACGCTGGCGAATTTGCTAGAGGCCATGCGAGAAGGCGACTATTCCATTCGCGCGCGAGGCGTCAAAAGCGACGACGCCATGGGCGAAGTGATGCAACAGGTCAATGCCATGAGCGCCACGCTGCGCGCTCAGCGGTTGGGCGCCCTGGAAGCCACCACGCTGTTGCGCAAGGTGATGGAGGAGATCAACGTAGCCGTTTTCGCATTCGATGGTGATCATCGGCTGCGACTGGTCAATCGCGCCGGCGAACGCTTGTTGAGCGAACCTGCCGAGCGCCTGCTCGCCGCGCCCGCCGAGTCGCTCGGTCTGGAGCAATATCTCGCCGGCGAAGCGCAGCACACCGTCCAACACAACTTCTCCGGAGGAACTGCCCGCTGGGGCATCAGCCGCAGTACTTTTCGCGAAGGCGGCCTGCCGCACCAGCTCTTAGTCGTTACCGATCTGACGCGGCCCTTGCGTGAAGAGGAGTTGAAAGCATGGCAGCGCCTGGTGCGCGTGCTGGGCCACGAGCTGAACAATTCTCTGGCGCCCATCAAGTCCATCGCCGGAAGCCTTGAGAGCATCCTGACCCGGCAGCCGCGCGCCGAGGATTGGGAGGACGATATGAAGCGGGGGCTAGCAGTTATCGCCTCGCGGTGCGAATCGTTGAACCGCTTCATGGGCGCTTATGCCCGCCTAGCCAGGCTCCCTCAGCCGACCCTGGCGCCGGTGGGCGTGAGCGACCTGGTGCGGCGAGTAGTGGGGCTCGAGACGCGCGTCGCGCCGAGGTTGCTGCCCGGTCCCGAGGTGACCATTCAGGCCGATGCCGATCAGCTCGAGCAACTGCTGATCAACGTAATCCGCAACGCCGCCGATGCATCGCTCGAAACTGGGGGCGGCGTTCAGGTGGGCTGGGGCCGCGAAAACTCCCACTTGATCGTGTGGGTGCGAGACGAAGGTCCGGGCTTGCCGAACACTGCCAATCTCTTCGTCCCGTTCTTTACCACTAAGCCCACCGGCTCAGGCATTGGATTGGTACTAAGCCGTCAGATCGCCGAGGCGCACGGCGGGACTTTGACGCTGCAGAACGCGCCCGATGGCCCGGGCTGCGAGGCGCGCCTGATGCTGCCGGTCCGATAGGCTGGTTCGCCGGGCCCGGGTCTCGCCACCGAGAAAACGCGGCCTCAACTTCTTCGTCAGTTGCAAACTCGCCGGCGTCAGCCTGCCGATAGCGACATATACCCTTGTAATCAACGGCGCCAGAAAATGGCCCGGCAACCTGTAACCTTTTTCGTGAAATCCAGTAATTTTGTTTGAACCTAACTCGGCGGGAGAGCGTACGTCTAAGTGTTGAACGCTCGGCCCAAGCTTCCGGGTAGGGGTTCCAGAAGGAGTCGACGTGACCTCAGAAGACAGGACGCTAATTTCCTTACAAACCGTTTCCAAGGTGTTCACCACCGATGAAGTGGAGACCCACGCGCTCGCGGGCATTGAGCTGAAGATCCGAAAGGGGGAGTACCTCTCCATTTCCGGACCTTCCGGCTGCGGAAAGTCGACACTGTTGGCCATTCTCGGCCTGCTCGACACACCCAGCGACGGTTCGTACGTCTTGAACGGCACGCGCGTGGATCAAATGAAACTGTCCGAGCGCGCGCGGGTCCGGAATCGCGAGATTGGCTTCATCTTCCAGGCCTTCAACCTGATCGGCGACCTGACGGT
>DATMMD010000205.1:0-3400 GCA_035569875.1 Bryobacteraceae bacterium
CGTAAACGTCTCCTTCGGTGTAACCGACGGCCGGATGGAAAATGGTGATTCCGGAATCTTTCAACTTCTTCAAATCGGACGGTTGGAAATTGGCCGGATCGGTTCGCCAGGCAGAAAGCTTCTTGAAATTCAGCGTGAGCAATCCCAGCATGTCGATCACGGTGGATTCGCCGACCAAGTCGAGAGTGCGAGCGGAATACTCCGCTTCGCCCTGTGCGAAGAGCGAAAACCGGCCCCGATTGAGTAGCGGCGCGCCTAAAACAAACGCCGCGTTTCTCAGGAGAGAACGACGGGAAATCACAATTTTCTGAAGGGACGAGTATAGCACGCCCTAGAGATCGGCGTTGCTGCCGAAAAACTTTCGCAGGCCGAGGGCTGTCGGGGCCGGCACCACGGGTTCGCCTATTTCTTCGCCAACGAGGCTGGTAAGCCGGCTCGCGTAACAAACCCGCGAAATTGAGGATCGTCTCTCACCCGCGAGAACTCGGGATGAACGTTCAAAAACAGTAATGCCCCGGACCGTTCTTCGAGCGCTCTTTCCAGCCACGGAATCATGGCTTTTACGTCGCCCAGGGACGCATAGGAAGCCGCTACCAGAGTGGCGAGTCCGAAATCGTTCTTGGCTAGCCGGACCAGTCCCGCGATTTGCGCGCGAGCTTCCGCTGGGCGACCGGCGGCCGCATCCAGGTAGGCGAGAGCCGAGATCCGTGCCGGATCGTTGCCGGTGGGATCGGGGCCCAGGATTGCGGCGGCTTCATCGAAACGGCGCTGTCCGGTCAGCGCCCAGGACAACCAGCAACGCACCATCGAGAAGGATGGATCGAGGTTCAACGCCCGGCGCCCCTCGGCTTCGGATTCGGCGAGCTGGCCCGTAAAGACGTACAGTTCGGCCAGGTCAGCCATAACGATCAGCGATGTGGGATCAAGCGCCTGCGCAGTTTTCAACTCATCGATCGCCTCGTCCCCATGGCCCTTCACCAGAAGATTCACGGCGTGCCACTGGTGCGCGGTCGGATAGCTGGGGTTCAGGCTGAGCGCCCGCCGATACTCCCGTTCCGCGTCATCTAACTTCCAGTCATAATGCATCAGGATAAAAGCGAGCGCAGTGTGCGCCTCCGCGAGATCGCTATCAATCTGCAGCGCTTGGAGCGCCGCAGCGCGCGCCTTTTCCATCGCCTGGGCGCGCGGCAGCAAGCGATTCGGGTTCGAACCCAGCAAAGCATACGCGTCCGCCAAGCCAGCATAAGCCAAAGCGTAGCGAGGGTCGATGCGCTCAGCCTGCTCGAATTCCTCGATTGCTTTCAGGTGCGTTTCCGGCATGCGGCGGTTCCACAAGTAGCGTCCGCGGAGGTAGGCCTGCCAGGCTGCGGCATTTTCGGTGTAACGCTTGACCAACCGTTGGCGCTCACTGGGCGTGAGGTCGAGCGCCAGGCCGTTGGCGACTTCGCCCGCGATCGAGTCTTCCAGAGCAAATAGACTGTCGGCGCGCTGATCGAACTTGGTGGTCCACAGCGATGCGCCGTCCGTCACTCGCAGCACGCGTACGGTGACCCGGACCCGATCGCCGTCGCGCTGAATATTGCCTTCCAGAACGGCATCGACACCCAACTCCCGGCCCGCGGCCAATGGATCGGCCATCGCTCCTTCCGCGAATTTTCGTACGGCGCTGGTCGGCCGAACCGCTATCTGATGCAGCATGCCCAGCCGGTTGATCAATACGTCGGCTAGCCCCAAGCCAAGATAGGACGGCTCTTTAGGAATCGATTGAAAAGGAAGCACGGCGAGTGACCGGACGGGCGTGTCGTGGGGACCCCAGCGTGTTCGCGCGGCGGGAAGCCCGAAAAATCCCGCGACCATCAACGCCGCCACCACGGCCGCCCCGAGAACCCACCCGCGAAGTCTTGTGCCCGGAGCCCTAGGTTTTGGAGATGCAGGGGTAATTTCAGGCTGCGTCGTTTCAGGCAGGCTGACTGGCGCGGAAAACCGGTAGCCTCGGCGCGGAACCGTCTCGATCCAATCCGGGTTCTGGAGGGTCTTGCGCAGGGTGAGGACATTCTGAGCCAGGACGCCCTCCTCGATGAAAGTATCCGGCCAGACCGCTCGAAGCAACTCTTCTTTAGTCACTACCCGGCCGTGCCGCCGAACCAGAACGATAAGGGTTTCGACCGCCTTCGGGCTGAGGGGAACGGTCTGGCCGCCGGAAAGCAGAACACGTTCGTGGATGTCCAGCTGGTACGGTCCAAACAGGTAAACTTCCGGCGTCGATGCTGTTGGGGGCTTCTCCCCCGCATTTTGATAACTCTTTGAGTTATCTTTCATCGAAGCTTGATGGCCTCCGCAAGACTTGCACCGCCGATTTGTTCCATGCTCACCATCGGCGGTCTGGGCTCCATTCTACAGCGGGAGACACGCCAAACGGAGGAACTATGGCGTTTAATACACTAAACATTTCAAGCAAGTTATTCATTGTGGCTGGAGCTCTTGCAGCCTGTCAGATTCAGGCAGCTCCTCTCGCTATAATCAATCCCAGCTTCGAGTTTGTCGACAGTACCGGCTGCTCCGGCAACAACAGACTCACGGCGGGGTCGGGGAATTTCATCGATAGCGGCCAGCAGTATGTTGCCGGTTGCGTGGATGCGACTCCGTTTGGTAACGTCGCAGGATCATCGGGATGGTCGGTCTCGGGCCCCGATGCTGGTGCTCTCGCTCCGGCCATGTTGCAATACAATCCCCTCTCGCGAATACCAGATGGCACAACCGTCGCTTTCATCAATACCGGGTCGATCTTCCAAGTCCTTAGTTCGACCCTTCAGGCGGGTACATACTCTCTGTCGGTTTTTATCGGGAGCCGCAATGACGGTGCCCCCCTCGGCCCCTATACTGTGGAATTGCTCGCTGGCAGCACCGTCATCGCATCCGACAGCAACGACTTGATCGTGCCCGCCAATTCCTTCGTTCGAGATACAAACCCCGGCTTAACCGTCAACATTCTGGCCAGCAATCCCAACCTGGGCGCTCACCTCGAAATCCTGTTTTCGGGTAACGAGCCTGGCGGTGGACCGCCCGTCTTGCCCACCAATCAAGCCGATTTCGATCAGGTCGCGCTCGACTTCGAGGCCGCGCAATCCATTGTGCCGGAACCCGGCTCAATGTTCCTGTGCTCAGCGGGTATAGCGACGATCCTATTGCGCGCGCTGCGTCGCCAGCGACTCGGCAAGCAATAGCCACGCCGCTCGCTCGACGCGCAAGGTGCTACGATCGCTAGACTAGTCTGTCGCCACCCGGCAGGAGTATTCTAGGGACATGCGAACGCATCGAACCGCTCTCGCTGTCCTCGCATGTGCGCTACCTGGTGTAGCCTTGGCCGCCGATGGAAAGATCACGTTTCATCGCGATGTCG
>DATMMD010000206.1:0-17730 GCA_035569875.1 Bryobacteraceae bacterium
AGTAACCGGCCGTTCTCAGAGGCCATTGGCGGTTGTAGAGGTTTAGCTCCGGGGAGACGGACCGCAAATCCATATTGGCATCGAAGTACGCATCCAGTGTTCCGACGTCTCGCCAGTAAATCGGGGCGCCGGCCGGATCGCCGGGGATACGGTTGGTCTGAAAATCGTAAGCGAACATGTCGGCTCGGCCGATCAAATTGGGCAGGATATCTCGGCCGAAATCGTGAGAGCTGCGCTCATTTTCACCGTCAGCGCGCAACTCCTCCAGGAGCAACTTGGTCGAGAAAAGATAGTTCCCCATGGACGCGTAGACCCGGTTGGGATCGCCCGGCATGGTGGGAGCATCCGGCCGCTTCTCGTGGAAACCACGAATGGAGCCGTCCTCGCGGGTTTCGATGACTCCGAACTCGACGGCCTGTTCCTTTTCGACGGGGATCGCCGAAACGGTCACCTGGGCGCCGCGATCGACGTGAAACTCCACCATCTCGCGGATATTCATGCGATAGATGTGATCGGCGCCGAAGATGGCTACTACATGCGGCTCGGCCTGTTCGATCAGATTGATGTTCTGGTAAATGGCGTCGGCAGTGCCGCGATACCAGTCTTCGCCTAAGGATCGCATCTGGGCGGGAACCGGGATGATGAAATGATTTCGCAAGAGGCTGGAGGCTTCCCATCCCTCGCGCAGATGCTGCAGCAACGATTGGCTCTTGAACTGTACCAGGACGTAGACGGAATAGATGCCCGAGTTGACCAGGTTGCTGAGGACGAAGTCGACAATGCGATAACGGCCGCCAAACGGGACGGCGGGCTTGGCACGTTCTTTGGTAAGCGGATAGAGGCGTGTTCCTTTGCCTCCGGCCAGCACAAACGCAAGCACTCGCAATTGCATTTTTAAGAGAGTCTTGGGCAGTGCCGACAACCAAGCTGCCCATGTTTATTTTGGCAGAAGGCAGGCGAAACAGGGAAGCGCAAAAGGGCTAGGACGATTTCCAGGGTAGCTTCGTGTCATGTAGACTGTGTCATGCCACATCACAAGAAAGTAAGAAGCGTTAAATCCCCGCAATCGATCCAAAGTCGTTTTGCGACTGTCAATGGCGTGCGTCTGCACTACCTCATCGCGGGTGCAGGGGACCCGGTGATCCTGCTGCATGGTTATGCGGAGACGAGCCACATGTGGCGCCCACTGATGTTGGAGCTGGCAAAAACCCACACGGTGGTGGCCCCGGATTTGCGCGGAGCTGGCCAATCGTCTACACCGGCCGCCGGCTATACCAAGGCCGAAATGGCGCAAGACATCCACGCCCTGATGCGCAAACTTGGCTACGAGCACATTCAGATTGTAGGGCACGACATTGGGTTGATGGTGGCGTACGCATATGCGGCGCAGTATTCGAGCGAAGTGGATCGGATTGCGTTAATGGACGCCTTCTTGCCAGGCGTAGGAGACTGGCGCAATGTATGGCTAATGCGGGATCTTTGGCATTTCCATTTTTACGGCAAGACGCCGCTGGCGCTGGTCCACGGCCGTGAACGCATTTACTTCGAACATTTCTGGAACGATTTCGCCGCCAACCCCAAGCATTCCGTGCCGGAGCGCGACCGCCGGGTTTACACGAAGGCTTATGCCCGTCCGGGCGGCATGCGCGCTGGCTTCGAGTATTTTCGGGCGTTCGAAAAGGACGCGCAGGATTTTGCTCGCTTTGCTCAAACCCCCTTGCTTATGCCGATGTTGGTTCTGACCGGAGAAAAGGCTTCGGGCGAGTTTCTGATTCAGCAAGGCCGCCTGGTAGCGAAAAATGTGCAGGGCGTGGTCGTTCGTAAGTCCGGGCACTGGCTCATGGAAGAAGCGTCCGATCAAGTAATCCCTAAATTAGTGGAGTTTCTGAACCGAAGTCCCGCTCATTAACTTACAACGGCCGGCTGGATCCGGAACTTCTTCACCGCGAGAATACTAAGAAACGCGAACAGCGCCAGAATACGAGCTGCGTGGCCAGGAAGGGCGGTTCAGACTGGGTCGGCGCCAGATCTTTCCAGGTCACGCTCGTCGCGGCTGTGCTCACCAGAAAGAGTGCAGTCCATCCGTCCATCCGGTTCCCAGTGAGCAGTCCGTACACGACGACGATTCCCGAGACTATTGCGATGCAGCGGAAGAATTTCCAAGCGTAGCCCTCACTCCCAGCGAAGGGCGCGCATCGGATCGACCAGCGTGGCGCGGCGCGCAGGAATGTAGCCGGAAAAAATCGCCACCAGCGCGATCCCGGCTGTCGCTAGCGCGATGGTCAGCGCGTCATTGGGCTGGATGCCATATAGTTGCGACTTTGCGAATCGGGTCAGGGCCCACGCCGCCGGCAGGCCGATAGCAACGCCAATCGCAACCAAATGCAGCACTTCCTTCATCACCAGCCAAAGAACGTTGAAGCTGGCCGCGCCCAGCGCCATCCGGATGCCGATCTCACGCGTTCTCTGGGCCACCATGTAGGCCATCACCCCGTACAGGCCGATGGTCGCGAGCAGCGTGGCTAGAATGCCGAATCCAGTCGAGAGCGTTGCTACAAGGCGTTCTGTAACGAGCGACTCAGCTTGCTGGTTTTCGAGCGTCTTCATATCGGACACGGGTAGATTCGCGTCCAAAGCGTTCACTACTTGGCGGATGCTCAAGAATGCCTGTTCCGGGAGACGGGCGGTTCGAACGTAGGCCATCATACCCAGCACGAAATTTACCTGATGATAAGGCTGGTATACCTCCACTGGAATTTCGTCGCGCATGCTTTCGTATTTTGTGTCGCGGACCACGCCGACGATCTCGATATCGAGCTTGGTCCCAGGGTTGCCGCCCATGCCGATGTGGCGTCCCAGAGCGTTGCCATCCTTGAAATATCGTTTCGCAAATTTTTCATTCACGATGCAGACCTTGGGTGCATCGCGGCCGTCGCTCATGCGAAAGTCGCGGCCCGTCAGCATGGGGATGTTCATTGTCCGGAAGTAATCCGGCGATATGAACTGCATATGTGGATCGGGCATGTCCGTCGGACTATGAGAGAAGCCTTCGATGGCAATGCTGTTGTCCCACTCGTCGCCGGATAAAACCGGGATCACTGCGAAGCCCGACGCTTCCACGCCTGGGATCGCGTCGAGATTCTCGCGGAGTTGACGATAAAAGTCCAAGGTGCGTTCGGGCTTGTATCCATTCCTGGTCGGATCGATGGAAAACTCAACCAGATTGTTGGTGTGAAACCCGGGGTCGAGATCCTTCAGGTTTTTCAAACTTCGAATGAATAAGCCCGCGCCTATGAGCAAGAGCAGCGAAAGCGTCACCTGTGCGGCGACCAAAGCCTTGCGCAGGCCGACCGACGTTCCGCCGGCGATCGAGCCGACCTGGTCTTTCAATGTTCCGGCTAACTGGGGGCGCGTCGATTGGAGGGCCGGGACGAGGCCGAAAATGATTCCGGTTAGCAGCGAAATGGCGAGATTGAAGGACATAATCCGCCAGTCCGGGGTGCTGGAGATGGTTAGCGGAGTGTTCCCGGTGGGCAGGAAAGCGAGCAGCGCCCGATCCATCCACACGGCCAGGGCCAAGCCGGCGATGCCACCGGTGATAGCCAGCAGCAGGCTTTCGATCAAAAGTTGTGAGATGATTCGCGAGCGGCTCGCTCCCAAGGCCAGCCGGACTGCAATCTCTTTCTGCCGCGCTGTGGCACGCGCGATCAGAAGATTGGCGACGTTGGCGCAGGCGATTAGCAGCACCAGTCCGACAATGGCCGTCAGGACCAGTAGTGCACTGGAGAACTGGCGACGCAGCTCGGAGTCGCCCTTCGCCGCAGGCAACAGATCGATCCACATGGTAAGGAATCGCTGCCTGGTTTCAGGTGCGGTTTGTGCGAAGGCCTTTTCCCGCACCTCCAGCTCGAGCATCTGGTGGAAAAATGGCTGCAGAGCGGCTTTGGCCTGCTGCTCTGTCACACCGGGCTTCATGCGCCCGAAGACATTGACCCATCGTCCACGGCGCGATTTGAAATTGTAATCGAAACTCGAGCCAAGCGTGTCCATCTCAGCCTTCATCATCACGGGCACGCGGACCTGGGGGGACTTGCCGGGGTCGGTTCCATCGAAGCCGGCCTGACTCACACCGATGATCGTGAGGGGATGTCCGTTCACAATCAGTTTCTTTCCGATTACGCCCGGATTTCCGGCATAGCGGCTGAGCCAGTAACGGTAACTGAGCACGGCATAAGGAGCGCCACCTGGAGTCTTGTCGTCTTCAGCAGTGAACACGCGCCCCAGTGCAGGTCCAACACCCAGTACGGGAAAATAGGTGCCCGACACCAATTCGCCATCCACGCGCTCGGTTCTGCCATCCGAGCTTACGCTCATGGATGTCTCCCAGCGGCAGAACATACCGCTGAAGACCTGGTTGTGGTCGCGAAAATCTTCATACATCGGATAGGACAGTTTGTAGCGGCCATTATTGCTGCCATAATGCGGCCCGCGGCCCCAAAGGAGCACCAGTTGCCGCGGATCTTTGACAGGGAGCAAGCGAAGCAAAACCTGGTCCACCAGGGTGAAGATGGCCGTGTTTGCGCCGATGCCGAAAGCCAGAGAAAGTACTGCAACGATGACGAATACCGGTGACTTTCGGAATGTCCTTACGGCGTACCGCAGATCTTGCACAAGGTTGCCCATGACGTGAATACTCCGCTCACTAAAGAACGTTACAGCGGCGGGAAAGTTAGGCGGTGAGCTTTTACTAATAAGGACGCATTAACGACCGAAGATAGATCGCTATCGATTAAACAGCGACCGCAGCCAGGCTCCGATATGCAAATGCCGGCCGGGGCATTCGGCCCAGGGAGCGAAGCTGATGACTTTAGTGCCGCGCTCGATGTCCAAAGTGACGGGTTCCTCGGAGCCCTGGTAGTCCAATCGGATCACCACGCCGGAGCCGCACGACTGCGACAGACCAATCTTGGCCGTCGACTGATTGGCGTGGGTGCTCTTAGGACCCCAGTCCTCCATAAATTTATCGAACCGGTAATCTTGGCAGGGGTGCGCGTCCGAGCAACCCCATAAGCGGTAGGCGCCCTGATAATCATGCGCCTGCAAGAGGCTCACGAAGGTCTTAGCCTGCTGCTCTTCTGATCGATTCTTGAAGATGGCATACGCAATGAGCGCAACGGCGATCACCGAAACCACCACGATGGCGGCGTTCTTGATCAGGTGGATTCGTTTGGCGCGGTGTTCTTCCGTGGCCCCGTACGTCTCCAGATAACTGGCCATCTACCAACTATTTTACCGGATACGCTTTGTTGTAGCCGGCGACGGCGTCGGGCGTGAGATCGAGGGTGGTTTTATAGAAGAGAGTATTGGCCGTATCGACCACTATATCGAGACCTTTTTCGTCCGCCAACTTCTTGACCACCTCTTGCATGCGCGTCCCGGCGCGCTGCAGGATTTCATTGCGGTCCTTATCGGCGTCTTCCTGAAGATCCTGCTGCAGGCGCTGCAATTCGCGCTGCTTCCTCTGTCCCTGCGCGGTGAGTTCCTGCTCGCCCAACTGATTTAGCTTTCCGCCTTGCAATTGATTCTGGATATCCTGCAGGTCTTTTTGCAGCTTCTCGAGCTGATCCTGGCGAGGTTTATATTTGGCTGTCAGCTCCAACTGGGCCTTCTTGATTTCCTCGGTTTCGAGGATGGCCTTCTGCGAATTGATCACGGCTAATTTGATCTGCGCGTTGGCGATGCCAAGAAAGGCGCTGCAAGCCAGTATGGCGAGGGCGAGCTTACTCATTTCGCGAGTACTCCCAGGATTTCATCTTCACGAAGAATTAGGTATTCCTGGCCCTCGATTTTCACTTCGGCGCCGGAATACTTCCCGAACAGGATGCGATCACCGGCGTTGACATCGAGCTTGGCCCGCTGGCCATCCTCGAGCAGCTTGCCGTTGCCCACAGCGACCACTTCGGCCTGCTGCGGTTTTTCTTTGGCCGAGTCGGGAATAATGATGCTGCCCCGCATCTGTTCCTGTTCTTCCAGTCGCCTGACGAGTATACGATCGTGAAGCGGACGAAGGTTCATAACCTGTCTCCTGTCACTAACCTCAGAGGGGAATTGAAAAGCGGAATCCACAGAAGCCGCAGGTAGCCAATATAACACAAATCAGGTCTGACCGACCCAATCTGGAGAGGCCACGGATTTCCAACGCGACCGAATGGCGTTGAAGCGTTGGCTGTCGAGGGGGCCACTCCGCAGGAGCTCCGCATTCTGCTTCCAGCGCTCCGGTTTGGTGGTGCCGACGATGGCGGTGTGGACGCCTTGGCCGGATAGAGTGAAACGCAGCGCGGTAGCGACGTCCTGCCCGGAATTGGTCCGTAGAAAGTCATAATCCAATTGACGCAGGCGCTCCCAATAAGGCTGATAATATTCGGCCGGCTTGGACGATTCCTTCCAGATGGCGTTGGCGATGGGACGTTTGGCGATGACGCCGATACCCTTGGCCCGGGCGGTTGGCAGCACCAGGTCGAGCGCTTCCTGATCGGCGATACTTACCGAAATCTGCAGAGTGTCGAAGATGCCGGATTGGACCGCGTAGAGGGCTGCCGGGCCGTCGCCGCTATAGCCGATGAACCGTGTCTTGCCGGCATTGCGCGCGCGCTGGATAACTTCGATCACGTCGCCCTGCCGAAGATGCTCTTCAGTGCAGCTATGCAATTGCAACAGATCCACGCGATCGGTCTGCAAACGCTGGAGGCTGCGATCGATCTGCTCCCCCATCTTCCTTGGATTCCAATTATCGCCGTCTTTATCGTGCCCGCACTTGGTAAACAGAAAATATTCGTTGCGGCGGCGGGATGCAGCCTTGCCGATCTTTTCTTCGCTATCGACATAACACTCAGCGGTATCGATCACATTCAGGCCGGCATCCAGCGCGCCGTTGATCAACCGCTCGACAGTTTCCTCGGGCACGCCGCGATAGCCGATTTCGGCGCCGCCGTAGCCGAGCACGGTCACATTCATCCCCGTTTTGCCGAGAACGCGTTTTTCCATTATTAGTAGGCTTCTCCTGTCAACGAATCCACGAAGGCCCGGGAAATAGGCCACTGCCCGTATACCAGCCGGTCGTCGCGATGAAATGTCCCGCCCGCCAGCACACCACTCAAATCGGCGGGATTGGGCTGCTGGTGCTCATGTGCGAGCCCGTCGCGGAGCATGCGGGTGGCATTTTGCACGTCCACCAACAATTTTTCCGCGGCGGGAACGTCATGGCAGGTCACCTGGAGGGATACTTGGAGATGGCCGGAATCGGGTCCGACGGTGAAAACGATTTGGTCGGCAGTCTGAAGCGCCGACGCATAGGGCTTCGTGCCGGCCGGCAATGCATCGGTGTCTTTCAATGCCGCGGCCGGGACCAGCATCCAAAGGGGCTGGGTGGGGGAGGCCAGCGCCAGTTTTCCGGGCCGGCGGGCCACCGTATAAGCAGCCAAGTCATCCGAGCTGATGCCTAGCGCCATGAGATTCGGCTTCAACGGATAGAAGGAAATGCGCCGGCTGGGGCGGCTGCTGGGAACGATGCAGAAACTGTTGTGACACGATCCGCCTTGCTGAGCGGCGTAATCCATCAGGTTCTTCCAATGAAAATTTCCACGAGCCGCCAGGTAGACCTGCCCTTCTTTAAAGGCCACTGCCACGGCGTCCAGGTCCTGACGGTAGTCGAACAGGGTTCGATCCACGAACTGTTGGTACTCGAGCTCTTCGGCCGCCTTAGAACCGGCGATCATGTCCAGGATGCCGGATCGCCGGATGGCTCCGGTGTCGATATACACAATAACGGCCTTGTCGATGGGCAGATAGGCGACCAAGTCGGCTGGATTCGAGGCGCCCCGAGTCCGGTAGAGAAGGATTCCCCCCGTAACGGCGAGACAAAGAATCGCCAGGAGGACGGCGAGCTGCCAAGGCTGGAAACGGAACCTCACAACGAAGGTTACACCGCGGCGGCGGTTTCTGTCACGCGCGCCGCTTTCCAAAGCTCAAGGTAGGGCCGCAAATCCAGCATCATCTTCCGGAATTGGGGGAGATCCAGAGATTGGGCGCCATCGCTGACGGCCTTCTCGGGCGCCGGATGCACTTCCACCAGCAGACCATCGGAGCCGATGGCGACCGCTGCGCGCGACAGCGCGGGAACCAGGCTGCGCTTGCCGGTGGCGTGACTGGGGTCAAGCACTACCGGCAGGTGCGTAAGTTCGTTGAGGGCCGCGACGGCGGTGATGTCGCAGGTGTTGCGAGTGGCAGTTTCAAAGGTGCGGATACCGCGCTCGCACAGGATGACCTGGGGATTGCCGTGCGCCACTACGTACTCGGCCGACATTAACAACTCCCGAAGCGTGGAACTCATACCCCGCTTCAACAGAACCGGGCGTCTGCACTTGCCCAGGGTCTTCAGTAACGCGAAATTCTGCATGTTGCGCGCTCCAATCTGCAGGACGTCGGCATATTCGGCCACCAGATCGACATCGCGGTCGCTCATGACTTCGGTGATGATTCCCAGGCCGGTAGCGTCCCGAGCCTTGGCCAGCAGCTTCAGGCCCTCGGCTTCCAGACCTTGGAAATCGTACGGCGACGTGCGCGGCTTGAATGCTCCACCACGCAGCAGCTTTGCTCCCCCGGCGGCCACTCCTTCGGCGGCCTGCATGATCTGTTTCTCCGATTCGACCGAACAGGGCCCGGCCATGACGATGAATTCGTCGCCGCCGATCTCACAGCCATTCACGCGGATGCGCGTCCGCTCGGAGTGAAACTCCTTGCTGACGAATTTGTAGGGCGCCGAGATGCGCACGGCCTTTTCCACCTGCGGCATGGCTTCCACCGATTCAAGACAGGCCGTGACATCGCCCACGCCCACGGCTCCGATGACTACGCGTTCTTCGCCTTCGATGGCGTGGATCTTGTAGCCGAAGTCACGGATGCGCTCACACACCTGCTCGATCTCCTGCTTGGTGGAGTGGAGTTTCATTGAGATGATCATGGCCGGCCTCCTAAAATAAAAAACCCACTCTTTCGAGTGGGCGGGTGAAGAATCAGTATAGTCGCAAACTGGGATGCCACGCAAATGGGTTGGGGGAAAGACAGAAGACAGGAGGCAGAAAGCAGAAGCGGATCAGTGCAGGTCGAATTTCCTCATTTTGTAACGTAGGGTGTCGCGGGTGATCCCTAGCATCACGGCGGCGCGGGTTTGATTGCCCCCTGCTTTTTCGAGCGCCCTGCGGAGCAGGCTCTTTTCGGCCTCTTCCAAGCTGAAATCGGGTGGTGGATCGCCTGGCGGAGCACCCGGATCGCGCGCAGCGGGCTGGCCTTCTTCGCGCGCGATCTGGAAACTGGATAGTTGGATCCAGTCGGATTCCTCCAGAACCATGGCGCGCTCGACTACGTTGCGCAGCTCACGCACATTGCCCGGCCAGTTGTGGGTCAGCAAGGCCGCCGCGGCGGCATGCGAGACGCCCTAAATATCGCGCTTGAATTTCACGTTGTAATGGCGGATAAAGTTCTCGGCCAGCGGAAGAGTGTCTTTCCTGCGCTCCCGCAAGGGTGGGAGCACGACCTGGATAACGTTCAGCCGGTAGTACAGATCCAGGCGAAACTTACCTTGTTCGATGGCAGCGCTGAGCTTCCGGTTGGTAGCCGCGATCACCCGCAGGTCCACCTGAATATCCCGCACGCCACCCAGCCGCCGGAAGTTCTGCTCCTCGAGCGCCCGCAGAAGTTTCGCCTGGATCACAATGGGCATCTCCCCGATCTCATCGAGGAAAATCGTCCCTGTGGTGGCGATTTCGAAAATACCGGCCTTGGGTGTGCGGGCGTCGGTAAATGCGCCTTTCTCATAACCGAACAGCTCGCTTTCGAGCAGTGTCTCGGGAATGGCGGCCCAGTTGAGTGGAACGAAGGGTCCCTCCCGGCGCCGCCCTACGTGATGAATGAACTGCGCGAAGACGTCCTTTCCGGTGCCACTTTCGCCCACCAGCAGGATAGTGGAGACCTCACTCTCGGCCACGCGCCGGGCAAATCGCAAGACCTGTTTCAATGGCGGGCGAGGCAGCCACCATCTTGAAGCCGCCCATGCCTAGTTCATCATCTTCTCCGCGAGACTCTGGTTCTCCGCGAGACTCGGGTTCTCCGCGAGACTCGGGTTCTCCGCGAGACTCGGGTTCTCCGTGGGACTCGGGTTCCCCGCGAGACTCGGGTTCTTCGCGAGGCGGGGAACCGGGCCGGGGACGCGCCGCGCCGTTCTTTCCGGGCCCGCCGCAATCGTCAAAGCTGCGGAGACCAGGTAACGCGACGGATGTGTTGTTCGTGAGAGAAACCCTAAAGCACCAGGGAATCGCGTTCTCGATGGAGCACTACGCCAGCGGGGACGACGCACTCAAAGCTCTCCGGCGGCTCATGAACAGCGCTAACCGGTAAACATCCTAGGCTGTTTTTGAATGCTGAAAGTGGTATCAAAGTAGTGCAGCCTGACAATTAGTGGATCGCCGGCCAGCATGCGAGAAGCAGTTGGGCGATAGGACTGGCACCTAGCGGTAGATATATGATCTGCTCCCCTCTGAGTCCAAATGAGTTACTAATTCTAGACCGGCAAATGGCGATGGTCGCGCGGCACCTTTCAGAAATCGCTTTATTACTCGAATCCAGGCTGGGCGAAACAACCGATATGGCGGTATCGGCCAGGATTATCGAACAAGGGTTTGGAGACCTGGCCCGCAAGATTCACAACCAAAGCGTCCAAATTGCGCCGGATTCTGTTCTAATTAGCAAATCGCAGAGTGCTTGATAAGCGCGGCAGGCTGGCGGCAATCGTGGACCTGCGCCGCTGCTAACCGCCGGCGATGCCATTTTCAATGGCGTATCGCGTGAGCTCGGCCGTCGAATGGAGATCCAGCTTCTTCATGATCAAACCTTTGTGAAACTCCACCGTTTTCGATGAGATTTTCAGGCTCTTAGCGATCTCTTTGGCGGA
This sequence comes from Bryobacteraceae bacterium, assembly GCA_035569875.1. Taxonomy (GTDB): domain Bacteria; phylum Acidobacteriota; class Terriglobia; order Bryobacterales; family Bryobacteraceae; genus Palsa-89. Next base: position 11,006 of record DATMMD010000206.1, read on the forward strand.
GTGCCCTTCGGCGACCAGCTGCAGCACTTCGCGCTGCCTCTTGGAAAGAAGCGGACCTTGCTCGCTGGGAGCTTTGAAGAAGTCCTCCACCGCGGCGCTATGAATCAGAGGCGTGAGATAGACGTTATTTTCAAGGACCTTGTGGACCGCTGTCAGCAGCTCGGACGCCGCACTCCGTTTGAGCACATAGCCAGAAGCGCCGGCGCGGAAAGCCTCGATGACGTAAGGGGTATCGGAGTGTACCGTGACGAAGATCAGCTTGGCCAGTGGTAAGTCCTTGCGGATCTGGCGGGCTGCTTCCAGGCCATTGAGAACCGGCATGGAGATATCAAGCAGGATGACATCCGGATTGCGCTCGCGCACCGCATCTACCAACGCCCGGCCGTCGGCTACGGTGCCAATCAGATCGAAATCGTTTTCCAACAGCTTCCCTATCCCGGCCGAGACCAGGGCGTGGTCATCAGCCAGCAGGACGCGCGGACGTTTGCCATTTGTCATTTCCACAGTCCTCTATCATTTCCAAGGTCCCTATAATTGTGGGCTCGTCTGACGGAAACCGCAAGGGGCACTATTCCCAGGCCGCCACAGGATGTCCGCACTTCAGGATGGTTCTGGCGGCGCCGCATTCTTGCGGCTCGCTCCTTTGAACGGAACGGTTGCTATCACTTGAGTGCCATCTCCGGGTTTAGTCTTCCACTCGACGGCGCCACCGATGTAGCTCATCCGTTCTTTCATTCCGACCATACCCAGACCGGCCTCAACATGCTCCCATACGAATCCGGCTCCGGAATCGCGGACTGTCAGTTGAATGGTATCCCGGGAACAGGTCAACGTCACGGAGGCGCGTTTCGCACTGGAATGTTTGGCGACATTGCGCAAACTCTCCTGGACAACTCGATAAAGCGCCAGGCCGACTGGAGAAGGCAAGTTGTCCGGAACGTCCCGGTGTGAGAAGCGCACCTGAATGTTTTCGCGCGCGCTAAATTCGCTACAATAGGCTTCCAGGGCAGGAATCAGGCCTAAGTCATCCAGTATTGACGGATGCAACTGATACGCGATGCGGCGCAGGTCTTCCGACAATTCAGAAACGCCATTGTGGACCGACTTCAGTCCTTCGAAAAACTCCGGAGATTTCTTTTCGGCGCTTCTCTCGATGGTCTCAAGATTCAATTCGAGCAAGACGAGCTTTTGGTTTAATTCGTCGTGCAATTCATGAGAGAGACGGCGGCGTTCCTCTTCCTGGGCCTGCAGGAGGGCCGAGCCACTCATCGGCGGCCGCTCGCTTAGCGCGGACGGGCCTAGTATAGCCCGCACATCGCCAGTCGGCACGAACGAAACGTCATCGAGGATCTTCCCCGGTTCCAGGTCGACGAAAACCATTACCACGCCATCGATCTTATTGTCCTCGGTTCGAAACGGCCGGATGCGCAGGGAATAACGGCGGCCGTCCTCATCTGTGACATCCATCGCGCGCGGCCTGAGAGTGTCGATGACCTCCTGCAGGAGCTTTTCCAAATTGGGTACACGGATGCGCAGATTGAAGTCGCGGATTGGGCGCCCAATGTCGGATGGAATCAAGTTCAGGGACTTTTCGGTCGCGGGCGTGAAGCGGTGAATACGGAGGTCGTTGCCGAGAATAAGGATGGGCATGTTCACATTGGCAAGCAGATTCACCAGTTCGTTGCCCATGCGAGCCAATTGCAAATTGCGATTCTGTAACTCCTCATTGACGGTGTTCAGTTCTTCGTTAGTGGATTGCAACTCCTCCTTGGCGGTTTCGAGCTCTTCATTCGTACTTTGAAGTTCCTCGTTGCTGGACTGGATCTCCTCGGTGGCAGACTGCAATTCTTCTTGCGAAGCCTCCTGATCTTCGATGATGGACTGGAGATATTGACGCGAGGAGGACAATTCTTGCCGTAGATGTTGGTTTTCACGCTCGAGAGACCGCACCCGCGCCGGTGCGGGCTTGCCCTTAGAGTGGTTGGGCTGCGGGCTCTTCCGCACAGATTCAAACAAGATCAAATACTTGCGGTCGCGTTCCGAATTCCGGCTGAAGGGAATGATTTGAAGGTTCAGTTCCACATTGCCGTTTGAGGTGAGGTGGACGCCCTCGCGCCGAACCGGTTTGTCCTCTTTGCGGGCCGTGGCCAAGGCGGCTTTCAGTTCCGCAGCCAGCCCCTCTTTCACCATGCGGAGCACATTGAAGCTGGCCGCGCCGGCGGCGGGGGCGAGAAATTGGCTGGTTTGGCCAAGAAATTGGCAAATCTTTAGATTCTCATCCACCACAATGCCGGGCGGCCCATACTTGCTCAACACCAGCCGGTCCGCTTCGCGCTGCAGATCCAGATCGGTCCAGCCTTCGGGCTTCGAAGGCACCTGCGACTTCTGAACCGGCAGATCACGGGCCGGAACCATAAGAGGAATGCGTGAGATCCCGGGCTTGCGCAGGTAAATCTTGCACTTCTTGTCGAGAATTTGAAACAGGCCGGCCTGCGAGCTGATCGCTTCGGAGGAACCCAGAATCAGGTAGCCGTTGGGATTGAGCGCATAGTGAAAGAGCGGGATGACTCGCTCCTGCAGGACGGAGCCGAGGTAAATGAGAACGTTACGGCAGCTAATCAAATCCAATTTGGAGAAAGGCGGATCTTTGGTGACATTGTGGCGGGCGAATATGCAGGAATCGCGGATATGTTTTTGGACCTGGAAGCCCGAGTCCGACTTGATGAAGAAGCGTCGCAGGCGCTCCGGGGAGACGGATTTAGCGATGCTGGCCGGATAAACCCCGTTGCGTCCTATCTTCAGCGCCGCTTCGCTGATGTCGGTGGCGAAGATCTGGATGGAGGTCCCATCGGCCTTTTCGCCCAGGAATTCCGCTAACGCTATGGCCAGCGAGTAAGCCTCTTCGCCGCTAGAACAGCCGGGCACCCAAATACGAATCTGGCGATCGGTACCCTTGCGGTGGGCGGCGGTGATACGGGGAAACACCAGCTTCGCGAGCGCCTTGTACATCTCCGGATCTCGAAAGAATTCGGTGACATTGATCAGAAGGTCATCGTAGAGGCATTGGATTTCGGCAGGATCTTTGCGCAAGAGTCCTAGGTAAGTTTCGATGGTATCGGTTTGCTTTAACACCATTCGCCTCAAGATCCGGCGCTTGACTGTATTGGGTTTGTAATCGCGGAAGTCGACGCTGGTCGCGCTTCTGACGAGGCCGAGGATGTTGTTCAGGGAGTCCAGCGAACCCGACAGCGTTTCATTACTTGCCCATTCGGGTTTGCCGATGTAAGGGTGTTCGACGAGACGAACGAGTTCCTCGGCTATCTGCGACGGTTTATGGACAAAGTCGACGCAGCCGGCCGCAATAGCGCTGCGGGGCATTCCGTCATACTTGGCAGTATCAGGATCTTGAACGATGGCGATGCCGCCGGCGGACTTAATCGCCTTCAGTCCGGAGGTTCCATCCGAGCCGTTTCCAGAAAGCAGTACGCCGATGGAACGCATTCCCTGATCTTCCGCGAGAGCGTGGAAGAAAGTATCAATGCTAGTTAACTGGCCGCTCACCAAACTACGGGGGCCCAGGCGCAGGGTCCGTTTTGCAATCGATACGCTGGTATTCCGCGGGATCACATAGACGTGATCGGGCTGAACCTGCACGCCGCTGCGAGCCTCGAGCACCGGCATCTTCGACTCTCGGGCGAGAATCTCGGCCAGCATGCTTACGTGTTTCGGATCCAGATGCTGGACGAATACAAAGGCCATTCCGTTGTTTCTGGGAAGCGCATGCAGCAGTTCGGTGAAGGCTTCCAGGCCGCCTGCGGATGCACCCACGCCGATGATCGGAAAGTTGTTGGTAGAAGCGGCAGCCGACGGCGTTGTCCCTCGATTGGATTTGCTGCCGTTCGAGTGCGGGTTGGCGCGTTTATGGTTCTTAAGGACTTTTGCAGAGGGCTTCTTGGCCATACTACTGGGTTGACGCTTCATCATACCGAAATGTAGCGATGGCGGACGTCGTTCATATCCGCGGCATCGTGCAAGGCGTCGGGTTGTGAAGCGGCTAGGCTTGGGTGCATCGCCTCTGGCGCATATCGGAGATGTCGCCATCACGCCACTGGAACCGGTAGGGTATAGCGTCATTCGCGAGAGCCGCGACGAGCCTGGAAAGCAGGCGGTGATTGCAAATGCTGATTTATAGGCGTTCACACGAGTGTGAACGCGGCACGCAAGAGTGCGGGCGCTACGGGATGTCGGGGATGCAGAGCATCGCGTCGTTGAACCGGTTGGTGAAATTGGCGATGCAGATGGTCAGGGTAAGTTCGACAATCTGATCGTCATTGAAATATTGCTTCAATTCCTGAATCGCCGGCGGCCGAATTCCTGACGCGCCGCGTGTCACACGCTCGGCGTAGAGCAGGACCGCTTTTTCCTTGGCGTCGAAGGCGTCGCTGCGCTGGTAAAATGCCAGATTCTTGATCTGCTCGTCGGTGATGCCGTTCTTCTTTCCGGAAGCCGAGTGCGCGCGATGACAGTACTCACAGCCATTGATCAAGGCTGTCTTGAGATAGGCGAGATCCTTTAACTTCGCGTCCACGGTTCCTTTGTCGATCACCGCGCTATAGAGCGGCATAAAATGCTCCAGCGCTTGAGGCGATCGCGCCATGGTGGCGAAAAAGCTGGGCATGTGTCCGAAGACATGAGTCAATTTATCAAAGATAGGTTGGACAGACGGCGCCGCCTGATCTTTCGATAACGGGCTGATGGCTGGTTGAGAGCTAAGGGTTGCTGTTGACATATCTACTCCTTATGATGAACGGTTTCGCTTCTGGGCGCTGATCACGCCGGTGTTTAAACCGATGGTGCTCAATCCTCCGAAAAACCGCGCGTGCTCGATTTTCACGCAGCGATCCATGACAACCTCGAGTCCAGCCTCACGTGCCCGTTCCGCTGCTTCTTCGTGGACCACGCCTAACTGCATCCAAATGACTTTCGCTCCGGCCGCGATGGCTTCCTCGACGATGGCAGGAACGGCCGCAGGCTCGCGAAAAATATCCACGATTTCGAGAGGGCCGGGCAGGTCGCGCAAAGACGCGTAGGAGCGGCGGCCGAGCACTTCTTTTTCGCGCGGGTTTACCGGCGTCACATCGTAACCTTGCGAAAGCATGTAGATCGCGGCGAAGTGGCTGGGCCGAAATGGATTCGATGAAAGTCCCACCATGGCGATGCGTTTGTAACGCTCCAGGATTCGGATTCGATCCGCGGCGGTGGTGGCGAAGCGGCTGCTGTTGACCGGCGAATTCGCGCTTACTCCGTCGGCCATTATCCTTTGCTCGCCGACGCCAGTGCTTGATCGAGATCCCACAGAATGTCCTCAATTTCTTCGATGCCAACCGAGAGGCGAATCAAATCGTTGCTAATGCCGCCAGCCTGTTTTTCTTCGTCGCTCAACTGTTGGTGCGTTGTGGACGCTGGATGAATCACCAAGCTCTTGGCGTCGCCCACGTTGGCCAGATGCGAAAAAAGCTGCAGACTTTCGATGAAGCGCTTGCCGGCTGCAAGCCCGCCGCGAATGCCGAAGCTCATGATGGCGCCAGCGCCACGGGGAAGATATTTTTGCGCCAGCGAGTAATAGCGGCTAGTTTCCAGACCGGGATAATTCACCCATGCGACATTCGAATGCCCGGAGAGAAAACGCGCCACTTCCAGCGCGTTGCGGGAGTGACAGTCCATACGTAGCTTGAGTGTTTCGAGGCCCTGCAAAAAGAGAAACGAGTTGAAAGGGCTCAGCGCGGGGCCAAAGTCGCGCAAGCTTTCCACGCGAGCCTTCATAATGTACGCGAAATCGCCGAAGGTTTCGTAAAAGCGGATGCCGTGATAACCTTTGCTGGGCTCCAGCATTTGTGGGAACGTTCCGCGATCCCACGGAAACCGGCCACTGTCGACAATCACGCCGCCGATCGACGTTCCGTGGCCGCCGATGAACTTGGTAGCGGAATGCAGCACGATATCGGCGCCATGCTCAATGGGCCGGCATAGACACGGGGAGGCGAAGGTGTTGTCGATCATCAAGGGAAGATTGGCGTCATGAGCGATTGTGGCGATGGCTTCGATGTCCAGAACATTCAGCAGCGGATTCCCGATTGTTTCGCCGTATAGCACGCGAGTCTGAGGTGTGATGGCGCGCCGGAAGTTTTCCGGGTCGTCCGGATCGACGAAAATAGTGTTGATTCCGAGCCGCCGAAAGCTTACGTCGAACTGCGTGTATGTTCCGCCGTAGAGATTCTTGGAAGCGACGATTTCATCGCCCTGGCCCAGCAGATTGGCGATGGCGATGAACTGCGCCGCCTGCCCGCTGGATACTGCAAGCGCGCCCACGCCGCGCTCCAGCGCCGCCATACGCTCCTCGAACACGGAGGTGGTCGGGTTCATGATGCGGGTATAGATATTGCCGAAGCGCTGCAAGTTAAACAGGTTGGCGGCGTGCTCGGTATCTTCGAAAACGTAGGAGGTGGTTTGATAAATCGGTACCGCGCGTGAACCGGTATCCGAATCCGGACGATGCCCCGCATGCAACGCGCGCGTGCTGAAGCCGAAGAGGCGATCTTCCGCGCTCCCGTTAGAGGAGATGTCGCAGGATAGCTGGTTTTCTTTCGGCATACCCCCTGATTGTACGATTTCTCTTGGGGGGCGACGCCGCGATTACTTATTCGCTTCTAACTCGGCCACCTTGG
>DATMMD010000207.1:0-2976 GCA_035569875.1 Bryobacteraceae bacterium
TATCTTCGGCATCTCTTCGCCGCCGGAGAAATCACCGCGGCGATCCTGGCCACCCACCACAATGTCCACTTTTACCTTGACATAATGCGGCAAATCCGAGAGGCTATCAGTTTTGGACAGCTTGCAAATTTCGCAACAGAGCTGCGCGCGCGCTATTCGGCGGGCCCGGCCTGAGGCGAGCCGCCCGGGACGCGCGTAAGGCGTTCCAGGGCGCGGGCAACCCGCACAAGTCGAGTCTCAGCAGGAGAATCGAGCGGGAAGGGAAGCGGGAACTCACCCGCTGGAGGACGCTATTTTCTCCCTCCGGTCAGCGCCGCGGTGAGCAGGTCGATTCAAAAAATTCGGAAAGGCATGGAACAATTCGGAACATGAATCTGGCAGCACTGATTTTCTGGCAAGCCGGCGGCGCCGCAGGGCTCGGCGGTTTTCTGATTCCCCTCGGCCTCATGTTCGGAATCATGTATTTCCTGGTGATACTGCCGCAGCAGCGGCAGCGCAAGAAAGTGCAGGAGATGCTGGCGGCCGTGAAGAACGGCGACAAGGTCATCACCACCGCGGGCATCTACGGCACGATCAACGGCATGGACGGCGACACCGTGATTCTCAAGATCGCCGATAATGTAAAAATTCGCATCGCGCGGGCAGCGATTGCTCAGGTGGAGGCATCCGACGATGCGAAATAACACCATGGGCCGCTCGACTTCGCGCTTGATCTCTTAACCATGAACCCAAATCTGAAGTGGAAAGCTCTATTCATCCTCGCGGTCATTCTGTTGTGCATTTATTCCGTGATCGGCTATCCGGGCTTGCCTGCCTCGCTCACGGCGCTCAAGGATAATTTCGAGCACCAGATCAAGCTCGGTCTGGACCTGCAGGGCGGGACGCACCTGATCCTCCAGGTTCAGATGCAGGAAGCCATCGCGCAGGAGACCGACCAGACGGTCGATCGCCTGACTACCACGATGCGCTCCAAGAATATCCGCTACGACGAAGTGCGCCGCGCCGACGACACGCACATCCTTGTGCGCAATATTCCCTCCGACCAGCTCTCGCAGTTCCGCGATCTGATTCATGAGCAGTATGAGGGCGTATGGGAACTTGCGCCCGCGCCCGGCGAGCCGGCGTCCTACATGCTTTCGTTGCGCCCGAGCGAGATCGCTCGCGTGCAGGAAACCACCATGAGCCAGTCGCTCGAAACCATCGAGCGCCGCATCAACGCCCTGGGTCTCACCGAGCCTACAATCCAGGCGCACGGCCGCAATGATAATGAAATTCTGGTGCAACTCCCCGGCGAAGGCGATCCGGAACGCGCGAAGGCGGTCATCCAGGCCGGCGGACAACTGGAATTGATGCTGCTGGTGGACCCCACCCCGTATCCTTCGCAAGCGGAAGGGCTGGCCCGGCACGGTGGCATTCTGCCCCCGGGGACGGAGCTCCTGAAAGAACGCCCGGAATCGCACATTCGCCAGAATCCCAACGACACGTCGGAGAATTGGTACCTTGTGCAGCGGCCCCCGATCGTGACTGGACGCGACCTGCGCAGCGCCACGGAAAACCGCAACACAGAAATGCCCGGGCAGTGGCAGATTAACTTTGTGCTTTCGAACGATGCGGCAAAACGCTTCGGTCCCTTCACCGAACAGAACCGCGGCCGGCAGATGGCTATCGTCCTCGAACATCAGGTCTATTCGGCGCCCACGATTCAGAGCCGGATTGAGGATCAGGGCCGGATTGACGGCAACTTCAGCCAGGAATCGGCGCACGATCTGGCGCTGGTGCTGCGGGCCGGTGCATTGCCCGCCTCGATCAAATACCTCGAAGAGCGCACCGTTGGCCCCTCTCTCGGTGCCGACTCCATCCGCCACGGCGTTCAGGCGTCCATCCTGAGCTTGCTGGTGGTGATGATCTTCATGGTTTTCTATTACCGCTCATCGGGCGCGAACGCAGTGCTCGCCCTGATCATCAACCTGGTCATTCTTCTGGCCGCGCTGGCCATGTTTGGGGCTGTTTTAACCTTGCCAGGCATCGCGGGCGTGATTCTGACCATCGGAATGGGTGTGGACTCGAACGTTCTGGTCTTTGAGCGCATCCGTGAGGAACTTCGCAATGGAAAATCATCGGCTGCCGCGGTGGACGCGGGCTTCTCGAAAGCGTTCCTGACAATTATCGACACGCACGTAACTACGGTGGTCTCGGCCTTCTTCCTCTTCATTTTTGGAACGGGCCCCATCAAAGGCTTTGCCATCACACTGACCATCGGCTTGATCGCCAACGTCTTCACCGCGATCTACGTTTCCAAGACGATTTTCCAATACCACCTGGGCAAAATGGATCGCCAGGCCGAACTGAGCATCTAGGTATAGCCATTTGGTTCCGGTACTACCCCATCTTTTGGGGGCTGGGAACAAACAGGAAGATGGTGGAGTCTAAAGAAGGGAAGCGCGAAAAGGCATGATCGAGCTCTTTAAACAGCCCAATCTCGATTGGATGGGTAAGGCCAAGTATTTCTTCGCCTTGAGCGGTACATTGCTGCTCGTCGGCTGGGCGGCTATTTTTCTGCATGGCGGCATCAAGTACGGCATCGATTTCCGGGGTGGCACCAACGTGGATGTCCGCTTTGCACAACCGCCGAACGTCGATCAGTTGCGGAATGGCCTACGCGGCCAGGGCCTGGGCAATAGCGAGATTCAGAGCATCAGCGATATCGCGAATCCCAATTCCAACGAAGTGATGATTTTCGTCGAGCAGACCGGCCAGGCGGATCAGGCGCTGGATGAAGGTAAAGCCAAGGTGCTCAACGCGCTGAACGCCACCTATGGCGTTTCCGGATCCGGCAAGCAGGATTTGAACGCCGCCACGCCGACAACGCTTGCGAATTTTCTTTCTTCGAAAGATCCGCTCGCCCTTTCCGTGGCGGCTGGCGACAAGTACCAGCAGTTGGCAAAGGCGATTCTCGCCTATCGCGACAAAGACAAG
>DATMMD010000208.1:0-2377 GCA_035569875.1 Bryobacteraceae bacterium
ATCGTACGCGTTCGCGCGTACCTCGACTCGGCCATGGTCGCCCGATTGTTCGAGGAGAACCCCATAACAGGATCGGCTGGAACGGTTTAGCTTTGGGTGATCCAGCCGTCCGTTAAATCACCTTCAACCTGGAACGAAAGATATAGGAGAAATTCCGGTTCAAGTGCCTGGTCGCGTAACCGGAAATCTTGAATCCACATGTACGATTAATGCGGTGACCCGGACTATGGTCCGCTACCTGGGAAACGTTCGCCCCGAAAATCATCCGTAAACAATCGGCACGAACCGGTTCCTCGATGAGTGACTTGGCGATGTGGCGTACACCCACTCGAAACGGAAAAGTCCTTCGTCGATGATGAGGCCGGCGGCTAAGAGGAACAGCAGAACCGGGTCCACGCTATCATTGGCGGACGATGCTTGTTTCAAATGACAGCGCTTCACGCCCCTCTTTATCAGGCTTCGTGTAGCGCCTCGATGGGATCAATTTGCGTGGCGCGCCAAAGTGGAGCCGCCGCTGAGAGCAATACAATCAGGAATGCAGCCAATGCAGCAGAGCAGATAACGACTGGATCGTGGGTAGAGACTCCGAAGACGAGGCTGTTAAGCCATCGCGATGCGCCCCAGCTTCCTGTGAGCCCTACAACCAGCCCAATCGCGCCTAATCTCGCGACTTGCCTTCCAGTACGACGTAAGATGGCGATAGTCCCCGCTCCCATTGCCATACGAATGGCGATCTCCTGCCGACGACAGTTAACCCAGTAATTGAAAACACCATAGCAGCCGATGCTGGCCAGGATCACTGCAATCCCGGCAAAGAGAACCAGCAGAAGCGTGGTGAAGCGCCGCTGTACGAGTGTGGCGCCCAGCCACGTATCGGCGGTTTTCAACGACTGAATCGGAACGTTGTCGTCGATGGAAGCCAGCGTTTGCCGCACGGTTGCAATCATGCTCTCCGGGTTACCCTTGGTGCGTATCATCACGACCATTGCGCCATCGACGCGCTGAGCGGCCGACAAATAGATCTCCGGCAAGGGCGGGCTGTCCAATCCAATTTGAGGCACATTGGCCGCAACGCCGACGATTTCAACGACGGGACCTTCCATATAGGGTCCGCCGACTTTAATGTGTTGGCCGAGAGCGGAACGAGGATCCTTCCACCACGCACGCGCAATCTCTTCATTGATCACCGCGACCGTCGGTCCGCCTGCCCTATCCTCTTCGGACAGAGCGCGTCCGGCTATGAGCGGAATGCGCATGGTCCGTAAGTATGCCGCGTCAGCCATGTTGACCAGCGTGACGGGCACATCCTGCGGGCCGGGCGTGGGTTTTTCCACAACGGAGTACCACCAGTCTCGACAGTCGCCAGCCGCTGGAGGACAGTTCACAGCGCCAACGGATTCGACTCCCGGCTGCGCGCGCAGCGCCGCTTCAAGGCGCGCATAGAAGTCGAGAATGGCCCCCTCGCTTTTGTACGGCAGAGGCGGCAATTGCAGTTCGAGCGCAAGCAACTGCTTGGACTCGAACCCAGGATTCAGGGCCTCAGCAGCCCACAAGCTCCGCAGCAGAATCCCCGATGTAAAGAGCAAGATGACAGCCACCGCGATCTCCGCGATGACAAGGCCTCCACGCAGCGCGTGTCCAATCCGGCTGGTGCCCGAGCCGGTGCTGCTCTCTTTCAACACGATAGTAAGATTCACCTTTTCCGAACTAACCAGGGGCACCAGAGAGCAAACCAGCGCCACTGCCAGCGTCAGCGCCGCGGCGAAGATCAACACCGGGAGGTTTAGGCGGGCTTCTGAAAGCCGCGGAATATCGCGTGGCCCGAGGACCTCTATAGCGCGTAGCCCAAAACCTGCGAGGACGATTCCGAACGCACCGCCTATCAGTGTAATCAGTGCGGTCTCGGTCACAAGTTGCCGTGCAAGCCGGCTGCGCGCCGCGCCAATTGCAGTGCGAATTGCCATCTCTCGCGCGCGGGTGGTCATGCGAATCAACAACAGGCCGCCGATGTTCGCGCACGCCAGAACCAGGATCAGACAAACCGAAGCCATCAAGAGGACGAACACGTGCCTTAGGTCGCCCGTTCGGTGCTCGGTCAGGAACTCGGCAAATGCGCGATGGTCGCTCTCGGGGCCCGGATCTGCCTGCGCGAGCCGCTGCATGATCGTATCCAAGTCCGAGCGCGCCTGGGATCGCGTAACTCCAGGTTTGAGGAGCCCCAGCACGCGCATCCATTCGTGTGCGTCGCGCTTTGAAGTCTGCGTAGCGGAAGGACGCAATGGAAGATAGTAATCAACCGGCGGGAGGAAGAAGCCGGGATCTCGGGCAAGTACGCCGATCACGATGTATGCAGTTCCATTCAGGGTGATCGTCTTGC
>DATMMD010000209.1:0-6356 GCA_035569875.1 Bryobacteraceae bacterium
AGGAGATGATGATAATTCAACCGATTCATTGTTCGTTAGAAAATAGCGAACACTAGAGTTAAATATTTGTATTTGTCAAAATACGTGGTTATTGGCAGACGTCTATTCCACGCCAACAATCACCTCATTCGGGGTGGTTGCTGTAAATTCTGCTGACCGCCGTTGGGCCCCTCCTTCCAAATCGATCGTCGATCCGCACTGACACTTATAATGCTACTGAATAAGTGGCTCCTGGAATGGCCCGCGAACCCGATGTGCGGTTAGATAGTCGGGATAGAAAGCCGTTAATCGGATGCGTTTGGATATTTAGAGAAAAACGAATAATCACTTCTATTATTCGTATTGGTCAGACCAAGAATCATGTCATACTTTTTGGAGTTTCTTTTAAGGGAAACGCTTATGAGCAAGCGAGTCATCTGCGTGGCGCTGCTTTTGGCGCTCGGCCCAGCCTGTCCGGCTCCCGCGGCCGGGAACAAGCAACTGGAAGTGTTCTCCTGGTGGACCTCGGGGAGAGAGGCAGTGGCCCTTGAGGCGCTCTTTAAGGCTTACAACCACAAGAATCCCGGCGTCGAGGTCCGCAACGCCGGGATTACCGGAGGTGGCGGCTTAGCGGCGCGGCCCGTGCTGCAAACGCGCTTGGCGGGGAGTAAACCACCCGACACCTGGCAGACCCATTCGGGTCACGAACTCCTCGCCCACTACGTTTGGCAAAGGGAGCGCCGCATCTGGCTGAAGCGGTGGCATGGCTAGAAATGGTGGGCAGCAAAGAGGCGCAGGAAGCCTTCAATGCGCTGAAAGGTTCCATCCCGGTCCGTAACGACGTGGACAAGCGCAAATTGGGCCTTTATCAGCGGTGGTCGATGGCCTCGTTTGCCCACGATGTATTGCTGGCAACCTGTGTCCATGGAGAAGCGGTTCCAGCGACCTTTCAGCAAGAATTGAATGACGCGATCAGCTTGTTTGTGGCCGACAGGAATGTCGAGCGCTTTACGGAGACGCTTGTGCAGGCCGCCAGAGCGTCCGGTCTGGCAAAGTAGAGGCATTCGCTGCGTCGCCCTTTACCATCGGCGGTGCGGTGAGAGTTAATTAAGAATCAGATCGGCGTGAAGACCAGATGGACGAAGAACCAACTCAGATGCAGTTTCGCCATCGTAATCTCTTCCCAATTGAAGGTGAAGTTGCTATAGGGTAGAAAAATTAACCCCCGCGAGCCCAAGAAATCGGGCCGCTCGATAGGAGAAATCAATGTATTTGGCACGTTACGCCACCGCTACGGTGGTCCTTGTTTCGTTGACGCTCGAGCTGTTGTCGGCCGGAGCGGTACACGCCGAACCCAAGACGAACTTACTTTCGCAATGGAGCGAAGGTTCCGATGCGGCGGCGATCGCCAAGCTCGGCGAGATGTACACGGCGGCGGGCGGCAAGTGGCAGGCGACCTCCATTGCCGGCCACACCGCGAATACGCTGGCCAAGCTTCGCGCCGATGTCGTTGCCGGCAATCCGCCGCCCGCGGTGCAGTTGAAGGGTCCCGAGATCGCGGAGTGGAATGCCACCGGGATGACGCTCAGTCTTGACGAGATGGCCAAGCAGGAAAATTGGGACCAACTCGTCGCCCCCGAGCTTCTTCCGGTGATGAAGCCAAAGGGTTCCTGGGTCGCGGTACCGATGAATATCCACCGCATCAACTGGATGTGGTCGAGCCCGAAGGCGTTAGACAAAGCGGGTATCAAGGAGTTGCCAAAGACCTGGGCCGAATTCAACGCCGACTGCGAGAAGCTGAAAGCGGCCGGCCTTATTCCGATCGCGCATGGCAGCGCCGATTGGACCGATGCAACGACGTTCGAGATAGTCGTTTACGGCCTGGATCTCGATCTCTTCCGTAAAGCTTTCGTCGAAGGAAACACGGACGCGATGCGCAGCCCGGGAATGGTCGCTGCCTTCGAACAATTCCGCAAGATGATCAACTGGATGGATCCGGACATCTCCTCGCGTACCTGGGACGCCGCCGCCAACCTGATGCTCACCGGCAAAGCCGGCTTCTACTTCATGGGTGACTGGGCGATCGGCACATACAATGCCGCCGGCTTCAAAGAGGGAACCGACTACTTCTGCGCCCAGGCGCCGGCTGACAATGGCAAGCCAGGGTTCATTCTCAACAGCGATTCAGTCGTCTTCTTCAAGCAGAAGGATCCCGAGTATCTCGCTGGCTCAAAGCTTCTCGCCCATCTCATTATGTCGACAGACTTCCAGACCATCTTCAACCAGGCAAAGGGCTCGATTCCGGCCCGGATGGACGTTGATTTGAGCAAAGGTTTCAATCCTTGCCAGGAAAAGTCGCAGAAGGACCTGGAAGCTTCCATTAAAGCCGGCACGCTGGTGCGCAGCTTTGCCCATAACATGACTATCCTGCAGAAGTATCGCGGCGCGGCGATGGAAGTAATCACGGAATTCGTCAACGATCCCAAAATATCGGCGGCCGATGCCGCCAAGCGGCTGGGGGACGCCGTCGAGGCGCAGAAATAACACCGTGCCCCGGTCCTTCTCCCCCCAAGGCAGGAGTGTATGTTTCGCGACGTCTGCTCGCATAGCGTCCGATTTTTCTTCGGAGAACAAAAGGTTTTCTAACCGCGAACGCACGCGAATAAAAAACGAAGAGAAACACATTGAATTCGCGTCAATTGCTGTCCATTTGCGGTTAAAAGACTAAAGCCATGCAAGCGGGAGAACAGCACCGAGGGTGGTCGAGCCTATGACGTTCGGTTTCGTTAGTGGCGCACCGAACCAGAGCCGCCCTCTTCGAGAGCGGTTGACGGCCATTATGCCGCAACTCGTTCTGGGACCCTCGCTGCTCGCCTCGTTTATCTATGTGTTTGTATTTTCTGGCTGGACGATCTGGATCTCGCTGTCGAACTCCACCATTCTGCCCGATTATTCCATAGCCGGTTTCCATCAGTACGTGGAATTGTGGAGCAACGAGCGCTGGAGGATCGCCTATACCAACCTCTTCCTGTTCAGCTCGCTTTATGTGGTGGGCACAACGGCGATTGGGCTCTTTCTCGCCATCCTGATCGATCAGCGCATTCGCGCCGAGGCTCTCTGGCGCACGATCTATCTCTATCCGCTGGCGGTCTCGTTTATCGTGACGGGCACGGTCTGGCGCTGGCTGCTCAGCCCGTCGACCGGGATCGAGAGCCTGGTCCATCAACTGGGTTGGACAAGTTTCAAATTCGATTGGCTAGTGAACCGCGAGATGGCGATTTACACCGTGGTGATCACCGGCATTTGGCAGGCGTCAGGTTTCGTGATGGCACTGTTCCTGGCCGGTCTGCGCTCGGTGGATCCCGACCTGATCAAGGCGGCGCAGATCGACGGCGCTAGTATGCCGCGGATCTATCGGCGCATCATCCTGCCGGCGATCGGGCCGATCTTCGTCGCCGTGCTGGTCGTGCTTTTGCAGTCCGCCATCAAGATCTTCGATCTGGTCATCGCGTTGACCGGCGGCGGACCCGGGATCGCCACCACGGTACCGTCGATCTATGTCTATGATCTCATTTTTCAGCGTGGGCAGATGGCTGAAGGGGCAGCGGCGGCGATGATGATCCTTTTTGCACTATCGCTGGTGCTTGTGCCCTATATGATCTGGAGCAATTGGCGCCAGCGCCGGGAGGCGGGTCGTGCCTGACGTTGCCGCTTATGATCCCCTCGGTGTGGCAGGCACCTGGCGCCGCCGGCGGGCGAAGCTTGTTGTTTATGTCCTGCTCGGCCTGTTCGCGCTCTATTATGTGGTGCCGCTTGCCATCGTGGTCCTCAATTCCTTTCGCAGTCTTCCCGACTTCAGCCGCAACGGCCTGATCAGCCTGCCGCACAGCTTTTCGCTCGAATACTGGTCCTTGGCCTGGAGCAAGTTCTGCGTCGGCGGCACTTGTAAAGGGATAGAGCCCTTCTTCTACAACTCGGTTGCCATGGTTGTGCCGGCGACCATCGTCTCGACCGCGATCGGCTCCTTAAACGGCTATGTTTTATCCAAGTGGCGCTTCACGGGTTCGGAAATTCTGTTCGGCCTGATGACGCTCGGCGTCTTCATGCCGGGGCAGATGGTTCTCCTGCCCTGGGCACGCGTGCTGGGCTTGCTCGGCCTGAGCAACACGATTGCCGGCCTAGTACTGATCCATTGCGTCCAGGGACTGAGCTTCACAACGCTGTTCTGCCGCAACTATTATGTCAACATTCCCGATGATCTCATCAAGGCGGCGCGGATCGACGGCGCGGGCTTCTGGCGGATTTTCCGTAAGATCGTACTGCCGCTTTCGCCCCCCATCTTGATTGTCACCGTGATCTGGCAATTCACCAACATCTGGAACGAATTCCTCTTCGCGGTCATCTTTTCCTCAGGCACCAACCAGCCGATCACCGCTGCTTTGGTCGCACTCAGCGCCGGGGGAATGGCGGTGCACCAATACGGTATCGAAAGCGCCGCTGTGCTGATGGCTGCTTTGCCACCGCTTCTCGTCTATCTCTTCGGCGGCCGGTATTTTCTGCGCGGACTGACGCAAGGCGCCATCAAATAGCACCCGGACATGGCCTCGCTGACGATTCGCAACCTCAACAAATCCTTCGGCTCCGTTGCCGTGCTGAAGGGCATCGACCTCGAGGTCAAAACGGGGGAATTCGTGGTGCTGGTCGGACCTTCGGGCTGCGGAAAGTCGACTTTGCTCGCCATGATCGCCGGCCTGGAAAGCGTCAGCTCCGGCGAGATCAGGATTGGCGACCGCGTCGTCAACGGCGTGCCGCCTAAGGATCGCGATATCGCCATGGTCTTCCAATCCTACGCGCTCTATCCAACGATGACGGTCCGCGCCAACATTACCTTTGGCATGGAGAGCCGCGGCGTACCAAAGCAGGCGCGGGCGGAAGCCCTTGCCCGGGTGGCCGGGCTTTTGCAGATCGAAAGCCTGCTTGGCCGCAAGCCCTCCCAGCTTTCCGGCGGCCAGCGCCAGCGCGTGGCCATGGGAAGAGCGCTGGTGCGCGATCCCGCGCTGTTTCTGTTCGACGAGCCGCTTTCCAATCTCGACGCCAAGCTGCGGGTCGAGATGCGCACCGAGATCAAGAAGCTTTATCAGCGGCTCAACAAGACGACGATCTACGTCACCCACGACCAGGTCGAGGCGATGACGCTCGCCTCCCGCATCGCCGTCATGCATCAGGGTCGGCTGCAGCAATTTGCTGAGCCACGGACGGTCTACGACCGGCCGGCGAACATGTTCGTGGCTGGCTTCATGGGTTCACCCTCCATGAATTTTCTGCCCGCCCAGATTGCCGTTTCTGGCCCGGCCGCGGTGGTGCTTGCGGAAAGCGAAGGGCAGGCGATGCGCCTGCCGCTTCCCGACAAGGTCGTCGCTTCCGCCGGCGAGGGTCGTCGCGTGGTGCTGGGCATTAGGCCGGAAAACTTGACCCGCTACGATCGTGGGCGGACCGAAGAAAAGCCCTATCTCGGCACGATCCAAGCCCCTGTCGAAGTCGTCGAGCCGACCGGCGCCGAGACCATCACGATCGTGCGCATCGGCAGCCGCGAGGTCATCGCCTGCTTTGAGCCGGATGCTGCGCCCGCGGTCGGCGAGACCGTGACGCTCGCTGTTGATATGGCCAAGGCGTGTCTGTTCGATCCGGAAACGGAAATGTTGATTTAACCCAAAAGCCGAAATTTGGAATCGTCCTCGTCCTCGTCGTCGTGCTCGTCCTCGGTGCATTGGGATTCCGTGACCGCAAAGAGACCGATGTCCTGCAACTAATTTGTTCTTTTAGTCTGATTGTGAAACGATCGGGATTCTCGAGGACGAGCACGACGACGAGCACGAGCACGACTCCTCAAATTCGGAATTTGGGTTTAAAGAGTGGCATCAACTGTTGGCTATGCGAAAGCTTGACGTGGTTCACGAGCCGTACTGCCGCTGTAGGCGGCGCGCCGTGCCAAGCTGAGCCTCGGAGTTATCGATCCCTACGACGCGGGCTCCGCGCCTCCTCCGCAAGCAAGGTCCTGTGCCCATTCCTCTAGCACCTTCAGGTGCTGGGGCAGCGCGATCTCAGGCTCTTCGATCTCGGGGTGCCAGTACTTTTCCCATTCGACCGAGATACACCCCCCGTAACCACCGGCAGCCAGCAATCCGATGATCTCCCGGACTGGTACCTCTCCCTCGCCCAGCAGCACGAGTTGCCAGCCACCTTTGTGCCCCGCTGAGCGTCGGGCGTCCTTGACCTGCACGTGCAGGACCCGAGGACCGAGGTGCTCGTAGACGTCGGCCGGACGTTCTCCCATCCGGTGAGGGTGATGGGTGTCCCACAAGGCGCCGACCCACCTG
>DATMMD010000210.1:0-3064 GCA_035569875.1 Bryobacteraceae bacterium
CTGGTGGCCGACGCTCTTCGATTTATAGCAGCCAACTACGAGGAACGAAGCAAACTGGCAAAATAACACGGCTGCGGGCGCATGCGCTCAGCGCGCGGCGACCGCGATGGTGCCGGTTGGTTCCCAATGGGCACCTAGCGGGCGAACTCCCGCACCGCTAAAGTACTGAGTATTTGGGGGATATCGTCTTGGTCCGCGCCGCTGTGGTCCGCGCAATTTTCCTGTTGATCGCTTTCTCTTTGGTGCCTTTCCAGGGGCTTGCCGAAGACGGCAGTCAATTGCCAACTAAAGCAAACAAAGAGTTGCCGCCACAGCTACTTTCGTTGCTCCTACAAAGGAACATGCCAAAGCGTTCTCCGATCCTCATCCGCATCTTCAAGGAAGAATCCGAGCTCGAAGTCTGGAAGCAAGATACCACCGGCCGTTTCGAGCTGCTCAAAGTCTATCCGATCTGCCGCTGGTCCGGCGATCTCGGCCCGAAGATCACTGAAGGCGACCGTCAGGCACCCGAGGGCTTCTATACGATCACGCCCGGCCTGATGAATCCGAACTCCAATTATTATCTCGCGATCAATACCGGCTTCCCGAACGCCTATGACCGCGCCAACGACCGCCACGGCGGGTTCCTGATGATTCACGGCGACTGCTCCTCACGCGGCTGTTACGCCATGACCGACGAGCAGATCGGTGAAATCTATTCGCTGGCGCGCGAGTCGTTCCTCGGCGGTCAACCGTCATTTCAGATCCAAGCTTATCCGTTCCGCATGACGCCGGCGAACCTGGCGCGACATCGCACCAGCCCGCACCTGGCCTTCTGGAAGATGCTCAAGATCGGCAACGACCATTTCGAGGCGACCCATCTCGAGCCGAAGGTCGACGTCTGCGACAAGCATTATGTGTTCGACGCCCAGCAATCACCGAAAGGATCGAAGTCCCTCGCGTTCGATCCGACCGGCAAATGTCCCGCTTTCGTGGTCAACCCGCAAATCGCTCGGGCCGCGCTAGGGAAGCAACACGCCGACGAGGTCCAGTACGCCCAATTGGTCACAGCCAACACTCCAGTGGCGCCAATTCATAGCGGATTGGACGGCGGAATGAACCGAGTTTTCCTCGCCCAGGTCGGTGGCAGCATTCCACCGGCAAGACTGCCGCCGTCGAAATCTCAACCGTCGCCACCGACCGATAACAACGATTCGTTCGCGAGTAGATTGTTTGGCTTGTTTGGATGGAAGTCGGCTCCACGGACGCAAGTTGCCTCGGCCGATTCGAATACGCTGGAACGCGGAGCGCATTCAGCGGCCACGGGATCGATTTTGGCGCCTAAAATAAAAGCTGCACCGCAAGGCTACACCGTGGCCAGTGCGACTCCCAACGAGCCGTATACGAACGAGTCACCCAACGACGTATCTGAAATGCAACAAACTGTTGCGGCGCTGCAGGAAGCCGCTTCGGCCACAGTGAGCATGGTACCGACAGAGCCCGCCGACTCTTTCGAAAGCCGCTGGAGCGCATTGCAAAAGGCCGATGCGGGCCTTGCCTTCAATGCTCGTTGGGTGCTGGACTCGCAGTAAGAGAGTTAAACAGCCTTCTGCCCTTCTCCTTACGCTGGCGCCAGTACCGATGAGTCTGCGGTTTAGACTTGGACGTGATGGTCCTTAAGTAGGTATCCCCTAGCGCGGGCATTTGCCGGATTAATGCTTAAGCCTTCACTGCACGCGCGCCAAATACATACCGTCGGACCGGCACGCTCGATCAACTCAATCAAGGACGGATCGTACACGCGCGACTTCGAGCTATTAACGCGCTTCGCTACCAGTCAGCGTTGAAGGTAAGCGGAGTTGGCGCCTGGCTAAACGAAAGAGGATGCGCATTCAATGCAAACGAAATTGGTCAAAACGAGTGATGCAACTAGAAATGCGCGCGCGTGCGCGCGCGTCATGGGATCTTACTGGAGGCTGGTACAGTGACGTTGGCATCATCGCCAAGCCGTCGCCAGAGCCGGCCCCTTTGTGGAGCCAAGACGCGGGCCGGCGGCTGCTGCCAGGTGAGAGCCGAGCCCGGCAAGGCGCGTTGCCGCTTCCACGGTGGCAGATCGACCGGCCCGAAAACGCAGGCTGGCCGTGCACGTATCGCCGAAGCCCAGCGCTTGCGGTGGCGCGACTATCGAGAGACGCTTCGAGCGAGTGGCCTGAGATGAGAGCGAAGCTGGATTGGAAGGTAGAAGTTGCCGCCGAGAAACGTCGTTACCTCGTGGGTGACGGCGTCACGCCGGCAGCCTGGCACTGCAAACAACAAAAATAGCTGCGCGCGATCGATCGCCGTTCGTGAAAATTTCCGGGAATGAACATGGCGCCTGCCGTATTTCAAAGGATTATTTGAACCAACCTTGGACACTCGCGACGTGGGCGCCCACCACTCGACAGCAGGATAGCCGCCCCGTCACCCAATACCAGAACCGATCTGACCGACGCTGCGTTGCGCGTGTCGCGCCTAAGCGATCGTTCGCGCCGAGAGGCTGGAGCTGACCAGTGTGTGGCAATATGCTCCGCGGAACCGCACGTCATTGTCGAACAGGAAATCAGCGAATGACCGACAAAGCTTTTGTTGATGCCGCACAGCCCGCGACGCTGAACAATGGAGCCGGCGAACTAACCGATTACCCGACATTTCAGGAGGCGGTGATGGCTGGCATCGGCTGCCAGCCGGACAGACGAGGCGTGCGACAATCAAGATGATCGGTGGGCCCGTCTATACTGCGATTGAGATTGCGCGTCTCCACTACAGACCGAAGCCGGCGTGACAAGCCAAGCCGGGTCAAATTCTGGTTACTCGCAAAGGCCGGCGTCGACACCCGGGCGTTACAAGCCCTCCTCGGGCACCGCAACATCCAGCACACAGTCCGTTATACGGAATTTTCGCGAACCCGCGCGTTAGCACCAGCTTGCTTGATAAACTCGGTGAGCGCTGAGGCCAAATCGTATGCACTCTTGCTGGCAAGCTCAGCTCGATTTGCGAAGACCTCAAGTTGGCCGGGATCAATTCCTGCTGGAAGAACGGACCTCAT
>DATMMD010000211.1:0-148143 GCA_035569875.1 Bryobacteraceae bacterium
TGGGAACGGGCTTCAGTCTTGCCACGGTGACTTGGACCAGACAGAGCCGGCGGAATCCCGGTAGCGAAGCTAGCACATCGTTGAGCAAGTATGAAACCAGCGGAATCCATTTGGGGAACAACAAGCGGCGATGGGTTCGGATTGCCTCGAAACCGGCCAACTCCAGAAACCCTCTCACATCGTGTTCAGAAACCCAATTCGGCTCAAATGAAGTGACGCGCAGCCCCCAGCGGCTGGCGAATTCCAATAGTGGTTCCCACAAATAGTTGTAGCTGTAAACGATTAACCGCGAATCCTGATGACAGCACTTACGCATGCGCTCCAATGCGCCCAGCAAATCGACCGTGTCGAAGATATGACTGAAAAGGACGTAGTCGAACTTTTCGTCCAGCTCCAGGGCTTCGGGATCGCTGCGCACAAAATGGAGATCTGGATACTTGCCGCGCGCGATCTCGATCATTTTGTCGCTTATCTCAACGCCTACCCCGTAGCTCGGCTGGACCGTGTCAAGTAGATGTCCGGTTGCACAGCGGATCTCCAGAACACGCTTTCCAGGTTCAACAATATACTGCAAGAGACGCTTGACCGCATCGTAGTAATATCGATTGCGTTGAATTGAGCGATCCCGTTGTGGAGCGTTCTTTTCCAGCTGTTTCCGCCGTGCGTCTCGGCTGAGACGCAGCGCTTCGAGGCCCCATGCCTTTGTAGGTTGTTCCTGAGTCATTCCGCTTCTTGATCTTGATCAGGTTTCACTTGGAATGTAACGGAGCGTCAGTTAAAGACCATTCTACTCTACGGTTCTACCTTCCTGAGTGGGAAACTTTTAGGCGAGTCCTGATACCGTTACACCGAGAAAGCGCGGGCTGTAATCTGAGATGCGTCACTAATGATGTGTAGGTTTGGAGCCGATCCAACGGAATCGGATGAAGCCGTTGTTATAATCCTGAATATGTACGAGGCTCAGCCGACAGGGATCCGCTCCACAGCAGTCGAGCACCTGCGTGAGGTGGCTGCTGGGGATCGCTTCGAATTCGGCGAAAATTGGTCACGGTTCCTCACGGTCATCGATGATGACCGCATCCGCCAAGCTGAGCTTTCCCTGTCTAAGATGCTTGGCTTTCCACTGGCGGGCAAGTCGTTTATAGATGTGGGATCGGGAAGTGGACTTTTTAGCCTGGTAGCCCGCCGTCTAGGCGCTCGCGTGCGCTCGTTTGATTACGACACCAAATCGGTGGCATGCACGCAAGAGCTAAAACGGCGTTATTTCGCCGACGACTCTTCCTGGACCGTCGAACAAGGTTCCGCGCTTGACCCGAACTACCTTGCATCGCTGGGGAAATTTGACGTCGTCTATTCCTGGGGCGTCCTTCACCATACAGGCGCGATGTGGCAGGCTCTTGAGAATGTCGTTGGTTTGGTCGCCGAGGGTGGCACTTTGTTCATCGCCATTTATAACGATCAGGGCAAGTTCAGCCGCCGCTGGATGCGGCTCAAGAAATTCTACAACGGAGCTCCAAAACCGTTGAAGCTTTTGTGTGTCTTAGGATCTTGCGCCGTGCTTTGGTGGCGCCCTATGGTTAAAGATCTCGTGCGCTTGCGGCCGTTTGAATCCTGGCGTCGTGCCGGCGGCGCTCGGGGCATGTCAGCTTGGTGGGATGCCGTCGACTGGGTGGGAGGATACCCCTTCGAAGTTGCCAAGCCGGAGGAGATCTTTGACTTCTACCATAAACGCGGATTCGTCTTGGAAAGATTGCGGACCGAAGGCGGCAGTTTGGGTTGTAACGAGTTCGTCTTCACCAAATCTGATCGCGAGAACAGTAGAAGATCCAGCGGATGAATGATGCCTGTTTGGCATAACCAAGACCGTGAGTAAGCTCAATATTGCTGGACTGTTGTGCGGAACTCTACTCAGTGCTCAATCCGGAAAGCAAGTGGCGCCGGCCGGCGTTTTGCACCAATACTCCGGCATCAGTCCACTGAGCGCTAATAAAGACAAGCTCCACACCTTCGATCTGCACGGTAACGCCCGGATTCTTAGGCTCCAGGACGCGTCCCTCATTGCAGACAACGCGCCTTATCCAGAAGCCCACTGGGACAACGCCGACGACGACCTCATGTGGGTGATTGGCGGCCAGACTTCATCAAAGCCGGTTATTCAAACCTGGCGGCCATCCACGCGACGGTATTCGACGTACATTAACTACGCTGGCCGATTCACCAGCATTACTACGGGCTCTACCTCCGACCTCACCTATGACGACTGGGAAGCGTTCTGGGCTCCCGCCGAGCACCAGGTCTGCGCCGTTGATCTCAAAGCGAAAAAAACCTACTGCATCGACTACAACGCCCCCGACCCGGTCAATAAAATGGGGGAAACCAAAGACGTCGATTATGTCGCCGTCACCCCACGCGACTCCAAATCCGGGCTGCACTACCTGGTGATGTTTGCCAATCCTGCGATGGCCGTGTTTTCGGTCGATGAGAGCGCGGGAAAGCTGCGTTGGATTGTGCGACCGGAAACGGTGGTTCCCTGGATGGGCTCAGGGAGAGGGAATAATGATGGCAACTGTGATCCGGGGGAGTCCTGCCTGACCACCCCCCACGGCGATATATTTGCGGCTCCAGACGGCCAGGTTTACTTCGAAATGCAAGTCGGCATCGAGATTCATTCCGGCGCACAAAATGCCTGCGAAGCTGGTCAGGGATTGTTGCGCTTAAACGCCGGCTTGAAGATGACTACGCCCGAGAACGCTTTTGGAAAGACCGGGGGTGGAATGAAATACATTGGCCCTGACTTCGCTTGCGGCGGCTCTCAGGTATGGTCGTCGCAGCATACTGGCTGCGCTCGGTGGGGTCAGCATTGCGTGATCTCTTTCGATACTCCCCCGCCGCAGCCCGGTCAAACCACGCCGCGCAACGAAGAACTGTGGCTTATCGGTCTCACACCAGCCGGCGCCGTCAGCTACAGCAGGCTGGGCAACTCCAATTCATCCGCTTTTCAGCAAACCAACGATTCATACTGGTCTACGTCGCGCGCGGCCATGTCCATGGATGGCGCCCTCGTTCTTTATGGTTCGGATCACGGGACTCGTGGCGCGAGCCAAGCAATCTACTTGCTTCCATCAGGTCTGCCATCGGTTCAGCGGCACTGAGCGCGATCACGCGTGCAACGCCGAGAAACGTGTGACAACCCATCCGCGTAACATTGTTCGATGATGTTCCGCCAAACACAGAAAGAATGCCGGAATAAAATACGCCGCTGCTATCAGGCCGCTCACCGAGAAGAGGGTCAGCCAGCTATCTCGGGCCTCTACGGTCATCCGCAGCCATAGCGCCATCGCCGCTACCGGCACCGCGATCAACGCCGGCCGCGCATAAATGGAAAACATGAAGGCCGCAAAGGAAAGACCCAGCTCCCGGCTAAGAAGCCAGGGCACGAAAAGACCCCGGTTCAAAATCATGCAAATGGAAACCACGTACGCCGCTCCCAGAATGCCGTAGCTGGGAGTTACCACGATGAGGCCGCCCAGGCTGACGACCGCTTCGATTAGTTGGCCGCGGGCATACCATTGGTGCCGCCCCATGCCCTGCAGTAGCATTCCCGAGCTGAACTGCCCGGCCACGGCGATGAGATACCCAATCGTCAGGACCGGCAGGATCGGCGCGGCATATTGCATAGCGGCGGGGACCCATAGCTTGAAAAGCGCGTAACTAAAAATCGAAAACACGATTGCCAGCGGCGTAAATAGGGCCAAGCAGTATCGATTGGTAAAGATTGCCAGTTCTGACAATGCATCCATTTCACCCCGTGCCTGGAGCTCGGCTGTATTGGCATTCACGACCGCTCCTATGCCGGAAACAGCACCGCCCGTGTACTGAATCAGGCGATTCGGCAAGCTGTAGAATCCAACAAATGCAGCCGGAAGAAAATGTCCGATCACCAAAGGCGGGCTTTGATTCAAGAACAGCGTCGAGATATTGAGAACGAAAGTATGAATGCCGAACCTTCCCATCTCTCTCAGCGTTTTGACGCTGGCATAACGATGCGATAGCTTCAGTTGCGGAAAGATTCTTCGGAAGCTTATAACGTTCAGCACGTATCCGACGCCCTGGCTGATCACCGTTAGCACGCCTATGCCGATGAGTCCGTAACCCAGCCACAACAAGACCGCGCTGCCGGAGGAGCGGATCAACGTGGTCACGACGTTCACTTTATTGGATAGATCGAATCGCTGAACGGCCTCCAGCGCCGCGTTGAACGTATTGAAGACAAATCCCAGGCACCAACTAAACGAAATGAGTATGATCAACAAGCGGAAGGTTGGGGTCAGCTCCGGAGAAATGTTGAAGAATTTATGAAGATTGTTTGACGTCAGGACTACCAGCGCCCACAGGGGCGCTGAAATCACTCCGGCGTACAGAAGCGACGTGTTGAGAATGGCGTTTACATTATCGTGTTCAGAAAGCGCCCAAAAATGCGCTACGTACTTCACCGTGGCTGAGCGGAAACCGAGATCCAGGAAAACACCGTATTCGACCAGCGAGAAGGACAATACCCAGATTCCATAGCCCTCCGGCCCGAGTTTTCTGACCAGATAAGGAGAAAGCAGGAAACCGGTGAACAAGGTCGTGCCGACACCGAGCCACGTCCAAAAAGTATTGATGATGAAACGAGCGGCGCGATGGCGAGGAGCCGCCTCTGGTGTCCCGGCCATGAGCAACTACATTATCGCAGGTTGCGCCAGCTCGCCCGCCCGTCTTTTCGAGCACTCGCCGAGGCTGCGGCCACGGCCCTAGGGAAGTCCCTGGGGTCGTTAAAAAATCCTGTAACACGATCATTTTCGGGCAGTCTAACCTTGACTAAAGAAGTGTGTTATCACTAGCATAGTATTGTGAATTACATTGCGCCGGGAGTGTATGAATGAAAGCTCTGCAAGCCGAAAAAAACGGATCTAAGACGCGTGAAACCAACGTCTTGCTTAAGACGCTGGTTGCCTTTAAACGCGGCAACTTCTCGGTTCGAATGCCGGTTCATGAGACCGGTCTGTCAGGCAAGATCGCTGATACTCTCAACGAAATTCTCGACCTGAACGAGAAAATGGTTAGCGAATTCGCGCGCATTAGCAAGGCCGTCGGCAAGGATGGCCGAATCACTCAACGCGCCTCTATCGGATCCGTTACGGGAGCGTGGGCCGATTGCGTTGAATCGGTCAATAGCCTCATTGGCGATCTCGTCCAGCCCTCCACTGAAGTTGCCCGCGTTATCGGCGGTGTAGCCAAGGGCGACCTGTCGCAGACCATGTCGCTCGAAGTGGATGGGCGCCCGTTGCGCGGCGAATTCCTGCACACCGCGCGCGTTGTCAACACCATGGTGCAGCAGTTGAATTCGTTCGCTTCCGAAGTTACGCGCGTGGCGCGCGAAGTCGGTACCGAAGGAAAGCTCGGCGGACAAGCCGTCGTGACCGGTGTCGCTGGAACCTGGAAGGATCTCACCGAAAGCGTAAACTCGATGGCCAGCAACCTGACCAATCAGGTTCGAAACATCGCAGGTGTGACCACGGCCGTTGCCAAAGGCGACTTGACCACCAAGATCACCGTTGACGCGCGCGGCGAAATTCTTGAGCTGAAGAACACCATCAACACCATGGTCGATCAGCTCAGCTCGTTCGCGGCCGAAGTGACCCGCGTGGCGCGCGAAGTTGGAACCGAAGGAAAACTGGGCGGCCAGGCGGAAGTGAAAGGCGTCGCCGGCACCTGGAAAGATTTGACGGACAGCGTCAACTACATGGCCAGCAACCTGACCAACCAGGTTCGCAACATCGCCGAAGTTACCACGGCCGTCGCAAAGGGCGACTTGTCGACCCGCATCACTGTCGACGCACGCGGTGAAATTCTGCAGCTCAAGAACACCATCAATACGATGGTCGACCAGCTCAGCTCGTTCGCGGCTGAAGTGACCCGCGTGGCGCGCGAAGTCGGCACCGAAGGCAAGCTCGGCGGCCAGGCCGATGTTCCTGGAGTCGGCGGCACGTGGAAAGATCTCACGGATTCGGTCAACTCGATGGCCGGCAACCTCACCGCCCAGGTCCGCAACATCGCCGAAGTCACCACCGCCGTCGCCAAAGGCGACCTCTCGCGCAAGATTACCGTGCAAGTGCGCGGCGAAATTTTGGAGCTCAAGAACACCATCAACACCATGGTGGATCAGCTCAGTTCGTTCGCATCGGAAGTGACCCGCGTGGCGCGCGAAGTCGGAACTGAAGGCAAGCTGGGCGGCCAAGCCGAAGTCGAAGGCGTGGCCGGCACTTGGCGCGACCTCACCGAGAGCGTCAACTCCATGGCCGGCAATCTGACCAACCAAGTCCGCAACATCGCCGGCGTCACCACCGCAGTCGCAAAGGGCGACCTGTCGACCAAGATCACCGTCGATGCTCGCGGCGAAATTCTGGAGCTGAAGAATACTATCAACACCATGGTGGACCAGCTCAATTCGTTCGCGTCGGAAGTTACGCGCGTGGCGCGCGAAGTCGGAACAGAAGGCAAGCTGGGCGGCCAGGCTCAGGTGCGAGGCGTCGGCGGCGTGTGGAAAGATCTCACCGATTCGGTCAACTCCATGGCCGGCAACCTGACGGCCCAGGTCCGCAACATCGCCGAAGTGACCACCGCCGTCGCTAACGGCGACCTGTCGCGCAAAATCACAGTCGACGTCCGCGGCGAAATCCTGGAGCTGAAGAACACCATCAACACCATGGTGGACCAGCTCAATTCGTTCGCTAGCGAAGTTACGCGCGTGGCGCGCGAAGTCGGAACCGACGGTAAGCTGGGCGGCCAAGCCCAGGTGAAGGGCGTCGGCGGCGTGTGGAAAGATCTCACCGATTCAGTCAACTCCATGGCCGGCAACCTTACGGCCCAGGTCCGCAACATCGCCGAAGTCACCACCGCCGTCGCTAACGGCGATCTGTCGCGCAAGATCACGGTGGATGTGCGCGGCGAAATTCTGGAGCTCAAGAACACCATCAACATCATGGTGGACCAGCTCAACGCGTTCGCTGGCGAAGTAACTCGTGTGGCTCGCGAAGTTGGTACCGAAGGCAAGCTCGGCGGACAGGCTGTGGTGAAGGGCGTTGCTGGAACCTGGAAGGATCTTACGGACAGCGTCAATTCCATGGCCAGCAACCTGACCAACCAGGTCCGAAACATCGCCGAGGTTACCACTGCGGTGGCCACCGGCGACCTGTCTCGCAAAATTACTGTTGAAGTACGCGGAGAAATCCTAGAGCTGAAGAACACCATCAACACCATGGTCGATCAGCTCAGCTCGTTTGCATCGGAAGTTACGCGCGTGGCGCGCGAGGTCGGCACTGAAGGCAAGCTCGGCGGTCAGGCCGACGTGCATGGCGTGGCCGGGACCTGGAAGGATCTTACCGACTCAGTCAATTCGATGGCCAGCAACCTGACCAGCCAGGTTCGCAACATCGCCGAAGTGACCACGGCCGTTGCCAAGGGCGACCTTTCCCGCAAGATCACCGTGGACGTGCGTGGCGAAATCCTGGAGCTGAAGAACACCATCAACACCATGGTCGATCAGCTCAATGGATTCGCTGGCGAGGTAACTCGCGTGGCCCGCGAAGTGGGCACCGAAGGCAAGCTGGGCGGTCAGGCGGAAGTGAAGGGCGTCGGCGGTGTCTGGAAGGACCTCACCGACAGCGTGAACTTCATGGCCGGCAACCTGACCTCGCAGGTTCGCAACATCGCGCAAGTGACCACCGCCGTTGCCAAGGGCGACCTTTCCACGAAAATCACGGTCGATGCGCGCGGGGAGATTCTGGAGCTGAAGAACACCATCAACACCATGGTTGACCAGCTCAATGCGTTCGCCAGCGAGGTAACGCGCGTGGCTCGCGAAGTCGGCACTGAAGGCAAGCTGGGGGGCCAGGCTGACGTCCGCGGCGTCGCCGGCACCTGGAAAGATTTGACCGACAGTGTCAATTACATGGCCAGCAACCTGACCAACCAGGTTCGCAACATCGCCGGCGTAACTACTGCCGTGGCTCGCGGCGACTTGACCACCAAGATCACGGTCGACGCGCGCGGCGAAATTTTGGAGCTCAAGAACACCATCAACACCATGGTGGATCAGCTCAGTTCGTTCGCGTCTGAAGTCACTCGCGTGGCCCGCGAGGTCGGAACCGAGGGCAAGCTCGGCGGCCAGGCGGAAGTGAGAGGCGTCGCCGGAACATGGAAAGATCTCACTGAGAGCGTCAACTCCATGGCCGGCAACCTGACCAATCAGGTCCGCAACATCGCCGAAGTCACCACCGCGGTCGCCAAGGGCGACCTGTCGCGCAAGATCACTGTGGACGTGCGCGGCGAAATCCTGGAGCTGAAGAATACCATCAACACCATGGTGGACCAGCTCAGCTCGTTCGCCAGCGAGGTAACGCGCGTGGCACGTGAAGTCGGCACCGAAGGAAAACTGGGCGGGCAAGCGAATGTCCGAGGGGTCGCCGGAACGTGGAAGGATCTCACTGAGAGTGTCAACTCCATGGCCGGTAACCTTACCGCGCAGGTCCGTAACATTGCGCAGGTCACCACCGCCGTCGCCAACGGAAATCTCTCGCGCAAAATTACGGTCGACGTTCAAGGCGAAATCCTCGAGCTGAAAAACACCATCAACACCATGGTGGACCAGCTCAATTCATTCGCCAGCGAGGTGACGCGCGTCGCGCGCGAAGTCGGCACCGACGGCAAGCTCGGCGGGCAGGCCGAAGTGAAAGGCGTCGCCGGAACCTGGAAGGATCTTACCGACAACGTCAATTTCATGGCGGCCAACCTGACCACCCAGGTTCGCGGTATCGCCAAAGTAGTCACCGCGGTCGCCAACGGCGATCTGAAACGCAAATTGATTCTCGAGACCAAGGGCGAGATCGCCGAGCTAGCCGACACCATTAATGGAATGATCGACACCCTGGCCACCTTCGCCGATCAGGTCACCACCGTGGCACGCGAGGTCGGTATTGAAGGCAAACTGGGCGGCCAGGCGCGTGTGCCCGGCGCGGCCGGTATCTGGCGCGACTTGACCGACAACGTAAATCAGCTCGCGGCCACGCTTACCAACCAGCTGCGCGCGATCGCCGAGGTCGCCACGGCCGTTACCAAGGGCGACCTTACGCGTTCCATCGCGGTCGAAGCCCAGGGCGAAGTGGCCGCACTGAAGGACAACATCAACGAAATGATCGTGAACCTTGCGGCCACTACTCGCAAGAACAACGAGCAGGATTGGCTGAAGACCAATATCGCGAAGTTCACCGGCATGATGCAGGGCCAACGCGATTTGTTGACGGTCTCGCAGTTGCTTCTCTCCGAGCTTACGCCGCTGGTGGGCGCTCAGCACGGCACCTTCTACATCGCCGAGACGCACGAAGACACCACGGTTCTGAAGCTCTTGGCCGGATATGCGACTGACGAAAGCAATGTCCCGATGCAATTCAGGATCGGCGAGGGCTTGGTCGGGGAGTGCGCCCGGGAGAAGGAGCGCATCCTGGTTAAGAACGTCCCCGGAACCTATGTTCGAATCAATTCGAGCCTGGGCGGCGACATGCCCGTCAGCCTCGTCGTCTTGCCGGCACTCTTTGAAGGCGACGTGAAGGCGGTGATGGAGTTAGCCTCGCTCGGCCAATTCAGCG
Organism: Bryobacteraceae bacterium; assembly: GCA_035569875.1. Classification (GTDB taxonomy): domain Bacteria; phylum Acidobacteriota; class Terriglobia; order Bryobacterales; family Bryobacteraceae; genus Palsa-89. The sequence goes on from DATMMD010000211.1 coordinate 9,687, forward strand.
ACATTCACCTCGCGTTCCTTGATCAGTTGACCCAATCCATCGGGATCGTGCTCAACACCATCGCCGCTACTATGCGGACCGAGCAATTGTTGACGCAGAGCCAGGCGCTGGCCGAAGAATTGCAAAGCCAGCAGCTCCAGTTGCAGCAGACCAACGCCGAGCTGCAGGAAAAGGCCCAACTGCTGGCCGAGCAAAAGACCGAAGTCGAAACCAAGAATCAGGAGGTCGAGCAGGCGAAGAAAGCCCTCGAAGAAAAGGCCGAACAGCTCGAAATAACCTCCAAATACAAGAGCGAATTCCTCGCGAACATGAGCCACGAACTCCGTACGCCGCTCAATAACCTTCTAATTCTGGCCAGGATGTTGTCGGAAAACTCGGATAAGAATTTGACCGCCAAGCAGGTCAAGTTCGCCGAGACCATTCATACTTCTGGAACCGATCTGCTAGCCCTCATCAACGACATTCTCGATTTGAGCAAAATTGAGTCCGGAAAGATGGACGTGGAGCTGGGCGGTGTTCGCTTCAGAGAACTGGAAGATTACTGTTCCCGGACCTTCCGTCACGTAGCCGAGGGCAAGGGCCTGGATTTGCGGGTCGAGCTGGGCAGCTCACTGACCTCGGAAGTCATGCACACCGACGCTAAGCGCCTCCAACAGGTTCTGAAGAACCTGCTCTCCAACGCGCTCAAGTTCACCGAGCATGGGTCCGTGCTGCTCTCCATCGATAAAGCCAACTCGGGATGGAGCGCGGGGCATCCCATTCTCAGCCGCTCCAAATCTGTGATCGCATTTTCAGTTTCAGATACCGGCATCGGGATTCCCTCCGACAAACAACGCATCATTTTCGAAGCCTTCCAACAGGCTGACGGCACTACCAGCCGCAAGTACGGTGGCACTGGACTTGGACTTTCTATCAGCCGTCAGTTAGCACGGCTTCTGGGAGGCGAAATCCGATTGCAGAGCATGCCCGGGGCGGGCAGCACCTTCACACTTTACCTGCCCCAGGTGTATGTCACTCCCGTTCAGCAGCCTAAGAGCGACGATATATTGTCCACTCCCATCCTGATGGAGCAAGTGGCCGCCCTGCCGAGCACCGAAGTAGACGTTATCCTGCCGGCGACGTCATTGAATACCGAAGGCTTGGTTGAAGATCTGGTCATCGACGATGATCGGAATCTGATCCAACCCAGCGACTCAGTGCTGCTCATTATCGAAGACGATATTACCTTCGCGCGCATTCTGGTTGATCTGGCCCACGAGCACGGCCTGAAAGCGCTGGTTGCTCTGCGAGGCAGCAGCGCTATATCGCTAGCGCGGGAATTCAAGCCCGGTGCAATGACGCTGGATATCAATCTTCCCGATATGGCCGGCTGGACCATCCTGGATCGTTTGAAGCATGATCCGGCCACCCGGCACATCCCCGTTCACATTATTTCGGGCGACGACAATCGCCGTCTCGGAATGGCGTTGGGCGCCATGACCTATTTGGAAAAATCGGTGACCAATGAATCGCTGGCTGAAACGTTTAACGCCATCGAGCACTCTGTCCAAAAACGCGTAAAGCGGCTGTTGGCGGTTTGTAGCGACGAGCGAGAAAGGCAGGAGATCGTCTCTGCAGTTGCGGCCCCGGATGTCGACGTGATTGAAGTAGCAACTGGTGGAGAAGCCATGGCGGTCGTGAAACATCAGTACCTCGATGGCATCGTAATTCACCTTCGGGTGGATGATATCGCCCCGCTCAACTTGGTGGAGGAAATCCAAACCAAGGCTGGCCCCCACGTCGCTCCTGTCATTTTGGTCTGCGATCGCCCGTTGACAACCGACGAAGACCTGGACCTCGCGCGCCTCACGCGCAACACGATCGTGCGGCTGGTTTCCACGCGCGAACGGTTGCTGGATGAATCCGTTCTTCTGTTGCATCGCGCCGAAACGGATCTACGGCCGGAGCAGCGCCGAATCTTGGAGCAGCTCCGCGAGACCGACATCACCCTGGTCGGCAAGAAGGTGTTGGTAGTCGACGACGACGTCCGCAACATCTTCGCCTTAACCAGCCTGCTTGAGGATCATCACTTGAAAGTGGTCCACGCCGAGAACGGCCGCGCCGGCATCGAGGCATTGAAGAAGAACCCCGATATCGATCTAGTACTCATGGATATCATGATGCCGGAAATGGATGGTTACGAAACCATGAAGGCCATCCGCCAGGAGCCGAAGCTGCGCTCTCTTCCCATCATTGCTTTGACCGCCAAGGCGATGAAAGGCGACCGTGCCAAATGTATTGAAGCCGGCGCCTCGGACTATATCACCAAACCTGTCGACCTGGATAATCTTTTCTCAGTACTTCGAGTGTGGGTGAGCCGGGGCCACGAATTGACTCAAATGGCTGCGCCCAGCGTCTAGATAAGAGGAGCTGATTCAAAGCGGATTCCCGAAAGTGACAAAATGAGTCCAGAGACAGGCATGCACCCTTCCACCGAGCAGCCTTTGCCGGAGCGAGTAAAGATCCTGCTGGTAGATGACACGCCGGAGAATCTCATTTCCCTCGAAGCGGCGCTGGATGGGCTGGGCCAGGAGCTGGTGCTGGCCAAGTCCGGCATGGAAGCCTTGCGTCACCTGCTAAATGACGATTTCGCGGCCATTCTCCTCGATGTCAAGATGCCGGACATGGACGGCTTTCAAACCGCCGAACTGATCCGCTCGCGCAAGCGTTCCCGCCACACGCCCATCTTGTTCCTGACGGGCTACAAGAGCGACGAACATCTTTTTCGGGGCTACGATTTGGGCGCGGTGGATTTTCTCTTCAAGCCGATCGTTCCCGAGGTCCTGCGATCGAAGGTCGGTGTCTTCGTCGAGCTCAGCCGCAACACGGCGCTCTTGAGGCGCCAGGCCGAGGTCCTCAGCAAAGCGGAACAGAAATTCCGATCGCTGCTGGAAGCGGCGCCTGACGCCATGATTATCAGCTCGGAAGACGGCCGCATCAGCCTGGTTAACTCTCAAGTCGAAGTCATGTTCGGGTTCCGCCGCGAGGAGCTCATTGGCCAGAACATTCGGGAGCTGGTTCCGGAATGGACGCCCTCATCTCCCCTTTCGCTCGATTCGCATGGCCTTGAACACAGCGGTCTCAGTTCGCCCAAGGAACTCTGGGCCGTTCGAAAGAACCAACAGCGGTACCCTGTTGAAATTAGCTTGAGTCCATTGCAGACCGAAGAAGGACTGCTGCTGACCTCCGCCATCCGCGACATTACCGAGCGTAAGAAAGCGGATGAAGCTATTCGGGAATGGAATACAACTCTGGAGCAGCGGGTCGCCGAGCGAACCCAGGAGCTGCTCCAGTCCAATGAAGCTCTCCGGCAATCGAATGACGATCTGAATCAGTTCGCCTATGCCGCCAGTCACGATCTCCAGGAACCGCTTCGCATGGTTGCTTTGTACAGCCAGATGCTACAGCGCAAGTACGCCAGCGCCAAGGATGCTGAAACGGACCAATATGTCGGCTTCATCGTGGGTGGGGCTAAGCGGATGGAAATGCTTTTGAAAGATCTGCTGACCTACTCGCAGACCGGAGCGGATGTGGGCCCAGCCCAGCCCATCGATTGCGAGCCCGTGATGAAGAAGGTACTCCTAAATCTGCAGGCGTCCATTGAGCAGAGCAGCGCCGACATCTCCTGGAATCCGCTGCCCACCGTGCAGGCGCACGAGGTCCGGCTGGTGCAATTGCTGCAGAACATTGTCGGGAACGCAATCAAGTATCGCTCCGAGGCGCCGCCGAAAATCCGGCTGTCAGCCGAGCGCCGCGACGCCGATTGGCTCTTTGCCGTCGAAGACAATGGAATTGGAATCGAGCCCGAATACGCTCCGCAGATTTTTGGCATCTTCAAGCGGCTGCACGGCCAAACTTATCCGGGTACGGGCATCGGCCTGGCGATCTGCCAACGCATCGTGGAACGCTATAGCGGGCGCATTTGGGTTGAGTCGAAACCGGGGGAAGGCTCGCGCTTCTACTTCACGCTTCCGATAGCGGCCGGACAATCCAGCGACGATGCGGTCCCGGCTGAGCTAGCCAAGGCCTCCGTCCGCTGAACGGGTATTCAAGAACTCCGCGATGTCCTGGTGCCCGGCGGCTTCCGCCACCCGCAGAGCGCTCAAGCCGCTCGCAGTGAGGCGTTGGACATCGGCTCCCGAATCCACCAGTAATTGGACCACGTCGCCTTTGCCCATCGCCGCCGCGGCGTGAAGAGCGGTGATACCGGTTTTGTCCGCCGCGTTGATGTCGGCGCCGCGCTGCAGCAACAATGGCGCCGCCTCGGGATTGCTATTAACGGCCGCCATCAGGACCGTAACCCCTTCGAGAGTCGAAATATTTATGTCGGCGCCGGCGTTTAACAACAAATCGGCGAGTTCCGTGTGACCCCTAACTACCGCGGCAATCAGAGGTGTAATTCCGGATTGCCCGGCCCCATTGGGGTTGGCGCCCTTTTCCAGCAGGATCTTCACGGCCTCCATGTGCCCGCCCAAGGTGGCTGCCAACAGTGCCGTGGTTCCCGCCGCATCCGCAGTTTCGATATCCACGCCTTTACCCAGCAGCATAGGCAAGGCCTCCGCATTCCCGCTCGCAGCGGCGGTTACTAGAACCGGCCGGTCGCTCTCATCGGTGGATTCCGGATCGGCGCCCTTTTCGAGGAGAATCCAAGTCACCGCCGGGTTTGCGACCACCGAAGCCGAAAGCGCGGTTAGTCCTGATTTGCTTGCCGCGGTGATGTCGGCGCCGGCGCCCAACAATGCGCAGACCACTTCGACGTGGCCGTTCACCGCCGCGCCGATTAACGGTGTTACCCCACGCTGATCCGGGGTGTTGGGATCTGCTCCGGAAGCGAGCAATGCTTCTACAACACCGGCGTGCCCTTCGATAGAAGCGGCCAGCAGGGGCGTCACCCCGCCGCTGGTTTTTTCATCATGACTGGAGCCCTTTTGGAGCAACAGTCGAACGATCGCGGCATGGCCCTGCGTGGCCGCCATCACCAGCACAGTAGCTTCGTCCTTGTAGCGCGCCTTCACGTCCGCGCCTTGAACGAGCAAGAGCTGCACAGCATCCACCCGGCCCTCCACTGCCGCGGCAAGCAACGGCGTCGCGCCGTTTTTCAAACGGGTGTTGGCCTTGGCGCCTCTGCCGAACAACGATCGCATACGGTCCAGATTACCGGCCGCTGAGGCTTGGATTAGCTCGAGATCTCGCTGACTTGCCATGGCTCCGAATGGGACGAACAACGTCTCGCCAACCATTATCCCGCATGGGCGAACATCGCGAATCGTTTCAGGTGCTCGTCGTGCTTACGATGTGAGACTTTTCCTGGAGGTCCTCGTTGAAAACGGAGAACACCTGGCCGCTCCAGAGAACATTGATCAGGCCAGACCGGGCAGCTTGTCCCTCGGCCTCGATAATCGCGTCCACCGGAATCTCAACCAATGTTCCGGTCGGATCCGGAAGGCTGCTTCCGGGCCGCGCCTCGAGTTTCACGGCGTGAATAGGTACGGCTACTTTATAACGAACTGGTGGCATACGGCCACGCATGATCGCGCTCTCCTCCTCCTAGATGACTGCTTTCGCCCAGCATACCACGAAGCCCGGCGTCGTGAGCTTCGCATCGCACACCTGGTCACTTTTTCCTAGTTACTTATTCTTATAACCTTGCGTATGTCCCGGGTTTACCGGTATTTACCTCGACGCAACAGGACGGTTATTAACTTGCACTACCCTTCGCAAGGAGATCTCTAAATGAAAGGCACTCTCTCAAGCACGAGTCTGGTCGTGTTGCTGAGCGCGGCCGCTTCCTCGCAGACCGGCCCGCCGCAAGGCAACCCCCCGCCCGACCCGCAGCCCATTTATCGTGTGACGGTGGTGTCGCGCACGCTGGCTGCTATCAACTACGAGCATCGCAGCGGACCCACCAAGATCGACTTTCAAGGAACAGTGCTGCTCCCCAAGGCCAAAGGCGATGCAACGGTGGAGAGCAAGCGCGGCAGAATATCCATCGACGTGAAGTTCGATCACCTGGAACCACCCACCAAGTTCGGGCGCGAGTATCTCACTTACGTGCTGTGGGCCATTACGCCACAAGGGCGGCCCAAGAATTTGGGTGAGATCGTAGTCGGCCCATCCGACAAAGCCAAGATTTCGGTGACGACCGATCTGCAGGCTTTGGGCTTGATGGTAACTGCCGAACCGTACTATTCGGTGACCGCACCCAGCGACGTAGTAGTGCTCGAAAATATCGTTCGGCCGGACACGGTGGGAAAGGTCGAGGAAGTGGCGGCCAAATACGATCTGCTTCCGCGCGGCCAATACACCATGAATGTGAACCCGAACCAGCTCCGCACCGTGGGAAATGAGGCGGAGGCGCTTCCTTACGACCGGTACGAAGCGGTGCTGGAACTCTATCAGGCCCAAAATGCTATACAGATCGCGCGCTCTTTGGGCGCAGATCACTTCGCCGCTGACACGTTGTCAAAAGCCGAAACTCTGCTGGGCGAAGCGCAGGACTTGCAGGCTCGGAAACAAGATACGCACATGATCGTTTCCAGAGCGCGCGAGGCCGCACAGACGGCCGAGGACGCCCGTATGATCACCGTCAAGCGCCGCGATGAGGATCGCTTATCGCACGAACGCCAGCAAGATCAGGACCAGAGCCGCGTGCGTACAGAAGCCCAGGAATCGGAAGATCGAGCCGCGGCGGATCGATCCGCGGCCGAAGCAGAGCGGGTGGCCGCAGAACAAGCGCGCGCGGAAGCTGAGCAGGCGCGGGCGCTAGCAACTCAGCAACTCGCCCAGGCAACCGCGGAGCGAACGCGTTCCCAACCTCCGGCGCCGGCCAGCATTCAGGGGCAAGCGGTTGCCCAATGGCAAACCACTCCGGGGCAAACCGGCATTCAGCGGCAAACCCGCGCCAACCTGCTAGCTGGGTTGAACGGCATCATGCCGGCGAGCGATACGCCGCGTGGACTGGTCGTGGTTGTGCCTGACTCAATGCTGGAAACCAGCCCGCGTAATCCGGCGCCTCGGGTGGCCAGGCAATTGGCCCAAATCGCGGCGTTGATCACCACCTATCCCGGCCTCGGCGTACGCGTGGAAGGCTACAGTGACGACCGGGGCAGCGACATCGAATGCCGGTCTATATCCCAGGGACGCGCTCAGGTGGTGCGAGATATTCTAGTGACCAACGGAGTGCCCGCGGGGACGGCCATGGCAACCGGTTACGGCAAAGACCGGCCTATCGCATCCAATGACTCAGCAGCCGGGCGCGAACAGAATCGCCGCGTTGAGATTGTGATCCAGGGTCAGGCACTTAACTCGCGGCCTTGAAGATAGAGAACCGCGCTCGAAGCCGAGATCGTCGCTTCAATTGGCTCCCGGCTTTTGGGGAGGTCGGGCGGCGGCGGCGTAGAGTCCACATTTCCGCCGTAGGTTGTAGCACCGGTCCAGATGACCATTTGCCAATCTGACTCGCGTGTGTCGATTTGCCGTGATCTTTTCTCCAGACCGAAGTTGCACAAGAGTAAGGCGCGCGAGCCGCCAGGGTCTCGACGGTCGAGAGTGAGCCAGTGCGCTTGCTCATCGATATCGACATGCAATAGATCTTTACGGCCATTGCCCAGACATGGCCAGCGCTTGCGGAGCGCGAGAAGATGACGATACAAGCGCAGCACAGCAGCGTGCGATGGCTCGCCTGCGAGCGCCCAATTGATTTTTGACTCTCGAAAAGTCTCTGGCGATTGTGGGTCGGGAAACTCGCCTGGAAGGGCGAAGTCTTCAAACTCGATTCGCCGCCCTTCGCTGACAGCGCGCGCCAGCATCGGATCGGTGTGACTCGTGAAATACCGGAATGGAGAGGTGTCGGCGAATTCCTCACCCATGAACAGCAGAGGCAAATAGGGAGAGCAGAGTAAGAGCGCAACGGCCAGCTTGTACTGCTCTAGCGAAACCAGTTCCGATAGCCGGCATCCCCGCGCAGTATTGGCGACTTGATCGTGATTCTGAATGAACACGACGAATTTATCGCCAGCCTCATCTCGGGTGGAGCTGCCGAAGCGGCGGCCTCGATAGGGCGAATAACCACCGTCATGCACAAAGCCCTCCTGGATGGACTTCTGAATATCTTGAAGCCGGCCGAACTGGCCCAGATAGCCTTGCTGAATCCGAGTCATGTAGCTCACGACCGCATGATGAAACTCGTCGTGCCATTGCGCATCCATGCCATACCCGCCCACAGAGCGCGCGCGGATTACGCGAACATCGTTGAGGTCGCTTTCGGCGATGAGCCACGCCTGACGTCCGAGACGCTCGGCCTGCTCATGAAACGCCTCGCTCAACTCAGCCAAGATATGAACGGTGCTGAAATCCAAGATGCCGTGAATCGCATCCAGCCGCAGAGAGTCGATGTGATATTCGGTTAGCCAGTAGAGGGCGTTCTCGATGAAGAAGCGCCGCACGCCGTCGCTGCCGGGACCATCGAAGTTGATGGCCGGGCCCCAAGGAGTTCCGTAACGGCCGGTAAAATAGGGACCAAACTCCGCCAGGTAGTTACCTTCCGGGCCGAGATGGTTATAAACGACATCCAGCACCACCGCGAGTCCTTCGCGATGACACTCGTTCACTAGCTTCTTTAGTCCGCACGGGCCGCCGTAAGCTGAGTGGGGCGCGTACAGATTGACGCCATCGTAGCCCCAATTGCGGCTGCCGGGAAACTCGGCGACGGGCATCAGCTCGATGGCAGTAATCCCGAGTTCCTTCAAGGAACGGACCCTAGAGACGATGCCATCGAACGTACCGTCGGGAGTAAACGTTCCAGTGTGGAGTTCGTAGAAGATATATTCGCGAAGCGGGAGACCCTTCCAGTTTTGATCGGACCAGACAAAGGAACCTGGATCGATAACCTGAGAAGGGCCATGGACGCCTCGGGGCTGCGAGCGCGAGACGGGGTCGGGTCGCTCGGTCTTATCCTGCAGGACCAGGCTATATAGATCGCCGGGGCGGGCGTCGGGAACCAGCACTTCAAAATCTTCGCCCACTCTCGTCATTGGAACTAAAGACGAAGTTCGATCAATCTTTACAGCGAGCGCGGCAAGATTGGGCGCCCAGACGCGAAACTGGACGCCTTCCTGGCCTAGGGACATAGCTCCGTAGGTCACTTAGGATTCTCAGCGAACAGAAGCGCGACAGGGCAGTGGGCGAAAACTTTAGCCAGAGAGATGGATGCCTCGCCCTCGTGTTGGTCGGCCGTAAACGTCTGGCCGGTGAAAACATCCTGAAAGGACGCAGACTTGATCCTCTTAGGAAGCAGGATGGCGGCGTTGCTCCAAACGTCGCCGATTGGAGCGGGGTGGGAATTGCGAATTCTCAGAAAGAATCGACCCACGAGTGCGATCACCGTCTGGCCGTTCCACTGGCGGGCGAAAGCCAACACATGGTTCGACCGGCTTCCATCCGCAGCCAACGGAATATAAGACCCCGCCGCGAATAGTTGCCGGTGATCTTTTCGGAAGCGCAGCGCGCGATGAGTGATGAAGAGCTTGATCGCGCCGTCACAGGGGTTGCTCATGAGCCGGTCCATGAGGGCGGCTGGATCGGCATCCTCTTTTTCACATATTTTCGACAACAGTTTTCGGCGCCGATCGAAATCCACGGGCTGGCGATTATCCGGATCGACTAGATGGAAACTCCACAGCTCGCTGCCCTGATAGAAGTCCGGCACACCCGGTGATGCGATCTTCAACACCACCTGTGAAAGAGAGTTCCACATGCCAGCCTGTGCAAAGGGACCTTGAAACTGCCGGAAGTCTTCGAGAAAGCGATTGTCCGCGGAGGGTTCCAGCACCTGGGAGACAAAGTGCTGCACGGCCTGCTCGTATTCAACATTAGGACTGACCCAACTGGAGTGGAGTTTGGCTTCGTGCACGGCCTTCTCCATGTAGGCCTGGATCCTCTGGAGGTAGGCGGCATGCTGTTGGGCATTCATGGGGAGCAGCGGCCAGGAGCCTAGCAGCGTCTGATAGAGCAGATACTCTTCGTTCGAATCCGGTGCAGTTAGCTCACCCACTTTGGTTTTCCAGCGGCGATTGATTTCGCGCCATCGACGAATCGCCCGGTACCACTCCGATGGCATTTCGGAGAGGGCATTAATTCGCGCCCGGACATCCTCTCCGCGCTTGGTATCGTGCGTGGAGCTGGCATTCATGGAGTTAGGCCACAACTCGCCGCGGATCAGATTTCGCCGATGGAACGCATTTAGGGAAATTCCGAACCGCTCCGGATTTCCTCCCACTTCGTTTAGCGATGCGAGAGGATAATACCGATAAAACGCGGTGTCCTCCACGCCCTTGGCCATCACCGGCGCGGACAGTTGCTGGAACCTCAAGGCGAATGCGTGCCGTTCGGCGCGTTGCGAGTCATCGAGACCTTCCGGATGGTCGAGCAGCAGGACGTTCTGAATAAACTCGAAGACCGATTCGCTGATGGCGGGGTTCCGGCGTTTGGCCTCTCGAATGGCGATCATAATTTGGCGGCGGTCTTCGGAGTCCACTTCCTTCTGATCGCTGCGGATATAGGTGCGATAAACCGGGAAGGCGGCCAGGACTTCTTTGAGAGCGTCACGGAGGCTCTCCAGTGTGAAATCGCGATACCAGCGGTGTTGCTCGGAGACCCGGTCCAGCTTGCGCGCCAACACATTCAGCTCGCTGGACATGGCCACTTGCAGGATCAACCGTTTGCTGTCGCACACCAAATCATCGAATTCCTGCGACCAGCCGGTGAAGCGGCGGTACAGCTGCTGGAAGGCTTTGGCCTTGGTGTGATCAACGAACAAACCGTTGGACAGGTTCAGAAAAGTATATCCGGTAGTGCCTTCGATGGGCCATACCGCGCGCAATGGTTCATTCTCGATCAGGATCTTTTCGGCCACGACGTAGAAAGTACGATCGGCGCCATTACGATCACTCTTGCCATTCGACTTGGCGAGGGGGCTTTGCGCCAGACAGGCGTCCTGCAGATAGCGGAAGTATTTCTCCGGCTCGAACAGACCGTCGGGATGGTCCACACGGAGACCCGTGATATGGCCGCGGCTCACCAAATCGAAGATCAAGGCATGCACCGCGGAGAACACCTCGGAATCTTCCACGCGGATGGCGGCAAGTTCGTTGATATCGAAGAAACGCCGATAGTTGATTTCGTCCATGGCGACCCGCCAAAAACTCAACCGATAGGCCTCGCTTTCGAGGAGCCGCTCCAAACGGTCGAAACTATGCGGATCACCACGGCGGCCGTTTATCTCGGCAAGAACGGCCTCGATTGCTTCCGCAGCTTCGGGGCTCGCTTCGATCAGTCCTGAGAGCCGGCGTTTGACGATGGCCTTCTCTCGATCGCGCTCGTGAATTTTGGCCTCGTCGGTTTCGTTATTGCCGGGCAGGTGGCTGAGAGCGGTGGTGATGCTCTCGAGCTCTGCGAGGTGCTCATTCGATGAGCCAACCTTATCGCGTAGCCGGGCCGCGGCGGGCTCCAGGATCATAGTCCAGGTCCAAGGAGCGAGAGGCAGGGGGTTGTCATAGTAAACCGCCTCAAACTGATCCCGAACATAAAGCACCTTGATTTCCTGATTTTCGAGGACGCGCCCATACTGATCGCCCAGGAAAGGAAGTAGAACTTTGTTGGCAAGCTCCTCTTTCGGAGGGTGCCAGTCGATGTCGAAAAAGCGCGCGAATCGACTGCTGGGGCCGTTCTCGATGACATTCCACCACCACACGTTGGAGGGATGGGTGATGCACATGTGGTTGGGCACCACATCGGCGATCAAGCCCATCTTGCGCTCTTGGAGGGCTGCCGACAGACGGAGGAACGAATCCTCATCGCCAATTTCGGGATTGAAGCGTGTTTGATCGGTAACATCGTATCCATGGACGCTGCCGGGGCGCGCCATGAGGAACGGCGAGGCGTAGACGTCGGTAATTCCGAGCTCATCGAGATAATCGACGATGGCCGTGGCCTGATCGAAGGGGAAAAGATGGTTGAACTGGAGCCGATAGGTGGCCGAGGGAGTACGGACGGGTTGCGTTTTACGACGCTGCATTGGGGCTGCGGGCCTCTTCAAGATAGGACTCCGCTACAGCGAGAAGATTTCTCGACGAAACGACAAAAAGGGCTGGAATAAGTTCGCGTTTTGGGAACCCTAGGTGGCCAAGGAAGCGTGAGCGGGGTCGGCTGGGGCTGTCCATTCGAGATCGATAGGGTCAGGGGAGCTTTTGAACAGCCAGGAGGAACCGGCGGCTTGGGTTCGTTTTGTAATTTCGATTGTCGAGGCTAAGGGAGGGGCGGTTTCAACAAGAGTGCTGGGCATGAACGCTCCCACGGCCTGATTGGTTTGCAGCGCCTTTAATTCTTTGAGGGTACGGTGGAAAGTGCGTTCAATGCGCGACTTGTGACGAGCCAGACGATCGAGCTTGGTTTGGGTATGGTCGTTATCGAGCAGATCGAGATAGCTTGGAGCGCCGGCGCAGAGTTCAGTTTCCATGCGGCGGATGCGGCGCAAGTTCCAGGCGGCCGAGACCAGCTCGTCGAAGAGGGTCTGTTGGATTACACCTTGAGGAGCGACGTCAGACTGGAAATCGGCGAGCAACGCGTCGAATTCTTCACAATCTTCCGGGCCAATAACGACGTCTTTTGCCGTGAGCCCATGCGTACGAGCGTTTACGGAAGAGCGGGCTTTGCCTTCGGGCGTTTTGGGGCCGGTGCTGAGACGGGCATTGGCAGCGTTGGCGGATTGGGGGGCGACGGATGGGGGCATGATTTGTCTTCCTTCGGTTCTAAGGATAAGGCGGAGTTAGCAAGAATTACGCAGGAGTAATTGGAAGGTGCAGAAAGCGCGGGGAATTGGGATGTGTGGGTTTTGTGACCGGAGCACTTCCGATATACTGGTGCCGCCAATGTTTTCACGAATCTGTCTAGGTTTGATCCTGTGCTCAGTAGCAGGGCTTACGCAGCCGACCGTCGGGGGCGTGAGTAATGGCGCGTCGTTCCAGCCGAACATTTCGCCGGGGAGCCTTATTTCCATTTTCGGCACAAACCTGGCCCCAACAACGGTACAGGCGTCTGAGGTGCCACTTCCGACCATGTTATCCGGAACCAGCGTCACGATCGGTGGTATTCAGGCTCCACTGTATTTCGTGTCTGCTACACAAATCAACGCGCAGGTTCCTTTCGAGTTGCAGCAACCTTATGGAAACGGCGAGAAGGCGTTGGTGGTCACGAATCAGGCCAGGGCGAGTTCCGCATTCCCGCTGTCTCTCCAGCCAGACGCTCCTGCGATCTTCACCACAACCAGTAATGGACAGGGCGGCCCTTTACTGATCGATGCAACGTTCCATATCGTAGACACTCCCGCTCCCGGACAGACGGTGATCCTGTACGCCACTGGATTGGGACCAACGGTTCCGCCCCTTGCAACAGGAGCGGGAGGGAATGCTCAGGAGCCTTTCAGCCGGCTCCAGGCCCCGCCCGCGGTGTTCGTCGGCGAACGGCCAGCCGAAGTCACTTTTGCGGGCATGGCGCCTGGACTTGTGGGCGTGTACCAATTGAATTTCGTAATGCCGTCACAGCCGCTGTTGTCGGATCACCTCTACATCGGCGTGCCGGGGGCGGGTCAACAGCTTTCATATGCGAGCAACATCACAAATCTGCCGGGCCCCGCTAGTCTTAATGTCGCGAATGTGTCCGCCAGCATTTCAGCGGTGTATCCCAGTTCGACAAGCCTGGTTACATACTCTCCAGCACTGCTGGTAGTAAAGCTGAATGTCAAATTCGACATCTTGCCCGGTGCACAGCCGTTCTCATTGCTCGCCACGGCTGATGGGCTGGCGCCGAACGAAAGCGTAAAGATTGATTTCAATCCGGCGACGAGTACGTTCTCCGGCACAGCAAGTAGCCCCACTGCTCAGGCCCGCGCCTGGAACTTTTTCGGTGAAGACTTTTCGTTAATAGATCTGCTAACCGGTCAACCGTCTCCCGGAAATATTATTCCACTGAGCCGAGTCGATCCGGCGGCAGTCGCGGCGCTTTCCACTGTGCCCCTAGCCAGTGTTTTCGCCGCCGGTTCTCCAATTGGGCAGGTGGGGCTCACGGGGGCGGCTTCGGCTGGCTCCACTTTTCTGCTTAACGATTCCACCAATAGCGCATTATCCACGTTTGCCGGGTACTTTAGTGTCTATGCTTCGTCCTATATAAGCGTTCCCTTCACCATGGTGAAGCTCTACCTGGACGGAAGTCTCGTGGGCACGGCGACGGTCACGTTTCAGACTCCTTAAGCTTTGACAGCAGAACGGCGTCGGCACGAGTGCCGCGCGGCAAGCAAAAGTGCTTGCGCCACAGTCAGGAGAGCAGGCGAAGAATGGCGCGAGCGGGGATGCGGACCCATTCGGGACGATCGCTGAGGTCGCCGGCAATTTCTTCGAGCGCCCGTTCGAGCAAAAAGGCATCTAGCAAAGGACGAAGCTGGGCATCGGCGGCGGGAAATAGGCGGCTATCTCGGGCCGTTTCGAAATAGCCTTTCAGGAAGATGGCGCTGACCCAGTCGGACCAGTATCCGGCCCAGAACTCGAGCGCGGGGATTGCTTCAGGGCGCTTAGTGACGCCGGGGACCTGGTCGAACAGCACGGAGTAAGCGGCGTATTGAAAGGACATCAGCAGAGTGGCGACGTCACGCAGGGGACAGCGCTTGATACGCCGCTCGCTTAGGGGGCGATCTATCCGGCCTTCGAATCCAACGAACACGAAATCCTTGCCGGTGTGCAGCACCTGCCGCAACTCCAGCTCATCATGCAAGCGGGTTCGCATGGCTGGGATTTTTTGTTCCGGTATCAGGCGGAAGAGGCGACGGATCTGATCCTCCTGATCGAGGACCTTTCGAGCTTCGGTCTGTGCAGGAGGCGGCAATGTAGACAGCCGCTGGCGAACCAGTTGAAGGGCTTGATTAGTCAGCGCCGACATGCTGTGGTAGAAGGCCTGGCGGTAGTGATCGGTGAAGGGTTCGGGTGCAAACTGCGGATCGTCATGAGTCGAACTCAGGGCAAGATGCAGCTCGGCGGTCCGCTGGCCGAGCAATTGCGCCGAGTCCAAATAGGTTCCGATCAACTCGTGGACGTGGCCTGGAAATTCGGCATTGCGAAGCTCGTAAGGATGGCGGTTGCCCTCTGGAGTTGCGTGTTCGGACTCGCGCCGGGCGAGCGCGGCTTCGAAAAAGCGGCTGAGAGAATCGAGTGTATAGTGCCAGGCATCGCCCTGGTTCTCGATGAAGGCGTGGAGCACGGCTACGCTGGTCGGCACGCCATATTGCGGGCGATAGTCGAGGGTTCCGGTGAGAGGCGCGCTGTGCTGGAATCCCTGCTCAGTGAGGAATGAATCGATCTCGATCTCAGGATGAATACCCGGCTCGACGCGGCGATAGATCTTCAAGATGAAGCGATTGCCGAACACGATGGAGCTATTACTCTGCTCGGCCTTCAAGGTGGTTGCTCCGAGATCGGGATGCCTCTCGCCCCAAGCCTTGCGAAAAGCCCGATTGTGGGAGCCGACCAGCTCGCCGGATCGCCCGCGAAAACGGCGCCTTCTGGCGATAGCGCTAAGGAGAGCGTCGCAGAAAGCGGTGTCATACATGGCGCTATAAAGAACTCCCCGGCTGCCATCCTGCGCTTGCAATTGCGCCACTGCCACATCCGCCAACTTTTCCTTGACCTTCTCGGCTTCCTCGCCGAGGGCCACGGAACCTGGCATGATATAGATCTCCGGATCACTTTCGACATACTGGATCTGCCCCAGCAGGATTTGCGTGGTTGTATCAGGAACGGGGATGGTATCGAGGACCTCGATGGAGCGGATGGTCCGATCCTTGCCCTGAAACCAGCGGCGGGTTTTCAGGAACGCGGGCAGGCGGCGCAGGAGCACGGTGAGGCTGCGGCCCTCGAAAACTTCATCCCAGGATTCCACCACAATGAGGGGCAGGCCGGACGGTGTAAGGGCAGCTTGAATGGACTCTTGATGGGCGTGTTTGGATTCCAGCGAGAGCCACATGAATCCAAGCGAGCCTAGTGTAAGAAGGTAGGGCTGATCGCCGACAGGCGGAAATTCGGCCCGCCCAAATATCTCGACGGGCGTCAGACCCTTGGCGGCCGATAGATCGAGCTCGACATGCTGCGGGAAGCGCGACAGGTTCGCAATCACCAGTATGGTCTCTTCCTGAAAGCGGCGGTAGAAGGCGAGCACCTTGCGATTGGAGGGGCGGAGGAATTCGAGTGTCCCGCGACCGAAGGCCTTGAACTGCTTGCGCTGCTCGATCAGGCGTTTCATCCACCACAGCAAGGAATGCGGGTTGTTCTGTTGGGTCTCAACGTTGACCGCTTCAAAGTGGTATTCCGGATCGATGATGACGGGCAAATAGAGCTTCTGGGGATTGGTCCGCGAGAAGCCGGCATTGCGGTCCGGGCTCCACTGCATGGGTGTTCGGACACCATTCCGATCGCCGAGATAAATGTTGTCGCCCATACCGATCTCGTCGCCGTAATAGATGACCGGAGTGCCCGGCAGCGAGAAGAGGAGCGCATTCATGAGCTCGATCTTGCGGCGGTCGTTTTCGAGCAGCGGGGCAAGACGCCGGCGAATTCCGAGGTTGATCTGCATGCGCCGGTCGTGCGCGTAGACGCGATACATGTAGTCGCGCTCTTCGTCGGTGACCATTTCCAACGTCAGCTCGTCGTGGTTTCTGAGAAACAGCGCCCACTGGCAGTTGGGCGGAATAGGGGGCGTCTCCTGGAGAATCTCCATGACCGGGAAGCGATCCTCCATATGGATGGCCATGAACAGGCGCGGCATCAACGGAAAGTGAAAGGCCACCTGGCATTCGTCGCCGGCGGCGAAGTAGGCGACGGCATCTTCGGGCCACTGGTTGGCTTCGGCCAGCAACATTCGGTCTTTGTATTTCGCGTCGACATGACGGCGGAGGTGCTTAAGGAATTCGTGCGTTTCGGGAAGATTCTCGCAGTTGGTTCCCTCGCGCTCATAGAGATAAGGGACTGCGTCGAGACGGAACCCGTCCACGCCGAGATCGAACCAGAAATCGATCACATCGAGCATGGCCTCCTGGACGGATGGATTGTCGTAGTTCAGATCGGGCTGGTGTGAGTAGAATCGATGCCAGTAGTAGGCCTTGGCGACCGGGTCCCAGGTCCAGTTGGAGGTCTCGAAATCCTTGAAGATGATGCGCGCGTCTTTATATTTCTCGGCGGTGTCGCTCCACACATAGAAATCGCGCCAGCGGCTTCCGGGCGGCGCGTGACGCGATCGTTGGAACCAGGGATGCTGGTCGGACGTGTGATTGAGAACCACTTCGGTGATGACGCGGATGCCGCGGCGATGGGCCTGTTTCAGAAAAGTCTGGAAGTCGCGCAGAGTGCCGTAGGCCGGGTGGACGTCGATGTAGTTCGAGATATCGTAGCCGTCGTCCCGCCAGGGCGAGGGGAAAAAGGGAAGCAGCCAAATGGCGGTAATGCCAAGGTCTCGCAGGTAATCGAGGTTCTTGGTGAGGCCGCGGAAATCGCCCATGCCGTCGTCGTCGCTGTCGGCGAGGGCGCGGACGTGGGCCTCGTAGATAACCGCGTCTTTATACCAGAGCGGATCAGCTTCCAGATTTGGGGTGGAATCGTTGGTCGCCAATTGTTATGGCTGCTCCAGAGAAGATCAGACTCCTCATTATTGTGGAAGCATGAGTAGGCCAGGAGGTTTCAAAGGCCGACACTGATTGAGCGTCGGCCCATTAATTGCAGGGTTTCGTGAAAATGCGCTACTGGCTCTTGTGCGCCAACCGGCTGCAGGCGGCGTCGGCGCCGCTCGGGTCAATAGCCACGCTGCCCTCCTCGATGTTAGCGATCTTGCCATCTTTGTCAACAACGAAGGTGACGCGATTGGCGACGCCCATCTGGGGGATCAGCACTCCATACAACTCGGAGACCTTGCGCATGTGGTCGCTGAGCATGGGGTAGCTGGCGTTCAATTCCTGTTTCCAATGCTTCAGGGTAGCGCCGAAATCGGTGCTGATGGCGAGGACCTGGGCATCATTCTTATCGAAATTAGCGATACCAGACTGGTACGCAGTGAGTTCCTTGGTTCAACCACCGGTGAAAGCAGCCACGAAGAAGGCCAGAACGACGACTTTCTTCCCGCGGAAATCGGAGAGCTTGACGGGCTTGTTGTCGGTGTCGGGTAGAGTGAAGTCGGGGGCTTCGTCACCGACTTTGAGATTGGTCTTCGGCGGCGTAATTTGCTGGGCCGAAAGCGCGGTTGCGAGTACCGTGCCTGCTAGGAGTGCACTGATGGCTCTCATGATTCCTCCCAAGGGATTCTAACTTCTTTGACACAGGATAACACGGGGAAGCCGGCGGCGTGGGCGCGTTGCCTCAGGAGATAGATTCGCGCAGCCTAAAGTTGAAGTCCATTTCACACCCGAGCAGGAAGGACGACTAACGCAGATGCGACCCAAGAAGGCGTCGACCTAGGGCGCCAGGTCCAAGATGCCGCGTTGCGTCTGCTGCAAGACGATAGTCGCTGCAACTTCGCCGTGTGAGAGGGCGTCGAACAGGCCGACTGGGGCGACTTCATTGAAGAAGTGGACATGGACGCGCGGCGAGAACGGATGTTGCGCTCATAAACGCGGCTGCGCTGGACTCCGGCTACCGCAGCAGATCTGGAACATATCAGCGATAAGAACGCACGCGCGAGCTTTTGTTTCCATCTTGCCTTTCGTCGCGGTCTACCGACACGCGAGTGTCGAAGTACTTCGCATTTATCATCGCGGGCAAGGACAGGCTCGCCGCGCAGGAATAGCCTTGATCCCGTCTTGTAGGATTGAGGATTGACTCAATGAAGCTACTGTGGGTTTATAGTGATTTCCTGCATCCCACCAATCGCGGCGGCCAGATCCGTACATTGGAGACCTTGAAATGTCTGCACCGACGGCATGAGGTGCACTACGCGGGTTTGTGGAATCCAAAGTTTCCGGAAGGCCCCGCGCGGGCGACAGAGTACGCATCGTATGTTTATCCGGTGCGGCGGACGGTGACGGAAAAAACTTCGCCGGCGTTTCTGATTCAGCTAGCCAAGGGGCTAGTGACGGATATTCCGGTGGCGGTTTTCCGGCATCGCAACGACGAGATGCGGGCGACGGTAGATAGGCTGCTGCGCGAGCATTCGTTCGATCACGTCGTTTGCGATTTCTTGAGCTCCGCTCCGCACTTCAGCGACCTGTCGCGCGCGGTGCTGTTTCAACACAACGTGGAGGCGATGATTTGGAAGCGCCACGTGGAGCACGCGGGTTCGTTATTGCGGCGCACCTACTTTCGAAGGCAAGCTCGGCTGATGCTCGAATATGAGCAGCAGGTATGCCGATCGGTGAAGAATATCATCGCTGTGTCCGAGGCGGACGCTCAGAAAATGCGCGAGCTTTACGGGGTTCAGCATGTCGCGGCCGTGCCCACTGGGGTCGACGTGGGCTACTTCCAGCCGACGGTGGAGGCGACGGAGGCGACGGACCTGGTGTTCGTGGGATCGATGGACTGGATGCCCAATATCGATGGCGCGGTGTGGTTCGTGAACGAAGTTTTGCCATTGATCAAGCGGAAGCTACCGGGATGCACACTGGCGGTGGTGGGGCGGATGCCGGGCCGCGAGGTGACTGAGCTTGCGGAACGAGAGCCGGGGATCCGGATCACGGGCACGGTGGCGGATGTCCGGCCGTGGTTATGGGAATCGAAAGTATCGATCGTGCCGCTACGGATCGGTGGCGGAACGCGGCTCAAAATTTACGAGGCAATGGCGGCGCGGACGCCGGTGGTGTCGACCGCGGTGGGAGCGGAGGGACTCGACATTACGCCCGGGGAAAATATCTTAATTGCGGACGAGCCGGAAGCGTTTGCGGAGGCTTGCGTGCGGCTGCTCAACGATGGGAATGAACGGCGGCGGTTGGCTGATGCGGCGTGGCAGCATGTGGAGACGAGGCATTCGTGGGAGGCCGCGGCGGTGGAGTTCGAGAGGGCGCTGGACTAGCGCTGCTCGCTGACCGATTTTTCCGCTAGCTCACCTAAAATCGGCAGCTTGTAAGTCTCATCGTGGCCGGTCTTGATGATCATGAAGATCCACGCTCCGAAAATGGCGGCCTTCATCAGCACTGGAAAAATCCTGTAGAAAGACGGGCCCCAGAAATGCGGGAAGCTGAACAGCGGGCTGAGCACCCAGTCCACGATCAACCAGGCCACGAACAAATAGAGGCCTTGAAAGGCGTGGAAGCGAACGCGAGTGTCGCCTCGGAAGCGCGCCGACGCCAGAATCACGATGGAGACGATCCAGCCCACAATCGGGATGTAGCAAAGCAGCGACGCCGTGCGCGGGCTAACTCCGTAAAGGTAATCAGTCACTGGGGTTGAGGCAGGCTGGCGCGTGCCACAACTGGCGCAGTATATGTCGTGATTTCCGACCGCCCGTCCGCATTGGCAACAAAATGGCATATCAGACTGCCTATCCTTAACTACGTTACGCCGAAGCACTCTGTTCCGGCAATCTCGTCCGGCTGTGATACGATTCCAAAAGTGCAACCCACGCTGTTTCGTTACATTCTAATGCTGGCCTTGCTTGGTCTGGCACCGGTCCTGCAGGCGGCCAAGACTCTCGAAGTGTTTTTTATCGATGTGGAAGGCGGCCAGTCCACCCTGATTGTCAGCCCTTCGGGCCAAACTCTGCTGATTGACACCGGCTGGCGCGGTTTCGACGGCCGGGATGCCGACCGGATCGCGGTGGCCGCCAAATCGGCCAGGGTCAAGCGGCTCGACTATGTTCTCATCACGCATTATCATCGCGACCATGTAGGCGGCGCTCCCCAACTGGCCGACCGCTTTAAGATAGGCACCTTCGTCGACCATGGGCCCAATACGGAGGATTCCAAAGTCGTCAAAGAAGATTATGCCGATTATGTCAAACTGCTACAGCGTCCCGATATTCAACATCTAGTGGTCAAACCGGGCGACACGATCCCGATCAAAGAGATCACTGTACAGGTGTTGACAGCGGCGGGGGAGCATATCCAGAATCCGCTGCCCGGCGCGGGGCAGCCTAATTCCTACTGCGCGTCCAGTCCAAAGCGCGAAGCTGATGCAACCGAGAACGCGCGATCGCTGGGCACGCTTATCACTTTCGGAGATTTCCGGCTGCTCGATCTGGGCGATCTTACCTGGAATAAGGAATTGGAATTGATGTGTCCGAATAATCTGATCGGAACCGTAGATGTCTACCTGACTTCACACCACGGCCTGGACCAATCGGGCTCGCCGGCGCTAGTTGACGCCGTTCATCCGCGGGTGGCGATCATGAATAACGGCGCTCGCAAGGGCGGCATCCCGGCCGCCTGGCAGATCATCAAAGGCGCGCCGCAGCTGGAGGATCTCTGGCAGATCCATTACTCCATGGACGGCGGTAAAGAACACAATGTTCCGGATCCCTTCATCGCCAACGTCGATGAACACGATCAAGGCGACTACATAAGGCTGACCGCGCAAGCGGACGGCTCGTTCACCGTGTACAATTCACGCAACAAGTTTCAGAAAATATACAAGGCCCATTCACGATGAGACTGATAGTTCCCTTACTCGCGCTCTCTTTGGTTCAATGCGCGCAGGCGCAATTGAAATCGGTCAATCCGACCGTTCAAAAGGTCGTCGACTCAGTTTCGCAGCAGCGCATCACCGAGATTTTGAAAAAGCTGGAAAGTTTTCAAACGCGCGGCATTTTCTCGGAACAGGACAACCCCACGCGAGGTATCGGAGCGGCCCGGCGCTGGATTTACGATCAGTTCAAAAGCTATAGCCCGCGTCTTCAAGTCAGCTTCGACAAGTACCGGGTCAAAAAAGGGAAAGGACGGCTCATCCAGGACGTCGACCTTTACAATGTCGTGGCCGTGTTGCCAGGCAAGCTGAATCCGGAGCGGCAATTCATCCTCAGCGGTCACTACGATTCGATCGCAATGCTGCGTCGAAATCCGGATGGAAGCGCTGCTGTACCCACGGATGGCGGTGGCGGCGGTTCTACAAATAGTAATGGCGGAGGGGCAGGCGAAGGCGCTTCCCCGGCGCCTCCCTTCACTCTATCGATGCTCGCGCCGGTTGAACCCGGCGTTACCGATGATGGCAGCGGAACAGCCGCTGTGATGGAGCTGGCGCGCATCATGAGCCAGTATGAATTCGAGAAGACGATCGTGTTCGTGGCTTTCGCCGGCGAGGAGATGGGACTGGTTGGAAGCAGCCTTTATGCCCGGAAGGCGCGCAAGGAAAACCAGATTATCGATGGCGTACTGAACAACGATATCATCGGCAGCGACGTTTCCGGCAACGGCCGCATCGACAATTCGACCATCTCGGTTTACTCGGAAGATCCCGACGATTCCATCTCACGTCAACTGGCGCGCTATGTCAAAGACGTAGGCGAGCGTTATCTGCCCTCTATAAGAATCGATCTGGTCTTCCGTGCTGATCGGATTGGGCGTGGCGGCGATCACACACCCTTTAATCAGGAAGGCTATCCAGCCGTTCGCGTCACCACCCCGAATGAAAACTACGCCAATCAACATTCGGTGACGGACACTTTTGAGAACACTTCGGTATCCTACGCGTCGCGAGTTATTCAGGCGAACGCGGCTGCACTGGCGAGTCTTGCGCTGGCGCCCAAAGCTCCGGTCACCAACGAACTGATCACCAGCGGCGCGCGCAAGGGCCAACTCACTCCGATGCTTTCGCGCGGCAAAACGCGCTACGACGCGGCGTTGCGATGGAAAAATGAAAATCCAGAGCCCGACCTTTGGGGTTACGTGATCGTGATGCGCAAGTCGACAGCGCCTTACTGGGAGAAGGAAGTGTTCGTGGGCAAGGTGACCGAATACACGTTCAAGGATGTCTCCATCGACGATATGATTTTTGGCGTTAAGGCGGTGGACCGGGACGGCAATGAGAGCCTGGTAACTCCTTATCTCCCGGGACCGCGGCAAAAGCTGGAGATCGAGACGTATTAGTCCCTCTTCAACCTGCGCTGCTGCCGGACCGCTACCCGCTCTAGCACGAATCTGGGCGTGTGCTTCATGAAGAACACCGCGGTTTTATACAGCGCGCCGGGGACCACAACAACCTGTCCGCGATTCAGACCGCGCAACGAGGCCGTCACGACGTCGTCAGCACGCATCCAAAAGTTGGCCGGAATCAGGTTTCGATCCATTCCCGCGGCGTCGTGAAACTCCGAAAGCGTGTACCCGGGACAAAGCGCTTGCACTTTGACCGGCGATCCGACGCTCTTTAGTTCCAAGGCGAGGCCTTCGGTAAAGCTATTCATCCAGCGCTTGGTGGCGCAATAGCTGATGCTGCCGGGCGACTGCCAGAAGGCTGCCACGGAAGAGACGTTGATGATCCCGCCTTTGCTCCGCGCTGTCATGCCTTTGAGCGCGGCGTGCGTGAGCCGCATGGTGGCGAGAACGTGCAAGCGATGCATTTGATCCTGGCTCTCGACATCTACGCTGAAGAACTTGCCCTGCGTACCGAAGCCAGCATTGTTCACTAACAGTTCCAGGTTATCTGCCGCTCGGATGCGTTGCTCGACGGCGTGCAATTCGTCGTCGACGGTCAGATCGGCGGCCAGGATGCCGGTCTTGATCCCGTGCGACTGCTGCAGCGCCGCCGCCATTTCGTCCAGCCTGTCTCGCCGCCGCGCCACCAGCAACAAGTCATAGCCACGCTCTGCCAAGTGGGAGGCGAAGGTCGCCCCGATGCCGCTCGAACTGCCCGTAATCAACGCCAGAGGTCGCATGTATACCTGGGGCAGAGCATATCACGCACATCCTAACAAAGGGCCGCGGTCTAGCGAAGGCCCGCGGCCTAACGACGAGCCGTTTGTGG
This sequence comes from Bryobacteraceae bacterium, assembly GCA_035569875.1. Taxonomy (GTDB): domain Bacteria; phylum Acidobacteriota; class Terriglobia; order Bryobacterales; family Bryobacteraceae; genus Palsa-89. Next base: position 33,695 of record DATMMD010000211.1, read on the forward strand.
CGAGGCGGTATCCCGGTATGTTATTTCGTACGCGGTCTCCGCGAACGGCTTTCCATCGATTTCGGTGTAGGGATAAACGAAGTAATTCAGAGGATCGCCTTTCTGCCGGGGCGCAAGCAGGACGTCGCGGCCTTTGCTAAATTCGATGCGGTTCTCGTCGTGTGACCCAAAAAAGTACTCGCGCTTGGATGGATCCTTGGAGGCTTCCGAGGCGTCAATCGGTACCCAACCGACCCCTTTGGCATAGAACTCGGCCCAGCAATGATAACCAGCAATCTTCCCCTCTCCACGGTCAGCCGGGAGCGGAAACCCAATGGCGAAGCGAGCGGGGATTCCGACCGCGCGGGCATAGCCGATGAAGATGGCGTGAAAGTCGGTACAATTTCCGCGCCGCTCCTCACAGGCATAGTAGATGTCGCCGCGGCCCCAGCCTTTGCCGGTTTTGTCGTATTTCACAGTCGAAACTACGTGATTGTATATGGCGCGAGCCCTTTCAAGATCAGTATGAGCATTGGCTTTCTGGACCACGTCGAGGGCCCAGGCGCGAATCTGGGCGTCGAGCGGGACCAGCCGATCCGGCTTCAGGTACTCCGCCAGTTCTTTCGGGTCTTCATCCCGCGCCAGCTCCGGACCGCCGAACAAACGGGATTGAATGTGTTCCGCTCGCACGGCATCAAAATTCACCGTAATTACGAACGTGCCTTGCTGCGGATCATCGTTGCCCACATGCAGCATGTTGTTCTCATGGAAAGCCGTGGCGATTTTGTAGGCGTGCGGAGAGTCGATTCGCAGATTCTTGGTCCGCTGATAAGCGTCATCGTGGGGAACGGGAACCCACAAGTCCACGCTTCTGGCGCCGGAGGGGATTTCCTTCACGATAGCTTTGTACTCGAAATGGAAGCTGCGGGTACGCGGCTGGGGCTGATCCGCGGAGACGGCGATGCCGATTCCGGCGAGAATTGTCACTACAACGATTGTTTTGTTCATGAACGATAGGCTCCTGTGGCTTTGGGCACACCGATTGCGGCGGTGCGATCTTGGAACTTACAGCGTGGGTTTAGTTGTTCCGGGCCGGCGAACTGCCGGGCGTGGAGGGCTTTCATGGCGCCCCCCTGAGCCGGACGAGGTGTACGAATTCCGCGGGGGTCATACGAGCAGGCTGAATGCGCGCGGCACTGCTGTTAGGATTACCACAAAAACTGCCTCCGGTCACAGCTTCAGCAATTTCGCCAAATTCCCACCCAGCACTGCCTCCTTGTGCGCGTCAGGAATCTCCGCTGTGAGGATCGCGTCGATGGTATCTGGCCAGACCAGCGGTATGTCCGTGCCATAGACTACTTGGGCCGGCCCCATTTCGGCCACCAGATGTCGGATTCCTTCGGGTGAGAAGACCATCGAATCGGCCAGGATCTGGTCGTGCAGATATTCGCGCGGATGTTTTTTGTTGACGCATTTGGCGTTTTGGCGGACGTCGCAAGCCACGTCCGTGCGTCCCAAGTACGAGGGCATGTAGCCACCCGCGTGCGCGCCGCAGATCTTCAAGCCCGGGAAGCGGTCGAGCGTCCCATCGAAGATCAGGTGCGAGAGGAATAGAGTCGTCTCCAGCGGATTTCCGATGATGTTGCTCAGATCGCCTGCACCGGCGAACGCATCCATCCTGGCAACGTTCTCCGCATTATTAGGATGCATGAAGACGATCACTCCCAGTTCCTGCACTTTGGCCCAGAACGGATCGTACTTGGGCAGCGACAGCGGCTCGCCTGCGACGTGGCCACCGACGGCCACCCCGCGCATTCCCAGTGTCTTCACTGCGTGCTCGGCCTGCTGCGCCGCCAAATCCGGGAATTGCAGCGCCGGGGAAGTGAACGCTACAAAGCGATCCGGATGCGCCGCGCACCATTTCGACAAACCTTCGTCGTGCACCTGCACGATCTTGGTGGCGAGGTCACGATCCGCCGAGTACCACCAGAAGGTGTTGATATCCAGCGCCTGCATGTCGATGCCGCGTTTATCCAGCTCCTGAATGCGATCCGGTCCGAGCGCCCGGCCGCCACCGCGAGCGAAACGCTCCAGCGGTGTGCCCTTGACGACATCGGCGACTTGAGCGATGGCAGCGTGCGCATGCGCGTCGATTACTTTGACGCGTTTCCCGGCAACATGGACTTCCCGCCTCGTCACCGGAGCGCCAGACTGCGGCGCTGGGACGGCCTGCACCAACTCGCGGCCTGATACGAGCGTTCCAGCCGCGACGCCGGCCACTCTCCGGATGAATTCCCTGCGATTCCGCATGCGCTGCTCCTTCTGGTTACTTAGCAAGTCTACCTTGAGTTCCGAGGTGTGAGAGTTGACAGGCGTGTACTACCCTGAAATAGTTAACCTATAGGTTAACCATTCATGGCGAACAATCTGGATCATGTCATCGTGGCGATTGCAGATCCAACGCGGCGGGCCATCATAGGCCGGCTGGCGCGTGGGCCAGCCCGCATCACTGACGTTGCCGCACCGTTCCCGATGTCGCTTCCCGGGTTTTGCAAGCACGTCCGGGTGCTAGAGCGGGCCGGTCTGGTGCAGCGCACGCGCAAAGGACGCGAGAATACGCTCGAGTTATCCGCGGAACCTTTGCGCGATGTGGCGCGGTGGATCTCGCGATACGAGCGGTTCTGGAATGCCCGCCTGGATCGACTGGAGAGGTTCTTCGCAGCAAAGGAGAAATCAGAATGAAGCTGACCAATATTACCGTCACGCGCGTGATTCCCGCGCCGACCGAGAACGTGTTCGACGTCTGGATCGACCGCAAGAGTCCCGGGGGGCCGTGGCACGGCTCAGAGCGCTTAATCCTGAACATCGTCGTGGACGGCCTGTTCTATTTTGCGGTGAAGCACGAAGGACGAACGTGGCCCCATTACGGGCGCTTCGTTCGGATCGAGCGCCCTCACCGAGTGGAGTACACGTGGGTGTCTGAAGCAACCAAGGGCGTCGAATCCGTCGTGGACGTCACATTTGAGCCGCGAGGCGACCAGTGCGAGGTCACTCTGAGGCACTCCGGTATCCCAGACGACGAGATGGGACGCCAGCACCAGGAAGGCTGGACTTGGGTCCTATCGATGCTAGCCGAGCGATTTGTTTCAGGGGCATCGAGTCCTGCGTCCGCCTAGCGTTCCGATGAAACGCCACTGCCAGGTGGTGCGTCAGTCCCTTGACCCCTAGGGCGAATGAGCCTAGAATGAGGGAAGACCAGTATCGGCTAGGGTGGTGAATTGTATGAAAACAAGGCTTTTTTTGATTTGCGGCTCAGTGACAGGCCTGTTCGTCGCGGCCCAATCGGCGCCGGCCCAGACATCCCCGGCCCAACCCACCGCAACCCCGGCCCCGGCGTCGGATACAAAGAAGCGCGAGACCGTATCCAAGCCCATGACGGACAAGCAGCGCAAGAAGCAGGAAGACAAGCTGCGCAAAGAGCTAGAGACCCCTTACAGGAAATGGCTCAACGAAGACGTCACCTACATCATCACCGACGAAGAACGGCAGGCCTGGAAACGGCTGAGCACCGATGACGAGCGCGAGCAGTTCATCGAGCAGTTCTGGCTGCGGCGCGACCCCACTCCCGATACAGAGGAGAACGAGTACAAGGAAGAGCACTACCGGCGCATCGCCTACGCTAACGAGCACTATGCGTCCGGCATCCCGGGCTGGAAGACCGACCGCGGCCGCACCTACATCGTTTACGGGCCGCCCGACGAAATCGAATCGCATCCCTCAGGCGGCACTTACGAACGGCCGTTCGAAGAAGGAGGCGGCACTACTTCCACCTACCCGTTTGAGAAGTGGCGTTATCGCTACATCGACGGTATCGGCAATGACATTAATATTGAGTTTGTGGACACCACGATGAGTGGTGAATACCACATGTCGATGGACCCCTCGGAAAAAGATGCGCTGCTGTATGTTCCGGGCGCTGGCCTGACCATGATGGAACAGATGGGCCTAGCGGACAAGACGCAGCGTTTCCAAAGGACTGACGGCACGCACCTCGGCACCGGCGCCGGGCCTCTGCCCGAAAGCATGAACGAATTCACGCGCCTGGAGCAATTCGCCAAATTGCAAAAACCGCCGGCTGTGAAATTCAAGGACCTGGAAGCCGCCGTCAGTTCGTCGATCCGGTATAACACTCTTCCGTTCAAGGTTCAGGCCGATTACATCAAGATCACCGATTCCACCATCCTCTCCACTGTGACCATTCAATTTGAGCGCAAGGACCTCCAGTTCCAGCAGAAGGATGGCATCGCAAAGGCGACCGTGAATATCTTCGCGCGCATCAGCAATCTTGCAGGCCGCGTCATTAACACTTTCGAAGATGTGGTCACTGTAGAAGTGCCCGCGGATCTGTTGGGCAAGGCGATCGAGGGAGCTAACATCTATCAGAAAGCTGTACCTTTGGCGCCCGGTATGTATCGGCTAAACGTGGTGTGCAAGGATATAGTGGGCGGAAACCTGACCAGCTACCCCATGGCGCTGAACGTTCCGCACTTCGACGAAGAGAAACTCGCCTCCAGCAGCCTGATCCTGGCGGACCTTATCGAAAAGGTACCGACCAAGAGCATCGGAAGCGGCCAGTTCGTGATCGGCGACACCAAAGTTCGTCCCCGATTGAACGATACCTTCGATCGCAACGAGAAGCTCGGCATTTATACGCAGTTCTACAATTTTGGTCCGGATGAGAAGACCAAGAAACCCAACGGTTCGATTCAATACGAAATCATGAAAAACGGCGTCGAAAAGCCGGTATTGGACTATACCGAAGAGATTAATCAGATACCAGGTGCATCCGCGCAACAGGTGACCGTGGAGAAACTGCTCCCTCTGATGAGCCTGGAACCGGGGCAGTATACGTTGAAGATGAAGGTAATGGACAAGAACCGCGATCAGGTCCTTACACCTTCCGCCAACTTTACGGTAAAATAAAGGATGGGTGGGTGGGTTCCGCCTGAGTTCTTGACTGGATGATGACCGGTCGGCTAAAACTCGCGAGTGGCTGGATGGTTGCGCTGTCGTTGTGCGCACCGGCCGGCTTCTCCGCTGAGCCTACTCAACTGGCAGGCAGCATCGCGGGTTTCGTTCGAGATTCGACGGGCATCCCGCAAATGGGCGCTACCGTCCTGCTGTTCAACCGGTCGGAGCGGCTCATCCTCAAAACCATCACTAACGAGCGCGGCATTTTTGGATTCAGCCTGTTGACGCCCGACCTTTATTCGGTCCGCATCAGCTTGGCCAGCTTCGTGCCGGCCATGAAGCAGAAAATCGCCGTGCAGCCCGGCATGCAAAGCCTGCTCTATGTAGATCTGGCCAGCGTGCTGAGTTCTATCGAGCTGGTCTATGTCGCGCCCGGTCAAGGCGCGCTCATGAGCGACGATTGGAAATGGACCCTGAAAGCATCCACTGCCACGCGTCCGGTGCTGCGCTTGCTACCCGAGCAAAGCGGATCCGATCCGAATAAACGCGATAACGCAGTTGGCACCGTCTTTACCGATACCCGCGCTCTCCTGAGTGTTTCGGGGGGGGATCCGGGCTCTCTCGGCGGCACGACGTCCCAAACCGATCTCGGAACAGCGTTCGCGCTCGCCACCTCAGCGTGGGGACGCAACCAGCTTCAGGTCAGTGGCAACGTCGGCTATAGCGCTCGGGGAGGGACTCCCGCGGGCGGTTTCCGCACCAGTTACAGCCGCCAAGCAAGCGGACCGGAAATCGCGCTCACCATGCAGCAGGTCTTTCTGTCCGCCAGAGGCAACCAAGGCGAATTGACCGGACAGCCGGATAGCGGACCCGCCTTGCGCACAATGTCGATTTCGATGCGGGAAAAAGTGGCGCTCTCCGATGACCTGAGTCTGGACTACGGTGTGTCGCTCAATTCGGTTTCCTTCCTGGATCACCTGAATTACATGAGCAAATTCGTTCGGCTCAGCCGCGACCTGGGAAATATTGGAACCCTCCAACTGGCCTACAGCGCGGGTGCGCCTCCGACCCAGTTGCTAGTGGAGGACGGACGCACGGATGAGACGAGTGTTCGCGGCGATCAAACCGCTCTCGCCGAAGACTTGGCAGCGCTCTCGATTTTGCCTCGCTTGTCTCTTCTTAATGGGCGTGGCGCGGTTCAACGCTCCCAGGATCTGGAGATCGGGTATGAAAAGAAGCTGCGGTCCACCAGCTTCAACATGACGGTATATCGGGAGACCGTAACAAACGCGGCCATGACAATCGCAGCTCCCTCGGGCGAGGCTTTCGCGATCGGCGACGTGCTCCCCGACATTTCTTCCAACAGTGGTATTCTGAACATCGGCAGCTTTCAGCGAACAGGATTCGCGGCGTCGGTGACGCGATCCCTGGGCGACCGATTACAGCTCGGCACGTCGGTGGGACGCGGCGGGGCTTTGGCGCTGGCGGATCACGGCGTGCTCGAAACTGCCAATGATTTGCGATCTAATATCCACACCACCCAACGGTTCTGGGCTTCGGCGCGGGCCTCGACAACGCTGCCAGTAGTCGGGACGCAAATCAGCGGGAGCTATGAGTGGACCGACTACAGCACCATCATGCCGAGCCACTTCTATCTGACCCAGAGCGCCTATCCCGAGGGGGGCCTGAACATTCGAGTGCGCCAGCCGATCCCCTCTTTCCCCGGCATCCCGGGACGTCTGGAGGCCACCGCTGAACTGCGCAATGGTTTGGCGCAAGGCTATATTCCGATTTCAGACGGTACTCAACGGGTTCTGTTAATGCAGCAGCCGCGAGCCCTACGCGGCGGTCTGAGCTTCATCTTCTAACGCAAACTTTCTTATTCCTGATGGCCTTCCGCGGGAGCATCGCCGGGAGCGCGCAAGGCGGAATCGTCTTTTTTCTTCTTGGCGGCTTTACCGCGGAAGGGGTTGAGCTTGCCCCAGAATCTAGGCTTTTTGAGCTCCGCGGGCTGCGCTTCGGGCGCCGGCTGCAGTGCGGGCGGGGGCGCCTCGGCCGGTTGCGGCGCAGGCAATTGAGCCTCTACCGCAGCTTCTTCGGCTGGCTTAGCTTCAGGCCTAATCTCTTTTGGCGCAGGAGCGGACCTCGACTTACTGGCGGCGGCAAACTGTTTTACGACCGGCCTAGCGACCGGCGGCGAAGCTGGTTGCACTGGAACAGGCCGCGCGGAAGCGGGTTGCTGCTCTAACGAGGATTCGCCAGTGGCCGGGAGGTCTGGCGGTATGGCCGCTAGACTCGCTGGTGCCCCCGGCACTGCCAGGACCACCGGGGGAAGCGCAGGAAGCGGCTCATTAAAACGGTTCCATGCCACGGCGCCGACCCCCGCCAAGCCACAGATAGTCACCACCGCGACGCCGGCTACGGCTTCGGAAATTACACGCCGTTTCGACCGCGCTTGCGGCTTAGGAGCGGAAGTTGCCTCCGGCTGCCGGATAATCTGGAGCGCGGCCAGAAAATCTTTGGCCGAGGAATAGCGGTGGCCGGGCTCTTTGGCGAGCGCTCTCAGGATTATGTCATCCAGCGCGGCGGGCAGCTCAGGGTCGATCAAGCTGGGCAGGCGCGGCTGCTCCTCCACCTGGGCGACCATCAACGAGAATCGATCTTGATAGTCGAACGGTTTCTTACCGGTGACGATTTCATAGAGGATTGCGCCGGCTGAGTAGATATCCGATCGCGGATCGGGGTCGGTAGAGCCCTTCACCTGCTCGGGCGACATATAGTACAGCGATCCAATCATCGAGCCGCCGTCGGTGAGCCGCAAGTCGCCGAGCGACTTGGCCACGCCGAAGTCCATCAGCTTAACCAGCCCGTTTTCGGTAACCATCAAATTCGCCGGTGAGACGTCGCGGTGGATCACGCCGTTGTGGTGGGCGTAATCGAGGGCTTGCAGCGTCTGACGGACGTAGTCGATCCCGATTTCCAACGGTGGACGACCCTGCTTCAGAAGATTCTCGAGCGTCTGACCTTCTACAAACTCCAGCACCAGGACCATGCGATCCTTCAGCCGGAACGCGTTATGCACAGCTGCGATGTTGGGATGATTGAGACGCGCCTGGACTTCGATTTCGCGCTTGAAGCGCTGGACCTGCGTGTCGTCCGCTAAATCGGCAATGAGAACCTTCATCGCCTCTCTCCGCTTCGTGATTTTGTGCTCGACCTGGAAGACTTGTCCCATCCCACCGGCGCCGATAATGCCGATGACGCGATAGTCTCCAATAGCCTCGCCAACGTGCAAGCTCATGGCCGCACCACTCCACACGCTCCTAGGCAGAGTAAAGTCACCACTACTTGATTATTCGGACTTTTTCAACTGAAGGGGAATAAGCGGAATATACTGATCGCACTCGGTGAAAACACCTAGGCCGGTAATACAGCCTGAACGGGAGATCCCCTCAGCCGCCCTTGTCCTCGATTGCGAAATATCCCTTGCGAGTGCGCACTCGCAAGCCCGGCTGGTGCAGGCGCACCTGCAATCTGCGAAAAGAGCCGTCATGGAGGCGGTTGGTGGGCACATAACCCAAAGCGTATTGGCTGCGCATCTCGGCTTCTATGATTTGAAAGATCTCGGAGAGCGAAGTCTTGGCGGTTACCTTGAACGCCCGGCCGCCGGCAGGCTCCGCGAGATCATTCAAGAAATTGCAGCCGGCGAAGCCCGCCTGGTAACAGATTCCGTAAACGATAGTGTTGGTGGTCTGCGCCGCCGCTACGGCTTCCTCCAGCCTCTTTACGCTGCCGTTGTCCAAGCCGTCGGAAATGACCACCAGAACCTTGCGTCCCGGTATGCCTTTCAATTTCTGGTGGGCTGTTCCATAAATGGCGTCATAGAGCAAAGTGCCCGGCATCGGCTGTCCGGTGGGCGGGAGCCCTCGAAACGGGATAGCGTGCAATCGCGCCAGCGCACCCTCGAGCACCGGGGCCGAAGACGTAAAGTCCTGCCAAAGGATCATCCTGCTGCCGAACCCTATCAGCAAAGCTTGATCCTCAGGTCTAAGAATTTCTCTGAAGAATCGCCCGGCAGTGTCCTTTTCCAGTTCCACGAATCTCCGCACGCTGCCGCTGACATCCACCAGCAGGGCCACGCTGAGAGGCAGATTTGTTTCTCGAGCGAAATAGCGAAGCTGCTGCTGCTTTCCATCCTCTCGAATCTCGAAATCCTCCCGGCTAAGATCGGTCACCAAGGCGCCGCGCTTGTCGTAGACGTTGCAAAGCACATTAACCAGGTCAACGTCCACCTTGATAGCGGGGGTGGGTTGATCCTCTGGGGCGGGCTGGGCGGTGCTCTGGCATCGGATCGCAAGGAGCAGCATCAAGATGGAAGTCACGCGCATGCTGGATACTTGTTCCATCGTATGACGAAATCGGCATTTTCATGTTTGGGAGAGTGACGGGCTTTGTAACGGTTAGCGTAAGTTTTTGTCTCCGGAAAGTAACGGAACGCTTCTGTTTGGGTCAAACTAGCGAGAACCGAGGCGGAGCCTCGGTCGACACGCTCATGGAGATGCCGGAAGTATTCTTGATCGAAGACAATCCAGCTGACGTGTTGCTCACACGGCAGGCGTTATCCAAATATCCGATCCCTCTCAAAATTCGTGTCGCGAAAGATGGCGAACAGGCCTTGATAACACTCACTACTCCGGACTGCAAGCCGAACCTGATTATCCTCGATCTAAACATGCCGAAAGTCGATGGCCACACCGTGCTGGAGCGCTATCAAAGCAGGAATGTGCCGGTAGTAATCTTCACTCGGGTGGGAACGAGGCGGAGGTTGAGCGCGCGCTGGCGCTCGGCGCCCGTGAGTATGTGAAGAAACCGATTGGATTTCGACCTTTCGTAGACGCCGTGTCGGGCATCGTCGACCGCTGGCTTCGTAACTAGAACGACTCGCCGGCACAACCGAACTCTCCCCCTGTTACAACCTGTAACCGCACCCCGCGTCGTTGAGTCTAACGGTGTGGAGTGATCAAGAAAGTGACCCATACAGAAGAGCCACAGCAAGTCGCACAGCGCGTCTCGAGCGGAATAGCCGGGCTCGATGAAATCCTTCACGGGGGCCTGACTCCGGATCGGATTTATCTTTTGGAGGGAAATCCCGGCACGGGCAAAACCACGTTGGCGCTCGGGTTTATGCTGCAGGGCGCGAAGCTGGGAGAAAAATGCCTGTACATCACGTTATCCGAGACGGCGGAAGAGCTCCGAGCCATTGCGCGGTCGCACGGCTGGTCCCTAGACCAAATCGAGATCTTTGAACTTACGCCGCCGGAGGCCAAGCTCGATTCAGATCAAAACTATACGTTGTTGCATCCATCCGAAGTGGAGTTGAGCGAGACCACTCGCCTGATCCTAAATCGCATTGAAGCTCTAAATCCGGAACGGGTAGCTTTCGATTCTTTATCCGAAATCCGGCTGATCGCTCAAGATCCGTTGCGTTATCGCCGGCAAGTGCTGGCATTGAAGCAATTCTTTTCCGGGCGCCGGTGTACCGCTCTGCTCCTGGACGATCTCACTTCTGAACAACACGAACTTCAAGTGCATAGTATTACCCACGGCGTCATTGTCCTGGAACGCATCACACGAGAATATGGCGCCGAGCGTCGCAGGCTGCAAATCACAAAAATGCGCGGCTCCGAATTCCGCGGCGGTTTCCACGACTTCGTCATTCAGAAAGGCGGTTTGGCAGTTTTTCCCAGGCTGGTCCTGCTCGATAGAGAGGAGAGTGGCGTGGGCGAGCCGGTGAGCAGCGGTGTTCCAGAGATGGATAAACTGCTTTGCGACGGTGTCAATCGAGGCACCAGTATGTTGTTGGTGGGGCCAGCCGGCGCCGGCAAGTCTTCGCTGGCCACGCAATATGCCTTGGCGGCCTTGCAACGCGGCGAGAATGCAGCCATTTATACCTTTGATGAAGGACGGGGGACATTGCTGGAGCGGTCGGAAGGCCTCGGAATGCATCTTCGGCCTTTCTTGGAGACCGGCCAGTTGACTATAGAGCAAGTAAATGCCGCCGAACTCTCGCCCGGCAATTTCGCGCATCGCGTTCGCGAACGAGTGGAGAACAACTTCCGCGGCGTGGTGGTGATTGATAGTCTGAACAGCTACATGAATGCCATGCCGGCGGAGCAGTTTCTCGTAATGCAAATGCACGAGCTGCTGGCCTTCTTGAATCAACAGAGGGTCTTGAGCATCCTGGTAATGGCGCAGCACGGGTTATTAGGTCACATGACGTCGCCGGTGGACCTTAGCTATTTGACAGACACTGTAGTCTTGCTGCGATATTTCGAGTTCGAGGGAGCTGTTCACAAAGCGATCTCGGTCATCAAAAAGCGCAGCGGCGCGCATGAAGGGATGATTCGGGAATTTCGCATGGGTGCCCAGGGCGTCACTCTTGGACCGGCATTATCTCACTTCCACGGTGTGTTAACGGGTGTGCCAACCTACACCGGAAAATCCGATCAACTGTTCTCTAAGGACGGTCATGGAAGAGCAGAATGAATCGCTACGGAATCGAGTACTCATTCTGACTCCCGTTGGCCGTGATGGCGACCTGGCCCGATCGGTACTCCAACAGGAACGACTGGGAGCCGAGATCTGTTCCAATGTGGAGGATCTCTGCACCAAGCTGGGGGAGGGAGCCGGAGCAGCCGTCATAGCAGACGAAGCGCTCAACGCAGTGAATCTCCCGTCGCTCGCAGATTGGGTCCGGAACCAACCCGCCTGGTCCGATTTTCCATTCATCATTCTCACGGCCGGCCGTACGCTGCACGCCGATATGCGGCGGAGGTTCGAGGCCACTGTGCCGCTCGGAAATGTCACTTTACTGGAGCGACCATTGCGTTCCGTGACTTTGCTCACCGTAGTCAAGTCGGCCTTGCGCGCTCGAGTCCGGCAATACGAAGTGGAGCATTATGTGGATGAAGTGCGTCGCGCCGAAACCGAACGCTCCCGCGCATTTGCCGGCGAAGAAGCGGCCCATGCGCAGGTCGAATTGCTGAACCATCTAGGCGAGATACTGGCAGCTGAACTGAATCTGGACGCTTTACTTCCCGCTGTGGTCGATGCCGGAACGGATTTGAGTGCGGCAGATCTGGGGGTATTCTTCGGGCAGGACATTATCAATCCCAGCGGAAACTTCCATCTGCGCTGCGCGTCCGGCATTACTGTGGAGCAAGCGGCCCAGCTTCTGGGCGATCACACGGAGATTTCTGGTCAGGAATTCGGCGCGAAACGGCCTCTTCGATGGGCGCAACGCAGTGAGGGACGCTACAGCAGTGAGGACGGCTCGGTAAAAACCATCGCGGAAAAGCTGTCGCTTCGCAACTGTATCGCTCTGCCGGTGTCATCGCGGCGGAATACCGTGGTCGGCGTACTTTTGTTCGGCCATGTCAGCGACGCGCCGTTTTCCGAGCGGGAAGAACGGGTGGTGGCGAGCCTGGCCTCCCAAGCCTCGATCGCCATCGATAACGCGCGGCTGTTTGTTATGGCGGAGCACGAGAGAAGCAGGCTCGAGGTAGCCCGCCAAGCTCTGCAGAGGTCAAATGACGAACTCCGGCAGTTTGCTTACGTCGCCAGTCACGACTTGCAAGAGCCGCTCCGCACCGTCGCCAGCTTTACGCAATTACTGGTCAGCCGCTATCGTGATCTCGGCGACACCGAAGCCGACGAATTCGTTTCGCTGATTGTCGATGGAGTAGAGCGCATGAGCGTTCTGATACACGATTTGCTGGAGTATTCTCACACCGGAGTGCAAAAGACCTTGCCTTCGGAGCCCGCCTCCGCCGAGGTCGCTCTGGGTGAGGTGCTCTTCTCGCTGTCCGCCGCAATCCAAGAAAGCGGCGCAACTATTACGCACGATCCGCTGCCGGATGTCTGGTTGGAAAGCCGTTCCCTGGTACAGCTTCTGCAGAATCTGATCGGCAATGCGATAAAGTATCGAGGGCCGGATCCTCTGCACGTGCATGTGTCGGCGGATCTCAAGGGCGAGGAGTGGCTCTTCTCGGTGAGCGACAACGGCATCGGAATCGCGCCGCAATATCACAACCGCATTTTCGGAATTTTCAAACGCCTGCATGGAAAGGAAATTCCCGGCACCGGTATCGGATTGGCGATCTGCCAGCGTATCGTAGAGTGGCACGGGGGTAGAATCTGGGTGGATTCCGAGCTCGGGTCGGGTTCCGTGTTTCAGTTTACCTTAGCGAAAGAGCCGCAACGTGTTCAGCGGGAGATGGCGGAATTTGCGTCCCTGGGTGGCAAACTCAGTGAATCGGCATCCCGATCCTAGGTGGGCAGGGTCCGCGACCTGCCAACTTAATTGAGGCGAATGCAGCAATTTGCCTGATGGCCGGGTTGAACTTAAAGTAGCGATCCTAAGAGGGACATGCTATCAGACCGCCGTAACCGATTTCCGCTGGCCATAGTGGTAGCGCTGGCCTGTCAGGCAATACTCACCGCTCAACCAAGCGTACTGACCTGGCACAACGACAGCGCGCGCACCGGCCAGAACCTGCAGGAGACCATCCTTACCCCCACGAATGTCAATTCATCTACGTTCGGAAAACTGTTCGTTATGAATGTGGATGGCAAGGTGGATGCTCAGCCATTATACGTGCCTTCAGTGACCATCCCGGCACAAGGCATCCACAACGTGCTGTACGTGGTGACGGAGCACGCTAGCGCCTACGCATTCGATGCCGATAACGGAACGCAATTGTGGAAAGTATCCGCGTTGGGTTCAGGCGAGACGACCTCAGATGACCATGGGTGCGGACAGATAACTCCGGAGATCGGTATTACGGCAACTCCTGTCATCGATCTTCAATCCGGTCCGAACGGAACGATATACCTGGTAGCAATGTCGAAGGACGGCTCCGGAACCTATCATCAGCGCTTGCACGCGTTAGATATTACAACCGGAACGGAGGAGTTCGGCGGGCCAGCCGAGATTCACGCAACCTATCCTGGGAGCGGTGCTGAGAACACTTTTCGCCCCGGCCAGCACGTGGAGAGGCCCGGATTGTTGATCGTTAACGGCGTGGTTTATACCAGTTGGGGATCGCACTGCGACGGCGGCCCTTATGCATCCTGGGTGATCGGCTACAACGAGACAACGCTCGCGCAGGTAAACGTGCTCAACCTGACACCAAACGGCAGTGAGGGTGGAATTTGGGCAGCTGGCTCCGGTCCGGCAGCCGATGTAAACGGGAATATTTATCTGTTGACTGGCAATGGTACTTTTGACACCACGCTGACTGGCGGCGGGCTTCCGAACAAAGGCGACTACGGGAACGCATTCGCAAAGATCTCGACCGCCGGGGGGACGCTCGCTGTTACGGACTACTTCACCATGTTGAACACCACCAGTGAGTCCAACGCCGACCAGGATCTTGGATCGGGCGGGTTGATGTTGTTGCCCCAGCTCAACGACGCGCAGGGGACACCGCGGTCGCTGGTGGTAGGAGCTGGAAAAGATACCAACATCTATGTCCTGGACGCAAGCAATCTGGGCAAGTTCAACCCGGCCAAGGACGGCATCTACCAGCAGTTGTCGAGTGCGCTCCCGGGCGGCGTGTGGTCGAGCCCGGCGTGGTTTAACGGAACGCTTTACTACGGTGACGAAGGGCAGCAGCTCAAGGCCTTCCATTTTGCCAGCGGGCTCTTTCAAACACCCGCGTCATCGCATTCCGCGCATTCGTTTGTTTATCCGGGCGCAACGCCGTCGATTTCGGCGAACGGCACATCAAACGGCATTGTCTGGGCGGCGGAGAACACCAGTCCGGCGACTTTGCATGCCTACGATGCCACCGATCTTTCCAAAGAGTTGTACAACAGCAATCAGGCCGCCAGCGGGCGGGATCATTTTGGCTCAGGCAACAAATTCATTGTGCCCACGGTCGTGAATGGGAAAGTGTATGTTGGAACAACCAATGGTATCGGCGCTTTGGGCTTGCTTTGCAGCTATGCGATGACTCCTCAAAGCGTGACGGTTCCGGCAGCGGGAGCTTCCGCTCAGACACTAAATGTCGTGGCAACCAACGGCTGTGCATGGACCGCTTCGAGCAACGCGAGCTTCCTAACCATTACAAGCGGATCATCGGGCACCGGAAGCGGCAGCGTTACATACCAGGTCGCCGCTAACTCCGGGCCCACGCGATCCGGCACCTTGACGATTGCCGGCCAGTCTTTCACGGTGACTGAGACGGGAACTACGTCGCCGGTCTTGATGCTAAGCCAAAGCACGTTGCATTTCGCGTACAGCGGTTCGTTGATGACGAGCCCACAAACGGTCACGGTGACTTTTGCCGGGGGCTCATCGATAGCCTGGACGGCGTCGTCCAATCAGCCCAACATCCTGGTTTCTCCAGGGTCGGGGAGCGGCAACGGCACCTTCCAGATAACGGCCTCGGCCGGGGGAAGCGGAATAGTGACGGTAACAGCTGCCGGAGCGTCGAACTCGCCGAAACAAATCCAAGTGAACGTGTTGACCGCGGCGTCTGGTTCGCCATTTGGAAGCTTCGATACGCCGCTGAACAATACCACTGGCATCGCCGGCGCCATCCCGGTTACTGGTTGGGCTCTCGACAACATTGGCGTCACCAGTGTCGGAATCTATCGCGACCGGATAGCCGGCGAGACCCCCGGCTCAAACGGGCTGGTGTTCGTCGGCGATGCGATATTTGTTCCTGGGGCACGTCCGGATGTCGAGTCAACTTATCCGAATGCTCCGTTGAACTATCGCGGCGGCTGGGGTTATATGCTGCTGACCAACATGTTGCCGAATAGCGGCGGCTCATCGGGTTCCGGCAATGGCACCTACAATCTGCACGCGATCGCGATGAATGCGGCCGGCGCTACGCAGGATCTTGGAACTCGTACTATCACAGTAGATAACGCCCAGGCCTCAAAGCCATTCGGGACTATTGACACTCCGACTCAAGGCGGCAGCGTCTCCGGCAGCGCATTTGTTAATTACGGTTGGGCATTGACTCAAAACCCGAACCTTATCCCCACCGACGGCTCGACGCTCATGGTATTAGTGGATGGCGTATCGCTGGGACATCCGACTTACAACCAATATCGCAGCGACATTGCGACTTTGTTTCCGGGCTTGGCCAACAGCAATGGAGCAGTCGGGTTCTTCTATATAGACGCCACGACGCTTGCAAATGGCATGCACACTATTAGCTGGATGGCGACTGATAGCGCGGGCCACGCCGATGGCCTGGGCAGCCGGTATTTTACGGTGTTGAATAGCGGGACAGTAGCGGCGCCGGCAGAGACAGTTGATGGTTTCGCCCATCCGATGGCGGCTAGAGCAATCGAGATGCAGGAGCTTGAACGGATTCAGCTACAGGTGGGCGCCAGCGACGGTTTTCTGATGGTTAACGGCGAGCGGCGGCCGCTGCCGATCGGTTCCACTTTGAAAGACGGCTTATTCTACTGGCAGCCAGGACCGGGATTCCTGGGCGAGTATCAACTGCTGTTCGAACGAGCGGGTGGGCAGCCCACGCGGATCAAGGTGATCGTCCGTCCGTTATCTGTTCAGTGAGCCGTCCGGGCGGCCGTGCGCACCTACGGGTTCCCGCATGGAAGCTCGTACATGAAATTCCGCGATCATTTTCCGATTGAACATCGGGATGTCGCCGGGCTTGCGGCTGGTTACAAAGCCATGGTCAACTACCACTTCCTCGTCCACCCAACTTGCTCCAGCATTCCGCAGGTCCGTCTTCACCGATGGCCAAGAAGTCACGGTTCGTCCGCGAACGACGTCGGCTTCCACCAACATCCACGGGCCGTGACAGATAGCCGCGACCGGTTTTTGATCGTCAACGAAAGCTCTCACAAACTGGACTGCCAGCGGGACAGTGCGGAGGTAGTCCGGGTTTATAACCCCGCCGGGAAGCAGGAGCGCATCGTAACTGTGGGGATCGGCCGAATTGAGCTCAACATCCACGTGGAACTTCCTTCCCTTCTCGTGATGATTCCAGCCTTGAACCTCCCCGTGCATGGGTGAGACAATTTCTGTCTTCGCTCCCGCGTCGTCAAGGGCTTTTCTGGGATCGGTCATCTCCACCTGCTCGAAGCCATCGGCTACCAGAATGGCGATTCTTTTTCCACTGAGTTCGTTTGACATAGTGAACTTCCCCGCCCGTTAGACCCGGGCATAGCCGCATGCGTTTCGAAAAGCGGGGTTGGTCACAGTTACGCGATAACAGTACCGAGTGACCGGTACCGGGCCCGGAGCCACGTTGAATTCTTGTAAAATGGAATTTCACGCCACGAGCGCACTCCGTTCGTTGACGGATCAATGCGTTGTTCTTGAGAACAGAGGTCAAAAGATGCCAGTAACACAAGCGGGACTCGAGGGCATTGTTGCCGCGGAGTCCGACATTTGTTTCATTGACGGAGACGAAGGCCTTCTTAGCTATCAGGGCTTCAACATCCACACGTTAGCTGATCACGCTACCTTCGAGGAAGTCATCTACCTGCTTTGGCACGGGAAACTGCCGAAGCAGTCCGAACTCGACGCGCTGAAGAAAGATCTCGTCCGCTACCGTCCCATCCCCAAGGAAGTTGTCGAGTTCCTTAGCAAGGTGCCCAAAGCTCCGCCTATGGATGTGCTGCGGACCGCCGTTTCCATGCTGGGGCTGTACGACCCCAAAGCGCGCGACAATTCCATTGAAGCTAGCGTGGAAAAAGCAGGGCGTCTGATGGCGCAGATCGCCACTATCGTTACCACTTATGACCGCCTGCGGAACAGCAGGCCCGTAGTGGACGGCGACCCCAACCTCAATTACGCCGCGAATTTCCTCTACACGCTTACTGGCAACAAGCCGGACGAAGTGATGGAACATGTGTTCGACATCGCCCTCATTTTGCATGCCGATCACGAGTTGAACGCTTCCACCTTTGCCGCGCGCGTCACCGCTGCGACGCTCTCCGATATTCATTCGGCCGTGACTTCGGCCATCGGAGCACTGAAAGGTCCGCTGCATGGCGGCGCGAACGAAGACGTAATCCGCATGCTGCTCGAGGCGGGCGACGAAAAGACCGCGCTGGCACATGTGCAGGACATGCTGGCCAACAAGAAGAAGATCGCTGGCTTCGGCCATCGTGTCTACCGTACGGAGGATCCGCGCGCCACACACTTGCGCGCCCTATCGGAGGAGCTCGGCAGGAGAACCGGACACTTGAGCCTGTACCTTACATCGAAGAAGATCGAGGAGACCATCAAGCAGCAGAAGGGTCTTAACGCCAACGTAGATTTTTACTCGGCGTCGACCTACTATTCGCTGGGCATCCCGATCGACCTGTTCACGCCGATCTTCGCCGTCAGCCGCATGTCCGGATGGACCGCCCACATTCTCGAACAATATCGTAACAACCGGCTGATCCGGCCGCGCGCCGAATACACTGGCAAACCGGTCGGCCAGCAGTGGGTTCCGATATCGGCTCGCTGAATTAGTCGTGCATGATCTCTCTCAGTTCAGGGCTAACCTGGACACCATCGCTGAAAGACTCGGGACGCGCGGTTTCGCCCTGGATGTAGCGCAGTTTCGCGCTTTGGATTCCGAGCGGCGCGGAGCGGTGACGGAGTCCGAACAGCTCAAGGCAAAAAAGAACAGCGAGAGCGCTGAGATCGGTAAGCTACTCAAGCAAGGCGGCGACGCCAGTGAGCGCCAGCAACAGGTCCGAGCGATGGGCGAACGAATCGCCGCACTCGATGAAAAGGTCAAGACCCTAGACGAATCGTTCCGGACCATGCTTGCCGGCATTCCGAATATCCCGCATGAATCCGTTCCGGTAGGCAAAAGCGCCGACGACAATGTGGAAGTCCGGCGTTGGGGTCAGCCGCCAATCTTCGATTTCGAACCGAAGGCCCACTGGGACCTCGGGCCCGAGTTACGCATTCTCGATCTGGAACGGGCTGCTAAGATCACGGGCGCCCGGTTCGCCGTCTACTGGGGCGTGGGGGCGCGACTGGAGCGCGCCTTGATCAACTTCATGCTTGACATTCACACCCGCGAACACGGATATACGGAGGTGTTGCCACCGTTCTTGATCAACTCGGCGAGCCTTTTCGGAACGGGACAGCTTCCTAAATTCAAGGAAGACCTGTTTAAGATCGAGAATCATGACTTTTGGCTAGCGCCTACCGCCGAGGTGCCGGTCACCAATCTGTTTCGCGATGAGACTCTCGACGCCGACAAGCTTCCGATCTCTTTGTGTGCCTACACGCCGTGCTTCCGCAGCGAAGCTGGATCCTACGGGCGCGACGTCCGCGGGATCATCCGCCAGCATCAGTTCCAGAAGGTGGAGCTGGTGAAGTTTGCTCGGCTCGATAACAGTTATGACGAACTCGAAAAGCTGACCGCCGATGCCGAGGATATTCTCAAGCGGCTCGGCCTTCCCTTCCGCACGGTGGCGTTATCGACTGGCGATATCAGCGCGTCGTCGGCCAAGACCTACGACCTCGAAGTTTGGCTTCCCGGCCAGAACGGCTACAAGGAGATCTCCTCGTGCTCGAACTTCGAAGCCTACCAGGCTCGCCGCGCGTCTATTCGAGCCAAATCGGGGAAAGGCAAAGCGGAATACGTCCACACGCTGAACGGTAGCGGCCTGGCAGTGGGCCGGACGTGGGTGGCGATCGTGGAGAATTACCAGCAAGCTGACGGAAGCGTCGTCGTTCCGGAAGCGCTGCGGCCCTATCTGGGCGCCGAACGGATCACGGCGGAATCGCGGCCGTTTAACTGAGAGACCCGGGCGCTGTAGTCTTGACAGGACAATGGCGGTCACAATCCCAGATGAGCCAGCTCGCCTTCCAGGCCATATTGGCGGCGTTGGCCTTAGACAAAATCGATGCGGAAGATCCAGCCGGTCGTCGGGCTGTCGTTGTTGGGCCAGCCGGGATGAATGCCGGCATCGCAACTGATCAAAGCCCCGTTGTGCATTGCGAGCCCGTGGGGGTCGGCGGAGTTTGTTTGGAAGTCCACAGTCTCCAGCACGCGGCCGGTTGCGGCGTCGTACTTGACTAGTCCCGGCCGATAGTCGGAATAGCGTTTGCAATCATTGCCAATGATCTGCCAGATGGCGCCGTTGTCCCAGGCGATGGCGTGATACCGCGGCTTGTCGGGGGCTTGATAGAACGGTATCAGGAATTCCGGCTGCCAGGAATTCGGGTCGACGCGAACGATCGCGCGCAGCCGGAGCGACGCGATCCAGAGCTTGCCCTCATGCCACAGAGCTCCGTGACAGCCACCTCCGTCATCAGCCGGGCCGAGCGGAATTTGGCGATGGCTCACCTGTTTGGAATTCATGTCCACCTGAAAAACGCCTTCCGGCGCAGCATTGGCGCACATCCAGACGTACCCACCCCCAACCGCCATGCCGCTGGTGTTTCGGGACTGGGTCGCAACCGTCTTCAGCAGCTTGCCATTCCAATCGACCAGCCAGGCATTTTCGGTCAGGTCCTTGGGATCAGATAAGTTATATTGGACGGCCTGCTGTCCGGAGAGCTTCTGCTCGCCAATCCACAGTCCTTCAGGTGTGACGGCGATGGCATTAGGAAATCCGTCCGGGCTCTTGAACAGCTTCGTTGTTTTCGCCATTCGAGAGGGAACGCGGTGATTCCCACCAGACCCTCGATCAACCCGCGCAGGGGCAGCAGAACCTTCCTGCGCGAACGCTTTGCACACCGCACTCAGGGCCATCCCGGCCCCGGTACTGGCGGCGAGGAATTCTCGTTTGCTCATATTTTCCATAACATTTCCTTCCCGCGGCGTAAAACGCTCACGCCATTCCTCAATTCTCGTCTATTTTCTTCATTCAAGTCTGCGGTCTGTCTTCTCCGCCCGAGATCTCTCGGATGAACCCTCGAAACAACTCCCTGGCGGGAATCAACGGTTCGGGATCGTTCTTATGCGCAGCCGCGCAATTCAACGACTCAATCAGCGGCATGACTTTCGACACCCTTTCGGACCCCAGACTGAAGCGAAATAGTGCCGAAGAAACGGTTGAGGGAACCGGTACACGCTTCACCCCAGCCCCATCCACTCGGGCGCAATGTTCGGGTGGCGAAGTGACCAGATACTCGCGACAAACCGAAGGACGATCCGGATAAATGCTGCATCTTTCCAGTTCGAGAAAGGGGCACGGGATGCCAAGAGCGAAGTACGAATCGGCGGCTTTTCCAATCTCCTCTACCGCTGCAGCGCCGGTTGCAGCATGGAACTTATCTAGAGAGGGCGTGGCCCGTTCGCAGGCCTGGTGAAAGCGTTGAATAACGCGCTCGCGGGGGTCGGCCGGCATGGACTCAACTAGATGCGCCAGATGGAGCGCCTCCAATTCGCTGACGGGCACGAGCTGGCGACAGCACGCACCGCAGCCGGCGCGGCAGGAGATCGCTTTGCCATTTTCGGAGGCCCACGCTGCCGACATCGCCGTAATGGCGTCCGTCAAGGACAATACAATGGGAAGCAATTCGCGGGGCCGCAGGGATTTGTCCTGTAAGTGAACCTTCGCTTCAGCGGTTTGGCCGCTCGCGTCGAAACCGATCTTGACGTTAAAATCGGGCAGGTCTTATGTTATATCAACTTTACCGAAGCCCTGAGAAGGGCGGTTTACTTGGTCGTGTCCTAACAGTGCGTTAATCCGCCCCGGTCAACTTCAACCACTTTCCGCCCTCAAAATACCATGTCACGGAGGCTTTCTCGATGAACGCATCGTCGATTCCTTGGTGATCAATGGGCGGCGGCTTTGGTCCGCCATAGGCGTCATAGTGACGCATGATGAAATCCTTCCCGACCGGGGCGATGCCTCTGGAAAATCCGACCTTTCCCGGAGTAATCCCCTGAATGAAATTCCGGTCTTCCAGAGCAGCGATTGCGGCGGCCCTAGTCTCCGAACCATTCCAGTAAACGAGGATTGTGGACACGCCTTTGACTGAGCACAGAACCGCCCAATCCGTTTGGCCGGGCTTAACGAACTCACCTCGGACGACGTTGTTGGGCTTGTTCGAGAACGTCTCTTGTGGAACGGTGCATCCCCGGCGTTGGAGGTCCCGAACTATATTGCTGGGGATTTGCGGGAACCCAGCCGGTGGAAGCCGCACGATTCTACGTTCGGCTTCATCGAATTTCGCCTTCAGATCTTCCTGCTGTTGACCAAAGAGGGTCTTGAGACTGATGAACAACAGCGCGAGCAAAGTGCCTTTGATTTTCATTCTTCTTCTTCACCCAACGTGGCACTTCGCGGACGCTGCTGAAGAGTCGTCAATTCGGCTAGCGGCGTCTTCTTTCGGCGTCCTCTTTCCTATCGGCGTAGGGTCCGACTTCGGGCTTGCCTTGCGTGTCCTTCAAAGTGCCCAGCTCGGCAGCCACGCCGCGCGCGATAGCGGCCGTCTCACTGGCGTTCTGGAAGCATGTGAAGTCAGGCCGGTCGCGCCAGGCAAATGGACCGCAAAGCCGCTTGCCGGCCGCCAGCGCCGCATCGTGCACGATGTTGATCAGCCGCTCGTAGTCAGGTGTACCTTGCTTGTAGCCTGAGAAGTTGCCCAGGTCTCCGCTGGCCGCGAAGACTGCGGTTACGCCCGGAATCCCGGCGATTTCGCGGGCGGCCAAGGCGCCATCCAGCGTCTCGATCATCTCGACCAACACGACGTTGGCATTGAACGTATTGCGATATCCGCCCGGAACATTACCCCAAAAATCCTCTCCAAAGGCTTGGCCGCCACCTACGCTGCGCTTGCCGAGCGGTGGGAACATGGTCCAATCCCTGGCGGCTTTTCCTTCTTCCACCGAGCGAACCGTGGGAACCACCACCACCATCGCGCCCAGATCGGTAGCATGCTGGATCTCGCGTTCATCGGTATATGCCACGCGTACGCCCGGGACCGCTTTGGCGTGCGGGCACGCTTTCCACATGCGGCCGACGGCTTCCCAATCGCGCGAATCATGCTGCATCTCGGTCCAGATGAAGTCATAGCCGGCGTTGGCCATGGCACAGTAGGTTTCCGGGCTGTCGGAACTGAAGACCGTACCGCCGGTCACCTTCTCGCCCTTCATCATCTTGATCATCACCGGATTCCAGATCTTGGCGTCCGCGGGCGCGTCCCATGCCGGGCCGAATTTCCATTTGGCTAGATCCAGCATGCCTTGATTGACTGCGCCCGGAGGCGCTTTCGTGATTGCGCCGGAGTCTTTACCGGCGGGCGCGGCGAGGGGGAACTGCATCTTTCCCGCATCCGCGTTATTCGCATAGGGATCAGCATTAGGCCGTGGTGTCTGCCCCGGAGTTTGGCCTTGTGCCTGGAAGAGCACCATCACCAGCGCTGCGAACAGCGCCACAAATGAAAATCGACGACTCATCATTTTCTCCTTCTCCAACAAACCATCACGCTCGCCGTGGAACGCACGGTCAGGGGACATTCTATCAGAATGCATCAGTCCCTGGCACGAAAGTAACGGCACGAAAGGAACGGCTACCGCTATATCGAGAAGCGATACCCTAATCCGTGAATCGTCAGAACGTGGCGGGGCGTGGCAGGGTTGGGCTCCAGCTTCTGCCGTAGCCGGACGACGTGCGCATCGACCGTCCGGGTGTTGGGATAGCTCTCGAAACCCCACACTGCGTTGAGAATAGCATCCCGGCTGAGCGCCCGATCGGTGTTGTTCAGAAAGTACGTCAGGAGGTTGTATTCTTGCCGAGTCAGGTTGACTTCCTGACCTCGCCGGGTGATGAGGCGGCGATCGAGATCCACTTCCACGTCTCCGAAACGGATCACTCTTTCCAAGGCCGAGGCACGGCGCAACACGGCCCGAATGCGCGCCAGCAGCTCGCGTGGGCTGAACGGCTTCACCACGTAATCGTCGGCTCCGATTTCGAGCAGCAGCACCTTATCGAGTTCCTCACCGATTCCACTCAATACTATGATCGGGATCGCAACATTCGCAGCCCTCAATTGCCTGCACAGTTCCACGCCGCTCATACCAGGCAAACGGAGATCCACTAGCGCAAGCTGTGGCTTCAGGGTGAGCGCCTTTTCGAAACCGCTCTCGCCGTCGTGCGCGAGGAGGGGGACAAAACCTTCGCGCTCGAGCATCAGACTGAGCGCTTCGCAAACGATCGGATCGTCATCAATGAGAAGAATCTTCGGCATGGCTCCCTTTAAGATGTGTGCGGCTCTGAAAACACCGCTCTCAGTTTCTGGCGGGCGTGAAGCAATACATTTCTCGCGGTTCCTCGGTAATTTCCAGCACCTTACTGACGGTTCGCAAGTCCAGACCCTGACAGTGCTTCAGCTCGTAAGCGAACAGGCACAGCGAACAGTCGGCCTGAGAGGCCGCCAGACGGCCGTGCATCCTTAACATCGCTTCGGAATAGATCGACCACACGGCGGTCTGGTTTCCGGTGATCCGGAAAGCGAGCTGAAGCACTGGCCAATCAAAGCCACGAATCAATTGATCGAACGCCTCCAGATTGCTCTGCTGAGCGGCTGGATCAGGCGCTTGTCTTTGGATAAATTCACGCTCCTGTCGAGTGATAGACGAAAGCCCATGACCGCCGGGACCTACTTCCCGAATGGCATTTACATCCCTAGCTAAAATCCTGAATAGGTGAGACTTTGATACACTTGTTCCACGACTGCCAGGCTGAGATCCGTCCGGCTTAACGAGCGTGTATGTCCGCTGCATCACCCACTCCGCGCATCATTCGCTTCGGGGCATTCGAAGTGGATCTGGGTGCTGGAGAGTTGCGCAAGCATGGATTGAGAATCCGGCTGGCTGACCAGGCGTTCCAGGTGCTAGCGGCACTGCTCGAATACCAGGGCGGCCTGGTTACGCGATCGGAGTTGCGTACTCGCCTCTGGCCCGATCGCACCTACGTGGATTTCGATCAAGGGCTGAACAAGGCCGTCAATCGGCTGCGAACGGCACTGGGTGACACGGCCGCGAATCCGCGCTTCGTGGAAACCATCGCGCGGCGCGGCTACCGTCTGTTGGTGCCAATTGCGGCAGGCCCGTCGCCGACGTCTACAGCGCCGCGCAGAATCCGGCTGGCGGTACTTCCTTTTGAAAACGTCGGCGCAGATACAGAACAGGAGTTTTTCAGCGACGGGTTGACGGAAGAAATGATCACCGAGTTAGGGCGCCTCAGTCCAAGGCAGCTCGGAATAATCGCGCGAACTTCCGCCATGCAATATAAACAAAGCGGGAAGCGAATCGATCAGATTGGTCAGGAGCTGAACGTTGATTATGTCCTGGAAGGAAGCGTGCGCCTGGAACAGATGCGCGCGCGGATTACGGTTCAGCTTATACACGTCGGCGACCAGACCCATTTGTGGGCGCAGAGTTACGATCGTGAACTAGCGGATATTTTTCAGGTCCAGCGCGAAGTGGCGCAACGAGTAGCCGATTCGCTTGCCTTCGAATTGCTGCCGGAGAGCCACGCGCGCCGTGGACGCGCGGATCCTGAGGCGTACGAAAATTACTTGCGAGGCCGCTATTTTTTGAACCGCGGCAGTGACGCCGGCGCATGGCAGGCAATCGAGTGCTTCGAGCGCGCTCTCGCTCACGATCCCCGTTATGCTTTGGCGTACTCCGCAATAGCGAACTGCTACGGACGGCTAGTCTGGTTCAGCGCCATGCCGCCGCTAGAGGCAGGTCCCAAGGCCAGGGACGCCGCCACACGCGCGCTGGAAATCGACCCGAACCTGGGAGAAGGCCACGCGTCCATGGCGCTGGTACGCTTTTGGTACGAATGGAACTGGCTGGAGGCCGAGCGAGAATTTCGGCGCGCCACGGAATTGCGGCCCAACTATGCCGACGGGCATAACTGGTATGCGGCCTACCTCAACGTTATGGGCCGATTCCGGGAGGCGGCCGCCGAACAAAAACTCGCCGAAGAATTGGATCCGCTCTCACTCACGATTGCCATGAATGCCGCCGACCCGCACTACTTCGCGCGCCGTTATGATCCTGCCATCGAAAGCTTGAAACTCGTTTTGAGGAGAGAGCCTCGCTTTTCAGCCGCGCACTTCAACCTCGGCCGGGTTTGTGCGCAGAACGGCATGTATGAGGAAGCGATCGCAGCTTTCGAGAGCGCGGCGCAGTTTTCGGGCAATCGCCAAGCATCGGCGGCGCTGGCTTTCGCCTACGCGCGAGCGGGTCGGATCACCGAAGCGCGGAAGATTCTGGCTGACGTGCAGCAATTGGCCGTTGTTCACTATTTGCCTTCGCCCCAGTTGGCGTTGATCCACCTGGGGCTAGGGGAAACGGACCAAGCTTTGGATCGCCTGGAGCAAGGCTTCGAAGAGAGATCGTATTGGATGATCTATCTCAAGGCTGACCCCGTTTACAACGATTTGCGCGCTCATCCGCGCTTTATCCGTCTGCTGGAGCGACTGGATTTCGAGTCTTCAGCGGCATCCCACGGAGTTCGCTCTTAGGAACCGGCCCCGGCGGGCGCAGCCTGGGCCTGCATCTGTTTCATCATCTCTTTCATGGCCTTTTTCATCTCCTGAGGAGTCGGTTCAGCCTGATGTGTCCCAACCATCCACTTGTACCCGTCAGGATCTACCAAGTTTCCGACGCGGTCGCCCCAGAACATATCCATCACCGGACCATCCAGTTGTGCGCCGCTCTTCACAGCTTTGGCGACCAGTTTATCTACATTTTCAGCCGTAAGATACAAGGTCACCGGTGTCCCACCGAGCGTCTTAGGGCTGCGAGCGCCGCGCTGGGGACTCTCCGGGCCCAACATTATGGTTGTATTCCGCAGCGTCAGTTCGGCATGGATCGGTTTTCCGTCCGGTCCGTTCATGATTCCGCGTTTCGCAAAGCCAAAGGCCTTTTGATAAAAGCTGGCTGCGGCTTTTATATCGGCAACTGTTAACATGGCCGTTATTGCGCCGTATTGTTTTCTGTTGAGGGGATCGATTTTCTTAGGCATATGTCTCCTTCCGAGCATGAACATTGTATCAGTAGTCAGGGCACGCTATAATTCTGACGATGCAATCCCGATTAATCCTGCTCACCCTTTCCGCCGCGTATTTACACGGGCAAACCGCGCAGAAGCCGGTGGTGGAGTTCGACATGATGACCTGGGCCGAAGTGAAAAAGGCCATTCACGAAGAGGGCAAGACCACGGTGCTGGTGTACAACGGAGGCACGGAGCAGCGTGGACCGCAAAATGTAAACGGCGGCCACACCTTCATGGCCCAGCAGACTGTCCGGGCGATCGCGTTGAAGCTTGGCAACGCGATCACAGCGCCAGTGCTGCCCTTCTCGGTAAACGAAGCCAGCGCCGACCTGCCGGGAACCATCGGATTGACCGGTCCACTTTTCGCGGCTATCAACGAACAGGTTGCTGAACAACTGATCAAGAGCGGCTTCAAGAACATAGTGTTGATGGGTGATCACGGCGGCGGGCAGAAGGAGTTAGGCGAAGTAGCGCGCAAGCTCGACGGCAAATATTCATCGCAAGGCATCCGCGTCGTTTTCTGCGACGAGGTTTATGAAAAGGCTCAGGGCGATTACGAAAAATGGCTGGCGGAGAATAAATATCCCTCGGGCGGACACGCCTCTGTAATGGATACTTCCGAGATGCTGTACCTGGGCGGCGACAAAGGTTGGGTCCGCAAAGACCTTCTTCCCACCGCTGTCGGAGATCCAGTGCGCCGGCGCGGAGAAGCATCCGACGTCAATGCAAAACGCGTCAACAATGGAATCACCGGCGACGCGCGACCTTCTACAGCTGAACTCGGCAAGCGGATGTTCGATATGAAGGTGGATTACGCCGTTCGCCAGATCAAGCAGTTGCTGCCGGGGAACTCGACGAATTAAGTGAACCGCTTCATTCTCATCGGCGCTGCGGTCTGGTTCGCATGGGCGGCCGCCGCGCAAACTGGTGAGAGCTTCGGAACCGGAGCATCGCAGCAAGCATTTGTCAGCCAGACTTGTGCCGCCTGCCACAACGACAAGCTGAAATCCGGAAATTTCTCGTGGGCTGGCGTTGATCTGGCACATCCGGATCGCAGCGCTCAATCTTTAGAGAAAGCCATCCGCATGCTGCACGCCGGGATGATGCCGCCGCCCGGGATTCCGCGGCCCGACGCCGCTACGATGAGGGCTTTCGTCACATCGCTGGAAACCGGCATCGATCATGCAGCGGCCGTTCATCCCAACGCCGGCGCACCGGCGCTTCACCGGCTTAATCGGACCGAGTACCGCAACTCGATCCGCGATCTCCTAGACATCGACGTCGACGTGGCTTCGCTTCTTCCCGCCGACGATATGAGCCACGGCTTCGACAATATGGCGGATGCCCTCAACGTTTCTCCAGCGTTGATGGAAGGGTATATCCGCGCCGCCAGCAGAATCAGCCGCGCGGCGGTGGGCGATCCGGATGTCGCGGCGTCCACCAAGACCTACCACATCCCACGCGTGGTAAATCAATTGCGCCACGTCGAAGGCGCGCCATTCGGCACGCGGGGCGGCTTGGCCGTGATACACGATTTTCCAGCCGACGGCGAATACATTTTCCGCATGTCGCTCTACTACGACATCTGCGGTCCACTGTGGGGCAAGAGCCAGGGCAAAGGACAGCAGATCGAGGTGGCGGTGAACGGCGAGCGCGTGGCGTTGCTGTCGATCGATCCTAACTCTACATTCACTGACGATCTCGTGACGGCGCCTGTGAAGATCGCGGCGGGTCCGAAGAGAGTTTCAGCAGCATTCATTCAGAAATCCGAAGGCCCCGCGGAAGACACTGTGATGCCGTTTGAGCAGAGTCTGATCGATCTCAACAATGCCGATCTGCCCGGCATCACGTCGCTGCCTCACCTGCGAGAGTTGAGAGTCGTCGGACCGAAGAACGTCACGGGGATTTCGGACACGCCCAGCCGCCGCAAAATATTCGTGTGCCGTCCGGGTGCGGGCTCGGACGAGATCCCCTGCGCCAAGAACATTATCTCGACGCTGGCCCGTCAGGCTTATCGGCGGCCATCCATCGACACCGACCTTGAAGATTTGCTGAGTGTCTTCCAGCAGGGTCGCCGCGTTCCGGCGAAGAACGAAGCGCCTTTCGATTCCGGAATCCGAACCGTAGTGCAGACACTCATTTCAGATCCCGAATTTGTTTTCCGCTTCGAGCATACTCCGGCCAACGTCCAGCCAGGAACAAACTATCGCATCAGCGACCTGGAGCTGGCTGCGCGCCTCTCGTATTTTTTGTGGAGCGGCGCACCTGACGATCAGCTCATCACGCTGGCGAGCCAAGGAAAGCTGAAAGATCCGGCGATGCTGGAGCAGCAGGTGCGCCGCATGCTGGCGGACCCGCGCTCAGAGGCTTTATCGACGGTATTCGCCGCCCAGTGGTTGCAATTGCAGAATCTGAGGGATGTTCAACCGGATGCTTTTCTTTATCCCAACTTCGACCGAAACCTGGCCGATTCGATGCGGCGCGAAACGGAGTTGTTGTTTAACAGCATCGTGCACGAGGATCGCAACATTGGGGACCTGTTGACCGCCAACTACACGTTTGTCGATGAGCTGCTGGCGAAACATTACGGAATCCCGAACGTGCTGGGGCCGCGATTTCGCCGGATAACGGTCACCGATGAAAACCGGCTCGGCATTCTGGGCCACGCCAGTATCCTGACGCTGACGTCGGTATCGAACAGAACGTCGCCAGTACAGCGAGGTAAATGGGTGATGATCGCGCTGCTCGGCACGCCCCCTCCACCGCCACCGGCTAGCGTTCCGCCCCTGAAGGAAACTGCCGAAAACGAAAAAATACAGTCCGTGCGCGAAAAAATGGAGCAGCACCGCAAGAACGAGCCGTGCCGGTCTTGCCACCAACTGATGGATCCGATCGGTCTGGCGCTCGAAAACTTCGACGGCATAGGATCGTGGCGTGCCAAGGACGGCGGCCTGCCGGTGGATGCGTCGGGCCGTATGTTCGACGGGACCCCGCTCGATGGGCCGGTCAGTTTACGTAAGGCGATCCTGAGCCATTCCGATGCTTTCATAGGAACGTTTACCGAAAACCTTTTGGCTTATGCGGTGGGCCGCGTGCTCGATTATCGCGATATGCCCATGGTTCGTTCCATTGAGCAGGAGGCGGCCCGCAACGGCGATCGGTTTTCAACGTTCGTCTTAGGGATCGTCAAGAGCATGCCGTTCCAGATGAGACGTGCCGAGGGCGGCGAAGTAACGACCGATACGGCGTCCACGGCTGACCCGCCAGATGCGGTGGTGCACCATTAAGTAGGAGAATAAAGGGGAATGTACCTCACCAGGAAGCATCTCTCGCGCAGAACGGTTCTTCGTGGTGTCGGCGCGTCACTGGCCTTGCCGCTGCTGGATTCGATGGTGCCGGCCCAGACCCCCCTGGCAAAGACAGCCGCCACTCCACGATCGCGCTTGTGTTGCATCGAGATGGTCCACGGATCCGCCGGCAGCACGGTGGATGGGTCGAACAAGCACTACTGGTCGCCTGAAAAAGAAGGTGCGGATTTCGAGTTTACGCAGACCCTGGAACCTCTGGCGTCCTTTCGCGACTACATCACTGTTATCAGTGACACCGATCTCCGCCCCGCCGGCGCCTTTGCGGATGCCGAAGAAGGCGGCGATCATTTCCGGTCAAGCTCAGTTTTTCTAACTGCCGCACATCCCAAGCTGACCATGGGCGCGGACATTTTGTGTGGCACGTCTGTTGACCAACTGTATGCGCAACAGTTCGGCCAGGACACCCCTTTACCATCGCTCCAGGTTTGCATAGAAAGCCTCGACGCCTCGGGCCACTGCGATTACGGCTACGCCTGCGTTTACTCGGACACGATTAGCTGGGCGTCGCCCACCCAGCCGCTACCGATGACCGTCGACCCCCGGAGCGTCTTTGAGAGCCTGTTTGGCGACGGGTCAACGCCTGAGGACCGCGCGCTTCGCCAGCAGGCCAATGGAAGCGTTCTGGACCGCATCATGCACCGCGTGGCTCAGCTTCAAAAGGGCCTGCCAGCGAGAGATCGAACGCGGCTCAACGAATATCTCGAGGATGTCCGAGAGATCGAGCGGCGCATCCAAAAAGTGGAGAGCCACAATCGCAGCGGCATCGCGCGCCAGTTGCCAGCGGCCCCAGTGGGCGTGCCGGATTCGTTTGAAGAACACGTCAAACTGATGTTCGATCTGCAGGCGCTGGCGTTCATCACCGACACCACGCGCGTCTCGGCCTTCAAGATGAGCCGCGACGTCTGCCAACGCGTTTATGCGGAGAGCGGCGTGAAAGTCCCGTTCCATTCGGCCTCGCATCATGGTGAGACCCCGGCCAAGATCGCGGACTTCGCTAAGATCAATCGCTATCACGTCAGCTTGGTTCCGTACTTTCTCGAAAAATTGAAGAATACGCCCGATGGCGACGGCAACCTGCTAGATCATTCGCTGGTCCTGTATGGAAGTCCCCTGGGCGATTCGAACGCGCATAATCACAAGCGCGTTCCGGTGTTTTTGGCCGGCCACGCCTCGGGTAAGGTCAAGGGCAATTTACACGTGCGCTGCCAGGACATGACTCCCATGGCCAATGTTTTACTCACCATCATGCACAAGGCTGGGATGAATATGGAGAGCATCGGCGATAGCACGGGCGTGATCGCGATCTAGGAGCCAGCAAATGAAAACCTTCATCGGTGGATTTTGTATAGCGGTGCTTCTTTCGGCTGCCAGCGACACCAGGCTTTCCGACGCAGCCATGCAGGACGATCGTGATGGGGTCCGTTCGCTGCTAGCTCAAAAAGTCGACGTGAATGCGCCCCAGGGCGATGGCACCACAGCGCTGCATTGGGCAGCGTATAAAGATGACCTCGAAATGGCCAAGATGCTGCTTGCATCTGGAGCGAGTGTCAAGGCCGCGACACGCATCGGCGCCATCACGCCGCTGTTCATGGCCGCGAAAAATGGCAGCGCCGCTATGATCGAGATCCTGCTAAAGGCCGGCGCCGACTCGAACGCCACCGACGAGCATGGGACCACGGCTTTGATGACCGCAGCGGCTTCGGGCAACACTGCGGCAGCGAAGATGCTGATCGATCACGGCGCGGACGTCAACGCCAGGGAAGGCACGCACGGCCAGACTGCACTAATGTTCGCGGCTGCGCTGAATCGCGACGCGGCAATCAAGATGCTTCTAGAGCACGGCGCGGATCCGAGCATCACCACCAAGCCTGTCAAGCTGCCACCGCCAGCTGCCCGGCTCGATGATGGTAGTCCAGTGCCTGAAGCCAAGGAAGACAAACCGGCGGCAGCGCCCACCAAGGAATCGGCGACGGATCAAAAAGCCGCTCTAGATGCTCTCGCGACTTCGCTGGGCTTCAAATCGGCGGTGTATACGGCTGGAAAATCCGACGACGCACCCGCCGATGTCAAGACCATGGTCCAAAAGCTGGCCGCCAAAGTGGATGAGATGGAAAAACGCTTGCCCGGCGACAAGTCGAAGGCCGAAGACGGCAGCATGTACGGCATTATCCGCGAGCGCGGCACGCTCGATATGGGCGGCCTGACTGCCTTGTTGTACGCTGCGCGCGAAGGCCACATGGAAGCCGCGAAAGCTTTGCTCGAAGGCGGCGCTAACATCAACGAAGTTTCGGCTTCCGAAAAGACCAGCCCGCTAGTGATGGCGACCATGAATGGCCACTTTGATTTGGCGAAACTGTTCGTGGATTGGGGCGCCGATCCAAATCTCGCCAACACGCAAGGGCTCACGGCGCTGTACGCCGCAGTCGACTTGCAGTGGGCGCCCAAAGGCTGGTTCCCTGCCCCCGGCGTCGGCCAGGAAAAGGTCACGTACCTCAATTTGATGAAAGCTCTGCTTGAAACTGGAGCCAATCCGAATGCGCGGATCACGAAGAAGCTCTGGTTCCGATCCTTCGGCGATCATTCCTGGGTCGACACTGCCGGAGCGACTGCCTTTTGGCGCGCGGCGCAATCGAGCGACCTGGATGCCATGCGGCTATTGGTGGACCATGGCGCCGATCCCGACATCCCAACCACGCATGGGACAACACCCCTGATGGCCGCCGCGGGCATCGGCTGGGGCTATCACTACAGCATGAACGCGCCCGATTCGTGGATGACAGCCGTGAAGTATTGCGTGCAACATGGAGCCGATGTGAACGCGGCCGATGATCGGGGTTACACGGCGCTGCATGGCGCGGCTTACCTGGGCAATCACGAGATGATCAGCTATCTAATTGAAAAGGGCGGCGACGTGAAGGCGGTGGCCAAAGATAAGAACACGGTTGCCGACATGGCCAATGGTCCCACACGCTTCGGCATTCCGCATCCGGAGACGGTTGCACTGCTGGAGAAGCTTGGCTCGGCGAACTCGCACAATTGCCGGTCGGACCAATGTCTGGTCGCGCCCAAAGAAGCCAAGAAGCCCGGCGATCAGTGAAGCTCGCCATTGCCGCGCTGGTCTTTCTGGTTCCGTCCTGGTTGACCGCGCAATCCGCGCGGGCAGCGGGCAGCAGCCCTTTTCCCGGTGGAACAAATCCGGACGGGTCGCTGCGTCCGACGCCTCCGGTCACTCAGCTGTTTACGCAGGACGCTTATACCGAATATGCGATCCTGGCGCCTGGGAGCGAGCAGTTCCGTATCCGCTTTTTGCCCGAGGAGTCGAAAGCTGGCGCGACGGAGCTCGTCAATGCCACTCGTGGCGGCAGCGAAGGTTCGGACGTCGAGGTCTACGATCCACGCACGGGCAAACCGATTAAGTTTACCTATGAGCACGAGCCAGACGATCCGGCGACGCACGCCATCCGCGCCCGTCTCCCGATTCCGGTTCCGGAAGGTGGCATCGGGCGCGTGCTGATCTACAAAACATACAAGGACCCCCGCACTTACATGATGCACGGCGACGACATTGTCTGGGTACGCAGCCTCGCGGGTTATCGGCTGAGCGTGCTCTTGCCTCCCGGCTACGCGTTCATTTCATCGAGTGTCGCGGCGCAACTAACAACTACCACCGATGGACGGCTAAAGCTGGCATTTGCAAATCCGAGTGGCCAAAGTAATCCGGTGACTATTCACGCTCGCAAGACTCCCGCGAATTTTACACCACTCTCCTACGACGACATGTTCTTCGACGACATCAAGACGCTGTACGATCTGGATGCTCCTCAAACTCATACCATCCACGTCGAACAGATTTACAGCGATTATCGCAAGGGCAGCCGCGCAAAATTGGAGTCGCTGGCCTACCTGCCGCTCGACAACCTGAAGGTGATCGACCTGGATACCGCGAAGCCTTTCAGCCTTAAGAAGGAAGGCAATACTACCTTTGTCGCGCTAGACGTCCCGATCGTTAACGACCAACAGAGCGCTCACCTCAAGATCACCGGCACGCTGAACGATTCGGGGTACAAACTAGCGAACGGCGACCTGGTGCTCGACCGGACGTTGAAGGGGCTTCGCAATACGGTGCTGCTGCCGGCCGGCTGGGAAGTTTCAGGGGTCTCGCAAGCGGGGACCATCGGAACTTATCAAGGTCGTACTTTCATCGCCCTGATCAATTTGAATGCTGAGAACAACTATAGAGTCGTAATACACGCCAGGAAAGCGTCGGCGGGAATGAATTAGATCAGCGTTTTTGGGCGACAACCGCTTGCACTCGCTCGGCCATCATCAAACTCGATAGCTGCTCGCGCGCGGCCATGGCCATGCGCACCCCATCCGGAGCGATACCGAAAGATTCGGCGGTCGAATCAGAATCGAAGCCTCCCAGAGGCCGGCGCGTTCTGCCCGTATCCTGACCGGCGGCGAAATCCTGCACGAAAACGCCTCGCACGCCCTTCTCGTCCTGCCCGATAAAGGCGATCGCTTTTCCGTCGGGCATCCAGCGCGATCGTGGAAAGACATCGCTTAGAATCTCGAATGGCACAGCAGCGCCATCGGCCAAGCGCAGCACCTTCACCTGATAGGGCTTGCCGGTAACATTGGGAACATATAAGCAATACTGGCCATCGGGCGAGACGTCGGGGACCAACGTTGGCCCGGCCACCAGCCTGGTAGCTTGCGAGCCATCCTTGCGGACCTTCCACACGCCATTTTTGGCCGGATTGCCCGAGCTGTACACGATCCAATTTCCATCCGGCGTCACTGTCGGATTCTCGGCATCGACGCCATCCTGCGTCAATTGACGCGCGCCGCTGCCATCCGCGCCGGCAATCCAGACTTCAAAATGGCCGTTGCGGTTCGAGCTCCAGACGATCTGTTTTCCATCGCCGGTGAAGGAGGGATCCCAATCCTCCGCCGGATCGTCTGTAAGGCGCCGAGAGGAGCCGGTCTTAGTGGACACTTCCCAGAGATCCAGATTGCCGCTCTGGTTGGAAGAAAAAATCACCCATTCGCCGTCGGGTGAATAAGCCGGCTGCCGATCGGTGCTGTTGCCGCGAGTAAGCCAGCGGCTCTTCCCGGAACCTCCGCGCACGGCGACTTCGCGAACATTTTGACGCGGAGATCCGGTCCCGAACACGATCGTACCTGGACCGGCAACGTCGAATATAAGACCTGCGTAGGGACTCCAGAATAGTGTTTGGGTGCCGCCTGAAACCAGATTCTGTTCAACGATACGCCCAGCAGCGCCAGTCAGGCTCACGGATTCGGCTTGCGAATAGAGAAGGTCGTCGCCCGAGCCGTTCCAGGCGATGGAAAGAATTGCAAAGCCGCCGGACGTCGCGCCTATTGTACGAGACCTACTGCTCGCCGTATCCACCACGAAGATCGCCGTCGGACTGCCAGCCTGGATAAAACTCTGGACCGCTGCGATGGTACGGCCGTCCGGAGACCAGCGCGGCTGCTTCAACGAGCCGTTTAGCGATTGGGCAAGCTCCGCTGCTCCCTGCGCGTCGGCGCCAATAGTCCAAATTGCCGCGCTCAGCAATGGACCTCTCGAACTGGAACGAACGAATGCGATCCTGCGGCCATCCGGCGACCAGTCCCCGTCCAGCGCGTCATCGACGACTTTCGCTTCCGCACCGCCGGCGATCGGCATCTTGTAGAGCGAGGTCAGTGAACCCTCAGTGCGGGAGAATAGAATCGTGGAGCCGTCGGGAGCGAAGCGAGCATAGTCATCCGGACCAGACGTCAGCGCCGTCTCCCGGCCGCTGGCCAGATCCTTCAGCCAAATTCGGGGACGTCCATCGCGGTCAGAGGTAAATGCGATGGTTTTGCCGTCGGGCGAGGCGGCCGGCGAATAGTCGTGACCGGAGTAAGTCAGATATTTGAGGATGGGAGCTTGGGGGGCTTTGGCGCGCGTCCACCACACGCCGAATCCGGCAACCGCCAGCGCTCCGACGGCGATACCGGCGATGAACAAGCCACGTGACCGCTGCGTTGGAGGGCTCGAGAAGGTGCTGCGCACGGTTGACATGGTGCGTCCTGAGTGCCGAGTATAGCACCCTGTACCGCCGTGGTGAACCCGTTATAGCGAATATTCTCCCGAATCACTTCCACGGCATGTCCGCCTACGCGCACGTTTACGAGGGCTTCCCCCTGCTGCGTCGCGCGTACGAAGATCTGGCCCGGGCGGTGGACCTCCGCGCCTTGTTCGATCAGCGCCTGTTCGTCCGACCGCGCCACACCATTCTTCACCATCCACGCAGCCGCGCACCCGCCAGCCGATCCTGTAGCCGGATCTTCCCCGCCAACCGTGACGAGCCGCGCGTGCAGCTTCGCTTTAGGATCCTCGGTTTCGCGACTGACGCAATAAAAATTGCGGCTCCCGGTGCGGCCTAGGTATTCACTGATGGCAGCGTGATTCATCCGTACTGAACGAATCGCCGCCAGCGATTTAAGCGGCAGAATCACAAATGCGCTTCCGGTGGAGACAGCTTGGATCGGCAGGTCGGTTGCAATGTCGTCCGCCTTCAGACCTACCAGCGGCGCCACCGCCTCGCGCGTGTGCTTGGCGCCGAACTCGGCGTCCTTCTGGCGCATCTCGCCGAACACTCTGCCGTCGTTCTCGGTCCGAAACGCGACCGGGATCTTGCCGCTCTTGAGTTCGAGCGCGATTTCGGCAGCGTTGGGCAAGCGGCTGGACCGCAATGCCATGGCAGTCCCCAGCGTAGGGTGCCCGGCGAACGGCAGCTCTTCTCGCGGCGTAAA
Organism: Bryobacteraceae bacterium; assembly: GCA_035569875.1. Taxonomy (GTDB): domain Bacteria; phylum Acidobacteriota; class Terriglobia; order Bryobacterales; family Bryobacteraceae; genus Palsa-89. Next base: position 70,846 of record DATMMD010000211.1, read on the forward strand.
GATCCGCACCAGGACGCCCCGCTCTCTTTCAACAGCCGCTTCGCGAGGAAAGATGAAAGTCGTCTCCGATAAATTAGTTTCGCGGGCGATCGCGGCCATGTCGCTGTCGGACAGCCCACGCGCATCGGTGAAAACCGCCAACGGATTGCCCCGGAGTTTCTCCGAGCTGAACACGTCCCATTGGACGAACGGATAGTGTCTTCCTGCCGCGCCTTTGACACCACTCGCCGCGACGCCCGCCGCCATCGATCCCGCCACGGTCTTCAAGAATCGCCTCCTCGCTGTTTGACTCATGGCCGGTATCTTATCGCATCCCGCGGGGTCTGATACCTTGGAAGGCGAATTCGCTTATGCGTCAAAAAACAATTCTCAGTTCTGTCGATGCCGTGAAAATGGTCGCGGCGGCCAAGATCGAAGCCGCCAAGAATAACTGGAACGTGACGATCGCTGTGGTCGACGAGGGCGGCTACTTACTGCACCTCGATCGCATGGATGGCGCCGGCTACCACACGCCGGAAATTGCCACTCTTAAAGCGCGCAGCTCGGCGATCTTTCGCAGTCCCACGAAAGCTCTGGAAGATGCCGCCAAGGATCGGCCCGGCACTCTCGCGTTCCCAAACCGATTGCCGGTGCAAGGCGGACTTCCGATCATATTCGAAGGCCAGTGCGTGGGCGGCATCGGCGTCTCAGGTGTCAAGTCGCACGAGGATGAGCAGGTGGCGCAAGCGGGACTCAACAGCCTGCTCTGACGCGCCGGTGGGCCGCGACTTTCGCGCTCAGCGCTCTTCTAAATGCTTCAGCCGGGCGTCCAGCACTTCGTCAACCCGATGCAGCTCGGCCCGCCACATTTCGCGCATATCATCAAATCGGGCATCAAAATGTGCCCGGAGATCGCCGAGACGTGAATTATTAATCAGGATTCCTACGAGCACACCGAGCGTAGGCATACCGACAGCGAGGGTCGTTTGAAGAGAAGCTTCGCCCATCATTCACTCTTATAGTAGACGATCTCGTTCTGGCCCGCCTTCTTTTAAGAATCTTTTCTCATGGTGTCACTCATGGTGCAGCGCGACGATAGGGTTCAGCTTAATCGCTCTGCGAGCGGGGATATAGCTCGCGGCTAGGGCAACCAGGAGAAGCAACGCGGCCATCGCGGCGAAGGTGAGCGGATCCGTGGCATTTACTCCGAACAACAGCTTCGAGATGATGCGCGTGAGGCCTACAGCCGCGGCAAGTCCGATACCGATACCTATTCCGGCCAGTTGCGCGCCGTGCCCCACGATCAGCCTCAGAACATCGCTCTTTTGGAGCTGAGATTAATTCTTGCTGGATGCCCTTGCTGAGCTGGGTTGCCCACACCACCATCAGGTGTTCGGAATCGCGGTAAAGCATCGGACGCAGCAGTACGGAATTCACGACACTAAAGATCGCCGTGTTGGCGCCAATGCTGAGACTCAGCGCCAGCATTGCCACTGCGGTGGTTCCGCGATTCTTGAGCAGCATCCGAAAACCGTATTGAAGGTCTCTTAGCAAGGTTTGCATGATAGCTTATCCAATCTAAAATGAATGGACCGCGAAATCGGGGAGGAGACACCGATCTAGCGGTCCAGATTCCTTTAATATGGTTCACTCCTGATCGACTAGCTGCCCCAAGCGGCGCTGCCTGCCTTTACTTTCGACTTTGTTCTCATTTTGTCCGTGTCTCCTTTCTAAAAGATTTGGTTATGTTCTATTTGAGCTTCGTGTTTATTAACTACCCCAGAGTGCGTTGCCAGCCTTTACTCTCGTTCTTGTTTTCATCGCCGTGTCCCCTTTCATATGAGTACTTCGGAAAGTGGGGTTGAAACGGCTAGCGGCCGAGCAACTTTTTTGCACCGCCCGGGACCCGCGTTCAACGGTGTGCCAGAATACACCTTAATGGAGGAGGGTCCGCAGGTCACGCAGTTGCTCGTGGCTTGGAGTCACGGCGATCGAGCGGCGCTCGATGAGCTGACCCCGCACGTCTATCGTGAACTGCACTCATTGGCCCGAAGCTATCTCCGCCGGGGCCGCCCCAATCAGACGCTGCAGCCGACCGCGCTCATCAATGAAGCTTGCCTCCGGCTGCTGGGCCAGTCCGAACCGATTCAGTGGGAAAATCGCGCGCATTTTTTCGGAATTGCGGCTCGACTCATGCGCATGGTCCTGGTCGATTATTCCCGCTCCCGAAACGCCGAGAAGCGTGGAGGCCTATCCGACCCGGTCACGCTGGAGGAGACCTTGGTTCTGTCCAAGAGCCGCGCGCCCGACGTCCTGGAGGTCAACGAGGCTCTGGATCACCTTGCGAAGGTGGATGAGCGCAAGGCCAACGTCATTGAGTTGCGTTATTTCGGCGGCATGGACCGCGAAGAGATCGCTACCGCACTGCGTCTGACCGTGCCCACCGTCAAGCGCGATCTCCGATTGGGCGAGGCTTGGCTGCGCCGGTTCCTCCGAGGAGAGAACACGGCGTGAGCGACGCTCGCTGGCAGCGGATCGAAGAAGTTTTTCACCGGGCCGCGGACCTCGCTCCCGTACAGCGGGCCGAGTTTCTTTCCACCGCCTGCGCTGGCGATGACGAATTGCGCCGTGAAGTTGAGTCGTTGCTGGCCAACGATGACTCCGAAGACAACCTAGTGGAGGCCGCCGTCTCCAAAGCCGTGGACACGTTGCCGGACGAGCAGGCCGCTGCGGGCGATGATCTGGTCGGCAAAAACATCGGACCATACCTGGTCACGGAGTTGATCGGCAAAGGCGGAATGGGAATGGTCTATAAGGCCCGCGACACGCAATTAAATCGGTCCGTGGCGATCAAAGCCCTGCCCTCCGAACGTTTGACTGATCCGGAACGCAAGCGGCGATTTTTTACGGAAGCCAAGGCCACTTCCGCGTTGAATCATCCCAACATCGTCACGGTTCACGGTATTACCCATGAGCATGGCACCGACTTCATCGTGATGGAGTACGTCGTCGGCAAAACCTTGGATCAGTTAATCCCGAACAAGGGCTTGCCGCTGAAGCAGGCAGTGAAATACGGGCTGGCGATAGCTGACGCCGTGTCGGCCGCGCATTTGGCCGGCATCATCCACCGCGATATCAAGCCGTCCAATATCATGATCGCCGAGCAGGGCCGGGTAAAGGTCCTGGATTTCGGCTTGGCCAAGCTTGCCGAACCCGATCAGCCCGCCGAAAAGGGATCGACGGAACCACTCAGCACCAAGGCAGGGATGATATTAGGAACCGCCGGCTACATGTCGCCCGAACAAGCCGAAGGGAAGCCGGCCGATGCTCGCTCGGATATCTTTTCGTTCGGTGCGCTGCTGTATCAAATGGTCACCGGCCGGCGTGCTTTCCCAGGCGACAACGTGATTACCATTCTGGCGGCCGTCATCAATCAGGAGCCTGCGGCGCTTGCAAAAATCGTTCCGAACGCCCCCCGCGAGCTGGAATGGGTGATCACGCGCTGTCTAAAAAAAGATCCGGACCATCGCATCCAGCACATGGCGGATGTGAAGATCGCCCTCGAAGAAGCTCTGGAGCGGATGGAGTTGCCCAGCCCCCTTCCGGTCGTCCAGCCGCGCCGCCGTTGGATTGCACCGGCGCTCATTGCCCTAGTGCTCGCACTTGTGGCGGGCGCTTGGCTGAGCCGGCGGATCTTTCGCACGGAACCAATCACGTTCCAAAGACTCACTTTCCGGCATGGCGACGTGCTGACAGCGAAATTCGCTCCCAACGGAACCGTCGTCTATGCGGCGGAGTGGGACGGTTCTCCGCCGACACTGTATTCTGCTCAACCCGGCACTCGCGAAGCCCGCGATTTACAGCTCCCAGCCGGTAACATCCAGGCCGTGTCCACGTCCGGAGAACTCGCCATCCTGATCGGCGGTGGAGATTTTGGCGCTTCGGGAACTTTGGCGCGAGTGCCCCTCGCTGGTGGCGCGCCTCGGGCCATTCTTGAGAACGTTTGGTACGCCGATTGGGGGCCGCCGGGAGCGAATTCGATCGCCGTAGTACGAACATTGGAAGGCTACTACAGGGTCGAATACCCCGTTGGCACGGTGCTCTATCAGACGCAAGCCTTGCGCACCCCTTTGTATGTACGGGTCGCACCCCGAGGCGATCTGGTCGCATTTTTCGATTACACCAACAACGGCGATTACTCACTCAACGTCGTTGACGCCAATCGGAACCGGCGCGCCCTGTCCCGAGGCTGGCGTACGGTGGCCGGTGGCAACTGGTCGCCCGACGGCAAGGAGATTTGGTTTGGCGGAGGCCGCCCCGGTACTGACGAAGCGTTGTGGGCGGTCGATCTCTCCGGCCGAGAGCGCTTGCTCACCCAGATCGCCGGCCATGGCTTTCTGCACGACGTCGGGCGGGACGGCCGGGTCCTGCTGGCGAACGTTGATTCTCGGATCGGAATTCGGTGCTTCGCGCCTGGCGCTGTGGAGGAACGCGACCTGGCTTGGCTGGATGCGTCGTTGGTTTGGGACATTTCGAACGACGGGAGCGAGGTTCTATTCGAAGAACTTTCGTCCGGTGAGGGGCGGAATCCTGCAATTTACCTCCGTCGGGCCGACGGATCGCCGGCAGTCCTGCTGGGATATGGCACCCGGCCGGCGCTGTCGCCTAACCGCGAATGGGTGGCGTGCGTCCGTCGCGATCACGATACTTCACGACTTGTACTGCTACCAAGCGGCGCAGGGCAAGAAAGAATCCTATCTACTGGCAGCGTTCAGACCGAAAGGGTCGAATGGTTTCCCGATGGCAAACGCCTACTATTCAGCGGCAATGAACCCAACCAGCCTCCCAGATCTTACTCCCTCGATCTGAACGGAGAGGAAGTTCGGCCGGTGACGTCCCCCGGAATGAGAGCTTCGGCAATCTCGCCTGACGGCCAATTCGTAGCTATGATCTCCGAGGGCAGGCTGAGCCTTCATTCGTTCGTCACCGGTCGCGATTCTGCCGTTGGCGCGGTCGAGCCTGGCGTGTCCATTATTCGCTGGAGCGGCGACAGGCGCTATCTTTTCCTGCAACGAGTTCAGGGCAATCTGCGCAGCGCTACCATTCTGCGCATGGATGTGCGCAGCGGACACCAGGAAATCTGGCGAGATCTGAAGCTAGTGGACCCGGCCGCGCTCTTCTTCGGTTTGGCGCGCATCTCTGCTGACGGAAAATCCTACGCTTATTCCTTCCAGCGCGATCTCGCCACCCTGTATCTCGTTAAGGGTGTGAAATAAACCAGCCCGGCGTCGAGCCGCCTTCAGAGAATCTTCAGCTTGTCCTGCTACTGTATACATTTGGCCCAGGTCTCTCGCAGCAAACTCGCCGGCCTGTTTCTTGCCTTGACGTTGGCGCCGTCGGTGTTCGCCCAAACGGCGACCCTGCGCGGCCAGGTCGCCGACGATTCCGGAGCATTGGTCCCCGGAGCCAAAGTCACGCTCACCGGGCCCAATGGCCTCGTCAAAATAACGACCTCTGACAACAACGGCTCCTATGTCTTCGCGGGACTCGCTACCGGCGACTATCAGGTGGTCGGTTCAGCTCCCGATCTCACTATGCTGCAGCCGGTCGCGATTTCGCTGAATGCTGGAGTCCAGACCTTGAATCTTCAGTTGAAGCTGGTTGGTACTGCCGAGCACGTGACGGTGCAGGAGAATGCCGGACCGGCCGTCAGCACCGACACAGCCAGTAATGCCAGCGCCGTGGTGCTGCGTGGCGACGACCTGCAGGCTCTTTCTGATGACCCCGATGATTTGGCCGCCGACCTCCAAGCGCTGGCTGGTCCGGCTGCCGGCCCGAGCGGCGGCGCCATGTTCGTCGATGGTTTCAGCGGCGGGGAGATCCCACCTAAGGAGTCGATTCGCGAAATCCGAGTCAACCAGAATCCGTTTTCACCCGAATACGACAAGCTCGGCCTGGGCCGTATCGAGATCTTCACTAAGCCCGGCGCGGATCGTTACCGTGGCACCTTTGATTACAACTTCGCCGACGACTTTTGGAACTCGCGCAATCCATTCTCCGCCGTAAAAGCTCCGCTGCTGCTGAACGAATTAGAAGGGAACGCCGGAGGGCCGCTCGGCAAGCGCGCGTCGTTCATTGTCGAATGGCAACGGAACAGCGTGGATAATGGTTCGATTGTCAATGCCGTCACGCTCGATCCGCACACTCTCGCCGTCAATCCCTTCTTCAGCGCTTACAGGGTGCCGCAGCGCTTCACGCGCATCAGCCCGCGAATCGATTACCAGTTGAACGACAACAACACATTGACGCTTCGGTACACATTCACGCACGTCGACATCAACGGCACAGGCATCGGAAGTTTCGATCTCGCTTCGCGTGGCTACGACTACAACTACACCAATCAAACCGTACAGGTCACCGAAACATCCGTGCACGGCTCGACCATCAACGAGACACGTTTTCAGTACTTCCGCAGTGCGCAGCAACGGCTGGCCTTTGACCAGGCGCCAGAGATCTCCGTGCTGGGGTCGTTTAACGATGGTGGTTCGCTCCAAGGCCGCTCCTTTGATACCCAAAACTATTTCGAGCTGCAGAATTACACCACCACCTCAAAAGGCGCGCACGTATGGAAATACGGGTTCCGTTTGCGAGGGCAGACCGACGAAAACGTTGCGCCTTTCGATTTCAACGGAAAATTCACTTTCGGAGGTGGCCTGGCGCCCGTCTTGGATGCCAATAATCAACCGGTACCGGATTCTTCCGGCCAACTGGTAACCGCGAATATCACTTCCATTGAACGGTATCGCCGGACATTGCTGTTCCAGCAGCTTGGGTATTCTCCGGCGCAAATCCGCGCACTGGGCGGCGGCGCGACGCAGTTCAACATCAACGCTGGTATCCCCAAGCTTTCGCTGAATCAGATTGACGCCGGAGCGTTCGTAGGCGACGACTGGCGGATTCGGCCGAACTTTACGCTGAGCGCCGGCCTGCGCTATGAGACCCAGACGAACATTCACGACTGGAGGGACTTCGCGCCCCGGATCGCCATCGCATGGGCCCCCGCTGGCAGCGCCAAAGCCAGGCCCAAGACCGTAATCCGCGCCGGCTTCGGGACGTTCTACGATCGCTTCGCACTTTCGAATACACTCACTGCTGAGCGCTACAACGGAATCGTACAGCAGCAATACGTCATCACCAACCCCGATTTTTTTCCGAATATCCCTTCGCTGGCCGGACTGCAAGCCACGCCGCAAGCCATTCAGGAAGTCAGTTCACGCTTGCGCGCGCCTTACACTATGCAGTCGTCCGTCTCCGTTGAACGTCAACTGCCGGCCCACACTACCCTCGCTCTGACATACACGAACTCGCGTGGAGTGCACGTCTTCCGCTCGGAAGACATTAATGCTCCCCTGCCGGGAACATACGTCCGCGGTGTTTCGGGCAGTGGCGTGTTTCCCTTCGGACAACCCGGCCCGATCTTCCTGATGGACTCTTCGGGCATCTACAAGCAGAATCAGTTGATCGCCAACGTCAACACGCGGGTGAACGCGGGTTTTTCGATTTTCGGCTTCTACGTCCTCAATAAAGCCATGAGCAACACCGATGGCCTCGCAACATTTCCAGCGAATCCTTACAACTTCTCTGGCGAGTACGGGCCGGCATTCAACGATGTGCGGCATCGCGCCAACATCGGTGGATCGATCAATACTAAGTGGAATGTGCGCTTCAGTCCGTTCATCGTTATGCAGTCCGGCTCGCCCTTCGACGTTACCGCCGGGAACGATCTATACGGTACGACGCTATTCAACGGTCGTCCGGGGTTCGCGACCGACCCAAATAAGCCAGGGCTGATCCAAACCCAGTATGGTCTGCTCGATCCGAATCCGACGCCTGACGAGAAGCTGGTGCCACGCAATTTTGGACGCAGCCCGGGCCAAATATCATTAAATTTGCGGGTCGCGAAACTCTGGGGATTTGGCGCCGAACGCGGGTCCGCTTCAAAATCAAGCGGCGCGCAAACTTCCCCAGGTGGACCGGCCCCAGGTGCAGCGGCGAATCCGAACCTGGCCAGTGGAAGTGGCATGGGCGCCCTCATTCGTGGACCCGTTACCAACCACCGCTACAATCTCAGCGTCGGCATGTCGGTGCGGAACCTACTGAACCACACCAACCCCGGACCGATTACTGGCAACATCACTTCGCCACTGTTCGGCCGGGCCAATCAATCCGCCGGGAACGTCAACGGCGAGGGCCTCTCGGAAAACGCGGACAACCGGCGGCTGGAGATGCAGATTCGGTTCACATTTTAAGGAGCTCGCGTTGAGGAGTTCGCGAGTAGATTACTGTTTTTCCTGATTCTTCTCTCCGTTTAGTACTATTACGTGCTGCGCTGGTACCCCGACCTCCTGACCATTTACAGTACTTCGGGCCACCCATAAGCTAGATACACCATGAACCTCGTACTCCTGATGCTCCTGATTGCACAAGTTTGCCTCGGCATCTGCGCATGGCTCTCTCCCCAATTGCTGCGCGGACTGGCGGCGCACCTGCTAACTCGCGCCGATGTAATCGACGCTTCGCGCGTAGAAAGCGAGCGCCGTTTGCGCTATTGGAACAGCGAGTTCGGCCTGAACCGCGAACACATGGAGGAAATCGACCATCCACTTCCTCGCGTCCAAAGCTTCGCCCGCCGCTAGGTTGCGGATTCCTTCAACCGCTGCATCCTCTGGCTGGAATTAGTCAGCAAGCTGGTGGAAATCGGCCACCGCCTTTCGTCGCCCGCGATCGCTAACATGCGCCATTTCAGGCAGATCGAGTTTGGCAAACAGAATGCCTCCTTCGATGCATGCGGCCCGGGAAAAGGCCGCCGTGAGGAGGATGAAATGAAAACCAAGCTACTTGCTCTTCTGTTGATCGCCGGGGGGTCCTTATTTGCCGCCCATGTCTCCATTGGCGTCGGCATCGGCGTTGCGCCCGCTTATGGCTATTACGCCGCACCCCCGCCGCCTCCCCCCGTCGTTGCCTACGCCCCAGCTCCCGGGCCCGGCTACAGTTGGGTCGGAGGATATTGGTATCCCGCCGGACCGCGCTATGCCTGGCATGCCGGCTACTGGGCCCGCCCGCCTTACGCCCACGCTTATTGGGTGGCTCCGCGCTACTACGGACATCGCTACTATGGAGGCTATTGGCGCCGCTAAGTGCGCTCCGCGCAACAAAGCGGGCTCGGGCGGCGTCCACATCCGATGGCCATCATCCGCTCCAGCCCGCTGTTGCTGTTATTGTTAGCCTTCATTCCCTCTGCTGACGCGTACTCGGTCCTTACCCACGAGGCGATCATCGATGCCAGTTGGGAACACGAACTTAAGCCCTTATTGCTGGCCCGCTTTCCTGAAAGCACGCCCGACCAACTGCGCGACGCCCACGCTCAAGCTTATGGAGGCGCCATCATCCAGGACATGGGCTACTACCCCTTTGGCAGTCATTTTTTCAGCGACCTCACTCATTACGTTCGCAGCGGCGACTTTATAGAGGCGCTGATTCGCGATTCCAAGGACTTGAACGAATACGCCTTCGCGCTCGGCGCGCTGGCTCATTATGCCGCCGACAATGAGGGGCATCCGGTCGCGGTCAATCGCGCCGAGCCGATAATTTATCCCAAGATCGCCAAAAAATTCGGCCGCGTTGTGACCTATGAGGACGATCCCCAAACGCACCTCAAAACAGAATTCGGTTTCGATGTAGTGCAGGTCGCCCGCGGCCAGTACGCCTCGCAAACCTATCACGACTTTATCGGATTCCAGGTGTCCAAGGATTTGCTGGAACGTGCCTTCGAAGACACTTACTCAATCCGCTTGAAAGACCAATTCACCAGTATCGACCTCGCGCTCGGAACCTACCGCTTCGCCGTCAGTGAGCTTATTCCCGAAATGACCAAAACGGCATGGTCGGCCAAGAAGAAAGATATCGAAAAGCTACAGGCCGGCATGACGCGGCGCAAGTACATCTATCGCTACTCGCGTGCCAGTTACCATAAAGAATGGGATCGGCAATATCAAAGGCCGGGGGTATGGGCGCGCTTTCTCGCCTTTCTTTTTCGCATCATGCCTAAGATCGGACCCTTCCGGGCCCTCTCGTTTACCGTTCCCCCTCCTCAGGCCGAGAAGCTCTTCCTCGCCAGCTTCGACGATACGCTTGGCCAGTACCGCAAGCTCCTAGCGGAATCCAAACAAAACCAGCTTCATCTGATCAACGAGAATTTCGATACTGGTCAACCGACCCGCTTCGGGCAATATCGAATGGCCGATGCGGCTTACGAAAAATTGCTCGAAAAACTCGACGGCGCATCCGACAAGAATTCCGCCGATCAAACAGCGCGCGTTGAAGTGTCAAAAGAACTGCGCGATAACATCATCGCGTTCTACCAAGGGTCGCCTGGGCCTTCGTCCGAAAAAGCTCGTACCGTCCTAGCTGCCCTTCAAAGCCAGTCACCGCCCGTTACCTCGCCGTCGCCTTCGCCTTTCCCATCTTCAGTTCCTTAGCTCCCGCCAGCAGCTCACGCCGATCGATTATGTAATAAAATCGCAGCGCGCCTTCGCCCCCGCTAAGATGGACCAGAAGCTGTTCCAGTGCATCCCCAGGACTCGCGGCCTCCACCTCTGCTGAGCGCAAATATCCGGAATGCCGCAGCCGGTAAAACAGTTCGGGCAGGGTATAACGTCCCTCCCATGTCAACCCGCCGGCCCGGTGCGAGCGGCTCACTAGATACTGCACCAGCAGCAGCTCGTCAAAAAGCATCGGAGCCAGGAACAACCGGCCGCTGTCCGTTTCCCACCCTTCTTCCAGGCGCCGCGATCGTCGAATCGAATGCGCACGCTCAAACTCCGCCTGCCAATCTACCTTGGGCGCTTTGCGGCTCAGGTAGTGCCGCGAAACGTCGCGAATCCACCGCGGATCATCCAGGTCTAGTTGCTTGCTGATAGATTCGAGCCATTCGAAGAAAGCGTGCTGCTGGGTCGCTTTCTGTTCTAGTACCGCAAATGAGTCATCCTTCTTCGACAGCGATTTCACCAATTCCCGCCGCAAGGCATCCGTCGCTTTGCCGCTCTCGATCCGGTAGATCGGTAGTCGCGCAATCCATTTGGACGCTGCCCGGCAATAAGGACACGGTTCTTTGTGAGTTTGCGCGGCAACATAAGGCCTGGCCACCGCGGCCGAATTCAGCTCGTCCAGCGACGGCGTATAGCGCTTGATCTCGCCTAGGGCCGTCTTTGGCGCCAGCTTCAAGTGACGTGTGAAGACTTCCCAGACGCACGCCAGGCAAATACCCCGCTCCATTTGAGTGATCGACTCCGCGGGAAACTTCGATAAATCCAGCGGGTCAAATTTGGAAGCTTTCGGCTTTCTGCTTTCCGCTTTCTTGCTTTCCGCTTTCTTGCTTTCCGCCGTCTTGCTTTTTGCCTTCTGCTTCCCGCCTTCTGTTTTCTTCGGCGCCTTCCGTCTTCTGGATTCTGGCTCCGGTCTTCTCGCTTCTCTCTTCCGGCTCGTGGCTCTTTTCTTCGGCATCCCGGTCCCCTCTTCTACGTTCCCACACCCTTTTCTTACGAAACAGTTACGTCGGGTTAGGAGTCTATCCGCTAGTGCGTAATAGGACTGTGCCCCGGGGGTAGAGCATGAGCGCGGCCGGAAATGTAGTCCGCCAATCCTCTCCTGTCGAGAGCGAAATCTTTTCGGGCGGCGGCGAGATGGGTGCGCTAATGCGCTCCCTCGACTGGTCCAAAACCGTCTTGGGAAGTCCCGATGACTGGCTATCCAGTCTGAAGACGGCGGTCAGTATCTGCCTCAGCTCCCGCTTCCCCATCGTCATTTTCTGGGGCCGCGAATTTGCCGTTCTCTACAACGACGCCTATATTCCGATCCTCGGCCCAAAACACCCAGCGGCGCTAGGCACGCAGGCCAGAGAATGTTGGAGCGAGATTTGGGACACTATTGGCGCCATGCTCGAGAGCGTGATCGAGTCCGGGCAGGCCACTTGGTCCGAAGACCTGCAGCTCATCCTCAACCGCAACCTTCCGCGCGAAGAATGTTACTTTACGTTCTCCTATAGCGCTATTCGGACTAATTCCGGAACCGTTGGCGGTGTTTTCTGCGCCGTAACTGAAACCTCTGAACGCGTCATCAACGATCGCCGCCTTATGACTCTGGGCGAACTCAGTGCTCGCGCCGCCGAAGCCAAGACCGCGCAAGAGGCCGGTGAGATCGCTTCCGAAATCCTCGCGGCTAACACCGCTGACGTACCTTTTCATTTGCTGTACCTGGTGGAGGGAGACCATGCCTGCCTCGCCGCCGGCACGCCTATTGCACAAACCATCGCCGCTCCCCGGCAGGTTCTGATAAGCGATCCAAGCTCGTTCTGGCCTTTCAAAAAGGTCTGGAATACCGGCCGCTCACAACTAGTCATCGGCCTGGAAGAACGCGTGCCCGGACTCCCCGCCGGCGGTTGGCCGGAACCCTGCAATGCTGCCTTGCTCTTACCGCTGGGCGCGCCCGGCCAAGCTCATCCCCAGGGATTCCTGGTGGCTGGTATCAATCCACGCCGCCTGTTTGACGCTCCCTACCGGCGTTTTTTTGACTTGGTCGCCGGAAATGCCGGGACCGCTGTCGCTAATGCCAAGGCTTACGAGGACGAAAAGCGGCGAGCCGAGGCGCTGGCTGAACTCGACCGTGCTAAGACGGTTTTTTTCAGTAACGTCAGCCACGAGTTCCGCACACCGCTCACGCTCCTGCTCGGTCCTTTGGAGGACCTCCTCAACCAGCCCGGCACCAGTCCCGCTCGTACGCATGAACTCATCGAAGTGGCTCATCGCAACGGTCTTCGCTTGCAAAAGCTGGTTAATACTCTGCTCGATTTTTCGCGCATCGAAGCCGGCCGCGTACAGGCCGCTTACGAACGCACCGATGTGTGCTCCTTGACAGCCGACCTGTCGAGCAGCTTCCGCTCGGCGATCGAGAAGGCCGGCATCCAATTCGTCATCGATTGCCCGCCGCTCGCCAAACCCGTGTATCTCGACCGCGACATGTGGGAGAAAATCGTCCTCAACCTTCTCTCTAATGCCTTCAAGTTCACCTTCACCGGAACAATCACCGTGGCTGTGAAAGACGAAGGCGAACATGTGGAATTTTCCGTCGCTGATACCGGCATCGGAATTCCAGCCAAAGAGCTTCCTCACATCTTTGAGCGGTTCCATCGCGTGGAAGGCTCTCGCGGCCGGACCTTCGAAGGCACCGGGATCGGTCTCGCGCTAGTGAGCGAACTGGTGAAACTCCACCGCGGCTCAGTGACCGTTGAAAGCCAAGTGGATCAGGGAACTACCTTCACCGTTTCCATTCCGTATGGAACAGCTCATTTGCCAAAGGACAAAATCGAGCCTGCGCGCCCGGCTCAGCCCACTGCGCGCGCCGCAGAGTCTTTCATGGAGGAGGCCCTCCGCTGGCTGCCGGAAACAGTCGGCGAGCCGGCCGGCCGGATTCAAGCCGCCCACCAGCCAGTCCCGCGCGAACGAATCCTGCTGGCCGACGACAACGCCGATATGCGCAGCTATTTGAAGCGAATCCTGGGAAAGCACTATGATGTCCAAACGGCCGCCAATGGGGAAGAAGCGCTGGAGCAAGCAATTAAATCCCCGCCCGACCTGATCCTGAGCGACGTCATGATGCCTCGTCTGGACGGTTTCGGTCTGTTGAATCAGCTCAGAGCGCGTCCGGAGACCAAAACTATTCCGGTGGTTCTACTTTCCGCTCGGGCCGGGGAAGAATCGCGCGTGGGAGGGCTTGAAGCCGGCGCGGACGATTACTTGGTGAAACCGTTTTCCGCTCGAGAACTCCTAGCGCGCGTAAGTATGCACGTAGCGATGGCGCGCGTCCGCAGGGAGGCCACTCAGTCCCTGGCCACCAGCGAAGGGCGCTTCCGCACCATGGCAAACAGCGCTCCCGTTCTAATCTGGATGGCTGGACCCGACAAGCGGTTTATCTGGTTAAACGAGCCTTGGTTCAATTTCACCGGACGGAGCATGGATCAGGATCTGGGCGACGGTTGGACCGAATTGGTGCACCCGGAAGACCTGCGAGGCTGCTTGGCCACTTATCGTCAAAACTTCGATGAACGGAAACACTTCTCTTTGGAGCTTCGCCTCCGTCGTCACGACGGAGAATGGCGCTGGATACTCACGCACGGCATTCCGCTTTATTCTCAGCCCGGTGAATTCGCCGGCTTTATCGGTTCGTGCATTGACATTACCGACCGCAAGGAAATGGAGCGGGAGCTTCAGCTTCTTCTGGATGCCTCCGGCACCCTGCTGGCATCGCCGCATGAGGCCAACGTCATGCAGACCATTCTGTCGGTGGCGCAACGTTTTGTCGCCGCCGACGCTTATGCCATCTGGCGTCAAACCGCGTCCGGCGAATGGATTGCGATAGCCACGGTCGGCCTCTCAGACGACTATAGCCGGACTGCTGTGCAGTCCCCCGCTCAACCTCCTTTACTGCCCGAACCTGTCGCCTGCCCCGATGTCGAGCAATTCCCGCTGCTGGCTGACCGGCTGGAGATGTATCGGGCCGAAGGCATTCGCTCTCTGCTCTCCATACCCATGACACTCCATGGCACGCTGTCGGGAACGCTGGTGTTTTATTATCGCCAGACGCACCAGTTCACCGACCGGGAAACACGCCTCGCTACGACCCTTGCTAATCTAACAGCGGCCGCGCTCGGAACATCCGATCTTTACGAACGCCAGCGAGCCTTACGCGGCGTAGCCGAGGAGATCGCCCAGCGTACTGAGTTTCTGGCCGAAGCTGGCAGCGCCTTAGCCTCCTCGTTGAATTATCCCTTAACGCTTACCAAGGTCGCTGAGTTGGCCGTGCCTTTCTTCGCCGACTGGTGCGGTGTCAATATCGTGGACGATAAGGGAGTCATGCGCCACCTGGTGCTCCGCCACGCGGGCGTCAAAATGGAAGTCGCACGGGACGTGCAGAAGCGCTTTCCCGCTGCCCGCAATCCCGCGGTCCGCCTGGCCGTACGTACACGCAAGCCGCAACTCATCGACCAGATTTCCGATTCCTTGCTGACCGAACATCTCCGCCAACCGCAGCAGGTTGCGCTGATTCAATCCCTTGGTCTCCGGTCCATCATCTGCGCGCCTCTGGTCGCTCGCGGCCGTACACTTGGCGTTCTCACCTTTGCAACCGCCGAGTCCGCGCGCCGCTACACTTCTGAAGATGTCGCCTTGGCCGAAGAACTGGCGCACCGCGTCGCCTTGGCAGTCGACAATGCGCGCCTATTCGCCGACGTCGCCCGCGAACGCGAACGTGTTCAGAAGGCCAACCAAACCCTGCGCAGCGCCAACCAAGCTCTTCGCCGGGCCAACGATGATCTGGAGCAGTTCGCCTATTCCGCCAGCCACGATCTGCGCGAGCCGCTCCGCACCGTGGCCGTCTATACGGAGCTGTTGAAACGGCACTTCGGAGATAAAATCGATTCCAAAGCTGAGGCTTTCATGGGTTACACCATCTCCGGCGCTAGACGCATGGAGGCCCTGATGAAAGACCTTTTGTCTTATGTTCAGGCCGCCCGCGGCGTCGACGAAGAACCAGTGCCAATAGACTCCAACCAGGTGCTCCGAATAACTCTCTCCAATCTCCACACGGCCATTCAGGAAAGCGGCGCCTCCATCATCTCCGATGATTTGCCTCGCGTCCCGGTCCATTCCGTGCATCTGGAACAACTCTTTCAAAACCTTATCGGCAACGCGATCAAATACCGAAGCGAGGCTCCCCCGCAAATCGAAATCAGCGCGCGGCGTTCTCCCCAGGAGTGGACTTTCCATGTAAAAGACAATGGAATCGGCATAGATCCTCAATACGTCAAGCAGGTGTTCGGCATATTCAAGCGGCTCCACAGTTCTGAGTCGTATTCCGGCACCGGCATCGGATTGGCAATTTGCCAGAAGATCGTCGAGCGATACGGCGGGCGCATTTGGGTTGAATCAGAACTGGGAAAGGGCGCGACCTTTTGCTTCACGCTTCCGGTCGCGCAATAATGAGCAGCACGTCCACGCACCTTCGTACGCCTTTTGTCCTTCTCGTCGAGGACAGCCCGGCCGATATATACATCGTCCGCGAATCGCTCAAGAAGCACATGAAAGAGATTAACTTGCAGGTCCTCAACGACGGCGAGAAAGCCTTCGCTCTCATCGAGGCGTCCGAGGCCGACGACTCCATGCCTTCTCCCGCGCTCTTGATTCTCGATCTCAATCTCCCCAAGAGGTCCGGCCAGGAGATCCTGCAGCGCGTCCGGCAGAGCTCCAAATTTGGCCGCATTCCGGTGGTGATCTTTACCTCATCCGACTCACCGTCGGACCGCGCCGAGACCACTAGACTCGGTGCCACGGCCTATTTCCGCAAGCCGGCTGACCTGGAAGAGTTCATGTGTATCGGTAAGGTTGTCCAAAGCGTGCTCAGCGCCCACATCTAACCGGCGCCAATACCTGCTCGCTCGCTGGCCGAAATGCACCAGGCTGGTTTTCCTCGGCCAAGGCGAACTCCCCTAACTATTGTAAAATAGGAGAGTTAGGAATGGAATCAGGCGTGCAACCTACGTCAGCTTGAGGGGCCGCTAACTATGAAATTTTCCAAGAAACTGATTTTTGCTTCAATGTTGACCGTGTCGGGCGGATTGCTGCTCGCGCAGGATCCAGCACCCAGTCCCGCGCCGTCGGGCGGATGGCGCAGGTTTGATCAATCGAATCCAGCGGACGTCGCACCTCCGCCACCTGATTATCAGGAGCCGCAAGCGCAAACGCAGACTCCTCCACCTCCCGGCCGATATCAGACGCCGCCGCCCGCGGCGTCATATCCCGCGCCACCGGTTTATCCCTCTAGCGTGACGATTCCGGCCGGCACCTGGCTCACCGTGCGGGTGGATCAAGCGCTATCGAGTGATAAGAATCACGAAGGAGACTATTTCAGGGGCACTCTGGTTCAACCAGTGGTCATCAGTGGACTCGTCGTGGCTCCTCGTGGCCAATCCGTCACTGGTGTAGTGACGGAAGCAAAAAAGGCGGGTCGCGTCGAAGGCACCTCGCGGCTGGGCTTGGAGCTGACTGAACTCGGCTTGACCGACGGCCGCCAGCTTCCGGTAAAGACCACCCTGACCGAGCGCCGCGGTAACACATCCTATGGCCGGGATGCTGCGGCCATTGGGGTTACCACTGGTACCGGCGCTGCCATTGGAGCAGCCGTGAATGGTGGAGTTGGCGCGGGTGTCGGAGCGGCGGCAGGCTTGGTTGTCTCCAGCATCGGCGTTATGCTCACCCGCGGACGCCCAACCGTCGTCTATCCGGAATCGGTCCTCTCGTTCCGGCTGGCCAATTCAATTACAGTGGATGGAACGCAGGCTTTCCGCCCTGTATCGCAGCAGGACTACGGGATGAACTCTCAACGGCCGGGCAATGGCCAAGGGTATGGGGCTCCGCGGCCGGGATATGGGCCGCCCGTTTACGGTGGCTATGCGGCGCCCTATCCGTACTACCCCTTTTATGGCGGCTTTGGTCCTTACTCCGGCTACTTTTGGAGCCCCGGCTTCAACTTCTATTACGGTCGTGGACGGCGCTGGTAATTTCCAGCGGCTTTCCACAAACCTCATCCGACGGCGCGACTGTCCAACAGATCGCGCCGCTTGCTTTTTCACTCCCTCGCGAACTATCAACTTTGATTCTCGTTCCTATCAATCGCGGTTGACATCGACCACCTCGCACTAGCATTAACAGGTACTTACGCACTGGTTCCCCAACTGCATCTTCCGCCCACATACCAGCTTCAGATGTTCGAAAGCTGGTCAGAAAGAAGGAATTATGCGGAATACAGCTTGCCTGTGGATGACATCCTCGATGCTGGCGGTGGGTCTCTCATCAACCCTCAACGCGGCGATGCTGGTAGGAAATGAAACAGCCGCTCCGTTCGGCAACCTCAGTCAGAACGCAACCGATGCGCAAAGCAATTTTCTGGTGGACTGCCATAGCGGCGCTTGCTCTCCGGTTTCCGTCGTGAATGCCTGGGCCTATATGCAGGGGGCCTTCCCGAATATCTACACTGGCAATAAGACGCTGATCGGCACGGCCACAAATCAGATTCAAACGTCCGACCTGGTGAACACCGCCAATATCCTGGGCGACAACTATATGAAGTCCTGCGATGCCTGCAACCCGAACGGAGCGGCCGGTACTCCTATCGAAGACACTATGATTGGAATACAGAATTATCTTCAAGACTTCAGCCCCGGAACCACGATTCTATCGATGCAAGATTTCTATGCCTGGAACGTCAGCGCGAATATCCAGAATAAAGTCGCACAACCGAACTACGTCGCGGCCAGCACGGCGCCCACCGCTCAATTCATAGCGAATGCGTTGAATGCCAACGACGCGGTGGAGGCATATCTGCTCTACGCCAATGGCAAGGCTGCGCATTACGTAACCATCAGCGGCATTAGTTTCAATACCGCCACCAATATGGGAACCGCCACGTTTATCGATCCCTTGGGCGGGAAAGCCGTTCCGGTGAATATCACCGGACTCTTGGCGGGCAATCTGAACACAAACTACAGCGGAGGAGCGTCGATCCGGGCGGTGTACGTCGAAGCTCCCGTGCCCGAGTGTTCCACGCTCCTGATGATGGCCGTGGGCCTAGGTCTTATATCCCTCTGTGTCAAAATGGACTTCTGCGCAAGAAGACGTTAATCGAGTACGCGATCCCCTACTGGCGGCGGTTGGTCCTGGTGCTGATACTCAGTCTGGTCAGCACCGGTCTCTCGCTGGTGATCCCCTATTTGTCGAAAGACCTCTTCGACCGCGCTCTGCTGGGGCGCGATTTTCACCGCCTGCTGATCATCGTCGCGCTTTTCACCGGCATCACGCTGGTGAGTTTCCTGCTGAACGTAGTGACCGGCCTTCGCTACACCCGCACGTCGGCCGAGATCCTGTTCGACATGCGTCTTTCGCTGTATCAGCATCTCCAGCGGCTATCACCGCGATTCTACGCCCGCACGCGCCTGGGCGAAATCGTCAGCCGCATAAATAACGACATCGCGGAGATCCAACGCGTAGCGGCGGAAACAGCGCTAGCGTGGATCGGCAATGTGCTGTTCCTGATTGGCACCGTGGTGGCCATGCTGTTGCTCGATGCGCGTCTGTTTCTGCTGACGATCGTTCTGCTGCCAGTCAGTATCTGGACGCTGGTGCATTATCGAAAGAGGTTGGAGGGCAAGGTCGCCGACGTGCGCCAGTCCAGCGCCGATATCGGCAGTTTCCTGATCGAAACGCTGCAGGGAGTCAAGCTGGTGGTGACTTCCAATGCGCAGCAGCGCGAGGAGGCGCGCTTCCGCCAGAAGAATGACAAGTTTATCCGCGCGCTGATGTCGATGCAGGTTTTGAGCTATTTCTCGGGCGGACTGCCGGGCCTCATCCTGTCGGTAAGCACCGCGCTGGTCTTCCTTTACGGCGGCCGACAGGTGATTTTAGGTGCCATCACACCAGGAACTTTCATCGCATTCCTCAGCTACGCCATGCGACTGTTTCCTCCCATTCAGGCCTTGATGGGACTCTATACGAATCTTGCGACCGCCCGCGTTTCGTTGGGCCGCGTAGGTCAGATCTTCGACACAGCGCCTGAAGTAGTGGAAGCGCCCAATGCCATTTCCCTGCCCCGGGTTCGCGGCGATGTGGATTTCGAAGGAGTGAGCTTATCGTTTGACCGCAATCCGGTTCTAGATCGCGTTTCGTTTTCGGTGCGCGCAGGCGAAACGCTGGCCATTGTCGGATCGAGTGGCAGCGGCAAATCTACCATCGCCGATCTGCTGCTGCGAATGCTCGAGCCCGATGGCGGCGTGGTGCGTCTGGACGGGAATGATCTCCGCGGAGTTCGGCTGGCCGATCTACGCCGCCAAGTCGTACTCGTCGAACAGGAGCCGTTCGTTTTTCACACCAGCATTGCCGAGAATCTTCGCTATGCGTTTCCAAATGCTTCGCAGCGCGATCTGGAAGAGGCCGCCCGCGCCGCCGGCATCGACAGCTTCATTCGCAATCTGCCGCAGCAATACGAGACGACGGTGGGAGAGCGCGGCATGGCCCTCTCGGCCGGTGAGCGGCAGCGAATCGCACTGGCTCGCGCGTTCCTGGCGGATCCGGCGGTGCTGGTGCTCGACGAACCTACTGCGTCGCTCGATCCGGTCTCCGAACGGCAAGTTATCGCCGGTTACGAAGCAATCATGCAGGGACGCACCACCATCCTGATCTCGCACAGGTTGGAATTGGCCAGCCAGGCGGACCGGGTAATTGTCCTCGATGGCGCAAAGATCGTGGAAAGCGGCACACCCAGTGAACTGCGCATAAAGCAAGGTAGTTTCGCGAAGCTTTTCAACACGGCAGCCGTCGCCCCGTGAACGGCCCGGTCCGGATCGCCGTCATCGACAGCGGAGTCCACGCCGGCCATCCGCATGTAAATGGCGTCGCAGGCGGCATTGCGATTACGGCCGATGGCCGGGAGGACAGCGAGTTTTCAGACCGGCTCGGCCATGGCACGGCGGTGACATCTGTCATACGAGAAAAGGCGCCCAATGCGGCCATCTTCGCGGTCAAGATTTTTCACGATTCGCTGGCCACGCGAATTCAGCCTCTGATCCGTGCCCTCGATTGGTCGGTGGAGAATGGCATGCACCTGATTAACTTGAGCCTCGGCACCAGCAACAAGGAGCACGAGCGCCTGCTGCTATCCGCGGTGGAGCGCGTGCGAGCAAAAGGGATTCTGCTGGTGGCGGCCTTCGAAGATTCCGGAGTCCGTTGGATGCCGGGCGCGCTTCCCGGCGCGTCGCCCGTCGCGCTCGATTGGGACTGCCCCCGCGACGAATATCGAACCTCGACCCTTCCCGACGGCCGCACTTTGTACCATGCATCCGGCTATCCGCGCCCCATCCCCAACGTGCCCCCGGAGCGCAACCTCAAGGGCGTCAGCTTCGCGGTAGCGAACGTGACAGGGCTGCTCGCCCGGGAGCTTTGCCGTCGCGATTAACATCGTCCAGTCCCGGCCGGCGTCTAGACTATATATAGATGCGTACCGCTATTGCATTGACGATGTTGCTGGCGGCGACTAAAGGCTTTGCGCAGGTGTCTTCCAACGTCTCATTGAGCAATGGCGTTCAGCTCACCATCACTTGCAATTCCAATCCAAGCGCGTTGAAGATCGACCTCGAGCCCGCCTCCGGTAACAGCTTCTACCGCGTCTTCCGCGACGAAAACAACTTGGCCATCTTCGCGTACCAGTTGCAGGTGGAACGTACTTCCGACGGCGATCATTTCCGCCTAACCGCCAAGCCCGCCGGGGACGATTTCGCCGCCAAGTTTCCAAATGCGGATGGAGGAAAGCCGACCCCTACTTTGCCAGAACCTCGCGTATCGCCGCTGCTTGCTTCCGGCGACAAGTTCACCATTGATATCGCTGTTATCCCCGGCGTTGCCGATAACCTCAGCGACACAGTCCAAATCCGGCTGAATGCACGCGGAGCTTCTTCAGAACCAGCTTCTCAGGCAGCGGCGCCGCTCCGCTTTGTCGGCCTGAAGGTTCAGATCAACGGCCAACTCGTATCTGCGAGCGGCCCCGGTGCGACGGTCGCGGGCCGCTATGTTATGTTTTACGTCCCCGGGCACGGCGCGTATTTCCTATCCAGCGAGCAGGTCGAGTCCCCGGCTTTTGTAAAGATCGGCGTGGTCGATCACACGCACCTTCGCTTCACGCTCGATAATGAGACCTACGATTCCGATTCCGATGCGCCCATCCTCCGGAACTCGGACCGCGGCGAGATCTGGGTTTTTAACGATCCTGACTACAAACCCTCCGGCAACTGGACCAGCAGCAATCCCGGCACTCAGCGAGACGAGTTTTTCGCCGCTGCTTCAGACTCGTTGAAGTGGTGGCTACCTTAGAACCACGTAGCGTCTGAGTACCGCCAACTAGGGACTTTCTACTCCCATCGTCCAGGACGAATCATTGCAGTGTACTAGTGTTCCGCTCAATGGACGCGCCACTTGAGACGCGACAAACTGGCTCATTGGCGACAACGTGGCTGGCTGATTTGCCGCATAAATCTCGTAACGTTTTGAATTGGTTATGTTTCTCATTTGGCTTTTCGGATGCATATTAGCGGTTTCCGGGAACCGGAACAAACACATGAAACCTATCTTTAGATCAATTCTCCTCGCCGCTACCGCGATGCTTGCGTTTGCTGCTCCCAAGGTCTCTAGGGACATGCCCACCTCAACGTCGAACGGCATGGTGGACGCGATCATTCAGTTCAACCAGATTCCGACCAAGCAAGAACTCAAGCTACTGGGGCCGTACGGCCAAGTGAAGAAACAGTTCACCTCGGTCAACGCAATTCACATGGCGATTCCGGTATCAGCAATCAGTACCATCGCGAGTTATCCATGGGTTTCTTACGTTACTCCCAATCGGCCGACCGGGAGCTCTTTGGACATCGTCACCAAAACGGTGAATGCGCCGATGGCCTGGTCAACCGGCCTGGATGGCAGCGGAATCGGTGTTGCCATCATCGATAGTGGCGTTGCATCGAAACTCGACCTGATGACGAGTAACGGCACGGCATCCCGTATCGTGTACAGCCAAAGCTTCGTCGCGGGTTCGGACGCCTCCGATCAATACGGACACGGAACACACGTGGCGGGTATCGTGGGATCGAACGGCGTCAGCTCTTCCGGCCCTAATTTTAAGCGCGATTTCAAGGGCGTCGCTCCCAATGTAAACATCCTCAATCTCAGAGTGCTCGACGCCAATGGCTCCGGTTATGTCAGCGACGTCATCTCGGCCATCGATCAGGCTATTCAGCTGCAGAGCACTTACAACGTTCGCGTCATCAACCTTTCTATAGGAACGCCGGTTTACGAGAGCTACACGCTCGATCCGTTGTGTCAGGCCGTGGAAGGGGCATGGAAAGCTGGGATCGTTGTGGTAGTGGCAGCCGGCAATTATGGCCGCAGCAACACAATGGGCGTGAACGGATATGGAACGATTGCTTCTCCCGGAAACGATCCCTATGTGATTACGGTGGGGTCGATGAAAACAAATGGCACGCCCTGGCGCTCGGACGACTCGATCGCCAGCTATAGTTCCAAAGGGCCCACCGCGTATGATTTTATTGTAAAGCCCGACCTGGTGGCGCCGGGAAACAATGTTGTTTCCCTGATGGCGCCTAACAGCACTATCGCCGCCGAGTTCCCCGGAGCCTTGGTGCCAAATTCCTATTACGAAGTCAATCCAGCGCCCGGTAATTCGACCGACTACATTCAGCTAAGCGGCACCAGCATGGCTACTCCAGTCGTGAGCGGGGCGGCGGCTCTGATGCTGCAGAAACAGCCTGGCCTTACCCCCGATCAGGTCAAAGCTCGGCTCATGAAAACCGCCACCAAGGTCCTCCCGCCCTATACCACGTCCTTCGACAAGATCAAGCTGAATGCCTTTAACATGCAATCCGATATCTTCACGGTGGGCGCCGGTTATCTCGACATCAACGCTGCCCTCAATAGCAATGACCTGGCACCCCGGCCGGCATTGTCGCCAAACGCGGTTTATGATGCGGTCGGCAAGCATGTCTCGGTCGTCCTCAATTACGCTCTGACATGGGGAGATGCCATGACCTGGGGTGAAGCGATAACCTGGGGCAATAGCGTGTTCATCAACGGAACTGCTCTTATTTGGGGTGAAGCGATGACTTGGGGTGACATCACCACTAGCGGCTTCGCTCTGATTTGGGGCGAAAGTGTCACTACCTCTGCGGGCATACAGGCTATGTCCGCCGATGATGGCGATCAGGATAGTCCTCCGAGCTCATAACTCGGGAACACTGATTAATCAATATAAGGAGAACGCTAATGACTAAAACAGCGAAACTCTACGCCATCACCGTCGCAGTGGCCGGCCTTGCACTGACCACGACCTTTATCGCCGCGGGCTGGGCCTTCCCAGAGACTCCCCGCTTCCTGATCCTGTTGGCGCTGACCTCGATCGCCGCCATCTTGAAAGTGAAGCTGCCCACGATCGAAGGCTCCATGTCGGTGCTCTTTGTCTTCTTGCTCATCGGTGTCGCCACCATGAGCCTGGCCCAGACCCTGGTTCTGGGCTCTATCGCGACCTTGCTGCAGTGCGCCTGGAAACCAAAGCGCCGCCTCCAACCGTTGCAGGTGCTGTTCAATATAGCCGCCATCAACCTCAGCACCATCGCGGCTTTCTATGTACCCAATTTGCTGGCGCAGGGAATGGATAACCCGGTCAGCCTCGTCCTGAGCGCTTGCACTTTCTTCGCGCTCAACGCCGGACTGGTTTCATTGGTGATCTCACTGGCCGAAAAAGAAAGCCTGGAACGGATCCTGCGGCAGGCGTATCTGTGGTCCTTCCCGTATTACTTGATCGGTGCTGGGATCGCGGGCGCAGTTAGTTCATCCACACATCAAGTGGGATGGAAGCTGTCCCTGTTCATACTGCCGCTCATGTACCTGGTCTATCGGTATTACCGGATTTGTCTGTCGAACCGGTCACGATTGGTGCCGGCTACTCATTAGAAGCAAGCTCACAACCCCGCGCAGTGATGTATCCCTCAGGTGGGTCAATCTCGAATTGACCCACCACCAGCCTCCCAAAACGAACTGATCAATAAAAATGCCTGCCCGCCGGCCGCCGCTAAACCGGCACTTCCGCTCCATCCTGGCAGATTTCCAGGATTTCACCGGCGAGCTGAATCCATCCGTCCAATTCCGTAGGCTTGGCGCGATACAAACGAAGTCCCATTTTCCGCACCTCCGTCTCCTCCGCCGGGCTGGCTATGCTGGTGAGAGCGACGACATGTATGTGCGCGAGCCTAGGCTCGCCTCGTATGGCCCTCAATACCGCAGCTCCATCATGCTTGGGTAGGTGCAGATCCAATACGATGGCACAGGGAGCCGGATCGCTGGCAAGCGTTCGTTGCTGCTGTACAAACAGGATTGCCTCGGCGCCATCTCGAAGCACCTCGAGTTGATACTCCTCGCCGTGCTCATCGAGAGCATGTCTGAGCAGAAATACATCTGCCTGGTTATCTTCCACAATTAGGATTCTGGCTGGTGTGGGCTTGGCCTTACTCATGTAACGTAACTTAGACGCCCGTCGGAATGAACCGTTACACCTGGCAAAAACCCGAGTTTTTGAATGTCTGCTAGGCTACGGCGTGAGACCTATGAACCCTACCCAGACATTCCTGGACTATCTGCGCCCGGAAATCATCAATCTTCCTGCCTACAACGCGGGCGTTTCTACCGATTACGTGCGATCCAAATATCAAGTCCGGGATGTCGCAAAACTGGGGAGCAACGAGAACTCTCACGGAACCAGTCCCAAGGTACTTGCCGCTATCGCCGCCGCGCTACAGGATGTGGCGCTTTATCCAGATCCGTTTGGCAACCAGCTTCGCGACGCACTCGCACTACGGTTGAACGTCACTCGAGACAGGCTGGTCCTCGGAAACGGCTCGGACGATCTGATTGCGGTCGCGGCTCAGACCTTCTTGGCGCCAGGCGACGATGTATTAACCGTGGCGCCATCCTACGGCCTTCATGTTATTTGGCCGCAGTCGATCGGAGCACGTGTTCGCGCTATTTCGGTACAGCAGGACTATAGTCTTGACATTGGCAAACTCATCGCTGCCCTCACACCGCGCACGCGGATGATCATGTTTAGCAATCCATCCAATCCCGTGGGAACATCCATTACAGCCTCGGATATGTCCCGCCTTCTCGCCGCTACAGGCGACAGCGGGCTGCTTGTCTTCGACGAAGCGTATTTTGAATACGCGGCGGAGGACCCTTCTTACCCGCCGTTCGCGAAAATGTTGGAGCAGCGCGCAGGGCCCTGGCTGTTGTTACGGACCTTCTCGAAGGCCTATGCATTGGCTGGCCTGCGCATCGGCTATGCGCTTGCTTCTGACCCAGCTCTGATAAATCTGATGGACCGCGTTCGAGGGCCCTTTAACGTGAATCGTCTCGCCTTGGTTGCTGCGTTTGCCGCCCTGAAAGAGCGCGAGTACGTCCAGAACTGCATCTCACGCACCAGCGAGGAGCGAGAGCGAATGCAGCGGGCACTGCAGGCACTCGGATACCGCCCAGCCCCGTCCTTGGCGAATTTTCTGTTCTTCGATGCGCGAGAGGACTCCTTCGAGCTCGCCCAGCGCCTCCTGCCCGAGGGCGTAATCGTGAAGCCTTGGCGCGAACCGGGTTTTACGACGCACATCCGGGTATCGATCGGATCGCGCTGGGCAAATGATCAATTTCTGGCCGCATTGGCGAATGTCAGGCTGGCGTCGATCGCATGAACTCTTCGGGTCTTTTGACGCTCTACCGAAACGCGAGAATTTGCCCGTCCGGCGATATGGACGAGATCATCGAGCATGGAGCGATCGTCGTTCAGGCAGATCGTATTGTCTGGATTGGCAACGATGGCGACATTCCGCGCGAGCTCTCGGCTGCCGTGCTACGAACTCACGACCTCGCGCGTCGCTGGATTACTCCGGGCTTGGTCGATTGCCACACCCACTTGGTCTATGGAGGCTGCCGCGCGGACGACTTTAGGATGCGATTGTCCGGCACAAGTTACGAACAGATCGCCAGGGCCGGCGGCGGGATTAACTCCACCGTCCATGCCACCCGGTTGGCCGGCGAGGGGTCACTCTTTAACCAAGCTGCTCGGCGGCTCAAGGCTTTACTCGCCGAAGGAGTGACGGCCGTCGAAGTGAAATCCGGCTATGGACTGAATCTGGATGACGAACGCAAAATGCTGAAGGTGGCGCGGAGACTCGGGGAAAGTCTTCCAGTCACGGTGTATACGACCTTTCTCGGCGCCCACGTCATTCCTCCCGAGTTCGCCCGCCGGGCGGACGACTACATCAGTTCGGTCTGCAATGAGATCCTGCCTGCTTTACAGGCCGAAGGCCTGGTGGATGCGGTGGACGTTTTCTGCGAGCACATTGCCTTCTCGGTCTCCCAAGCCGAACGGGTTTTCAAGAGGGCCTCGGAGCTTGGAT
This sequence comes from Bryobacteraceae bacterium, assembly GCA_035569875.1. Taxonomy (GTDB): domain Bacteria; phylum Acidobacteriota; class Terriglobia; order Bryobacterales; family Bryobacteraceae; genus Palsa-89. Next base: position 97,988 of record DATMMD010000211.1, read on the forward strand.
TGCCGGTCAAGATCCACGCCGAACAGTTGACCAACATGGGCGGCACTCGTTTGGCGGCGCGCTATCACGCCTTGTCAGCCGACCATCTGGAGCATCTCGACGAAGCGGGAATGCTGGCCATGCAGAGCGCGGGCGTAGTTGCGGTTTTGCTTCCATGCGCCTCTTATTTCCTTCGGGAAAAGAAACTACCGCCAGTTGATCTGCTCCGCCGTCACAACGTCCCCATGGCGCTTGCAACCGACAGCAATCCAGGAACTTCACCCACCACATCGATTCTGCTGGCGATGAACATGGCTTGCACCCTGTTTCGCATGACGCCCGCGGAAGCCCTGAAGGGCGTAACACAGCATGCCGCTCGGGCGCTTGGCAAGAGTACCTCGCATGGTCTGCTGGCACCGGGCCGCTACGCCGATTTCTGCGTGTGGGATATCGATTCGCTCTCGGAACTGGCCTATTGGATCGGGTTCAATCCGCTTCATGTGGTAATACGTCATGGCGCTCCAACCTCGGGAGCACGCGAGCTAGACTGGCGTTGACAGTCTGCAGTTGCGCTAGTAGCCGTCTCTCTTTGTCCGGGCTCCATTGATGTCCCATAACCGTGGTTTTGATTTCACCGCGGCGGCTCAACGTAAATAGCCAAAATACGAGACACCCGGTGGAAACGGTCACCGGAATTGCGCTGAGTTCACGAGACCAAGCGGGTGACACGTTGCGCAGAAAGATAGCTGCGGCCTTGGTCAAGAAATAGACCGCGTAGGATCACCAGGACATAAGCGCACACAATCAAGCCCTCGCTGAGCCTCCACCAATTGCCATAAGTCAGGCTACTATACGGAACAAACGGTAAAATGGCGGTCTGAAGCAAAGTCAGCAGCAGGTAGCTGAAGAAGCACGGATAGATTCGATACGGCCCGTTCCACCAGAGACGAAGGATTAGACCAACTAAAGCGCAGGCTTGGGGGCCAGAAGCGGTTGTTGATCGAGCGGGATCCCGGACATAACTCACAAACTCTATCGGCTACCGATCTGGTCTTATAATTATCTATGCGCTCGAGATTACTGGCTACTCTTTTCTTGTGCGGGTCGTTGATGGCCGAGACCTTTCAATTGATCCCGCAAACTTATTACCGCACATTCGCCCATAACAATCCCGTACTCAAACGAATCCGCCCCGGCGACTTAGTTATTACCAAGACCCTCGACGCGGGAGGCCAGGACTACATGAGCGAGCAGCGTTCCGAGCCAGGCAACCCGTTGACCGGCCCGTTTTTCGTCGAAGGCGCCGAGCCGGGCGATTCCTTAGTGGTCACTTTGCGGCGCGTGCGGCTGAATCGGAACTGGGGCTATTCGGCGTACCGCTTGGGACTATATTCTCTGATGCCCGAATACGTTGAATCCATTTACTCCAACCATTACAAAAAGGATCTGGTTCGCAAGGGCAGTGACACACAGGTGCCATGGGACATCGATCTCGATCGCAAGACGGTGCGTTTGCGCGAGCCGGCCAGCAGCCGCGTGAAACTCGAATTTCCCACTCGCCCGATGTTGGGATGTATCGGCGTCGCGGCGCCAGGAGATTTTGCGCCCACCTCGGCGCCCGCCGGCTCGTACGGCGGCAACCTCGACTACAACGAGGTAGTGGAAGGCGCCAAGGTCATCTTTCCGGTTTATCATCCAGGCGGCTTGTTGTTCATCGGAGATGGACATGCAATCATGGCCGACGGAGAGCCCACCGGCACGGGAGTCGAAACCTCGATGGATGTCGAGTTCTCAGTCGAGGTCAAGAAAAATACCAAAATCACCGGCCCGCGCCTGGAGACATCCGACTACCTGATCAGCGTGGGCGCGCAGCCCGAATTCGCCAGTTCGCTCAATCGCGCGCTGCAGCTAGCTACCACCGACATGGCTCATTGGCTAATCGACGAGTATGGCCTGGAGCCGTGGGCCGCCCATCTTTTGATCGGTTCGGTGGGTAAGTACGATGTCGTCACCGTTCAGGGCACCATGGCGCTGAAGGTTCCTAAGCAATATGTTGTAACACGGTGACAATCTCGAAACTTTCGGTGGGCTGGTTAATCCATTTACCTGTATGACCACATTAGCGACCATCAATGCTGCCGCCAGCGGCACCTTCACAATTGGGGGCGATTTACCAATCCACAGACTCGGCTTCGGAGCCATGCGTATCACTGGAAAAGGAATCTGGGGCGAACCCAAAGATCCAGAAGAAGTGCGTCGTGTGCTGCGTCGAGCAGTGGAACTCGGGGTCAACTTTATCGACACGGCAGATTCGTACGGTCCAGCGGTAAGCGAGCCGCTCATCGGCAGCACGCTGTCGCCTTACCCCAAGGGGCTTGTAATCGCGACCAAAGGTGGGCTTACCAGGCAGGGCCCGGACGCCTGGGCGCCGGTCGGACGTCCTGAATATCTGCGGCAACAACTGGAGATGAGCCTGCGGTATCTTCGCGTGGAACGAATTGACTTGTACCAGCTCCACCGGATCGACCCCAAGGTTCCCGTCGAGGAGAGCTTAGGCGTCCTCAAGGACGCCCAGAAGCAAGGCAAAATCCGGCACATCGGGCTCTCCGAGGTCTCGGCCGCCGAGATCGAGCGTGCCCAGAAGACGGTTACCATCGTAAGCGTCCAGAACCTCTACAACCTCCTCGATCGCCAGCATGAGCCAGTACTCCAATATTGTCAGAAGCACAACATCGCGTTCATTCCCTGGTTCCCGGTCGGAGCCGGTAAACTCGCGCAGCCCGGCGGACCGCTCGATCAGGCCGCGAAGCGCCATGGCGCGACTGTAGCGCAATTGTCTCTGGCGTGGCTGCTGCACCACTCGCCTGTTATGCTTCCCATCCCTGGAACATCGCGCGTTGCGCACCTGGAAGAAAACATTGCGGCGGCGAGTCTGCGCCTGGACCACGCGGAATGGGCCGCGCTCGAAAAAGAACTCGCAAAGTAAGCTGAATCACGGATCTAAGCCGTGACCGCAGGGAACGGTCTTTCCTCGTCCGCCGTTACGCTATAATTCGAGGCTTCTGGAGGACCCCATGCGCCGCCCCCTGAGCAACGTCGCTCTCGGCTTGTTAATAGTCGCAGGTTTCATCTTCGCTGAAACCGCGCCGAAGCTGGATTTCGACAAAGTAGATCCCCGCAAGATGCTGACCGACCCGTACAGCTATTGGTCGCAGCCCTATAATTTTTACTACTTCCATCACATGGATAAGGTTCCCAAACAGCGGCTGGATTGGGTTCGCAAACCCGGCCAGGCGTTCCGCTTGCTGGAGACCACGGCGCCTTTCTCACTCACTTACACGGTGAACGACAAGACTTACTCGCTGGACGACTATCTACTGCAAGGTGATGTCCTGGGATTACTTGTGATGAAAGACAATCAGATCGTCTATGAGAAATATCTTCACGACGCGATGCCCGAAGACCGCTTCCTCTCGATGTCTATCTCGAAATCGGTCGTTTCGGTTCTGATTGGTGTCGCTCTGGAAGAGGGTAAGCTTCACAGTGTCGACGATCCTGTAACCCAGTACCTGCCGTACCTCAAGGACAGCGCTTACAAAGATGCCACTTTGAAGAACCTGCTCCAAATGGCGTCCGGTATCGAATTCAATGAGGATTATCTCGACCCCAAGGCGGACATCCACCGGGTGATCTTCGATCTCATCCGCGGCGGTGAACCGTTTAAGGAAACAGCCGTGGCTTTGAAGCAAGAGCGGAAGCCGGGTACGGCGTTCCACTATCAAAGCATCAACACGCAAATGCTCGGATTGATATTAGAGAAGGTCACCGGCACGCCGCTCAATAAGTACGCCGAGGAGAAGCTCTGGAAAAAGATCGGAGCCGAGAGCGATGCTTTTTTTTATGAGAGCAAGAATCAACCGGAGATCTGCGCCTTCGGTTGTTTTAACGCGACGCTCCGCGATTACGCGCGCTTTGGCCTGATGGCGATGAACTACGGCAAGCTGGGCGATACCAGAGTCGTCAATGATGCCTGGATGCGTGAATCCACAACTGCGCCCGCATTCAACCCCGGCTACGGATATCAATGGTGGCTAACCGCCAACAGTCCCGACCACGTTTTTCGAGCGATCGGAATTTACGGACAGACCATTTACATTAACCCGGCCAAGCACGTCGTGATCGCGCAATTCCGTGCGCTGCCAAAGCCAAGCGGAGCGCTGCATGGCATACCCCCCAGTCCATTCGAGGCGATCGTCGGCAAGCTAGCTCCGTAGCAGATACTTGATGAATTGCGGAGGGCCGGCGCCAACGCTACCCGAGCCGCATCTTGGGCAACTGCCGCGAGGACGATAGCACTCGGAAAAACGATCTGTAGTGGAAACAACTCGGAGTGAACAGCTACAATAGAACGAACGGAATGTCGAAGCGTGTGTGTCCGGCGCGCCGCCGCTTGGGTGCGCTGACGATCTTTTTCAGTCTTTATCTGCCCGCCGCTCTTGCCCAGGGGACGTGGATGGACCTGATGCCATTTCCCGAGCCTCATGAGGAGGTGATCGGGCAAGCGGCCAATGGCAAAATGTATGTCTTTGCGGGGCTCGTTTCCGCGCCGGTATGGCAGCCTGTGGGAATGGTCTATGAGTATGATCCGCCCGCGAATAAGTGGACCAAGAAGAAAGTCATGCCGCTTCCGGCTCACCACCTCTCTCTTACCGAATACAATGGCAAGGTTTACGTGTTCGGCGGTTTTATCGCCGGGCGAGTAGGGAACCTGACGGCCTGGGCTCCAATCAACAACGCCTTCGAATACGATCCGGCCAACGATTCCTGGAAAGAGCTGGCGCCCATGCCGACCAAGCGCGGCGCCGGCGTGGCGGCGACCGTGGGCGACAAGATGTATGTGATCGGAGGCGCGACGGTTGCTCCTGGCGCCACCAATCCTGCCATCCATCCCACTACCGCTCAGCGCGTGGTAGGAACTGTTGAAGAATACGATCCCAAAACGAATCAATGGCAGGCTCGCGCCAGCATGCCAACTCCACGCAATCACACCGGAGCCGGTGTAGTCGACGGGAAGATCTACGTGATCGGCGGAAGAATTGGGGCCGCGTTCGTCGCGGCATCTTCGAATTTGAATAACGTCGAAGCCTACGATCCGGCTACTGACACCTGGAGCGTTCCACTGGCGAAGATGCCGACAGCTCGCAGTGGTTTGTGCGTCGGTGTTCATGATGGCCGTGTCTATGTCGCGGGCGGCGAGTGGCAGAACGCGGTGGAACAAACCGCCTATCGCGCATTTGAAGCTTACGATCCCGCCACCAATAGCTGGTCCGTAATGCCTCCCATGGCGCTGGCGCGTCATGGCGTGGCCGGGGGCGTGATCGGTAATCGGTTTTACGCGATCAGCGGCGATGTACAGTCTTCAGGCACCGGAATCGAAGTGTCGACTCCGGCCGTAGCCGCGTTCGAGTTCTCAAAATAAAGTGAGTCACATTATTAATGAAAAGAGACAACATCTAACTTATGGCAAAAACAACTCAATCGGCTCCGCCGGCGAAGAAAAATGGCGGAAAGAACGGCGGGAAATCAGAAAAGACTGAAGCGCAGCCGCAGGCGCACGGTAACCACAACGGTTACGCTTTGGACACAACTTTCATCGGCAAACCGCACGAATGGGATCCCCGGAGGCTCTACAGCCAGACCGGCGCGGACTGGCAGTACCGGGTCGATTTCGAAAGGTTGAGAAAAGATCGCCTGGCCAAGATGCAGGCCGAGATGACTAAGCGCGACATCGGGGCGCTGGTGCTATTTGCCGGTGCGAACGTCCGCTATGTCACCGGTTCCTACCAGGGAAACTGGAAATACAATATCAACATCCGCTACGCCGTGGTACCCAACGGCGCCGAGCCGGTGCTCTTCGAGACCGCTGGGTCCGATCTGGTGTGTGCCAAAATGGACCTGCCCTGGATGGAGAATCGCATCAGTCCCGCGATCACCTGGCAGTGGGCCGAAGGCGCGGTTCCCTACATGGCCGGAAGAATGGCCCAGAGCGTCGTCGATGTTCTCAAGCAGCACGGTCTGTCGAAGGAGCGGATTGGCATCGACAATCTCGACATGGCCGCTCTAAAGGCATTTACGGAAGCGGGCGTGAACATTGTAGACGCCTGGCCCTGCATCTCGGCCGCGCGCGTGGTGAAGACTCGCGACGAGATCGAGTTGTTGAAAATGGCTTCCAGCATCGGTGACGCCGCCATGTGGAAGATCAAGTACGAATGGCTCAAGCCGGGTGTGCGCGAGCGCGAGATCGAAGCCAAAGTGCACGAGTTCATGCTGGAGCGCGGCTGCGAAATCATTTACGACATCATTGTGGCTTCAGGTGGAAATACCAGTCCGTATCGACGCTGGGCGACGGATAAGCTGATCCGTCAGGGCGACTTGGTGATCGTCGACATCAATGCGGTCGGCCCTTCCGGCTATTTCATCGATTTCGTGCGCTGCTTCAAGGTCGCGCAAAAGATGAATCAGAAAGAAATCGATCTGTACCGCGAAGTCTACGATTCGATGTATGCCGGCCTCGAAAAACTGAAGCCTGGAAATACCACCGCCGACGTCGCCAACGCATTTCCAGTGTATGACGACGACAAGTACGGAACGGTAACGTTGCAGCAATTCGCGCACAGTATCGGCTTGACGCTATACGAAGGTATGTGGATCTCGCGCGCTTATTCGCTGAAATATCCAGCGGAGATCAAAGAGAACATGTACTTCGCCATCGAAACTTTTGCGGGGCATCCGGGCCTGCAGCAGACCGCCCGCCTGGAGGAGAATGTGCTCGTCTCGGGCAAAGGCCCGGTGGTCTTCACCATGATGGAACACATGGAGGAGGCGATGAAGCGATAGATGGTCCAACGGCTTGTAGCAGTCTCTGACTCGGTTTTCCCGAACCTGGATCCAGCCGGAGCTGTGTTGGCGAAAATCGGTGCTGAGATAAGGCTCGCTAAGGAATCGAAGGCGGAAGCGATCCTTGAGGTAGCACGCGACGCCGATGCGCTGCTGACAACTTACGCCAAGATAACAGCCGACATGATCCGGCAGATGACAAATTGCCGTATCATCGCTCGCTTCGGAATTGGCGTGGATAACGTGGACATCCCGGTCGCGACCAGCCAAGGCATAGTCGTTACGAGGGTTCCCGATTATTGCCTGGATGAAGTCTCCGAACACGCCATGGCTCTGCTATTGGCGTTGGCACGGAAGATTCCGTTCGCCAATTCCCGAACCCATGCGGGCAACTGGAAAATGCCCGAGGTGGTCCCGATTCACCGGCTGCGGGGAAACGTGCTCGGGTTGGTGGCTTTCGGGCAAATTCCGCAGTTAGTGGCCCCCAAGGCTAAAGCGTTCGGAATGCGGGTGGTGACTTATGACCCTTTTGTTCCGGACGACGTTCTTTCACGTTGTGCCGTACAGCGGGTTGATTTCGATGAGTTACTAAGAATCTCGGACTACATTTCGATTCATACGCCCCTGATGCCGGCGACCCACCATCTGTTTAATACCGATGTCTTTAGCCGTATGAAGCCGAACGCTTACCTGATCAATACTGCGCGAGGGCCTATAATCGATGAGGCAGCTCTGGCGCAGGCGCTGGATATGAAACAGATTGCCGGCGCTGCTCTGGATGTCATGGAAAAAGAGCCGCCCGGTGAATCAGCGCTATTTGGACGCGATAACGTAATCCTCACTCCGCATACGAGCTTTTACTCCGAAGAATCTTTGGTCGACTTACAGACCAAAGCCTCCGAAGAAGTGGTGCGGGTTCTAACCGGCCAGACGCCTAGGAATCCCGTAAATCCAGAAGTTTTTAAATCGGCAGCACGCAGTAGTAACTAAAATTTATTATTGGAAGGAACATAGCATGTCTCAAGAACCCTGGAAAACAGATAAATGGTTTGTCAGCCCGTGGAATTTTACTGATGCGGTGCGCGAGCAACTGCATTTCCCGAAACAGGTGAAATTTCACGACATCACGCTCCGCGACGGCGAGCAGCAGAGCGGCGTCATCTTCACCAAGGATGACAAGATTCGAATCGCAGAGGCGCTGGCAGCCGCCGGCGTGCATAGAATCGAAGCCGGCATGCCTGTCGTGTCACCCAGCGATACAGCGGCCATTAAAGAGATCGTGAAGCGCAAACTCGGCCCGCAGATTTTTGCTTTCTCACGCTGCATGGTCGATGACGTGAAGCGCGCAGTCGATTGCGGCGTGTCCGGCATCGTCATGGAGGTGCCGTCCAGCACGCACATCATCGAGTACGCCTATAAATGGCCGCTCGAAAAGGCCATCGATCTGTCGATTGAATCGACCAAATATGCCCACGAGCAGGGACTCGAGGTGGTATTCTTCCCTATCGATTTCAGCCGCGCCGATATGAAGTGGGTGCTGGATCTGATCATGCGCGTGGCCACTGAAGGCCACATGGACGCTCTGGCGCTGGTGGATACTTTCGGCGTGCTCGCGCCGCATGCCATCCAATACCTGGTGCGCGAGGCAAAAAAGCGTGTCAACAAGCGGCTCGAAGCGCACTTCCACATGGATTACGGAATGGGTATCGCCAACACGATTATGGCGGTAGCCGAAGGCGTCGAAGTCATTCACTCGACTGTACTCGGATTGGGCGAGCGCGCAGGCAACGTGCCCATGGAAGAGACCGCGATGGCGCTTCTGACCTTGTATGGCGTCGATACCGGTCTCAAAGTCGACAAGCTCTATGGACTGGCACGGCTGGTGGAAGAGCTGTCGGGACACAAGGTCGCGAGCAACCGGCCCGTAGTCGGCGAGCAATTGTTCCACATCGAGTCCGGCATCATCGCAAGCTGGTGGCAGAATTGCGGTAGCACTCGCCCCACCGAGCTGTTCCCCTATCGTTGGGATGTAGTGGGCCAACCCGCTCCTCGAGTGGTGCTTGGAAAAGGCAGTGGCATCGATTCGATCAAGGCGGCCCTGAAGGCCGTCGGCGTCGACTTCACTGAAGAAGAAGCCATGCAGGTCGTGATGGCCGTGAAGGAATCGTCGTTAGCATCGAAACGCTTGCTTACTGACGAAGAATTCCGCGGCATCGTAGAAAAGACGCTTCCGCACAAGGTCGCCGGCGCGGCTCACAGTTAGTACCGTCCGCGGGGCGTGGTTAATCGGGAAGCGGTTGACCCTTGGTTTCCACGCCCCACGGCAACAACGCTAAACCCACCAGGAACGCGAGCGAGGTGATGGCCACCGGTGTCCCGATGGTTCCGTAGTGCGACACGCCCGCACCCACCAGGAACGTAAAAACAGCGCCGACAAACCGCCCCACCGAAGTTGTGAAACCAAATGCGCTCGCCCGGCACTCAGTGCGATACTGCTCCGGCAGCCAAAGCGAATACATGGTGTGGTTGGCGCCGCCGAATCCCATGACGAACAGCAGCACCAGGAACCACGCCAGCGCGTGTTCCCGCAAGTAGAACGCATAGCCGAAGCCGAGCGAGATCGAAAACAGCATCAAGCTGTAGAGGAACGCTTGTGTCCAGCGCCGGCCAAAGCGTTCGGCCAGCGGCGGCACTGCAAAACATCCGAGCACAGTTCCAACTGACAACAGAATCGTTCCGAACGACGCTACTCGCGCGGAGCCGGCTTCGTCGAGCCCTTCCCTGCCCGCCAAGAACGTGAGCGCCGACGGCGCATAGACCGAGCCCGCCCACAGGCCGATGATCGAGACCAGGATGTACAGCGAGTTCAGAATAGTGCGCTTGCGATATTCGTCATTGAACAGCATCGCTATGGCGCGAGTGGCAGACTCGGCCGGCTTCCAACGCTCCGGCTCGTGCACACCCTTGCGGATGAAGATCACCAGCAGCGCCGGTAATCCGCCGACCGCAAACATCGCTCGCCAACCGAAGTGCGCGCCGATGCTGGCATTCAGCAAGCCCGCTATCAGAATGCCGACGTAGTAGCCAGTATGCATCCAACCCGCGCCCATCTTACGGCGATCCTCCGGCCATTCTTCGGCGACGAAGGTTCCGCCGAGCGTCCACTCGCCGCCGATGCCGATGCCGCCGAGTAAGCGAAAGGCCGCGAGTTGCCAGACGTTGGTAACGAGCGCGGACGCGAAGGTGAAGACCGAATAACAGAGAATGGTCAGCATCAGCGTGCGCACGCGTCCGAAACGGTCGCCCACTGGCCCCCACAGTAGCGAGAGTCCCCAGCCGACCAGGAACAACGCAAACAGGATTCCGCCGTAGTAGCCGACCTCTCCAGTGTTCGCGGGAATACCCGATCGCGGTAGCAGTTCGCGCAACGCCGGCACCAGCACCAGAGCGTAGATGAACGAATCCATTCCATCCAGGCACCAACCGCTCCAGGCGGCCCAGAATCCGCGGATCTGATTGCGGTTGAGTTTGGTTTTTTGGACGGAAAGTATAGTGGCCACTGCTACGGCCGGGCCTCGTTCATCGAGATCGACGCGCGCGTAATCTGCGCAATCGCCGGAGTGCCGCACTGCCGCATGGTCAGTTCCAGTTCGGCGCGCAGAATATCGATCACTCGCTCGACGCCCTGCTGCCCGAATGCGGTGAGTCCATATATATAAGGACGCCCAATCCCAACGGCACGCGCGCCCAACGCCAGCGCCTTGTAAATGTCGGTACCACGCCGGAAGCCGCCATCCACCAGCACCGGAATCTGGCCGCCCGCTGCTTCCACCACTTCGGGGAGGCTCTCTATAGTGGGCCGAAGATCTTCGGCCGCTCGACCGCCGTGATTGGAAACCACGATGCCGTCGACACCGTGCTCGCGACAGAGCTTGGCGTCCTCGTGCGTCTCGATGCCCTTCAAGACCAGCTTCATCTTGGTCAACTTTTTCAAACGGTCCACATACTCCCAAGTGGCGCCAAGAGGATTGATTCCGATACTGCCGTCGATTCCCGCGAACATGACGCGGTTGCTCATCGCGCCGACCCCGGCCGTGTGGCAGAGCGAGCAATCTCTGGTGTCCGTGCGCCCGAGACGTGTCGCCGTCTCAGTATTTCTGCCGCCCAGGAGATCGATCGTCCAGACTAAGACCGGGCATCCGGCGGCCTCGACGCGCCGCACCAGTTTCTCGGTCGCGTCCCAGCGCAGCGGCATGTATAGCTGATACCAGGGCGGCCTGCCGAGAGCCTTCGCGACTTCTTCTACTGGCGTGGAGGTGACGGTCGAGAGGATCTGCAGGGCCTTCTTCGAATTGGCCGCCCGCCCCACCGCGACTTCGCCCTCGGGGTGAAACATTTTCTGACTGCCGACTGGGCAGATGAAAATCGGAGACTCCCAGTTGACGCCGAACAGTTCGGTGTGCAGATCGATTTTTGATACATCCACCAGACGCCGCGGCCGAAGTTGGATGTGCCGGAACGCGCCTATGTTAGCCTTCAGCGTCGCATCGTCGTCGACACCGCTGGCCATGTAGCCCCAATGCGCCGGCGGCAGCGCCCGGTGCGCCATCTCTTCAAACTCCATCACGTTGAGAGCGTCTTTCGGACTGGCCAACGGTGGTTGAGTCTGCTGTGCCAAGGCGCGCGAAAGCAGCGGACTGCCAGCGAGAAACTGCAAAAAGCGGCGGCGGTTTTGTGCGGAAATCATCTTTGCGGCTAATTGTATCGCGATTCGCTACATCGCAAAACTTGCCGGACCTATCACTTCACCGTAATCGGCACGGACGCGATGTGATTCTCCCACTCCAATTGGAGCTTGGCTTTATTGCCGCCGAGGTCGGAAAGCGTGTACTTCATTTTTTCGATGAGAGCCGGCGGTTTGCTCATAGTCATCTTGACGCGGCCTAGATCCCGCGCGGCGTCATAGCTCATACCCCACTGGCCGGTCTCTTTACTTACGATGAGCTCCCAGGCCTCGGGATCCTTTATGAGCACCCAAAGCGTATAGTCGCCCTTCGGAACTTGAACACCACCCAGGTCCAGATTGGCGTCGGTATGAAATGCCGTAGCTTCGTTTGCGCCGGCGCGCCACACCGGATAAGTGGGGTCGTGCGAAATGACGCCTCCCGGGACAAAGATCTTGCGGCCGCGTACCGAGGGAGCGGAGTATTTGATGCTGAGATTCTTACCGCTAATGGTGACGGTGGCCTGCGCAGGCGGGCTCTGAGCGGACGCCAGCCCGGTAGCGACAATCAGCACGGAGGTGCATTTTAGGACGACTTTCTGCATGATTCTCCTCAAGCCGTCAATATACACTACCTGCCTGGCGCCTCCGTCGAGGGTTATCGAACGGCGGCGGAAGTTTCGGCAGCGGTGGATGGATTGGGTTCAACCACAACCAGCCCGCGTATGGTGATTTGCGTCCCGTTGGCGAGCATGATGTAGGTGACTTCTGAATCGGCCAGGACGTGCGTGATCCTCTGGCCGCCCAGGGCGTCGGCTAGGAAACTCATAAACTGTTATCGGCAGAGCCGAAGGGAAGGGATAGGGTATCACGATTTCACATAATATCCAACAATTGTTTTGGGTTAAAAAACGGAAATGTTTTCAAGGGACGCGGCGAGTCGCGATAGGCTAACGCCGCCGCATACCCGGGGGCCGGAGTTAGATCATGCAGCGTCCAAGCTTGAGCCGCGATGCAATCCTGCTGTACGTGGACCATCCCCGCCGGCGCACCCGGTCGAAGCGTGACGCGAAAGGCGTCCAGCGGCGTTGCTAAACCATCCCCCGTGGCTTTGATGTATGCTTCTTTGCGCGTCCAGCACAGAAAGAAACCATGCTCGCGCTGGTCTCCTGAAAGTGACATCAGTTCCTCCGTCTCCTCTGCGCAAAAGAAACGCTTGGCAACGTCCTCGATATCCGGCATCGAGCGGATGGGTTCCACGTCGACGCCGATCTCGCAATCCATCGTGAACGTGAACAACGCCAGATCGCCCGAATGCGAGGCATTGAACTGCAGACGATTGTCGGTCGCAAGAGCTGGTTTTCCCTTGGAGCCATAAGCGAACTTGATGTCGCCGGGCGCGGTGTTCAGGTATCGTCCTAACAGAACCCGCAAAGCGCCTCGCGCGAGCGTGAATGATTGCCGCAAACGAGGGAAACGGAACCGGTCCGCGCGGTCTGCTTCATCGGGTGCGAGAAGCGCCCGGAACCGTTCGACCACTGCATCCGGCGCGTAGGTCGAGACCGGCCAAACATGCACTGCACGACCGGTGAGTTCATGCTCCACGTGTCAAGGTAGCATGCGGCGCTGTTTAGTAGCCTGAGGCGCTGCTCTAGCGACTGCTGAAAACGGATGGCCGCGCGTTGCGCCAGAGCGTCCATGCGATCCACGCCACCAGTCCCAGTGCCGCCAGGCTCCCAACCACCGCCGGGCCGTAGTCATTGAAGAAGTTCTCAGGGACAACCACCGAAACCGAACGCGTCAACACTACCGGAGTGCCTTGCACGTCACCAACGGACAAAATACGTGCGCTGGGTGTAACGCTGAGCTCCAGCTTGTGATCGCCTGGATTCCGAGCCGCAACATGCCAAAGCTTCTCCCCGGAGGCTGGATTGTTAGGAGCAGCTGCGCGGATATCGAAAGCATTGTTGTCCGCGGAGATCAGATCCGCTCGCACCAGAACACTCGCAGCGCCGGCCTCAGATGCCTGCACGCCCAGCTCGAGCAATTTAACTCTGAAAAAATCGTCGAGTCCTTCTTTGGTTTTGAAGTGGCACTCAGCCGGTGCGCCGACGCGCATATGGTCCGGACACAGGAAGAGAAACTGATCCGCTAAAGCCTGCAACGCGGCGTGGATGGTTATTTCCGCTTCAGGACGCATTGTCCCGTCGCCGGTATTCACCAGAAAAGTGATCTTGTCGATCTTTGGAACATCCTTTTTCAAGGCGCGGACGTCGGGAGCGAAGCTCATTCGGGGCGGCTCCAGAAGCAAAAGATTCACATCCGAAGCTGAACGTTTCAGCTGCGCCACCTTCTTCGAGGGTTCTTCCGGCTTACTTTCAGCTATCCCGGGCGCAGGAGGGGCCGCCGGGACACTCAACGCTGGAGCCGGCGGAAAAGGCGTGGCCACTGGAGTCAGCTTGTGTTTCGCGCAGTTGACCAGGATCAGCAGGCAGACTGCCGGCAGACAGTACTTGCAGTACATGCTCCCCACCATTTCAAGCCGCCTCGGCGCAAACGGAGCAATCCGAGGTCCAGAGATCGAACCAAATGTATTTCTGCTAACGACTTGACCTGGCAGGCATTTAATGTCAGTTGCGGGGCTAGGCACGGCAACGGCGGGTACTTCTTACTTGGATATGTCCCGGCGTCTATGCCCGAAGGATGGAGACGTCATTTTACGCCGAAGTCATAACCTTTTCCAAGCAGCCCTTTCTTCTCATCGCCGCTCCCCAAAATGAAGAACAAGTACTCACCTTTACCGACTGGCGGGACTGCCAGACGGAATAGTCCCGGCATGACTTCCTTGGATTCGAATTGGTGGATGGACTTCGCTGGAAAGACGGGCTTGCCTACCTTGGTTCCAAAGTCCAGGTTCCGGCCGCCTTTTTCAGGTTCCAGGCTCAATAGGACAAAGTCTTCCATAGCGGCCTTTTCTCCCGGACGCGCATAGAAGGTAGCGGCCCCTTCGCGACCCGAGCCATAGCGGCTGGTCCGATTACCGAACCGACCACGTGCCCCTTCACCGGACTGAACTTGGACATTTTGCCTGGCTCTCTTAACGAGACGACCGGCTTCAGATCCAATTGGATAAACTCATCCGCGCCCTTCAAGTAATAGACCTCTGCGGGTACTTTCAGAGCGAGCGGGTCAGATGGTGGCTTGGCCGGAGGACCCGCACGTACCACGGTGGGAGGCGGAGCCGGCGAATAAGGCTGGCTGGGGTCTAACAGATACTTGATAACCGTTTCGCTTACATTGCAAGCCTCTCCAAGGGGAACTGCCGCTGCTGCGAGTCTCCGTGGACGCCCAAACCGTGGGCGATGTGATTTCGGCCTGGACCGGCATCCCGGTAGGAAAATGATCAAAGACGAACTGACCACGGTACTCGAGTTGGAGGATCACTTGGGGCGCCGCGTTCTCGGCCAAGATCACGCTCTTACTGCCATCAGCGAAAGAATCCGAACCTCGCGGGCCAGCCTGGACGATCCCAGCCGCCCGGTGGGCGTGTTCCTGCTGGTCGGACCCAGCGGCGTCGGAAAAACAGAGACCGCTTTAGCTCTGTCGGATTTACTTTACGGCGGCGAACGCAACCTCATCACCATTAACATGTCGGAGTTTCAGGAAGCGCATACCGTTTCCACGCTTAAAGGCTCGCCGCCCGGATACGTAGGCTACGGCGAAGGTGGTGTCCTCACCGAAGCAGTGCGAAGGCGTCCTTACGCTGTCGTCCTGCTGGACGAAGTGGAAAAAGCGCACGGCGATGTGCTGGAAATGTTCTACCAGGTTTTTGACAAGGGAACGATGGAGGACGGCCAAGGCCGTGAGATCGATTTCAAAAACACCATCATCATCCTGACGACCAACGCAGCCACCGATACGATGATGAAACTCACCAATGATTCCGAGGAAGTACCGGCGCCGGACGTGTTGTGAAAGCCATCAAACCGGAGCTGAATCGGATTTTCAAGCCAGCGCTGCTCGGACGCTTGGTGATCGTTCCCTACTATCCGGTCTGGGACGAGACGCTACAGCAGATCATTTCGCTCAAACTCGCCAAGATTCAAAAGCGATTGGCGGAAAATCACAAGGTCGAGCTGTCGTGGGACCAAGCCTTGGTAGAGGAAGTGGCCACCCGCTGCACTGAGGTGGAAAGTGGAGCGCGAAATGTGGACAACATCCTGACTAACACCCTGCTTCCGGACTTGTCGCGCCGTCTGCTCGGTGACATCGCCCAAGGGGCTAAGCCTTCGGCGATTCGCGTGGGGATCGGCGAGAACGGGGAGTTTGTCTATTCTTGACTCGCGCTGCGGTTTTCTAAGGCGCCCGATTTGAGGCGAAAGAGTACCAATTTGCGCGGTACTAAGGGCCATTCCTACGCGGTCTGAAAGCTGGTATGCTGATTTCCAATAGTTAAAAATGGCTACGCAAGCCCCCGTCGCGGACAGGTACGAAATTAAGGAGCTCCTCGGGGAGGGGGGGATGGGTGTAGTCTATCGCGCCATCGACTTGAAAACAAAGAGCTTCGTTGCACTAAAAACGATGCGCGATGTCTCCGATCCTACGGCCGTCGAGCTATTCAGCAAAGAGTGGACCGTCCTGGCCAGCATCAGTCATCCCAATATCGTCGACATTCGCGACGTCGGCGAAATTGAAGAGCGCGGACAGAAGAAGCCGTTCTTCGTAATGCCCTTGCTGCCGGGAGCCACCCTGTCGAAACTTATCGAGACCTCCAGCCCCCGGCTTACGGTGGAGCGCGTGGTCGGCATCATTGATCAGGTGTGCCGCGGTCTTCAGGCTGCGCACGAGCACGGCTTGGTACATCGCGATATCAAGCCCAGTAACATTTTCGTGATGGAAGACGATACTGCCAAAATTATAGATTTTGGCGTTGTTTACCTAACCGGCTCTAATTCCATTACGGGGCACAAAGGCACCCTGCAGTACATGGCGCCCGAACAGATCGACATGAAGCCGGCTACGCCCGTGACCGATCTTTTCTCCCTCGGTGTAGTCTGTTATGAAACGCTCACGGGCCGCAGACCGTTTGCCCGCAAGACTCCGGCCGAGACCGCTGAAGCGATCCGGCACTATATCCCGCCGCCGATTCTAGAAATCAATCCGTCCGTCTCCCAACTAGTCAGCATGGTAATTCATAAGGCCATGGCCAAGCAGCCCCTGCATAGGTTCTCCAGCGCGCGGGACTTTGGAGACACGCTTCAGAAGGCACTTCGTAACCTTCCTATTGAAAGGTTCGATCGAGCTAAGATTCAGCCTCGCATTGACCGCGCCAAAAAGGCTCTGGGCGAAGGCGACCCGGACTTCGCTTCCGAAATCCTGACCGAACTGGAAAGTGAGGGGCACGTCGATCCTGAAATCGGCCTGATGCGAGCCAAAATTGATCAAGCCAGCCGGCAGAGGAAAATCCGGCAACTGCTGGAAGCTGCCCGCACTCGCTTGGAACAAGACGAAATCCCGCTCGCTCTTGAAAAGCTTCAGGAAATTCTTGAGATCGACCCCGAGAATGCCGACGCACAAGCGCTGCGTGGTTCAGTTGAAAAGCAGCGCAATGAGCGTCAAATCGAAGGCTGGTTGAACCTGGCGCGCCGCCACTTGGAGCGGCATGCCTTCGCGGAGGCGCGCCAAGCATTGACTGAAGTCCTAAAGATGCGCCCCTCCGACGCGGTCGCTCTTGACCTGCTGAATGAAAGCGACCGCCGTGAGCAGGATGCCATACGGATTCGGACCGAGAGGGAACAGCTCTACGGTTCGGCGATGAAGGCTTACCAGAATGGCGAGATCAGCACCGCCCTCAGCAAACTGGAGCGGCTTTTGGATCTCGGCCGCCACACTCCGGATGCTGCCGTCCCCGACCGGGACGCCATTTATCAAGGCTTCTACAATCAGGTCCGGTCCGACCGCGATAGCATTCACAACGCGTATGAGGAAGCCCGGCGTCTTCTAACGGAGCAGAACTTCGCTCGGACTCTGTACATCTGCGACGAATTCATCAACAGATATCCTAGCGATGCAATCTTTCAGGCCCTCAAGCTCGAGGCGGTTGAACAACAGCGGCAGGAGTTGTCCGGCTATATTGCCGAAATCGGCCGTCGCTTAGATGCGGAGCCGGATCTCGAGCGCAAGGTCAACATCCTCAAAGAAGCTTGCGAGCGATGCCCCACCGAACAGCAATTTCAGCAATCGTTGAAGCTCACTCGCGAACGGCGCGATCTGGTGAACTCGATCGTCGCTAAGGCGCGCCACTATGAAGAAAAGAGCCTCTTCACCGAGGCGATCGGCCAGTGGGATATTTTGCGCAACATCTATCCTAAATATCCGGGCATTGAGGTCGAAGTCACGCAGCTCGTCAAGAGGCGCGACGCCCAGGTCAAGGATGAGGCCCGGGGCCGTCTGATCGAGCAGATCGACCGTTCGCTGGAGGCCAGTGATTACACGCGTGCACGCGATCTGGCGGTTGGCGCTCTGGCGGAACATCCTCAGGATCCCGAATTAAACGGTTTAGAGCGTCTCGCGCGCCAGGGACTCGAGCGCAGCCTGGAAGCGCGAACGCTATACGCCGCGGCGCAGGAACTTTTAACCGCTCGTCGTTTCGACGAGGCTGCTGAGAACCTTCGCCGCGCTTTACAGTTAGATCCCAAGAACCGCGGAATCCGTGAAGCTTTGGTCAATGCGCTGTCAGAACAGGCCCGGCCCCTGGTGGAAAAAGGGGATTGGAGAACCGCTGAGCCGCTGCTGCAACAAGCCTCCGACCTCGATACGTCACATACCGTAACACGCGGACTGCGAACGTTGATTGCCGACAATAAGCGCAAGGATTTCGTTTCTCAATGCCTGGCGGACGCGCGTGATCTTCAGGCTAGCGGGGATCTCCCAGGGGCGCTGGCAAAGGTGGAGTCTGGGCTGGTTCAGTATCCGAACGAAGGACGGCTGGCGCAATTGCAAGCCACGCTGCAAGGCTCCTTTCGAGAAGTCCGCCGCCAGCAGGATCGTGCAGGCGATGTCGAATCGCTGCGGGGCATTGTACCCAAGGCGGGGCAGGCCACACCCGTGGAGCGAAATGCATATCTTGAGCAGGCCAGAGAAATCTCGCAGAAGCATCCGGACGATCCCGAAATCGGCTCCCTCGCAGCCGAACTCCGGCAATCCATGAGTGCTTCGGCGGCGAACGCCGCAGGCGACGCTTCCATCTTTTCACCACCTACGGAGATGGCGACTAGCACTGTTGTCCGGGTTCAACCGGGCGCGGATCAGAAAGGTAACGGAGCCCCCGCTGTTCCTGTCCTGGAAACTGCAGCGAAGACAATTCCACCGGCGGCCGTAGCCACTGCACCGCCCGCTACGCCCAAGCCCCAGCCACGGCCGGGATTCTCACGTTTTCAGCTCGCGATTTGTGCGGTCCTCTTGCTTGTGATCGCCGCCGCAATTCTGTTTTCTACGCTGCGCCGCAAGCCGGCTGTTAAACCTCAAGCCGCGCTACCGGCGAGTACCCAGGTCGCCGTACAGGTTCACAGTGTCCCCGCGGACGCCACCGTAACCGTGGATGGCGTGGTGCGCTCCGGGATGATTGAGCTCGCTTCCAATCGGACTTACAACGTCATGGTTGCGCGTCCAGGCTTCAAAACGCTGCATCAGCAGAGCATGCACCCCGGCCCTCAATGGAGCTTCACGCTGGAGCCGGAGCCTTTGCGGCTGAGCTTTTCAACTTCTGAAAAGGAAGCGCAGATCTTCATTGACAACAGTGAAAAGGGAGCATTGCAGAATGGGCTGTTGCAGAACATGGAACTGCCCACCGATGGAAACGAGCACGCCCTCGCGCTGCGTAAAGGGAATAGGGAAATCCTCGCATTCTCTTTCACCGCCAAGCCCGCGGAAACGGCGCGTGTCACTGGTCTGAAGCCTAAAGATGCGATTGTGGTGAGCAGTCTGGGAACTCAAGCGATTGTGTACAGCGGCGGGTCGCCAGGCCTTCGCGCAAACTTGTCAGGCCAGGAGCAACAGCCTATCCCGCCGGATGGCCTGAAACTGACTGCCGTCACCTCCGCCAATAACGAACTGGCATTTAACAATAACGACCTCGCCAAGATTGCGGTGGATGTTGGGAACGCTCCGGCGCTGTATGTTGCGCTCAATGCCGATACCAACATCGCTTACGCGACCGTCCAAATGAATGTCCCGGCAGCGCACCTCTTTGTAGATGGCGTAGAAATCAAGCCCCTGAAGCCTGGAACATGGCGGCCCATCGCCCGCAAGCCTGGGAAATACACAATCCTGGCCACAGCGGAGGGATATGAAGACAGCCAGCAAGAAGTTGAGCTGGCGAAAGACAAGCCGGTGAAGCTCGCTCTGGAACTCAAACCCAAAGTTGTGGTCACGAGTGCCACCTTGATCGTTGAAGGAGGCACGCCCGGTGCCGAGCTACTGATTGACGGCGCGGCAGTCAAAGCACTCGATAATTCGGGCGCCGCCAGAGTGGAACTCCCTCCGGGTTCGCACCAGATTGCATTCCGAAAAGACTTGTTCGAGCCGTCCGCTGAAAAACAGATTACTTTGTCTCGCGGTCAAGAGACCAAACTGGGGGCCAGCGACGCCAAGCTGAAAGAGTTTGGCGCCATTCGAGTCAGAACTGTTCCGGCTGATGCACAGATCACTTATCGTCGCGGCGATCAGACCGGGCGGCTACGGGGCGCTTCGGCGCCGCTTCCGGAGGGGAGGTATTCAATCACTGTCGAGGCGCCTGGATACCGACCACAAACAAGGAGCGACGTATCTGTGCTGTCCGGCCAGACGGCCACGGTTGAAATTACTTTGATCGCCTCCGACACCAAAAAGCCCCCTCCTGCACCGCAGCCCACAGCCGACTCTCCATTTGAAAAGCCAGATCAAGTGGAGAAGGTGGGCGAATGGTATAAGAGCAATGGCATCGCCCCATATACTTTCTTGGGGTCAGCAGCACCTCATAATTTCGAGCTCGTATTCCTGGCTCCCGGTAAGAACGTCTTCGGAAAGCAGAAGAGAGTCGAGTGGGTGATCGCCTACGCGAGCGAGCAACAGAAGCTTGCGTACGAGTTCGATGGAAAGAAGCTGACTCGTAAGGCCAGCTTCGGAGACAAGCCCGAGACGTCCTCGGTCGCGTGCAAGAGCGATGGTACAGCCATCCAATTCGTCGTCTCGGTCGAAGCTAGCCGCGTTGAGGTGAAGTCGCCATCCTGCGAGCACGCGGATACTTACGATTCGCCAAACAGAGATCTCACGAAGGGGAAGATCGGCATCAAATCGAATCCAGAGTTCGTTGTCAGGCCGATCCAGTAAGCCAAGCAAATCAGAATTTCCCACATGAACCGCAAAATCGCGTTCGCTCTCCTGATGGCGCGCTTGGCATTCGGGCAATTTCCACAAGCGGAACTTTCCAACCCCCAAATTCGAGCGAAGCTCTACCTGCCCGATCCGCAAGCCGGCTACTACCGTGCCACGCGGTTTGACTGGTCGGGCGTGATTTCCAGCCTGGAATGGAACGGGCACAACTATTTTGGGCAATGGTTTAATCGCTACGATCCGAAGCTTCACGATTCGATCACGGGGCCGGTGGAGGAGTTCCTCACCAACGCCAGCGGGCTAGGCTACGACGAAGTCAAGCCGGGCGAATCTTTCGTCAAGATCGGCGTGGGCGCGCTTCGCCGGCCAGACGACGCTCCATTCCGCCAGTTCGCCACCTATGAGATCACCAATCCGGGCAAGTGGACCGTTCACCAATCGGCCGAAGAGATCGAGTTTACGCACGAGTTGGGCGACACCGGAGGATATGCGTATCTTTACCATAAGACCGTTCGCCTCGAGGGCAACCGGCTGATCCTCGAACATCGCTTGCGAAACACGGGCCGGAAGACGATCTCGACCAGCGTCTACGAGCACAACTTTTTCATGCTCGACGGACAAGCATCCGGTCCCGATACTGTCTTGCGGTTCCGTTTCGATCCGCACGCCAAAGCCGATCTGCACGGTCTCGCGGACACGGAGGGAACCGACGTTCGTTACTTGCGCGAATTGGAGCGCGGACAGTCGGTCTTCACTGAGTTAAACGGATATGGTGAAACTGCGGCCGACAATGACATTCGCGTCGAGAACACCAAAACCGGCGCCGCGGTTCGTCAGACCGGTGATCATGCCTTATCGAAATTGGTTCTATGGTCGATTCGCACCACGGTCTGCCCGGAAGCCTACATCGACCTTCAGGTGGAAGCTGGTAAAGAGGTCTCCTGGCGCATCGCCTACGAATTCTACGCCGCACAGGCCTCCCCGCCCGCCAAGGCGACGCGGACAAACGCCGGCGACCGGACCATGTACGTCGGAACCTACACGCGCGGCGCCAGCAAGGGCATCTACGGCTATCGCTTCGACAGTTTGACCGGTAAGTCGGCACCCATCGGGCTGGTCGCGGAAACGGAAAATCCTTCCTTCCTGGCGATTCATCCGAGCCAGCGATTTCTGTATGCGGCGAATGAGATCTCCAAATATGAGGGCCAATCGGCCGGCAGCGTGAGCGCCTTCGCGATCGATCCCGGCACTCACGCTTTGAAGCTGCTCAATCGCGTTTCTTCGCGCGGCGCGGGACCATGTCATGTCGCGGTCGACAAGACCGGGAAATGGCTGTTCGTCGCAAACTATAACAGCGGTAGCGTGGCGGCTTTTCCGATTCACGAGGATGGATCTTTGGGCGAAGCGTCCGCGTTTTTCCAGCACGCCGGATCGAGCCTAAATAAAGAACGCCAAAGCGGACCACATGCGCATGTGGTCGCGTTGTCTCCCGACAACCGGTTCGTACTAGTGGCCGATCTGGGACTGGATCGGGTGTTCTCCTACCGGGTCGACTCTTCTAACGGCGGACTCGCCGCTAACGATCCGGCCTTCGTGATGCTGGCGCCGGGATCAGGCCCACGGCACCTCGCGTTCCGGCCCGACGGAAAATTCGTATATTCGATAAACGAGATGCTATCCACCGTCACCGCGTTCCGCTACGACGCTTCGCGCGCCCGCCTCAAGGAATTGCAGACACTTTCGACCCTCCCGAATGGCTGGAGTGGGAGCAGTACCACCGCCGAGATCGTGGTGCATCCAAACAGCCGGTTCCTATATGCTTCGAACCGTGGGGACGATTCGATTGCGATCTTTCGGATAGACCCGAGCCGAGGCGCCCTCACGTTCGTTGATCGTACGCCCACGCAAGGAAAAACGCCGCGCAACTTCGCCATCGATCCTTCCGGGGCATTTCTCCTGGCGGCGAATCAGGACTCGGGCAGCATCGTTACGTTCCGCATTGATCCGAGTACCGGCCGCCTGGCATCTAGCGGCGATGCGCTGGAAGTCCCCTCACCGGTTTGTATCCTGTTTGCACAGCCGCAATGAAGTTTCGTGTTATGTTAATCCAGACGTGGTCCCCGGAACGAAACAGCAACGGGATGCCCCGGCGCCACCGGTATTAGGGGCGGCCCGTCCGACGCATGTTCGGCACGTAATCCTGGCGCTCACAGTAGCTGCCTATGTAATTACTTACATGGACCGCGTGGTGATCTCTACCGCCGTTCCCTCGATTCAGAAGGAGTTCGGTTTTTCCATCGTCACGATGGGCTGGATTCTCGGGTCATTTCAGTGGGCCTATGCTCTCTTTCAAATACCCGGCGGATGGTTTGGCGATCGCGTCGGCCCCAGGCGCGCCCTTACTCTGATCGTGATGTGGTGGTCGGCATTCACGAGCGCCACCACACTGGCCTGGAACGCGACCTCCATGGCGGCGGTGCGCTTTCTCTTTGGAATGGGCGAGGCAGGAGCGTTTCCGATCGCGACACGGTCGCTATCCCGCTGGATGCTGCCGTCCGAGCGCGGTTTCTCACAGGGCATTACCCACGCCGGTTCACGGCTGGGAGCTGCTCTTACGCCGGCGCTGGTCGCATTCCTCATTGCCGGATATGGATGGCGTACTCCATTTGTCTGCTTCGGCATGCTCGGACTCCTATGGGCGAGTGTTTGGTTCTGGTATTACCGCGACAGTCCGGCCGAGCACAAGCGCGTGAACCGAGCTGAGCGCGAGCTGATTCAATCGGCTCTCGGGAGCACCGCTAATGTCCGCCGAGCCGTCCCCTGGAAGCGCATCCTCTCCAGTCCGCAAATGTGGATGATTTGCGCCATGTATTTTTGCTACGCCTACAATGTCAGTGTCTATCTAACCTGGTTTCCAAAGTACCTCAGCGACCATCGTGGCTTCAGCCTTCAGAAAATGGGCCTGTACGCGAGCCTGCCCCTGCTCGCCGGTACGCTCGGTGACCTTTGTGGCGGCTGGGTTTCAGATATTTTGGCCAGACGCCTTGGTGACATCAAAGTGGCGCGGCGCGTTGTCGCAGTCACCGGTTTTCTTTTGGCGGCCGTGAGCATTGTGCTGGCATCCCTGACTGCGGACTCTCTCAGGAGCGTGTTTTATTCCTGCTTCGCGATGTTGGGATTGGAGTTGACCGTGGGAGTGTCGTGGGCCGTGACGATTGATGTTGGCGGAGAAGCCGCAGGCTCGGTCTCGGCGCTGATGAATACATTTGGCAACACCGGCGGCGCGACGGCTTCGGTTTTGACCGGTTACTTGGTCCAGGCCGCCGGTTGGAACTTACCTTTCCTGATCGTCGCCGGGCTTTCGGTCGTGGCGGCCCTGCTCTTCACCCGGATCGATGCGGGCAAACCTTTAATTGACCCAGCGGGCATTCCCCGCAGCCCGATCCCTTGATCCTCACGACGGCTGCCCGTCTAGCGTGTTATGCTGGCAGGTTCGCGCGCGGAATCTCGCAGCGTAGCGACCAGCTTAAATGACGCTTTTCGCAAACTATATCAACGGCGAGTGGGTTTCGAGCGGGCAGACCTTCGATAACCGGAATCCCGCCAACATAGACGAAGTTGTCGGACAATTTGCAAAGGGCCGCCCTTCGGACGTTGCCGACGCCGCTGAGGCGGCTCATCGAGCATTGCCGGAGTGGTCGAACCTCCCAGCCCCGGCGCGGGGAGCCTATCTGTTTCGCGTTGCCGAAATTCTGGAGAGCCGCTTCGACGACATCTCGGCGGACATGACGCGTGAGGAAGGTAAGACGCTTCCCGAATCGAAGGGTGAGGTTCGCCGATCGATTAATATCTTTCGATATTTCGCGGGCGAAGGCTCGCGCCTCTTCGGTATCCTCGCGCCTTCCGAGCGGGCGCGGGTGCAGATGTTCGCGCTCCGCAAATCCATCGGCGTGATAGGCCTGGTAACCCCGTGGAATTTTCCCAGTGCCATCCCGGCCTGGAAGCTGGCTCCGGCCCTGATCTGCGGCAATACGGTAGTGGTGAAACCCGCATCGGCCGCGCCATTGAGCGCTTGGCGCCTCATCGAAGCCTGCCACCAGGCTGGCATGCCAAAGGGCGTAGTGAATTTCATCGCTGGCTCCGGCGGTGAATTGGGAGCTGCCCTCGTAGAAGCGAGCCCGCTGAAAGCTGTCTCGTTCACGGGATCCTGCGAGATCGGGCACTGGCTCCACGAGCGCGCCTCGGCCCGTCGTCTTCGCATCCAGTT
This sequence comes from Bryobacteraceae bacterium, assembly GCA_035569875.1. GTDB lineage: Bacteria > Acidobacteriota > Terriglobia > Bryobacterales > Bryobacteraceae > Palsa-89. Next base: position 123,226 of record DATMMD010000211.1, read on the forward strand.
GGAAATGGGCGGCAAGAACCCGACCATCGTGCTTAGCGATTGCGATTTCAACGCGGCCGTCGAGAATACCGTAAATGCGTCATTCTTTTCGACCGGACAAAAATGCACCGCTACCAGCCGGGCGATCGTCGAGGACTCGATCTACGATAAATTCGTCGACGCGTTAGTAGACCGGACTCGAAAGTTGAAAATCGGTAATGGAATGGAGGCTGGCATCGACATCGGTCCGGCGGTGGATCAGGGGCAGCTTGACACCGACTTGAAATATATCGAGATCGGCCGGAAAGAGTGCGGCGAGCCTCGCATTGGCGGCCATCGTTTGACTGGCGGCGCGTACGACCAGGGCTATTTCATCGAGCCCACCATTTTCGCCGATGTGACCGCCGGGATGACGATCGCGCGCGAAGAGATTTTCGGTCCCGTACTAGCGGTCATGCGCGCCCGCGATTTTGAGGATGCCATGCGAATTGCCAACAATATTCCGTTCGGGCTGTCGGCATCTATTCAAACCACAAATCTGTCGCGCGTGTTCGAGTTCATCCACCGCTCCGAAGCCGGTCTGTTGACAATCAATCTTCCGAGCGCCGGAGTCGAGTATCAACTACCGTTCGGCGGAACCAAAGACTCTAGCTTCGGCCCCAAAGAGCAGGGACCTGCGGCCATGGAATTCTACAGCGACTATAAGACCGTCTATCTGAAATATTAGAATGCGTTTAGGCCAAATCAAATGGAATGGCGCCGTGACAGCGGCAATTTTCGAGGGCACCCAGGCACGCCCGATTCCGGCCCACTCCCTCTATGACTTGCTCTCCCGAGCGGAGCGGGAAGCTAGGCCGCTAGACGCGCTGGCGAACGAACTGGCATCGAAGACTTCGGTAGTTGCGCCGCCCGTGATTCCGATCCATCCGCCGGAGGTGTGGGGCTGCGGTTGCACCTACGAATCCAGCGCTTCCTTTCGCGACGCCGAACATGGTACTCGCGAAGGATTTTACGCGCATGTATACCGTGACGCGCGCCCGGAAGTTTTCTTCAAAGGTACGGCCCGCGTGTGCGTCGGACCAGGGGAGGCAATCGGAATCCGCTCTGATTCCCAATTCACGGCCCCTGAGCCGGAGCTTGCCGTATTGCTGGGGAGCGGTGGCAAGGTCCTCGGATACACGCTCGCCAACGATGTTTCGGCCTGGGATATCGAACGGCAGAATCCCCTGTACCTCACCCAATCGAAGATCTACAAGGGAGCATGCGCATTCGGCCCCGTGTTCGTTACGCCCGATGAGCTGGGCGATATACGCGCGCTCCGGATGACCTGCCAGATCGTTCGGAACGGCAGGACGCTGTTTTCTGAGACGGTCGGAATCAACAAGCTGAATCGCGCCATCGAGACGCTGATCGAGTATCTCTTGCGCTGCAATCCGGCGCCGGCCGGTACACTGCTGCTGACCGGCACTGGCATCATCGCCACTCAGGAAGCGGCGCTGGCTCCCGGCGATGTCGTAACCATTGCGATTCCTGAGATTGGTGAACTTCGCAATCCGGCGGCCGTCTGTCTATGAACGAAAGTCGCAGGGCCTTTCTGTCGGGTATGACCGTATTAGCAGTGCAGAACCTCATCGCCCAGCCTGCGCCGATCCCGATCATCGATACCCACATTCACCTGTTCGATACCACCCGTCCGCAAGGCGTGCCTTATCCTGACAAGAACAACGCTACGCTCTACAAGCCGGCACTCCCAGCCCGATATCGAAAGATCGCGCAACCGCTCGGCGTCGTCGGCGCGATCGAGGTGGAAGCGAGTCCCTGGATTGAGGACAACCTTTGGGTCTTGGATGTCGCCGCCAAGGACAACATCATTGTGGGAACGGTTGGGGATCTCGAACCGGGCAAGCCGGAATTTCCAGAGTATCTGGAGCGCTATCACCGGAACCCACTGTTTCGCGGCATCCGGTATGGAAACTTGTGGGGCCGGAACATCAGCGTGGAACTTGGCAAGCCTGAATTTATCGCGGGCCTGAAGCTTTTGGCTGACGCGGGCCTGGTGCTCGACACCGCCAATCCGCGGCCAGATCTAATTGAGGCGATGGTTCGTGTGTCGGACCGGGTCCCTAACCTGCGCATCGTGATCGATCATCTGCCTCAGCTCGATCCGCCCACTGATCCTACGGCGCTGAAGCAATACGAAGCGAACCTGCGAGAGTTGGCCAAGCGGACTCAAGTTTATGTGAAAATTTCGGAAGTCTTGCGCCGTGTGAATGGCCGGGTGCCGTCCGACTTGAATTTTTATCGTCCCCGCCTCGATCAGCTCTTCGGTATCTTCGGCGAGGATCATTTATTATTCGGAAGCGATTGGCCAAATGCCGATAACTGGGCGCCGTATGAAATCGAGCTCAGCATTGTCCGGGAATACTTTAACGGCAAGGGACGCGCCGCCGCTGAAAAATATTTTTGGAAGAATTCCGTCGCCGCCTATCGATGGATTCGCCGCGACCCCAGCCAGCCTCAAGCCTGATCGTGCTTACGAAGCCTCGATATCCCACCCTAATCCAGGACGTTCGGAGGGACGCGCATAAATGCCCTCGGGCCCGCGCGTGATGTGATTGTCTTCTTCAAACCTCTTGTATATTTCGTCCGGCCCGCCCGGAGCCGGCATAAACATTTCCGCCCAGGGGCTATTCGGCGTCGCGAGAATGAAGTGGATGGAATCGAACGCGCCGCCTCCGTGCGGAATCACCGGGATATCGTAGGCAGCGGCAAGTGCGGCGATCCTCCGCAGCTCCGTTAATCCGCCGCACCAGTGGACATCGGGCTGCCAGATCGCGGCGCCGCGATGGTCCAACAATTGGCGGAAGGCGTAGCGCGTATACTCATGCTCGCCGGTTGCGATACGCGTCGACTTAATCGCGGCACGGAGGCGTCCGAAGCCTTCGTAATCGCGAGGCTGCAAACACTCCTCCATCCAGTAAACGCGATAGGGCTCAACCATCGAAGCCATCTCGATCGTGTATTGCTCGTTCCAGGCCATATAGCAATCCAGCATGATGTCGCCATCCAGACCGGTCAAATCACGCGTCCTCTTCACTAGATCGACATTCTTCTTCTGACCTTCCCGCCCGTCGGCGGGACCATACGGCATGGCAAGCTTCACTCTCTTGTATCCAAATTTCAAGTGCTGCTCGATGTCATTGCCGGTGCAATACGCGGGAATCCGGCTCTTGGTGTCACCGCCAAGCAATTGGTAGACCGGAACAGAAAGCGCCTTGCCAACCAGATCCCACAAGGCCAGGTCGATGCCGCTGATCGCATTAATCGCAATGCCAGCCTGTCCGTACGGCATCGTGGACCGGTAAAGAATATCCCAGATTCGTTCGATGTTGAACGGATTCTCTCCGAGGAGCAGCTTCACCAAGTGCTGTTCAATTACGGCGCCCCCGCCCGCGCCGCCAGTACCGTATCCTTTCACTCCCTTGTCAGTCGTGATTTCAACTGTAAACCCCTCCAACTTACCCGGGTCTGGGTTCCACAACGAGCGCGTCGCCTTGTACTCCGGGTAAATCGACATCGGATTAGCGACCTCTACCCCGCCCGTTGACCACGACCCTGGCGCGGGAGTATAGCTCGGCAGTGGACGTTTTGGTCGCGGATGCACGAGGCGTACACCGGTTATTTTCAGGTTGGTCTTCTCGTCCTGAAAAGCGAGAGCCGGAAGAGGGAGCGCAGAGGCTCCGGCAAGCGTAAGACCAAGTTTATTAAATGATCGGCGATTCATCGCCTTTCACTTAGTCGCACGCGAGGCGGACTCGGCCGGCGTGACATTGATGGTCTCGGTCCAGGTGACCATCATTTCGTCCTCACTCCGGTCTCCCCAACGAATTGCCTTCGACGGCTCCGGATTCGCCGGATTGTTCGGACTGTTGTCGTAATGGAATGTCACTTCCATCCGGCTTCCCTTCTCCATCAGGACCGCCTTCTCGAAGCGATACTGTAACTGCCAGTTGAAGTCGTAGTGCGGCACCACCAGGAGAATTTCGCGCTTGCCGCTCGCGTGAACCAACTCATAAGTCGCGTCCTTGCCCCGGTAATGCATGTGCGGCGTGATCGCCACCAGCAGCTTGTCCTGCTCTACGTCGTAGCACCGCTTCACTTCGTGATTGCGAGCCCCCGCTGGAATAAGAAAGAAGCGATTCCGCAGATCCACGCGCCTCAGCGGCTTCTCCGGCGCCTTAGCCACGGTGTAAAGCCCAACGCTGGTCCGATCGGTTCCGGGCTGATCGACTTTGGCGTAGTGGATCTGGAACCGCAGCTTTGCCCCGGCCGGTATGTATTTCGCGGTGCTGCCGTCACCGAATACGTCGTAATTGTCCGGTGGCTTGCCGGGCAGCATCGTGGCCAACGAGCCTTCCTCAAAGCCGCTCAGGTTCGGAAGATTGGCGTTGGCGGCGCAGGCGTCATTGATCACCGGGGCGTCGTCGCGAACCCGCGTTAAACCGTCTTCAATATCGGCAAACCCACCCAGCGCGGGTGCCCTTTCGGCAGCCGGCGGTTTGAGTTCCTGCTTCGCATCGTTAGCGCTGTCAGCTACCACGAACACGTGCACATGATGCACCAGCCTGCGATTTCCCGGCAGGACCTGAGCCGCGCGAATCCACTTGCCTTCCGTGAAATTGGTGGAAACGACAAAATCTTTGTACAAGTCTGTACCCGCCGGCACCAGGAAATCCTGTCCGATATCAATCACCAGATCAGGCTTTCCAAACCGCCATCCGCCGGCGAATTTAGGGGGCGCGGGCAGATCCTTCGGATCTCCCTGGGCAACGCCTCCATCCACCCACGCTTTGACGGTTGCAATCTCGGTTTCTTTCAACCGAGTGTCATTGGAAAAATGACCATATCTGGGATCGGCAAACCAGGGTGGCATCTTGCGGGTAGCCACCGCTTCCCGGATCGCTTTAGCCCAGGGACGTGCCGATTGGTAATCGAGCAGTGACATTGGCGCGATCTCTCCCGGACGATGGCAGTTCACGCAGTTCTTGTAAAAGATGGGTGCGACATCTTTCGTAAATGTCGGCGCGGCCGCGGCGGATACGGCGCAGAGGAGCGTCAGGCCAATCGAGTGCACAAGCATTCGTTGAACCTCCTCAGTACCGTTTAGTATACACTAGCCTTCATTGTAGGAGGTTTCCAGCAGATGAAGAAGTCGAGCACAACGCGGCGGACCGTTCTGGGCGGATTGGGCGCCGGCCTCGCGGGGGCGTCTCTGCTCAAGCCACAACAGGATCCGTTTCGCGATCATTCCCGCATTCCGGCAATGAACGAACTCAAAACTGCTGTCGAATTTGAACCGGTGGCCTTCGCCAAATTACCGCGCGTGACCTACACTTACACGGCTTACGGCTCCGAAGGCGAATTTACGCTGCGCCGGAATCGGGAGGCTTTCGATTGGGTCGAACTTCTGCCTCGTGGAGTTGCGGACGTCAGATCAGTCAAGACGGCTACTGAAGTTCTGGGCACTGCCATGAACTTCCCGATGATGGTGTCGCCCAGCGCTGCGCATGGCGCTCTTCATCCTGATGGCGAAATGGGCACTCACAAAGGCGCAACTTCGGCGGCCAATACGCCCATGATTATCAGCGCCAATGCGTCTTTTCCGGTTGATAAGATCGCTGCGGCCGCGGCCAGTCCAGTATGGTGGCAGCTTTATCCGCAGGAGGATATGGAGTCGACCAAAGAGCTGCTCGATAAAGCGCTGGCAGCGGGGGCCAAGGCGATCGTGATGACGGTGGATCAACAGGCCTCTTACTATGAGCGCGCCATTCATGATCGGCATTTGGACGGCGGACCACTCGGTGGAGACCGACGACCAACTTCCCGCGGGCGCGCTGCGGCTACGGCAGTCAGCAATCCCTATCGAGTGCCTCCGGGAAGGCTCTGGTACAACTGGCAGTATGCCGATCAGGTCCGAAAAATGCTCAGTGTGCCGCTGGCCGTGAAGGGTGTCCTGACAGGGGAAGATGCAAAGGCTTTTGTGGATCACGGGTTCGATGCCATCTATGTTTCCAATCATGGTGGCCGGTCGCTCGATTATGATCCCTCCACACTGGAAGTCCTGACAGAAATCGTGGACGCCGTCCCGGCCAGAGTTCCAGTGCTGTTCGACAGCGGAATCCGCAGTGGGTCCGATATTTTGAAGGCGCTGGCGCTGGGAGCGAAGGCGGTGTGTCTCGGCCGGGTTATCCGATGGGGTCTCGCGGCCTACGGGCCGCCCGGCGTTCAGCGGATTCTCGAAATCCTGCAGGCAGAACTGATTACGGCGATGGCCCAGACTGGAAGTCCTGATCTGGCCTCCATTGATCGCACTCTATTGAGGACTCATTTCCGATGAAGAAAAACGTTGTGACAAGACGCAAAGCGCTAGCCGGCCTCGGATCTCTCGCAGCAGCCTCTCCGTTGATCGCGGATCACCCGCCCAAGCTGATCGGCGAGCCTCCCGGACGTATCGCGCCGCGCGAGGATTTGGTCAATGTGCTCGAATTCGAGAACATGGCCCAGCGTAAACTGGCTCCCGATGTCTATACCGCCATCGCCGGCGGCGATCGTTCTTTCTTCGAACGAATCACGTTCCGGCCACGCATGATGGCCCCCACTACGCATCTCGATCTGACGATTTCTCTCTTCGGCGAAAAGATGTTCGCGCCGATCATGGCGGGACCGATCGCACGCCTTCAGAACTATCATCCGGATGGCGAAGTCGGAATGGTGCGTGCTGCTTCCGCAGCCAAATCGTGGATGGTAGTCAGTTGTGAGTCGAGCCTGCCGGTGGAGAAGATCGCCGCGGAATCGAAGACGACGCTGTGGTATCAGGTGTTCGCCGAGGAGGACATGGCAGCGGTTCGGACAAAGATGGATCGGGCGGTAGAGACCGGTTGCAAAGCGATCGTCATCACGGTGCGCGCGCCGTCAGTCAGTAGCTGGACCATCATCGATCAGATGCGGAAAGGGATCGGCGTCCCTGTATTAATCAAGGGCGTCATGACACCGCAGGAAGCCTCTGCGGTGTTGAAGCACGGCATCGATGGAATTGTGGTATCGAATTACGGCGGATTGCCGAACGCCGCAACGGCGTCATCAATAGAGATGTTGCCGTCGATCGTGGACGCGGTCAGCGGAAAGGCGCCGGTTCTGATCGATGGAAGCTTCCGTCGCGGTTCGGATATCTTCAAGGCGCTGGCCTACGGCGCGACCGCGGTGATGCTGGGCCGCCCCGTGGTGTGGGGTCTGGCGGCCTACGGACCCGACGGCGCTCAGCAGGTGCTGGAAATGCTACAGACCGAAGTCGCGCGCGATATGGCGCATTGCGGCCGACAAACGATCAAGGATATCGACCGCACTGTAGTCAAGCTACACGAAGTGTAGCGCTACGTATTAGAAGATCAGCTTCAAGTATGACCCAGGAATTAGAGACGCGGACAGTCAGAAGAGTTTTTGTCCGCCTAATGCCTTTGCTGATGGCCTGTTATCTTCTGGCCTATCTCGATCGCATCAATATCGGATTTGCAGCGGTTACGATGAATCGCGATCTGGGCCTGGATGCGTATCATTACGGTCTTGGCGCCGGCCTGTTCTTCTGGGGTTACTTCTTTTTCGAAGTGCCGAGCAATCTGATGCTGGCGCGGTTCGGCGCGCGGCGCTGGATTGCCCGCATCATGGTGACCTGGGGCCTGGTCTCGATGGGCACAGCTTTCATCCACGGCTGGGTAGGATTCCTGGTACTGAGATTCATTCTGGGCGTTGCAGAAGCGGGCCTCTTTCCGGGAGTCATCCTGTATTTGACCTTTTGGTTCCCAGCCGCCTACCGCGCCCGGATTATCGCGGCCTTCATGGTGGCTATACCCTTGTCGCTTGCGGTTGGGTCGCCCATTTCGACCGCTATTCTCGCGATGAGCGGACTGGCCGGTTTCAAAGGCTGGCAATGGCTGTTTCTGATCGAGGGCGCGCCAACGATTCTGCTCGCGGTCATTGTGCTATGGGTCCTGCCCGACCGTCCTCGGGATGCTCGATGGCTTACCGCCGATCAAAAGCAATGGCTTGAAGAGACGCTCGACAGAGAACAGAAGGCTGTCGAGGCCACACATGGCATGTCGTTCTGGCGCACGTTCATCGATGCGAGGGTTCTGGGGCTGTCCTTCATTTATTTCGCCAACCTGACGACCAATTTGGGACTCGCGTTCTTCCTGCCGCAGATGATTAAAGAAATAGGATTCGGGACATTCCAGAGTGGCTTGGTGACCTCGATACCGTATGTCATAGGAGCGATCGGCGCGCTGCTTTGGGGTTATTTTTCGGACCGATACAATGAGCGACGGATCAGCTTGTTCCTCGCGCTGCTAGTCTCGGCGATTGGACTCGCCGGCGCCGCGTTCCTGGGCAATACACTCGCAGCGGTAACTTGGATGTCGGTGGCCGCAATCGGCATCTACGGAGCCAAGGCGCCGTTCTGGCCTCTACCGTCGATGTTCTTGACCGGAAGCGCGGCTGCGGGCGGCATCGCTCTCATCAACTCGGTCGGAAACCTGGGCGGGTTTGCCGGACCTTACATCATGGGCTGGGTGAAAGATGCGACCGGCAGCTTCAAAGCCGGGCTCTACCTCCTCGCTGGGTTTGGTATCGCGACCGCTGTGGTTACATTGATGGTCGTAAAAGCAGCGCCGCGGCCAGCCGAGAGTCGATCGAATTTTAGAACGGCAGCGTAGACCCCGCGTGCATGATCCAATCGCCTACAAGGCAGTGCGGAGCGTGCCCTTCTTGGCGCTTTGAATAATGTGTTCTGATGCCCGAAAGGCAAGCGCTTGAATCGTCAGCGTGGGGTGATTGCGGCCACCGGTGACGAAATTGCTGCCGTCCACGATGAACAAGTTCGGCACGTCGTGGGCCTTATGATATTTGTCTACAACCGACGTCTTGGGATCGTTCCCCATCCGGCAAGTGCCGCGGTTGTGAGCACCGCCTCGGCTGTCGCCCACCGGCTGGGCCCAGACCTTCTTGGCTCCGGCAGCTTCCAGAACCTCAACGGACTTTTGCCGGAAGAACTCCATGTTCTTCTTGTCGTCGGGATGAGACGACAACGTGATACGCATGGCCGGCAGACCCCATTCGTCTTTCACGTCGGGGTCCAGATCGACGCGATTGGTCTCGAGCGGCATTTGCGTGACGAAACAACTGATCGTCATCCTGTGATTCGCTTCTTCCTGAAGCGCCTTCTTGTATCCGGCGCCCCAGCGCGGTGCATCTGGCGACAACCCGCCCAAGCCAAGCTCGAAGGGGGTCAGATAGCCACGGGCAGTCATGCGCCCGCCGCCGTAGAAGCCGCGCTTCGGATCGGAAGGCACATAGTCCACGATGGCGGCGCCGGAAATGACACCCTTGTACTCATTCAGCGGATGCTCGAAGAGCGCGCTCGCGCCGGCCCCATTGCCGAACATCGCATACTTTCCGACGACTCCGTTCGAATTCGCCAGTCCGTTCGGGAAACGGGCCGACTTCGACATCAGGAGCAGGCGGGCTGACTCCCCGGCATTCGCGGAGAGAATCACCGCCTTCGCCTTTTGACGAACTTCGCGTTTCTGGGCATCGAAATAGATGACACCAGTAACTCGACCGGCGTTGTCCGTGGAAATCTCGCGCACATAGCTCTTCACCCGAATTTCACAGCGCCCGGTCTTTTCGGCGAGCGGCAGCATCGTGACCGCTGAGCTGGATCGCGCGCGCACCTGACAGCCGTAGCCGGAACAGATTCCGCAGTTGACACACGCTTCCCGCCCCATATAAGGTTTCGTAATGATCGCGAGAGGTCCGGGAACGGAGGTCAGTCCTAGTTTGGCAGCCGCTGAATTGAGCAGCGCCCCAGAACTCTTGAGAGGTACCGGCGGCACCGGATAGTCTTTCGTCATAGGGGCGAGGAAAGGCGAATTGACACGCAGGCCGGATATGCCCATTTCCCATTCGGCCTGGGTGTAATAAGGTTCGAGCTCATCGTAGGTGACTGGCCAGTCCGCCATGCCGGTGCCGGAAGGAATGGTCTGATCGTAAGAGGCTTCGTTGAACTCATACGGCAGATGGCGCCAACTGCTGCTGCCGTAGGTCACCGTGCCGCCGCCCACTACGCAGCCGTAGCTGTGCGTGCCTGGAACGGCTTTGTCCTTGTCGCTCCGACGGAATGTATTGCGCTGGCGCGAGGGGTCGCTCATCAACCGATCGTCATCGCTCAGGTTGAGGTTCAGCCACTCGTCCTTGTTGTATTCGTGTTCGCGACCGTACTTTCCCCAACCACCCTGCTCCAGGACCACGACCGAAAACCCGGCAGTTGACAACTGCTTGGCCATGATGCCTCCGCCGGCTCCTGAACCGATTACGACGAAGTCGACCTCACTTGATGTCGGATACTGTTTCATAGTATTTTCTCCTTCACCCTTTCTTGGCGGATAGGGCCTGCGCGTCGTAGTAACCGAACGGCGGCTTGAAGTTCAGTGAATCGTCGTAGCCGATGACTTTCCAGCCAATTTTGTCGTAGTTGCCGCCGTGCACCGGGCGAGATAAGAATCCGATGATCGTGTGCCTGCGGACTGTGTTAAAGAACGGCGTCTTCTCGATGTCCGTGAGAACCTTAATTTGCTGCTCGGAAGTGAGCGCTGAGAATTTGGCGGCGTCCGCGTAGCGTTGCTGGGTCTTGGCTTGAAGATCCTGCAACCCCTGAGTATAGGCGGACTGGCGGCCCTTATCGAAAGTGGACAGAGCCTGGTCGATGAAGTAGACGCAGTGAGCCTCTTTTGCACCGGGAGTTTCGTCGCTGGGGATGATCTGGGCCGTCATCGCCTCGACCTCCGCTGCCTGCGCCTCGGTGAAGAACGCGAGCTTCGGGACGCCACCCGCTTGGGTTGCCTTCTGCACGTGTTCTTGGGCGGCCAGGATGCCCGGGTAGTTGGCTGTTACCCACGCCGCATTGAGGCCTGCCATGGAATTAACAAGAAATGATCGTCGTGATCTTCCTTTAGTGCTCATGCTCTCTCCCTTTCTGCGTCCAGGCCAGTTGGGCGCGGCAACCGCCGTACACTGGGCCCGCTCTGAAAGCTCTGATGCTTAGCATACCTCTTCCCGCAGCACAACGTGCTTCCGGGATATACATTACCTGGCCTTTACATCTTTAGCCGGCAGACCACGCCTACATCGTCGCAGTACCACATCGTTCCTTGCCAGATGCTCATGCCGTGCGGCAGAGGATCTGAATCGGCCAATTGAATCTTTTCGACAATCTCACCGGTCTCGGGATCGTGCTTGAAGAAGGCGTTCCAATTGGAATCGGTGACCCAGAGGTACTTTCCCTCCCAGCCGATTCCGTGCGGACGATTGCCGGCCGTGTCGAACCGTTTCTCAATAACCCATGTTTTCGGATCCAGGCAGAAGACCATCCGCGCCGGAGGCACCGCCATCCAGAGCTTGCCGTCCCGAACCTCCTGGCCGTGAGCACCGGTCCCCAAAGCACGGCTACCGAGTAACTGCCCGGCCTGATATCCTCCGACTTTGCTGGGGTCGGCGTTTTGGGTCGGCTTCTTCGGCGCCGCCGGCGGCCGCTTCGGCGCGAGGGGACTGCTGCGCGCCGGCGGATCTCCGGCCATCTGGTAAATCACTCCGGCTCCAGGCGTGAAATGCCGCTCCAGCGTTTTGCCGGTCATGGCGTCGCAACGGACGATTTCGCGGCTATAGGTGGAACCAATCCATAGCGTGCCGTCGTCGAAGGTGATGCCACTCGATCGATCCGTCTCGGTGGCGAACGAGCGAAGAATTTTTCCGTCTTCGTAACTGACCAGGTAAGCCTTATTGGCCTCGCTCTGATCGATCATCCACAAGCCGTCCTTGGTAGCCTGTAGACCATTTGGTTTGGAGCCGGGCGGCGACTTGAAAGCGATCTCAACTTTGCCCGCGCGGCGGGTCTTCACTCCGCCCAGCGTCGGCGCCGCGGCAATGACTGGCGCAGCGGCTCCAAGCACTATAAAGCTTCGTCGATCTAGCATGTGATGCTCCTTTCAAGTTTCCTAAGGTTATCGCACACCGTGGTCTCTGGCTCCCGCTGCACGCTTTCGTCCAGCTTGCCAGAGCCGAAAACCGCCGCGAAAGGCGTTCTCATTACTTCCTAGTCGCGCCCCAGCTGGAAGCTTTTTGAGCAGTTTCGCATTCCCTCCCCCAATCACGACATCGTCCGCCTCCAGTGCTATCTTAAGCCGATTAACGACATCATCCACATAGCGCCTCCATTTCTTCTTTCCGAATCTTTGGAGGCCGCGGAGTCCAATGAAATCCTCATAGGTCAGACCTTTCTTGTAGGGCAGGTGAGCTAGCTCCATCGGTTCGATAACTCCATCGACCATTAGCGCAGAGCCGAGGCCTGTGCCTAATCCCAGAAAGAGCATTCGACCGCGCCGGTAGCTGCCAATGGCTTGCATGGCCGCATCATTCATCAATTTGACCGGACGCCCAAAAGCTTTTCTAAAGTCGAAGCCAACCCAACCGTGCCCAAGGTTATGAGGATCGCTGACCGGCTTTCCATGCAGCACCGGTCCGGGGTAACCAATCGAAACCGCCGAGTATTTCCACTTGGCCGTAGCTCTTTTTACGAGCGTGACCATTCTTCCAGGAGTCATTTCCGGCCCTGAGGGGATTTTTATCGGCAGCTTCTGGCCAGTTGCCAAGAGCTTCACGTGCGTGCCGCCAATATCGATGACCAGCACTTTACTGCCCGGCGAATCGGTCAAGGGGCCGGCTCGACCAATTCGGTCAGCCATTTTATGATCTCGCTTTCCAGTGTGATCCGGCGATCCGACCAACTATGATCAGTTGCGAAATGCATTGAGGTTATCTTGTGTCCGCCTTTAGCTTCGATGGCTCGGACTAGCGCATTGGTATCGGGCGCAAGGCCATCATCAGACGTCAGCGCGAGAAGCGGCATTTGACTGAGGCCGGCCGCGTCGTTTTCCATTCGGAAAGCCTTGGCCTTCGCCAGTAATTCGTCGGCCATCGTTTCGGCAGTGACACCCGCAAGCGATTCCATGTTGTCGGCCATAGAAGCCACCAAGCGATCGCGTGGCACATCGCCTAAATGGCCCATGTCAGCGGCTGAAATCATCACTGCTCCGATGAGCCCGTGATCGTTCGCCGCGGTGTGCGCCACCACCCAGCCACCCATGCTGTGACCGGCCAGAGCGATTCGGTGGGTATCGATGCCGAGCATCGTTGCGTTGGCAGGATTGCGCAAGTATGCGAGCACGGCGTTGGCATCCTCAAGGTTCTGAGCAAACCGGAAGCTACCCGCGCTGCCCCACGATCCACGGTAGTTGAATGTGACCGCATTCCAACCCGCGCGTCGGAGGGCTTGTGCCAGATCGAGATTCTTCTCGTTGCCCGGCAAGCCGTGACAGATGACCACGGTGGGATGCGGACCTGCTCCCGGTGGCTGGTAAATCAGCCCGTTGATGATGACGCCGTGGCTCGCAATGTGGAGCACTGTCATCTTGGCCGGATGTGCGGCATCGGCGGAAGGATCGGTGTAAATGGTAACGGGAACCGGCTGGGCGATTGCGACGCCCAATGCCGCGGCAAGAATGACGAGAACTAGCAAGGACGGGATGCGCATGCGCTGACTCACGCCTGCTCGGTTAAGTAGCCCAGTGCTGCGGTTACGCCGGCCTTCTGGTGAGGCACGCCGGCCAATTCCAAACCCATCTCAACACCAGAGAGAGTTCCGGCCAGCATCAGATCGTTGAAGAAGCCCAGGTGGCCGATTCGAAACACTTTGCCGGCAACTTTGCCTAATCCAGCGCCCAACGACATGTTGAATTTGCGCAGAATGATCGCGCGCAACTCTGCCTCTTGAAAACCCGAAGGCAGCAAGACGGCGGTCAAGGAACTGCTGAATTCTTCGGGACACTGAGCAAACACTTCTAGGCCCCAGGCGCAGACCGCTCGACGCGTGGCTTCAGCGTGCCGGTCATGGCGCTTAAAGACATTATCCAGACCTTCTTCCTCGATCAAGATTTTCAACGCTTCGCGCAGGCCAAAGAGCATATTGGTCGCCGGCGTGTATGGAAAAAATCCCTTGCGATTCGATTCCAGCATTTCCTCCCAGCGCCAGTAACTTTTTGGAAGACGAGAACTTTTATTGGCGGCGAGGGCCTTACTGCTGATGGCGTTGAAGCTGAGCCCCGGAGGCAGCATCAGACCTTTTTGCGAGCCGCTTACCGTGACGTCGACACCCCATTCGTCGTGCCGGTAGTCCATAGAGGCGAGCGAGGAAATGGTGTCGACCAGCAATAGCGCGGGATGCTTGGCATCGTCCAATACCTTTCGAATCGCCACGATATTGCTCTTCACGCCGGTGGAGGTTTCGTTGTGGACCACCATTACAGCTTTAATTTCGTGCTGCCCATCTTTGTCGAGCTTTGCGCGAAGTGCAGCGGGATCCGCGCCACGGCGCCAGTCGCCGGGAATCGAGTCGACATTTAAGGTGAGGCCCGTGGCCATCTTTGACCACAACGACGCGAATTGACCGGACTCAAAGATCACGACCCGGTCGCCCGGGCTAAGCGTGTTGACGAGCGCAGCTTCCCAGGCGCCGGTCCCCGACGCTGGGTAGATCACCACATCGCTAGTGGTCTTGAATATAGTCTTGATGCCTTCCAGGCAGGCGGTGCCCAAAGCAGCGAACTCAGCGCTTCGATGGTCGATGGTTGGTTTGTCGATGGCCCGCAGAATCCGGTCTGGAACGTTCGTGGGTCCGGGAATCTGAAGGAAATGCCGGCCGGGTTGATATGGCATAGCTTTCTTCAGTACCTAAATATGCTTCAGTACCTAAATATGGTGGCCAGGGACGGAATCGAACCGCCGACGCCAGCCTTTTCAGGGCTGCGCTCTACCAACTGAGCTACCTGGCCAAGTGATGCAAGGTCCGTGCAAACAACCTTATTGTCGATTTTATCAGACGGCTATACCTGCTGCAGTTCGGCGAGTTTGTCGCCGGTGGTCTTCTCGACATCAGCGTGGAGACTGTTGCCGTGAGCGTCCATAGTTACGATGGCTGCGAAGTTGTTCACGCGCAAATGCCACATCGCTTCAGGAATACCAAACTCCAACAAGTGCACAGCCAGCACGTTTTCGACGGTGCGCGCGTAGAACTGCGCCGCGCCGCCGATGGCGTTCAGATAAACAGCTCCGCTCTTCTTCAGAGCCGCGAGTGTCTTGGCCCCCATACCGCCCTTGCCGATAACCGCGCGCACGCCATACTTCTCGATGATGGTGGCCTGGTACGGTTCCTCGCGACTGCTGGTGGTTGGTCCCGCGGCCTTCACTTCCCACTTGTCGCCCTGCTTTAACATGACGGGGCCGCAATGATAAAGGACGGCGCCCCGCAGATCGACCGGCGGCGGATTCTTCATCAGATGGGCGTGCACGGCGTCGCGGCCGGTATAGACTTCGCCGGAGATCAGCACCACGTCGCCAACCTTGAGCGCTCGGACAGCTTCCTCGGAGATAGGGGCAGTCAACACTACTTCGCGGCCGGTGAGCGGGAATCCTTCCATTTGGGCCATTCGCTCGACGGAGCGTTTCGGGTCGCGGTAGAGCCAGCGCTTGATCGCGCCACTCGATGCATCGAGACGCACGCCGAGGCGGCGAAATGCCCAGCAGTCATACGCCACCGAAACAAAGAAGCTGGCCGGCAGCCGATTGGCGGCGCGAACTTTGCATCCGATGAGCGAGACCTTTCCGCCGAAGCCCATGGCGCCGACTCCGATACGATTGGCCTCTTCCATCACTTCGGCTTCGAGCTGGGCGAGCTCGGGAACCGGATTGACGTCGTCGAGTGTTCGAAAAAGCTGATCTTTGGCGAGCACGTAGCCGTGCGCGCGATCGCTCCCGATACAGACGCCAACGGCGCCCGGCGCGCAACCCTGGCCTTGCGCCTGCCACACCGCGTGCAGGATACAGCGGCGTACGCCCTCGATATTGCGATCCGCGCGACCCAAATGATCCAGCTCGCAGGGAAGCGAATATTGGATATTTTTGTTCTCGCATCCGCCGCCTTTGAGAATGAGCTTGACTTCAATTTCGTCTTCCTCCCACTGCTCGAAGTGCATCACAGGCGTCTCGTCCCCGAGGTTGTCGCCGCTGTTCTTCCCGGTGAGAGAATCCACCGAGTTGGGGCGGAGCTTGCCGCGTCGAGTGGCCTCCGCAACGGCCTCGCGAATGGCTCGCTTTACATGGAGCTGATTAACGCCCACGGGCGTGTGAATGACAAAAGTAGGCATGCCGGTGTCCTGGCAGATGGGCCCTTCGTCCTGCTGCGCCATGTCGATATTGGTGGCGATGATCCTTAATGCTTGAGACGCTTGCGTCCCCGAAATCTCGTCTTCCAACGCATGCCCCATCGCGGCGCGCACGTCGGGCGGGAGATTGGTGGAGGTCTGGGTAATCAGCTCAATGAGACTGTCCTTCAGAAAATTCATTTCTTGGTTGGCCTTCGTCTTTAGCTTAGCTTGATCTTCACCCGGGCCGTCATACCGGGGCGCACGCTCTGATTTGGCCGGATGAATTCGACGATCACCTGACCGGGCTTGACCTCGCGAACCTTGCCCTCGATGGTGGCCGATACGGCCGGGATTTCAATGGCCGCCATCTGGCCGGGGTGAATTTTCTCAATGGTCGCAGAATCTGGGGACGCGGCTACCTGAAGTTGCGTCAGATCGCCGGCGATTTGGAACAGGTTGCTGGACGCGGCGGTTACGGACTCGCCTACCTGGCAGCAGCGGACAACGACAATTCCTTCGGCCGGAGACCGGACCTCGCCGGAACCGCTTTCGGCGTGAGCTTTGTCCACGGCACCTTTCTTCTGGTCGAGATCCGCGCGGGCGGTTTGTAACTCGTCCGTTAGCGACGACACGCGGTTGCCTGCATCCTTGGCGACATCAGCGAGCCTTTCCGAATCGGCTTTGTATGCATTGTATTCCTGCTGAGCCCGTTCGTAAATGACTCGAGGTGTGATTCCCTGGCGGAACATGGACTCCTGCCGCTGATACTCTTTCTCCGCCTTTTCGAGCTCCTGCTTGATCCGCGTCTGGTCGGCTTCAGTACGCGAAACATCGAGGCGGGCGGAGATCAATGCGGATTCGAGTCCGCTAATGCGATTACGCTGTCGCTCGGCTTCCGATTGAGCCGTGGTTTCAGCGGAAGCCAGCTTCGGGTTTTTGATTCGCGCCAGAAGCTTTCCCTCGATTACGACGTCGCCGACGTCAGCCATTAGTTCGTCGATGGTTCCATCCACCGGCGCGGGTACATTCACCACGTTGGCCGCTTGAACCTGGCCCGAGACGATTATCTCCACGGCAGCCGGAGGAGGAGCAGACGCGGCGGCCGTGGGAGGTGTCGCTGGATGGGTGGACGCGGCCGGAGGTTTGCTTCGCGTCAGAAAGAAAGCAGCTACTGCGACGGCCGAGAGCACGATCGCCGCTCCCGCCAGCAGCCACTTGCGATTCATAACCTGATGATATCAGCGGGCTGCGGTGTCCTTATTAGTATTTTGGATGTGCGCTGGAGTTAGGCACAACTGTAAAAGTCATGACTATTGGCCTGTTCGCGGCGGTTTTGGCGGCGGAGGAAGGTTTCGATTTGGTCTGTTGAAAAAACGAACCCATCGTCTGCCGGATTGTATGGGGCTGGATCGTATGGGGAGGCGTTGTAGGCGGCAGACGCGCCCGGGCGTATCGCTGCTTTGTGCATTTTCAAAATCTTGGCGGCTTGGCCGAGCTGGCGCTCTTCGGCTGCGCGACGCTCGGCTTGGATCTGGCGGAGCTGATTTAAGGTGCGCTCGAACTGGCGGGAGAGTCGCTGGCTGTAGACGCTAATGTTCGAGAAAGCCCGCACGTTATCGCGGAAAGTTGCGGCCATGGCGAGGGCGGCCTCGGCCTCCGGATGGTTGGCGCGGATGCGGTCTTCCATTTCGGTGATGCCGAGCGTAAAGAGGTTGGTCTCGACGGCGGCGACACGGTGCATGCGCCAGGAAGTGTCGGTCAGCGATTGGACGAGCTGGATTTCGGTGGGGCCGTTGGGCAGGTATTCGTCGAGGAGAGCCTGAGAGTGGCGCTGGTAAGCGGCTACGTCCTCGGTGGGCAGGACGATGGTTTGCCCGGTAAGGCCGTGGCGGTAGGCGTTCAGGGAGGAGCGCTGTTTACCGGCTGCGGTGCGGGGGCCGGTGGAATCCTGGGCATTGGCTTTATTCGCGGCGGCGCGCTTGGACGCGCGATCAATGGTAGCGGGGCCGCCGACGCGGTCGAGGCCATTGGGGATGGACGATTCGGTAAAAGAATTCATACCTTCGGAATAACATGCGCGGAGGAAGCGCGACGCCCGGGAGGTTGGGAAGTTGGTGAAGGGGCACGGAAGAAAGGGCGTGGTGGTGGTGTGACCGCCAAAGCTTTTTTCCAAGAATGGGGCCTTCCGAGAGGCCCGTCAGGGGAGCTCTGAAAATCGCCGGATCTGAGGCAAGGCTGTTTCGTTCTCAGATCAGATCGATGCGGAAAACGTAGCCTCCCGATGGGCTGTTGAGCGGCGGGAAGCCGGGATGCTGATAGGCGGGATTGTCGATTGACCATCCTGGATGCTCGCCGGCATCAACGCCGTAAAGTTGGCCGTTGTAGACAATGGTGTGGTGTGACCAGCCGAGGCTTTTTTCGGAGATGGGGTTTTGCGAGGGTGGGCCGGAGCGCGTTTGATCAGTCCTAATCTCTACTTATGTGAGCTGGTTCTGATCTCGGCTCTTTAAGCTGTAAGTCCGTGAAAAACGTCTCTGTGAGAGTAGAATTCAAGGAAGAGATCAGCCAGATTCTTCGGCCTGAGACTAACTCGGACCGTCAGAGTCAGCTCGCGCCGAAACTTTATAATTGATAACCGTTCCGTTTAAGCTCACTTAAGTATACGATTGTACAGTGGCGCGCCCTTACTTACTCACCGCACTGATTGCGACGGCTTCGATTTATGGTGCCCAACCGCAGCTGACGCAATTGTCGTTCAGGCCGCTTGCGTCGCGAGGTAGCCGGCCGCTGGACCGGATCGTAATGATCTCGGGGAATCCGGATCTGCTGCATATTTATGACCCCGTCTCGACGAACGACGTGACAGTATCATTGCCCAAGCCACCGCTGTCGCTAGCCGTGAGTCCGGACGGATTGCATGCGGCCGTGGGACACGACGGGCTGATTACTTGGATCGACCTGGCGACCGCTTCGATTCTAAAGACGTTTTCGGTTACAGGGCAGGTACACAATCCAATCCTGGGAGATATCTACGCGTGGTTTTTTGTCCAGGGGAACGGTTATTCGGGCGGCTTGACCGGCTTGAACCTTAATACGGGAGCCGTTATCACTCTAAGCCTTCTTTATTATTACGACACCGCGGGAATCTATGATTTATCGCAGAATTTCTTGTACGTTTCGCAGGAGGGCTCGTCTCCGAACGACATGATGAAAGTGCCGGTCGCCGGAGGTCAGGTTGGTAATGCGAGGATGTGGCCCTACCACGGCATTCCGAACTGTGGGCCGTACTATCTGTCTCTTGACGGCACGCGCGTTTACACGTCCTGCGGAGCAGTGGTGCATTCATCGTCTGATCAGAGCTTAGATATGTATTACCTGCGCGCCCTGCCGACGAGTTCGTTTCCGATTGCAGGCTTGGCGGAATCGGCTGGATTGAAGAAGCTGGCCGTAATTCCTTCCGGGTACACGTTCCAGGGTTCACCATCCCTCACAGTGGACGAGAACGTCGAGTTGTTCAATACGGATTACCTTACACCCGCAGGAAAGGTGACGCTGCTGCCATTCAACATTCCGAGCGGAACGTTCGCGGCGCACGGGCAAGCTGTGTTTTTCAGTAAGGACGAAACGCGGCTGTATGTTGTGGTGCAAGCGGACTCCACTTCGAACCTGTCCAACGGCTTCGGCGTCGAAGTGATCGATGTGACAAACCCTTCGCCTTGCGGCGTGCAGTTGAGCGCGGTGTCCGCCAGTGTCGGCGCGACGGGCTCCTTGGGGAAATTTGCAGTGAACGCCGATCCGGCATGTTTCTATAACGCCGTCAGCAACGCGGATTGGATCCAAGTTACTAGCGGCGCATTCGGCTCGGGAAATGGAACAGTAGGTTGGATCGCTCGCGCGAGTTCATCCGGCCCGCGTACTGGAACGATCGGGATCAACGGACAGAACTTTACCATCCAGCAGGACGGAGTCCCAGCTACTCCACCTTCGTTTGCCGGGTTAAGTTTTAAGGTTGTGGACGTGTCGTACAACAGCCCGCTCGATCGTATTGTCGCCGTCTCGGCTGCGCCCGACGAGTTGCACATTTACGATCCCGTAGCCCAGACCGAGCAGCGCGTCGAGCTAACGTTGCCGCCGCTATGTGTGTCTGTGTCTCCCGAGGGACGGCATGCGGCCGTGGGGCATGATGGGTGGATTTCTTACGTCGATTTGCAGACGCTGTCAGTGGTCCAGATGTTTCCCGTTGCTACCGTAGCGCAGAACGTGTTGCTTGCGGACAACGGCTACATTTACGTGCCGGGTGTGTTTTCTTTGGAGATCGCGAGTGGAAAGGTGACGGGGAGCACCGGCCTTGAACTTTACGGCGGGGTCGTTGCGAGGCTGGAACCAAACGGCAAATACTTTTACACGAACGGATCGAAGTACGACATCACCGCAGGAGTCGCGGTCCCCTATCCGAGCAACTTCCAGTCGTCGATCAGCGGCAACTTCTGGTTGTTTCAAGACGGGACGCAAATCATTTCGTCGAACGGCAAAGTCTATACGTCGTCCGATACGCCGTCGCAAGATGAACAGTATACAGGCAGCTATCCCAACGTTAGCGGCATCACCTGGGCTGCAGATTCATCAGCCCTTCACTCCACGGCCGTTATCCCGAGCACGACTTTCGCGGGAAGCCAAGTTTTGGATAACTCGGTCTTGTTTTTCGGCGAAGCTTATCTGGGGGCGGCTGGATCGCTACCTCTGCCCCAGTTTTCGGTGGGCGGAAAAAGCTACACCGGACATGGGCTCTTTGCGTTTTGGAACAGCGCGGCGACGTCATTGTATGTCATCGAGCGGGCCGATTCGACTTCTGGCCTGCTTTCGCCCGATGCTGTTTTCACGATCAGTCCTCCGGCGGCGGGATCAAGCTGCAGTGCGTCTCCCATTGCTCCTTTCTCGACAATTCCCGCCGGCGGAGGGTTTGGAGGAGATCCGATCGCGGCCCCGACAGGCTGCGCGTGGACGGCGACGTCGGATTCGGCCTGGCTGGTGATTACGGCGGGAGCGTTTGGGGCGGGTCCGGGGAACATATCGTGGAACGCGTCGGGCAATCCCGGCGCATCCAACCGGACGGCGTACATCACGATTAACGGCCAGTCGTATTCGGTGATGCAACTGGGTGCTGGCGCCACGGCAATGACTGTGACACCGGGCGCTCTGAACTTCTCCGCGACTTGGGGGTCGGCGACAGCGATTGCGGCGGAGACGTTTACCGTGAACTCGGGGGCTGGTTCGCTAACCATCACATCGAATCCGGCGTGGATTATGGTCACAACGGTTTCGCCCACGACTTACTCCGTTTCTGTAAATGAGAGCGGGTTGCCAGCGGGGAACAATACTGGTGCAGTGACCGTTATGAGCCCCGATGGACAAGTGCAGTCAGTGGTGGTGACGCTCGTAATTTCGCCCAGCTTGACCGTCACGCCGGCTTCGCTTACGTTCCAATACCAGCTGGGAGGCCCGGTTCCGAATGCGACTCTGTCGATTGCCGATGGCACAACTTCGGGGACCAGTTTCACGACGAGCGCTTTTGGTCTTACCGTGAGCCCTTCGTCGGGAACGCTGCCGGCCTCCATTCAAGTGACACCAACGGAAAACGTGGCAGGAACTCTTTCGGCAAGCGTCATTGTGTTCAGCGGTAATAAGAGCGTTAACGTTCCAGTGAAGATTACGTTGACGGGCGCGCCGATTTCGGTGACGGCGGTTACCAGCGCAGGAGACTTTTCCGCGGGTCCAGTGGCGCCTGGCCAAATTGTTGTGATTTGGGGGAGCGGGTTGGGTCCTGCGAACGTGACTAGCTATACTCCAACTCAAAACGGGGTGGTTCCAAAGATTGTGGCGGGTACCACGGTTAGCTTTAACGGAGTCGCGGCTCCGATCATCTACACGTCGAGCACGGCGGTGTGTGCCATCGTGCCCTATGCCCTGGCTGGACAGAGCAGCGCAAGCGTATTGGTCTCGTACCAGGGCTCAACATCGGCACCGTTCGCGCAGGTGATTGCTCCTACGGCGCCTCACTTCTTCACGCAGACCTATACGGCGGCGAGCCAGATTTCCGCGTCGAATGCGGACTATTCGCCGAACTCGGCAGCGAATCCTTCTCCGGTTGGTTCCGTGGTGATCTTGTACGCCACCGGCGAGGGCGTAACTTCGCCTCCGGGGATCGACGGGACCCTGGTGGGATCGATGTTGACGCAGCCGTTGGCCAATGTATCGGTGACCATCAGTGGTCAGCGCGCCGACGTCTTGTATGCGGGTGGATCGCCGGGTTCGGTCGAAGGGTTATTGCAAGTCGACGTGAGGATTCCGGCGGGGACGCCATCAGGGAATGCGCCAGTTACGATGCAGATTGGCACGGCGACTACGCCTTCGGGCGGGACGATCGCAGTTCAGTAGGCAGGGGGCAGGGTTATGCCCCAACCAGCGAAGCCTCCATGGGCTGCAGACGCGGAGGGTAACCGGGAGGTGATCGCAGCGATCGGCGGCAATTTCTTGCTGGTCGGATCTGCTTGGAATGTGCACGCCGCGAGCGATCGTTCTGGGCCGTCCACCGACTAGCTCCCGGTCAACAAAATTCCTGGCAAGGTTTCCGGAGTAGACAAGGACGCGGGTTTTGCACTCGCCAAATTCCGGGGCGTGAAAATGGACCGCCAGACTGTGGAACGGAAAGGACTGCGGAACGCCGCTCGCGACGGCCAGCAAGGTGGAGAAAGGCGCTGTCTCGCCGGCGGTAGGCGACAGCGGTCTGTTGGAAATCCGGCGCGCCCCTGGAATGCCCGGCATGCGTGGGAAGCGGTGGTCTGGAAGAGGCCCTAATTCCGGATGGCACTTTAGTACGCGGTCCACGTCTGTTACCTTGCTGATACCCGCGGCGCGATCAATAACGACGCAAGTACAGATTCAGCGACGAGCGTTGCTTGCCGGTTTCGGTGCGGGGGCCGGTGGAATGCTGGGCATTGGCTTTATTCGCGGCGGCGCGCTTGGAGGCGCGATCAATGGCAGCGGGGCCGGCGGCGCGGTCGAGGCCATTGGGGATGGTTGATTCGTTAATAGAATTCATACCTTCGGAATAACATGCGCGCGAGAAGCGCGACGCCAGGGAAGTTGGGAAGTTGGTGAGGGGGAACGAAAGAAAGAGCATTGTGGTGCTGTGACTCGCGGGGACTTTTTTAGAGATAGGGTTTTTCGCGAGGGTGGGCCGGAGCGGGGCAGGGAGCGTAAGCCAGTCGGCGCGCGGTGACGCACGGAGAAGCTAGACTTGGGTGTCTTCTGCTTGAACCAGAAGTGCCGGCACGCAACTATTTCGCTGCCTTTGCGTCATCGCTATCGAGAACGAGTAAATCTGAAAGTTGTTCACGCACGCGTTTCGATCCGAGGTCTGTCGGCCGGTAATTGTCATTTTCGAGCTGAATGACTTCGCGACGATACGTGGACGAAAGCCGTTGGAGAGGGCGTGTAATTGTTGGTGCGGATGCATAGCAAACTGACCGACCTCATCACGAGAGAAACCGCATTCGCCCGCGTAATGTAAAAGGATTAGGACTCCATCGTCGACGGACAGGTGCGCGCGCTGGATCAATATCTTTGCTCCAACCTTCCCGACTGCGGGAACGTCGTGTTGAACGAGTTCGGGCACTGCCTTCGCTAGGTACATAGTCTGTTAGCAGTATGACGGCTATTTCTAGTAGTGTGGATGCATTGTGGCACTGGCAGGCGCGTTCACACCCGAGACAATGTCACACACCTCCAGAAAAGCATGAGACGAGCCGCTCGCGATGTCATAGGCAGACTTCCCAACCCGGGCCCGATTCCACTACGTCTTTGACCGCCTGAAAGAGGCCTAAAGAAACCCCTCAAGCGGTCGAAGACCTAGGTGCTCGGAGAAAGGACGTCTGCCATACCCGGTATCGCTTCGTCGAGTAATATCGAGTGTTCCCCTCAGTGAAGTGTACCCGGGTTGGAGTTGTGCTCCGCACCCGTATGGCCGATGTTTACTGAACTGCGATTTGCACCGCAGGTCCAGCAATCCAGGCGGCGCTTACCTGAATGCTTGCCGGTCCCTTTGCGGTATCGGGAGGCATTCGAAAATTCACCTGGAATCCGTCCACAGAGCCGGGGAAGCCCACTGCACTCAGAACCTCCGCAGCCTTTCCATTGACTGCCACCTCGACGGGTGAGTTGACGACGGCCAGCGGACTGGACGGAAAGGGCTGCCCAGGGTCGACCGCGGGCACGGTCGGGCCAAGCCCTGTAGCAAACAGAGATAAGACCTCGCCCGCAGCCGCCGGCTTAGAAGCAGTAATAAGAGAGAAGTCGCTGGAATGGGTCACGGCCAGGCCGCTGGAAGTAGTCAAAATTTGCGGCGCCGACATCGGAATTAAATGTAGTACATACTGTTGTGTTCCGCCTCCATTGAGGCGGCGGTTCGCGGGGTCCTCTGTTATGGAGGCTGCTCGTTGGTTTGCCACTCCCGGCGGGTTTGCCGCTACCTCCATCTGGCCCCGAGCACCGAGAAATGCTCCCGTACCGCCCGTTA
>DATMMD010000212.1:0-9870 GCA_035569875.1 Bryobacteraceae bacterium
GATTTATCGATTCGGCGAAGAAAGGAGGTCGCGGAAAATCAGCAGAGCAATCGTTCGGGCGCGGCCCATACACACTACCGCGCGCTTAGCGCGAGTGATCGAGGAAGCCGTGCCCCGGACGAGCAAGCTGCATCCGGCTACGCAGACATTCATGGCGCTGCGGATGGCAGTGAACGACGAGCAAGGGGAGTTGGACCGGCTGTTGGCGATTGCCCCGGAATTGGTCCAGAGCGGCGGAAGGATTGTGATCCTTTCTTTCATGTCGCTCGAGGATCGCAAAGTGAAGCAGAGCCTGCAGGCACTGGCGCGCGCGGGAAGAGCGGTAACGCTCACCAAGCACGTGGTCCGGCCGGCACAAGAAGAAACGAAAGATAACCCTCCCTCGCGGAGCGCGAAACTCCGCGCCGTGGAGATGAGGCGGTGAAGAAGAGAACATGGCAACCCTGGCAACCATATTCGATCGATTCGCAACGGCGAGAGCCTTCGAGCAACCCGCGCCGCGGGCTCGCGTACTGGAAGAGGTGGATCCGTTTGAAGTTCCTCCTTTCCCGAACGAAGACGTGTACTTCTATGTGAAGCACATCGACAATGCTCAGGTGCCGCACGAATCCGATCCGGCTGCACGCAGGGTGTGCTGGCGGTTGATCGGAACGTCGTTTGCGATTGCAGTAGTGGTGATCGGCTTGCTTCTTCCCACGCTTTACGGATTGATCGCGGGATATCGGATGGAAGCTCTACGGCAAGAGAGGCAGCGCCTGGAACTGGACCGCGCATCGCTCGAACTCGCCGAGGCCAAGCTGCTCAGCCCGGCCCGATTGGAAGAGCTGGCGAGGATTCAGCAATTCATAGACCCGGCGCCGCAGAAGGTTGTGTACCTGGATAACAAGTCGGAGCAGAAGCTAGCGCAACGTTAGACGCGGCACGAGATCAGGTTGGGGACGAATAAAAAAAGAAATGGATACGCTGGCGACAAGGCGAGTTTATATGCTGGCACGGCTGGCATTCGTCTGGGCGCTCCTGATCGCCGGCCGCCTGATCCAGCTACAAATCGTCCAGCACGGCGAATATCAGCGGCTGGCGCTCCAGCAGCAGGAAAAGATCGTAGAGCTGCAAGCCCCTCGCGGCCCCATCGTGGACCGTCTGGGACAGCGCCTGGCCATGAGCTTGATGGTGGAATCAGTGTGCGTCGATCCATTGAAGGTGCCGGATCGCGCGGTGGCCGCTGACATTCTCTCGAGGATTCTGGATGTGGACGCTACCGAGTTGCTTCACAACTTGCAGTGGGCCGTCGATAACCGGCGCGGCTTCCTGTGGGTGAAGCGTAGAGTCATGCCCGAGGAAGCGGCGCGGCTGCGGGAGTTGAAACTGGAATGGATCGAATTCCGCACCGAAAGCCAGCGCTTCTATCCGAACAAGAAGCTGGCGGCGCACGTGATCGGGGGCGTGGATTTTTCCGAGAAGGGGAACGGTGGCGTCGAGCAGACGCTGAATCAAGAGCTGCAGGGGTTGGATGGAGAGCTGCGAGTTGTCAGCGACGTCCAGAAACGCGGATTTGACACCAAGGTGGCGAGCGAGCCCCAGGCGGGCCAGCAGATCCGGCTGACCATCGACTCGCGCATCCAATTTGTGGCCGAGCGCGAGCTGAAGAAAGCGATCGAGGCGCACCATTCGAAATCAGGCAGCATCGTGGCGATGGACCCGAAGACGGGTGACATTCTGGCTTTGGCAAATTACCCCACTTACGATCCGAATGAATCGCCCAGTGGCGCCGGCTTGGCCGCTCGCGAGAATCTGGCAGTGACCGCGCCCATCGAGCCGGGTTCCGTTTTCAAGGTGATCACTCTCTCGGCAGCGCTGGAAACTACCCGCCTACGGCCAGAGACGATGATTAACTGCGGGAACGGCAGCATCAAACTATTTGGCCGCACCATCCACGATCACAACAGTTATGCGTCGCTTTCGATGGAAGACGTATTGGCGCGATCGAGCAACATCGGCGCCATCAATATCGGCCTGACGGTCGGGCAGAACAAGATGTACGAATATCTGCGGCGATTCGGTTTCGGAAAGCGGACGGGAGTTCCGTTGCCGGGTGAATCGTCTGGAATGGTTCGGCCGTTGAAGCGCTGGGAAAAAACCTCTATCGGTTCAGTTGCGATGGGTCACGAGGTGGGAGTGACGACACTGCAACTTGCGCAGGCGTGTTCAGTGATTGCAAACGGCGGTTTTCTGGTAAAGCCCCGTTTGACGCGGGACACGCCAGTAGCGCAGCCGGCGCGGGTTCTTAAGCCCGAGACAGCCTTCACCATGCGCCGGATGATGGAGGGCGTGATGATAAAGCCCTATGGCACCGGCCACAAGTACGCCCGCCTGCTCGAATATACGTCGGCCGGCAAGACCGGTACCGCGCAGATTTACAACTATCGGACTCATCAGTACACGCACATGTACAACGCGTCGTTCATGGGTTTCGCGCCGGTGACGAATCCAGCCATCGTCGTGGTGGTTACCGTGAACGGCACGGAGGGAACGAGCGGTTATGGTGGCCCGACCTCGGGTCCGGCGTTTCGAGCGGTTGCCGCCGCTGCCCTGCGCCTGCTGGATGTTCCCAAAGATTTGCCCGAAGTAGTTCCGTCCCAAGGCGTCGATCAAGCCGATCAAAACGACGTCTCGATCGCCGACCTTGGTTCTTCCATCCCTCCCCCGCTGGTCCAAGCGGGAGATGCCGTTGCCGCCGACGACCGACCGGTGGCTTCCGCAAATAGCGCTCTGGACCAGCGGACTTTTTTAGCGAAGGGAGTGACGGAACCGTTTCAGGATCTGGCGGGGCCGCGTGTGCCGAACTTTCAAGGCAAGATGATGCGGGACGTAATCGAGCAATCCGCAGCACTGGGAATGCCGGTAGAGTTTACGGGGAGCGGAGTTGCGCGGGGGCAGTTTCCGGAGCCAGGCGCCATTTTACCTTTGGGCCAATCGATACGGGTTCAATTCGGCCGCTGACGGCGCCGCCATGACGCTCGAAGAGATCCTCAAAGGGGTTCGGCTCCGAACGGGGCTGAGCGAGGATCTGTGGAAAATGCAAGTAACTGGACTGGAGTATGATTCGCGGCGGGTGGGACAGGGATTCCTATTCTTCGCCTTTGCCGGCGCGCGCGCCGATGGCCGCGAATTCGCGCGATCCGCTATTGAGAAGGGAGCTGTTGCAGTGGCCAGCGAGCTTCCCGCGCCCACGGGATTTCCAGGAGCCTGGATCGAAGTGGAGCACGGACGCCGGGCGCTAGCCCTTGCAGCGCGCAATTTTTACGGAAAGCCGGATGAGCGGCTGGGCATCACGGGTATAACCGGCACGAACGGAAAAACCACCACGGCGTACTTGATCGACTCGGTGCTGCGATCCGCCGGCAGGACCACCGCCATGGTGGGCACGATCGAATACCGGCTGGCGGGCCAAGTGCGAACCGCGGTGAATACGACACCCGAGTCGTTGGATCTTTATCGCATTTTCCACACCCTGGAGCAGGCCGGCGGTTCACATGCCACAATGGAAGTTTCGTCCCACGCTCTCGCGCTAGGCAGAGTTTACGGCATTACGTTTCACACCGCGGTATTCACGAATCTCACCCGGGATCATCTCGATTTCCACCAAACCATGGACGATTATTTCGCGGCGAAGCAACTCCTGTTCGCTCCGGAGGGCGCTGCGCCGCCGCGTTGGGCTGTCATCAACAGCGATGATCCTTATGGGGCGGCGATTCAGCCGGCCAAGGGAACCGAGGTGCTGCATTACGGATTTGGGGAAAATGCGGGTTTGCGAGCCTCCGGGCTCGAAATGAATTTCGAGGGATTGCGCATGACGGTGGAGCATGGCCGGGAGAAAGTAAGGCTCAACTCACCGCTGGTCGGCAAAATCAACGCATACAATATTCTGGCGGCGTGCGGAGCGGCGCTGAGTTACGGGTTCGATTGGAAGACGATTGCTACCGGAGTCGCTGATTGCCGCCGAGTACCGGGACGCTTTGAAAGCATTGAAGAAGGCCAGCCTTTCATGGTTGTGGTGGATTACGCACACACCGACGATGCACTGCGCAACGTCATCTCGGTGGCGCGCGAGTTGCATCCCAAACGGGTTATCACGCTCTTCGGCTGTGGTGGCGACCGCGACCGTTCCAAGCGTCCGCTGATGGGGATGGCGGCCGGCGAAGCCAGCGATTTTGTGGTGCTGACTTCGGATAATCCACGCTCGGAAGACCCGCTAGGCATCATGAATGACGCATTGGTCGGCTTACGGCGTTTTGACACGCCGCATTTGGTTGAGCCCGACCGGGAAAAGGCCATCCGAGCTGCCCTCGAAGCGGCTAAGCCCGGAGACATCGTTATCCTGGCTGGAAAAGGACACGAACCGTATCAAGTTTTGAAAGATCGCGTCATACACTTTGACGACCGCGAAGTAGCCAGCGGGGCTTTGCGCGATCTTGGCTTCGGGAGACGTTAGTGGCTGGTGAATGGTGGAGTTTACGGTGGAGCAGATTGGCGCGGTGATTGGAGTTCGAGCGGCGAGCGATACGCGGATCACAGGGTGGAGTGTCGACTCTAGAACTGTGGAGCCGGGCGACCTATTCTTTGCGCTGCGAGGACCGAATCACGACGGCAATGCGTACGTGACCGATGCGCTTCGAAAAGGCGCGGTGGCGGCCGTCATTGACGAGCAGGACTACCTGCGGACGAACGATATGCGGCCATTGCTGATTGTGCCGAACTCGCTGGTAGCGCTCCAGCAGATTGCTGCCTGGGCGCGGAATCACTGGGGCGGAGAAGTGGTTGCCGTGACAGGCAGCGCGGGCAAGACGTCCACCAAGGATGTAATCGCGGAGATGTTGTCCGTAACGATGCCGGCCGGTAAGACTATCGGCAACTTCAATAATCATGTGGGTGTACCGCTTTCGATTTTGCGTTTGCCTTCCGCGGCGCGCGTGGCCGTGCTGGAGATCGGAATGAATCACGCGGGCGAGATTCGCGACTTGTCCGCGATCGCCCGGCCGCGCATCGGCGTAGTGACCAACGTTGGTCATGCGCACATGGAAGCATTCGATTCGATCGAAGGGGTCGCGGCCGCCAAGCGCGAGCTGATCGAGGCGCTGCCTATCGACGGTGTTGCGGTTTTGAACGCCGACGATCCGCTGGTGAGCCGGTTTCGCGAAGTACACCGGGGCCGCACGATCACGTACGGACTAAGCGAAGGCGCGGATGTTCGTGCGGAACAGGCGCAATATACCGCCGACGGCGTCCGTTTCCAGGTGAATGGCGTTCAGTTCGAGAGCCGGCTCATGGGCCGCCACAGCATCCTGAATCTGCTGGCCGGGATCGCCGTGGCTGGATTATATGGCATCCAGCCCGACCAGCTCACTGGCGTGGTGAGCAAACTTTCGGCCGGCGCGATGCGCGGCCAACGATTTGTACACAATGATATTTTGATTTTGAACGATTGCTACAACTCCAATCCCGATGCGGCGCGCGCGATGATCGACGTGCTCCGGGAAACACCAGCCAAGCGGCGCATTGCCGTGCTGGGGGAGATGCTCGAGCTCGGCCACTGGGCCGAGTCCCTGCACCGCGACGTAGGTATCTACGTCGCGAACTGCGGGATTGATGTGCTCGTAGGGATACGCGGCGAGGCCCGCCACCTAGTTGACGCAGCCAGGGAAGCAGGCCAGGCAGTCGACGCCGCGTTTTTTTCCCCCGACACAACCGCTGCAGGAGACTACCTACGGCAGATCGCGCGCCCGGGCGATGTCATTTTGTTTAAGGGCTCGCGAGGCACGCACGTTGAACGGGCCCTGGAGAGATTTCTCGCGCGACCAAACTGAATGCTCTATTGGCTGTTCTATGAGAAGTTGTTTCATGTATTCACGCCGTTCCGCGTGTTTGGTTACGCAACTTTCCGCACTGCATTTTCGAGCCTGACGGCGTTGTTCCTGTGCGTCGCGTTGGGACCGTGGCTGATCGCCAGATTGCGAGAGTTCCAGATCGGCCAATACATCCGCGAGGAAGGACCGAAATCGCACATGAAGAAGGCCGGGACGCCGACTATGGGCGGGATACTGATCATCATCTCGATTGTCGTGCCGACGCTGTTATGGGCAAATCTTCGGAATCCTTATGTTTGGATCGCGTTGTTCGGATTGATCAGCTTCGGGATAATCGGCTTCTGGGACGACTACGCCAAGATAAGGCGAAAACAGAATCTGGGCCTCACTGTGAAGGAAAAGTTTTTTCTGCAGGTGTTGGCGGCCATGATCGTGGGATTCATTTTGCTTGTATTGCACGCCAATAAGGCATATTCCACCAGCATCAATGTGCCCTTCTTGAAAACGTTCAAGCCCGATTTGCTGATCGAGCCGCTGGCGCACAATTGGTACACTTATCCGCTCGCTTTCGCGGGCTTCTACACCTTCATGGTGCTGGTGATTGTCGGCGCGTCCGACGCCGTCAATTTAACCGATGGCTTAGATGGCCTAGCGATCGGACTGATGATCATCGCCTCCGGAGCGATGACGGCTTTGACCTACGTGACCGGCCATGCCCAGTTCGCCGAGTATCTGGATCTGGCCCGCCTGCCGGGCGCTTCCGAGCTGACAATTTTCTGCGCGGCAATGGTGGGGGCATCGCTCGGCTTTCTCTGGTACAACGCGCACCCGGCCGAGATTTTCATGGGTGACGTCGGATCGCTGGCACTGGGCGGAGCATTGGGCGTGGTTGCGGTTTTGATCAAGCAGGAGGTTTTGCTGGTATTCATCGGCGGCGTATACGTCATCGAAGCGCTCTCGGTGATCCTGCAGGTGGGCAGCTACAAGCTGCGTAAGAAGCGGATCTTCAAAATGGCTCCGATTCATCACCATTTTGAGGCCCTCGGCTGGCCGGAATCGAGGATCATAACGAGGTTTTGGATCGCGGGGTTGGTGATGGCACTTTTCGCTTTAACGACGCTGAAGCTGCGTTAGAGCAGGTTGTGGGAGGTGGGTGGTAGGCGGTGGGATGGAACTCAAAGGTCGCAGAGTTGTCGTGGTGGGGATGGCGCGGTCGGGTCTCGCAGCGGTGCGATTGTTGCAACAGAAAGGCGCGCTGGTTCGGGCCGTGGATGAAAAACCGATGGGCGAGGTGCTGGGCGTGACAGTTGAGCCACAAAAGGAAGCAGCGTTTCGTGATGCGGATTTAGTGGTGATTTCCCCGGGTGTACCGGCGGATCTCGATGTGCTGGAAAAAGCTCGGGCAGGCGGCGTTGAGGTGATCGGAGAGTTGGAACTGGCGGCCGCATATCTGAACGGCCGGAACATCGGAGTCACCGGCACCAACGGAAAGACGACGACTACGGCGCTAGTCGGACATATATTGAAAGAATCCGGAATTCCCTGCCAGGTCGGCGGAAACATCGGTACACCGCCCGCGGCCATGGTCGAGACTTCGCTGGCCGGTCAATGGAATGTGCTGGAGCTTTCGAGCTTCCAGTTAGAGACCATCCAGACGTTTCGCGCTCAGATAGCCGCCTGCCTCAACATCACCCAAAATCATCTCGATCGTCATCACACCTTCGAAAACTACGTCCACGCCAAAGCGCGCCTGTTTGAAACGCAGGAGCATGGCGACGCGGCGATTCTCAACGCGGATGATCCCGTCACGGTAGAATTCGCGAGCCACACATCCGGGAAGACTACCTGGTTCAGCGGTTCGCGCGCGGTCTCCGGCGCTTGGCTGGAGGGAAATGTGATCAAGCTCCAAGGCGAAGCGCTGCTCGACGTTCGCGAACTGCGCTTGCGGGGCCGCCACAACTACGAGAATGTAATGGCCGCGGCTCTCATCGCCGAGCGGGCGGGTGCACAACCGTCGCAGATAGCGCGCGCGGCGGTCACTTTCGCTCCAGTGGAACATCGTCTGGAACTGGTGCGGGAGGTCGGCGGCGTAGCCTACTATAACGATTCAAAAGCAACCAGTGTCGACGCAACGTTGAAAGCCATCGACGCCTTTTCCGGCGGCCTGTGGATCATTCTAGGGGGCAAAGACAAAAATAGCGACTACTCGGTGTTGCGTGAACCGTTGCGTGCCAAGGGCCGAGCGGCGTTGTTGATCGGGGCCGCGGCTGGCAAAATCGCCGGCCACTTGGGCAATGACTCTGTCCCATTAGTGCAATCCGGCACGCTGGCAGAGGCTATCCGGGAAGCGCATCGCTCCGCCAAGCCTGGTGACACGGTATTGCTCGCGCCAGCCTGCGCGAGCTTCGATCAGTTCGAAAGCTTCGAGCAGCGCGGCCGCGTTTTCAAGGAGCTGGTGAACGCCTTAGAGGAAGGGAGCCGCTGATGGCGCAACGATTGCGAACTGATTGGGTTCTGTTCGGGACCATCGTCGTCATGGTCGGCTTTGGCCTGGTGATGATCTATAGCGCCTCATCAGTGGTGGCGCAAATGAACCCGAGAATCAAATCAAGTTTTTACTTCGCCGCTCATCAGTTGGTCTGGGCCGCACTCTCGTTTGGCGCATTGATGTATTTCAAACGCCGCGACTATCGCGCGCTGCAAAGCCCGGGCTGGGCGTTTGGCTCGCTAGGCGTAGTGCTGTTCCTGCAGATTCTGGTCTTCTTTTTCGATCCGAAGACGCATCGCTGGTTTCGCCTGGAAGGCATCGGCACGCTGCAGCCATCCGAGTTTGCCAAACCGGCGTTGGTGATCTTCTTTGCTTATTTCGTTACCGAGAAACAAGATGCCATCAATTCCAAACGCACCATGATTGCGGCATCCTTGGCCTTAGCGGTGATCGCGGCCGCGGTCGGCTTCGGCGATCTTGGGACGGCGCTGGTGTTGATCATCCCCGCGGCCATAGTCTTCTATGTGGCGGGATTGGAGCGCAAGTTCGTGGCTATAGCGCTTCTCACGGGTCTGGCATTCTCGGTCGTTTTCGTGGCTTCGAAACCGTATCGAATGGCGCGCATCATCGGATTCTTCGATCCGCAATACAAGCTGATTTCGATGATCGATCGGCAGGAACGGATCAAGAAATATGTCAGCGAATCCGTCACAACGCGCGACGCCGGCTATCAGGTGCGTCAATCCAAGATCGCCGTTGGCAGCGGTGGATTCATCGGATTGGGGCTCATGCAAGGTAAACAGAAGATTCTCTATCTGCCCGAGGCTCATACGGACTTCATTTATGCCGTGGTGGGCGAGGAGTTGGGCCTGTTCGGCTGCGCGGCGGTGCTGGGCGGATTCCTGGTGATTCTGTGGCGCGGCTTGCAGCTCTATTGGGTAGCGCCCGACGACTTCGGCCGGTATCTCGCGCTAGGAGTGACGTGTTCGATTGTGATTCAAGCGTTGATCAATATTAGTGTGGTGCTCGGAATGGGGCCAACCAAGGGAATTCCCCTTCCGATGATAAGTGCCGGCGGCAGTTCGTTGATGAGTACGCTGATGTGCCTGGGAATGTTATTGAGCGTCAGCGAGCGCTCGGGATGAACGCGGGGATGCAGGCTGGTTCTTGCAAACTATGAACGCAAATGGCAACCATCGTAATGGCCGGGGGGGGAACAGGGGGACACGTTGTTCCTCTGCTCGCCGTGGCGCGCGAGCTGAAGGCGCGCGGACACCAGTGTGTGTTCATCGGCACCCGTACTGGTTTCGAAGCGAAGATGGTTCCGGCCGTCGGTTTTTCGCTGGAGTTTATAGAGATCGGCGGGCTGAAGCGCGTCGGTGCATTGCGGACGATTCGGACGCTTGCACAGCTTCCGTTGAGCGTGCTCAAGGTAATCCAAATGCTGAATAAGCATCAACCGAGTGCGGTTTTTAGCCTGGGCGGTTATGCGGCCGGTCCGGTGGTGCTGGCCACTCT
>DATMMD010000213.1:0-9562 GCA_035569875.1 Bryobacteraceae bacterium
CGGACCAGATGCCGGTCTTCAGGCCCAGAATCGTCCAGATCCCCAGCACCAGGAAAATCACATTGCAGGAAACTACCAGAACGTTGCCGGCATAGCGGCCGAGCAAGATATGGGTGCGCGAGACCGGTTTCGAGACCAGCAGCTCAATCCGGCCGGGCTCCAGCACGCTCGCAATGAGGCCCGACGATGCAAATACCGACAAGAACATTCCCCAGGTATAGAGGAATGTTGCGATTCCACCGTAGACGCCTCGGACTATACGGTCGACATCCTGCGTCCGGTTACTAGTTCCCCCGAACAGCGAAACCGTAGCTACGCCGCCTTCGACGATGTCGATCTTCAGAATAAAGAGGAAGAACAGGATCATCACCAGGGAGAGGCCGAACAGGCCCCAAAAAATCTTGCGGGCCAGCGCTTCCCGAAAGGTATCCCGAATCAACGCCCCGGTCGCCATCAGTGCATCGGTCATTTTTCCACCGTTCTTACAAAAACTTCTTCGAGCGTGCTGGTGGTCTGAACCAGTGCTTCAATATCGCAGCGTTGCGATCGTAGCAGGTCCACCGCTTCGTTTACTTGCTCGCGGGTCGCGAATTGAAGGTCCACCATTCCGTCCCGGGCCGCCGCGGCCGTCGCCTTGGCGCGCAGTTCATCCAGAAGAGTTTCCGGCGTCTGACTCGCAATCGTCAATCGATAGCCTTTTCCAGCCCTGAGGTCGTGCAGATTGCCGCTGAGCGCCACCTTACCTTTGTCGAGAATCGCCACTTCGCGGCAGAACAGCTCTACCTCCACCAGCAGGTGCGAGTTGATGAAGATGGTCACGCCTTTTTCCTCGAAGCGGGAAAGGATCTCGCGCATGTGGCGGCGCCCGACCGGATCCACGCCGTCAGTCGGCTCGTCGAGGATCAACATCGAAGGCGAATGGATGAGCGCCTGCGCCAGGCCGACGCGCTGCAACATGCCCTTGGAATACTTGCCCAGCCGGACGTTGCCCCAATCCTTCAACCCAACCAGTTCGAGCATCTCGGGAATCAGCTTTTTTCTCGACGGGCTGTCTAAGCCCGAGAGTGCGGCATAAAAATCCAGCATGCCGGCGCCCGTAAAATAGGTGGGGAAGCGATGATTTTCGGGCAGGTATCCGATGGGCCGGCGCGCCTCTGGGTCGTTTGCGTTGCGGCCAAAAAGTAACGCATTGCCCTCGGTCGGGTGAACCGCCGAAAGCAGCAGTTTGACGAAGGTGGTCTTTCCGGCCCCGTTCGGGCCCAAGAGTCCAAAGATAGTTCCGCGCGGTACTCGAAGCGAAATCCCATCCACGGCCCGCACTTCACGGCGCGTCCAGCGCGAGCGATAGACCTTAGCCAGACCGGTTGTTTCAATAGCGTATTCCGACTGCACTTGATAACCCGATTGCCTTCAATAACTAGCATACGTGGGAAACACGCCCTTTGTTCCTCCCTGCGGCCGGATGTCATAAAATTGAAAGAAGAGTCAGAATGCAGCCCTTCGCCGGTCCAAATCCCCTTTTAGAGATCAAATTCCAGATTCCTTTTGACCAAATCCGCTCCGAACATGTGGAACCGGCCGTCACGGAACTGTTACGCGATGCCCGCGAGCGGCTGGATCAGATCACGTCCGAAACCGGGCCCCGCACTTTCGCCAACACCATGGAGCCTCTCGACAAGCTCGGGGAGCGCTTGGATTACGCGGTGGGAATCACTCGCCACCTGGAAGCGGTGTCCACGACGCCGGAACTGCGCGCCGCCTATAACGCAGTCCAGCCGCCGGTCAGTGAGTTCTATTCCTCGCTGCTCCTAAACGACGCGCTCTGGCGCGCGGTGCAAAGCTACTCGAAATCAGAAGAGGCCCGGAACCTTTCGGCTACACGCAGGCGTTTCCTCGAAAAAACGGTCGACAACTTCCGCCGTCACGGCGCCGAGCTGGATCCGGCCGGGAAGCAGCGCATATCCGAGATTGACGTCGAGCTATCCAAGTTGACCATGCGCTTCTCTGAGAACGTGCTGGACTCGACCAATGAGTTCGACTTGGTAATCACGGACGAGAGAAAGCTGGCGGGACTACCGGAAAGCGCAGTGGCGATGGGCCGCGCCAGCGCGGCATCCAAGGGTCTCCCAGAGCCGTCCTGGCGATTCACGCTGCAGGCGCCCAGCTATATCGCGTTGATGACTTATCTCGACGACTCCGCAACCCGCCGTCAAGTTTATGAAGCCTTTGTAAACCGAGCTGTCGAAGGCCAACGTGATAACCGGCCAATCATCGGGCGCATATTGGAACTTCGCCGTGAAAAGGCCAA
Organism: Bryobacteraceae bacterium; assembly: GCA_035569875.1. GTDB lineage: Bacteria > Acidobacteriota > Terriglobia > Bryobacterales > Bryobacteraceae > Palsa-89. The sequence continues at coordinate 2,309 of DATMMD010000213.1, forward strand.
TCTGCTCGGCTACCGCGACTTCGCGGATTTGGTGCTGGAAGACCGCATGGCCCACACTGGCGCGCGGGCCCAGCAATTCCTCATCGATCTGAAGCAGAAAACAGAAAGCTATTTCCAAAAAGAGAATCAGGAGTTGTGCGCCTTCGCTGGAAAGGGCGAACTGGCCCCTTGGGATATTGGCTACTATGCCGAAAAGCAACGCGCCGCGCTCTATGATTTCGACGAAGAAGCATTGCGCCCTTACTTCCCGCTCGAAAGCGTAGTGTACGGAATGTTTGAAATCGTCCAGCGGCTGTACGGCATCCGCGTGGTCGAAAAGCCCGGCGTATCAGTGTGGGATCCGCAGGTTAAGTATTACGAGATCCACGATGACAGCCGCCCCTCGGGCGATTCGCTGATAGGAGCCTTCTATGCCGACTGGTTTCCGCGCGAGAACAAGCGCGGCGGCGCCTGGATGGATGCGTTTATTACCGGGATCGCCTTTGGCAACCGGCTGGAGCCGCACGTCGGTCTAATCTGTGGAAACCTCACGCCGCCGGTCAACGGCCTACCGTCGCTACTGACCCACCGCGAAGTCCAGACGATTTTCCACGAGTTTGGCCATCTTCTGCACCACTGCCTGAGTCAAGTGGAAGTGCGCAGCTTGGCGGGGGCGAACGTAGCTTGGGATTTTGTCGAGCTTCCGTCGCAGATCATGGAGAACTGGTGCTGGGAGCGCGAGGCTCTGGACTTGTTTGCGAAGCATTACAAAACCGGCCAGCGGATCCCGGATGACCTTTTCGAGAAAATGCGCCGGGCCCGCAATTTCCGCGCCGCCAACACCCAAATGCGCCAGCTGGGCTTCGGCTTTGTCGACCTGGCGCTGCATCGCGAGTTCTCTCCGCAGCCGGGCGGCGATGTTCTGGCCTATTCGCGCCGGATTCTCGCCGACTTTACCCCCGCCAAGCTGCCCGAGCATTACGGGATGATCGCCAGTTTCACCCACCTGTTTGCCAGTCCGGTGGGCTACGGCGCCGGTTATTATTCCTACAAGTGGGCGGAGGTGCTGGACGCCGACGCCTTCACCATGTTCCAGACCCGCGGCATTTTCAGCCGCGACATTGGATCCCGCTTCAGGCAGAACATTCTCTCGCGCGGCGACAGCCAGGATCCAGCCGAGCTTTATCGCACCTTCATGGGCCGCGATCCCGATCCGAACGCCTTGCTGGAGCGCTCCGGATTGTTAGTAACGAAATAAGCCCGCTGCAACTTATCCGGGCCGCCGGTATCCAATCGGTTGGAGGGTTGTTCGATGAGATCAAGCATCCGGATCGGACGGTTTTTCGGGATCGACGTCGGCCTCCATTACAGTTGGTTCCTGATCGCGCTGCTCATCACCATGTCTCTGAGCGCGCAATTCCATCAAAGCCACGCCGACTGGAGCGAAGCCACGGTCTGGGCCACCTCCTTGTTAACAGCTTTGCTGTTCTTCGCCGCTCTGGTGGCCCATGAAATGTCGCATGCGCTGGTGGCCCGCTCGCATGGCCTCAAGACACGCGAAATAACGCTATTTGCCTTGGGCGGCGTAGCCCAGATCGAGAAGGAGCCGGAAGATCCCAAAACCGAATTCTGGGTCGGCATCGTCGGACCCATTTCCAGCGCTGTGATTGGTTTGATCTGCCTCGGTATTTCCTGGGTGGCGGGTTGGCGGATGGGCACTACTCCTGAGACACCGGTGCTCTCGATGCTGGTATGGCTTGGCTACATCAACCTCATACTGGCGGCATTCAACATGATTCCGGGCTTTCCCTTGGACGGTGGCCGGATTTTGCGCGCGCTGATCTGGTGGAAAAATAAAGATGCGCTGCTCTCCACAAAGCTGGCCGCGCGAACCGGGCAACTTGTAGCGCTCTTGTTTATTTGTCTCGGTATTTTCCGCTTCTTCGCGGGCGAAGGCTTCGGTGGATTGTGGATCGCGTTCATCGGCTGGTTCCTGATGCAGGCCGCCGGCGCGAGCTACGCCAGCGTGAGTCTAAGTTCCGGTTTGAAAGGCGCCCATGTCAGCGACGTGATGGAGCGAAACTGCGAACCTGTGGATGGGAATCTCAACGTCGAGCGTTTCGTCGAAGATTACCTCTTACGTTCCGGCCGCCGCTGCTTCGTGATAGAACAGCAAGGCGAGGTGGCCGGTCTGATCACGCCGCATGAGATCAAAGCGCTGGAACGGGCGCGCTGGCCGTACACGACGCTTTACGACATCATGCGGCCTCTCGATCAACTGCATACCGTGGAGCCGAATACTCCGCTGATGGAAGCGCTGGAGACCATGGGGCGCGATGATGTCAATCAACTGCCGGTGGTCTCTAACCACCATCTCGAAGGCATCGTGACGCGCGCCAACGTGCTGCAATTTCTGCAGACCCGGGCGGAGCTGTCGAGATAAGCGCCCGAAAAAGACCTAGACGGCGGCGGATGATCTCATTCGCTGTAGTATCCGGCCCGCGTTTGAACGAGTAGGCCGGGCGGCCTGGTGGTCAACCGGATCGGGCGGTATCTTCGACTTGCATCGGTGCGGCCGGGTGTGTATCCGATGCTGTACTGATTGCGTAATTGCTCTTCAATCGACGCGTAGATCTTCTCGATGGGATGGTCCTTAGAAACCTCGAAATACGCCCCGCCCGTTTCCCGCGCCAGCCGTTGCATGGCGTGCTTGCCTCGCGCGCTGTAAATTGCGTGGACCGCTGCAGCAGTCGGGTAGTATGCAACTAATGGCCATTTACTAAAGAGAATTGAGTAGATAATCGTGTCTGCCCGCTGAGCGTATTCGATCGCCGTACTAATCGTTGTCTTACTGCGGACATCAACGCCGTCTGAGAGAATGACAAAAGCTTTTCGCCCCAGCTGCTTTCTCATCAGACTCTCAGAACAGTCGCGAACCGCCTGGTAGAGCAGCGTCGCGGGCCGTGGCGGGATTCTCAGCTTATCGAGAGCCGAGGCTAGCCGCGTGCGCGAGGAGGTCAGATCCTGCAAGACTTCCACCCGGATGTCGAAATGCGCTACGAATGCCCGGTCTTTGTCTTCGCGCAGCACCTGGTCGAGAAACGTATAGCTGGCGAGGCGCTCACGCTCGATAACGCCGATTTGGCTTCGGCTGGTATCCACCAAAAGGCCGATCGTCAGCGGGAGGTCCGACTCACGGGAAAAATATCTGATGGTCTGCGGAACTCCGGCCTCTTCGACCAGAAAATCTCCCTGATTCAGGTTTGTGACGATAGCGCCGCCCCGGTCATGCACCGTCGCGAGCAAGGTCACGACCTTCACTTCCGTGGAGAATGTAGGCTCCTGGCCGAGAGCGCGGAAAGTGGCTCCGAGCATCAAATCGCGTCGGCTAATTTGCATACTGAGCCGGAGCTTCCGGGCCACGAGATCGGGAAAGAACTCAGCAGGCCGGAGACCTGCTCCACTTGCTATTTGCTCTTGCTCAATTTGCGGTAGTAATCCGCCACGGCGCCGGAATAACCCGGAGGAATGGTCTCCGAACCGGCGCTGCGAACCTGATCGCCGTTCTTATCGTCCAGCTTGCGTCGCAGCTCCAGTTCCAGGCGCTCTATGGACGGTATTACCTCGCGATTGAGCCGTTGCGTCAATTCACCCTCGTTCTGATAGGCCGGATTCAGCGCCTGCATGAGTTGTTGGACATCTCCGGAAAACTCGGGGTGTTCCTTCAGGAAATCGCGCATCTGGCCCAGATCGCGCAGCGATTCGCGATAGCCTTGGTCCAGCGGAACCGGACCATCGCCCATGTAGCCGTTGTGCGGAGTGACCGGTCCACCGCCGCCATAGGGCCCGTAGGCGCCGCCGGGGTTAGGCGTTCCGAGACCGCCCGGTCCGTATTGGCCGCCTGGCTGGCCGCCGGCTTGTCCCTGGCCTTGCGACTGGCCGCCCTGCTGGCCTTGTCCGGACTGTTGGCCCGGTTGCCCACCTTGCTGCCCGGCCTGTCCTGGTTGGCCCTGCTGACCTTGCTGGCCGGATTGCCCGGCTTGGCCTGACTGCCCCTGCTGGCTGGGTTGCTGACCATCCTGGCCGCGCTGCAGCTGGCCGCCGTTTTGCTGTCTGCCGTTTTGACCTTGGCCACCGGCACGATTCTGTTGGGCCTGCGCCAGCTGCTGCATCCGATTGCGCATCGCTTCCACTTGCGCCAGAGCTTTCTCGATTTCGTTCTTGTCTCCGCCGGGGCCTTGACCCTTCCCGTTTTGGCTCGGATCCTGCATGGCGGCTTGCGCCTGCTGCAACTGGTCGCGAAGATCGTTGAGTCCCTTGGTGACCGAGTTTTCGCGCACCCAGGCCGACATCCCGTAACCGCGCCGGATGTACTCGGCGTTACGCCGCATGTTCAATTCGATTTCGTTCTGCTCGGCTTGGGAAAGCGCATCGCGCAGCTTGTTCGAAACCGGATTCTGCGCCCCAGCCATGCTGCGAGCCGCATCGCTCATATCTTTCTCCAACTGCTTGAGCTGTTCGGCCATCTGCTCTTTCTCGCCAGCCATCTTATCGGCTTGCTGTTGCGATTGGCCGGACTGCTGCCCGTTGAAGCGCGGAGTATCTCCGGTGGCGCCCGCTTGTTGACGCAGGCGGTTTTGGAAGTCGGACTGTTGCCCGGCTAACTGGCTGGCGCGGCGTGCCATATCATCCACCTGATTGGAGGCCTTCTGATGCTGCATGCCGTTCAGGATGTCGCGAGCCTCTTGGAGCCTATCAGCGGCGCGGCGCTGCCCTGCGGTGTCCTGGTTACCGTTCTGCTGATTTTCTGATGCGCGCATGTCATCGGCGGCTTTCTGCAGACGCTCGATGGCCTGCTGCAGGCGCGGATCGGCAATCGATCCGGTGCGGCCGCCATTGGCGCCCTGGCTAGGCTGCCCGTTGGCTTGCTGACCCTGCTGCCCCTGCCCTTGTTGTCCCTGTTGACCTTGCTGTCCTTGTTGGCCCTGCTGGCTGGCCTGATTGGAATCACCCCGTTGCAGTTGCTCCATCTGCCGCTTTAATTGTTCGGCTTCGCGGCGCAGCATCTCCTGCTCCCAACGCTGCCGGAAGGGCTGCTGCTGATCTTTCTTCGCTGCCAATTCTTGTTGCCTGCGCGCTAACTCTGCGAGTTTCTGGAGCGCGTTGTCGATCTCCTTGGCGCGAGAGTCGGCGGACGATTGCTGCTGGCCGGTTTCGTATTGATTCTTTTCGCGATCCAGTTCCAGGTCGGCCAGGTTCTCCAGGTCGCGGCCCATGCTGCCGCCTCCGCCTCCTCCGCCACCCTGGCTTCCAAAGGCTACCTGAATATCGCGGAACGTGTCTTCGGCACGAAGAGCGTGCTGCAATCCCTGCTGTTCGGGTGTCAAAGCCTCCTGGAACTTCTGCGCCCGGAGTTTTTGCGCCGACTCGGTCATCGCCTTGGAAGCTTCTTCCATATTCTTGGCGTAGGCCTGGAACTCCTGATTGCTCTCGCCCAACTGCCGCGCTTTCACGCGATCCACCAGCGATTTCGCTTGCGCAGCTAGTTTATCTTCGACATCCGCGAGGAATTTTGCGTCATCCGCGGCGGTCGCGGAGCCCTTGGGCGTGCCCTTGAGCTGATTCCAGGTGGCCGCGATGATGTCCTTCTGACGCTGGGAAATCTCTGACTGCGGATCGTCGCCACCCATGCCGCCCCCACCGCCGCCGGCCTGCTGGGACTGTGAGTAATTGCGCTCGAAGGGCTCGGCCTGGATGAAATAGATGTCGGTCTTGGCGGTATTTCGGGCATCGCGCGCGGTGGCATAGAGACTCACCAAGTCGCCCGGTGTCATCTTGTAATCTTCCAGCGCGATGAGGTGATTGCCGTCCGAAGTCTTAACGCCTTTTTGCCCCAACATCGAGACAGTCTTCTCGGCTCCGCCATTCACTGAGTAATGCAGCGTGACGTCGTTCAGTCCGAAATCGTCCTCGGCGCTGACATTCACCATCACTTCTTCCACCGGGTTAACCTTCATGTCGCGGCCGGGCCGATTGATCTTCACGCTGGGCGGCGAGTCCTTGCGAGCCTCGATGAAAAAGTCTTCGCTCATGCGGACGTTCTCGCCCTCGGAAATGGCCGCCACGTGATACATGCCGTCTTTGTCGATGGGCACACGAGCAGTGAGCCAGTTCCCTTCCCCGGATTTGAGCGGAAGCTGCTTGTCGTCGCTCAACATGAGCAGGCCCTTGTTCAATGGCATGTCTGTCTGGATGGCCACTTCAGCCTCGGTGCCTTCGACCGCGCGCAGATCGCCACCGGGATCTTCCACCGAGTCCTTCATGCCGCTCCAGGCAGGGTAGTGATAGGTGACGCGGATCTTCTTGATAGCCGGAAGATCAATCACTTTCAGGTTGAAGTGCTTGGATTGGACCGCGCCGGCTTCGACATAGTATTCAACCGGGTTCGCCAAGCCGCTGAATAGAAATTCGTAGGTGGACGCGCCGGGTGAGTGCTGCATCTCGACCGGCTCCCACTTGGATGCGCCCTTGTATTGGGCAAACAGCCGGACTCTTGGAGAATCGAACCCGATGAGCTGCGCGGTAACCAATTGATCGGAGCGGCGCCGCACGGTGCGATCGCCAGGTGAAACAACGATGTCGTAGAAGGCGTGAAGGCCCGCTTTGGGCGCGCCCGCCCACAGTAACGAAGTTCCGTAACCGAGATAGCCAGGACCAGCCAGGATGAGCCACAGCAGCACTGCGGCGGCGAGCCCCGCCGAGGTTAGAAATCCTAGAATTGGTCCGGTCGGAGCCAGGCGAGCGGGCTCATTGGACTGCGCCATCTTCATGGCATCGCCGGCTAGAAGCTGCACGAAGGGATCGTTAGAATTGGGCTTCTCGGCCAGCGTTAACAGGCGTTCTTGAAAATCGGGAAATCGTTCCTCGGCACGCTTTGCGGCGTTGCGCCGGTTCAGACCCAGCAGCGGGATCACCAGGCCGAATGCGATGGCGGTAGCGACCGAAAGGAAGAGCAGAATGCGCGCCCACAGCAGGCTGGCCGGCGAGAAGGCATAGCGGTTGATGATCCAGACCAGCAGGACCGTCATCACCAGCGCTGCAATGGCAACGATCGACGTGCCTCTTGAGAATGCAGACAGCCGGAGCCGTTTTTCCAGCCGTTCCAAATAGGCATTCAGTTGATCGAGGGCGTTCATGCAGCCTCCTTCTCCACCGACAAATATCGGCTGGCTATCAACGATTCAATTATCGCGGTTATCAGGACCAATAGCAAAG
>DATMMD010000214.1:0-4476 GCA_035569875.1 Bryobacteraceae bacterium
AGGGATGCGCTCCCGCGCGAGCCGCCGTAGATTGTCCGATAACGACATCCGGTGCCGCGCCTCTGATCGTCGATGGTTTCCGGCGCGTCCGGCGCAGCACGTTCACAGAAGACGCAATAATGGAAAGGGCCGAATACAATAGGCACTCGTGGGCGCGCATGGCAGAAACGGCAAAAGACGCGTCGAGACATTCAGCGCCGGACGCGCCGGAGCGCATCGACCATCGGAGGCGCTGCACCCGACACGATGATCATCGGACGTGCTGCCGCGGATCGCGCGGGAGCGCGTCCCTACCGCGCCACACGTTGCGAAAACGCGTCGAAAATGTGCCACGCCGGATCGCGCCGACGACTGCGGCGGAGTGACAAGGGCTGCAGCGCAACTGCATCGCGTGCCTTCAAACATCACGACGCTGGAGATCCGGTGCAGCGATGGCATTTTTGGCAGATCCCATTGAGGCAGTTGGAGAGCCGGGACGTTTTAATCTCTTAGCTCAATTGCTTTGTAGCTCTTCATCGTTTCGGTGATAGCCTTTTCCACCGGTAAGCGTTCCATGCTAGAGGCGCCATAGAAGCCGTGCACGCCTTTTGTGCGGTGAAGAACGTATTCGGCATCCCGCGGTTCTGAAATCGGGCCGCCGTGACACAAGAGAATGACGTCCTCACGGGCTGATTTTGCCGCGTCTGCGATTTCCTGCACTTGCTGCGGCGCATCTTCTAGCGTCACAGCGGTGGATGCGCCGATTGTTCCTTTCGTAGTCAGACCGAGATGGGCGACTATAACATCTGCCCCTGCTTCAGCCATCGCCCTTGCTTCTGCTGGATTGAAACAGTAGGGAGTTGTTAGTAGATCCATCTCATGAGCAACTCGAATCATCTCCACCTCGAGGCTGTAGCCCATCCCCGTCTCTTCCAAATTTTTCCGGAATAAGCCGTCGTATAGACCGACGGTCGGGAAATTCTGAACGCCGGCAAATCCGATTTCTTTCACCTGTTTCAGAAAAATCGGGATTTGACGAAACGGATCGGTCCCACAGACTCCGGCCAGGACCGGCGTATCCTTCACAATGGTCAATACCTCATTCGCCATCTCCATCACGATTGCATTAGCATCCCCATACGGCATCAGACCTGCGAGTGAGCCGCGACCCGCCATTCGATATCGCCCGCTATTGTAAATCACGATCAAATCGACGCCGCCCGCTTCTTCAAACTTCGCGGAGATGCCGGTGCCCGCGCCGCCTCCGATAATAGCTTTACGCTCCGTAATTAGATTACGCAGGCGCTGGAGAATTTGCTGTCTGGTTCGAGTCATTAACTACTTTCGCCTCTCGAATTAATTGTAACATCATTTCCACAGCTTGGGCTGCGAATTCGGGATCGTTAATATTGTGGTCCAACTCAACCACGGAGATACCCGGCCTCAGATTCTTTTTAATCGAATCGAACATCGCCTGATCAGCGACGCGATCGCAAAACGGCTGGCCATCTCCGTCCAACATGGAGACACCTCGGAGTGGGATCAGGAATGCAACGGGGCCTTTCGCGGCATTCGCTTTCTGGGCGAAGATTCCTCCCATCCGCTGATTTTCTTCAACATTGGTGCGCATTAAAGTAACCGATGGATTCCACTCGTAGAACAACCGCTTGGTTTCACGGTATTTTGCCGGAACCGTGGCAGGCGCGCCGAAATTAGCCATGTCGACGCATCCCGGTGCGATAAGATGGGGCAGACCGCGCCGGCCTGGCGCGTCCAAACGCTCCGGGCCCGCGCTAAAAACGCCGCCACAAAGCTCATCGGCCCATTCGGTGGTAGTGATGTCGAGCACTGCTTCGACGAGGCCGTCGGCCACCAGCGTCTCCATGGCGCGCCCTCCAGCGCCCGTCGCGTGAAAGACCAACACTTCAAATCCGTTTTCATTCAAAGTCTTCGAACAAATGTTCACACAGTCGGTTGTGTTGCCAAACATCGATGCGGTAATGATAGGGCGATCGCTCGTCGCAACGGGAACCTTGGTTTCTACCATTCCGCAAATCGCGCCGGCGGCGTGCGCATAAACGAGGCGGGAGACGCGGTTTACTCCTGCTACGTCGACGATCGATGGAATCATGGCGATGTCTTTGCCGCGGACGTAAAATGACACATCCCCCGAGGCGACCGTTGACACCAGGACCTTGGGTATTCCGATCGGCAAAGAGCGCATGGCCGATGCGATGATCGCTGAACCTCCGGAACCTCCCATGCCAACGATACCGTCAAATTTACCCGCTTCGAACAACAGCCGAACGAGCTTTGGCGCACCCTCATCGAAGGCCTTCATAGCGGCCCCCTTGTCCTTTCGCGACCGCAAATCGGCGATATCCACGCCGCCAGTTTTCGCGACCTCTTCCGAGTCGTAGTCTACCGGAAAACGATCGGTGCTCCCGAGCACTCCGATATTGACGGTCAACGTCTGATGGCCGCGTTTGAGAATCTCTTCACGCAGAAAGGCGTGATCTTCGCCTTTGGTGTCAAAGGCGCCAATAATGCAGATAGTCTTTGGCATAGTGTAGAAGGATTAAGATTTCGATGGAATATTTACTGAGATGCGAAGTAGTGTCACGGAAGGAGCTGATGCAATGAAAGCTAGATATGTCCAGGTGGAGAAAGCTGGTGCGCCCTTGAAGCTTGTGACACGCGAGGTTCCAGAACCAAGAGCAGGCGAACTGAGGGTGCGAGTCGAAGCGTGCGGGGTCTGTCACAGCGACTCCGTAACGGTTGCTGGTCTGTTCCCCTCTATAAGCTATCCCCGTGTGCCCGGGCACGAGATTGTGGGAAGAGTGGATTCTGTCGGGGAGGATGTGCCGCAGTGGAAGGCTGGTCAACGTGTTGGTATCGGTTGGTACGGCGGACATTGCGGTAGGTGTGAACCCTGCCGCCGCGGCGACCTGGTCGCGTGTCAGAATTTATTGATTCCCGGAATTACTTACGACGGCGGCTACGCCGATTATGTAGTGGCACCCGCAGAGGCGCTAGCTGCCGTTCCCGATTCACTGAAGAGTGTCGATGCGGCTCCATTGCTCTGCGCCGGAATCACAACTTTTAATGCGCTGCGCAATACCGGCGCCAAGCCTCCGGACACCGTTGCCATCTTGGGCATGGGTGGCTTGGGCCACCTTGGAGTGCAGTTTGCGGCGAAGATGGGGTTCAACACAGTGGCAATTGCGCGCGGAGCTGACAAAGAAAAGTTTGCACACGATCTCGGCGCCCGACATTACATCGACAGTACCAGCGCTGATGTGGCTGCATCGTTGCAAAAGCTGGGCGGAGCAAGAGTGATCCTTGCTACGGTGACCGATGCCAACGCGATGTCGTCGGCAGTCGGCGGTCTCGGATATAAAGGTGAGTTTGTGATTGTTGGTGTTCCTGGCGAGCCGATTCGGGCAAACGTGCTCGGATTGGTGATGCAGCGGCAGTCAATTCACGGCTGGCCGAGCGGCACGTCCATCGATTCCGAAGACACTCTTAAGTTCAGCGAGATCAGCGGAGTGCTGCCAATGATCGAAAAATACCCCCTGGACCGTGCTGCAGAGGCTTACGACCGCATGATGAGCGGCAAAGCGCGTTTTCGCGTGGTGCTCGAGATGTAGCCAGAAAAGAACATCGCCAGGTATATCGATCAGGGACGTGGTATATCGATAAGGGACGTATCTTAACATTAGACATTATTGTCCCCCCCGCCAGGCTGATATGCTTTCCACGGTCAAGGCTCTTACCACTGCGTTTCCAGGGTGGTGGCCTATTTTCCAAATGCCGGCAGCTCGAGCACGGCGCCGACGAAGTTCCTTTCGCCGGGTAGATGACCGGTAACTGTGACCCAGATAGTGCTCTCATCTGGAGAAACGGCAATGCCATTGAGGCGACCCTTTCCCAGTGACCCGCCGCGGTCGAGCTCCACACGGCGCACCGCAACCACCGTGCCGTCCTGGCGCATTCGGACTATCGTGTTGTCGCCACGGTTCGCCACGTAGAAGTCGGCCCCTTCTTCCAGCGTGGTATTGCTGGACCAGTTGGGATTACTCTTTTCGTTCGCGACTGGGGCCAGATCGACCGGATGGTGGAGCGCCTCAGAGCGGAAGCGACGCACCGCCGCTACCCGGAAGATCACGCCATCGTCTACGAGGTCGATCGCCGCGATCGTGTTTTCAAACGGCTCGCTTACATATAAGATCCTCGTGGGCGTATAGTTGAGCACTACGCCAAGCCGCGGCGAGGCACCGTTTTCGTTTTCATCTTCGTCGTCCCAGCGGCGGCCGAGCAAGGGGCTTACTGTACCCGCGGCCGCGAGCCCGTCGACAGCCTTCAGGGTATGAGCCTGGACGATGCTGCCATCCGCGATCACCACGCTAAACACCGCCTTTGTGGAGCCGTCTGGCGACCGGCCGAGAAACGCGGTTCCGACGGCGCCTCGGTTGAGCCCACCGAATAGAACCTGAG
>DATMMD010000215.1:0-41109 GCA_035569875.1 Bryobacteraceae bacterium
CTTCCCGCTATTGAACAACATCACCGGCTCGGAATCGAACGATAGAAACTCCACCCGATTGCGGCCCAGCTTCTTGGCCAAATACAAGGCTTCGTCCGCCTTCCGGATCAGCCCTTCCTGAGTCCACGACTGGCCGGGAACAGCGGAAGTGGCTCCGAAGCTGGCGGTCACGCAGATCGAAGTTTCGTTCAGCGACATGCTGGGTTGGGCGAGGTGCTTGCGCAACCGCTCCGCCTGGCTAAAGCTGGTCTGCTGATCGCAGCCTGGCAGCAGGATAAGAAACTCCTCGCCACCATAACGGCCGATGGCGTCGTATGGCCGCATAGCGTTCTGCATCCGTCGAGCAGCCTCAACCAGCACCGCGTCGCCGACCAGGTGGCCGTAATTGTCATTGACCGATTTGAAGTGGTCGAGATCCACCATAATCACTCCAACCGGACCTTTTTCGCGCGCCGAACGTGACAACTCTCGCGCCATTTGCTCCAGAATGGAATTCCGATTCCAGAGATGAGTCAGCGAATCCTTCGTGGCCTCCTCGCGCAAGGCCTCCCGCGCCGAAAGCAGCTCGGCTTGCAGATCCACCAGCCGGGTGCCGGCGCGCAATCGAACCTGTAGCTCATGCTGATCGAACGGCTTGGTGATGTAGTCATCGGCCCCCGCTTCCATCCCCTCAATCAGGTCTTCCTTCTGGCTCTTGGACGTGAGCAGCAGGATGTAGATGTAAGGTTCCCGAGCCCGCTGCCGGATCCGACGGCATACTTCCAGGCCCGTCATGCCGGGCATCATCCAGTCTAGAATCGCCAGCGCGGGGGCATGATCCTGCTCAAGAATTTCGAAGGCCTCGACGCCATCGCAGGCCACGGCTACCTCGTAGCCCCACTTCCGGAGTGTCGCCTCCAGGAGATGGCGCGAAACGATGCTGTCGTCTGCTATTAGGATCTTCACGCGAGTCTCCGAAGATTACGCAAACTGTTCCTACAAGGCTAAGACTAGGCCCTATATCCTCTCATCGGCGGGCAATAGTATTAACCTTAGCGCGCCCCTAACGTTAAGAAGATAACACCTTTTCCTGCATCGCTTCACGGCAAAGGTCTAACGCTGCTGGCGGGCCAAACGGTCTAACCGGTCCAGTGTCTCCTCTATATCGGATTGGGTGGTCCGTGGATTAATGGTGCACGTCCGAAGCACCGTCCGGCCTTGCAAAACGGTGGATGTGATCAGTGCGAACCCGTCCTTGAGGATACTCTGCACCAACCTGAGATGAGCAGCGTCGTCGCCGCCTGCATAACGGAAACAGACAATCCCCATCTGCGCCGGCGTGACGATCTCCCAGCCGGGCATTTTGCGAAGCCGCGCCTCGGTGAACTCTGCCAGCTCGAAGCCCCGCGCCACGGCCGCCCGAAAGGACGCCATTCCGAACGCTTTGATGGACATCCACAACTTCAGCGCTCGAAAGCCGCGCGTGAGCTGCAGGCCGTGGTCGGTAAAATTGAATTCGGCTGAGTACTGATGAGTGTCTTTGAGATATTCCGGTAATATTAGAAACGTGTCTCGCAGATGAGACAGTTCACGCACCAGAACGCAGCCGATCTCGAAAGGCTGGAACAACCACTTATGCGGATCTAGCGAGACCGAGTCGGCCAGTTCCAGGCCGTCAAGCAGTTCGCGGCCCTGATCGCAGATCACCGCAGCGGCCCCGTAGGCGCCATCCACGTGCAGCCAGAGATGCTGGTCCTTGCACAGTCGCGACAGTTCGCTTAAAGGATCGATGGCTCCGGTGTTGGTTGTGCCGGCGCTAGCAATTACGCAGAACGGCCGCTTTCCCTCGGAGCGATCTTTATCCATGGCACGCTCCAATTCGCGGAGGGGCAGCCGGTAATCGAGATCACAGGCTATCTTTCGGGCGTTCCCCTGAGGCAAGCCGATCACGCGCAGGGCCTTTTCGAGTGAGGAATGCGCCTGATCGGAAAAGTATACCGTCGCGCCATCCAGCCGATCGTCCAGCGCGACATGCCTCGCCACGGCCAGCGCCGTCAGGTTGGCCATCGTGCCGCCGCTTACGAACAGCCCGCCGGCGCCGGTTGGAAATCCGCACGCAGCCCGCAGCCAATCGATCACCGCCAGTTCAACTGCTGCCGGTCCCGAGCCGCTGATCCAGGTTCCGGCAAAGACGTTATAGCCGGAGACCAGTGCATCCGCCATCGCGCTTACGAAGTTACTAGGTCCGGGGACATACGCGAAGAACCGGGGGTGGTTCACGTGCATCGTATTCGGAAGAATGTCGCGCTCCAGTTGTTGGAGCACTGTTTCGAACTCTATTCCGTGCTCGGGCGCCGGCTCGGTCAACGCCGCCCGCAAGACCGCTGGTTCTCCTTTGGCTCCAACCGGTTGGTTAGGGAGCGTGGCGAGATGATTTACCAGCTGGTCGACCACGCGATATCCGATCTCGCGCATTCTTTCGGGAGAAAACTCCAACCCTGGATTCATGCCGCCGGTCCCAACGCTCGCCCGATGGCCTGCTCCAGATCCTCCTTAGAAAGCCCGGTGCTGATGAACAACTCCTGGCGAGCGCCGGCGCTCAGCGCAATCGCCTTCCAACCATTCGTGGTCGGGACGGTAACGTGGATCTTCACTGCTCCTCTGGCATCGCGGACGGGACGAATTACTCCCGGGATAACGGATCGGATGGCGGGATTTTCTTGGAGCAGGCGCTCCAGGACAGCGCGGAGCCGATCGATGATGCTGTGCTCGACCTTGAGCTTATTCTGCACCTTCCGCAGTCGCATGGCGGTCTAGTTGAATCGCTTCCGGTACTGAAAGTCGACGCTGAAGGCTCCGTTCTCATCCCGCAATGCGACTACGGACCATCGTTTATTGAGATCCCACTGTACGCGGACAATCTGTTGATTGGTGACGGCCAGATTGGTGATGTAGGTGACCGTGACAACAGTAGAGATCTGTTGCTCCAGCGTAAGCCGCGCCTGCGGGACCGCGGTGATGTCGGTGAGCTGTGGATCGATCTTGATGTGGCTAACTCCGAAAAATCTTTGCAGGCGGCCGGAAGGAGGCGCGATGGCCTGGCTCAGCAGAGAGTTGCTGCTGGTGGCCATATAGTTCGTGTTCTGTGTGGTCTGGGTTGAAGCTAGCGGTCCCGTGGTAGACGGGGTCCGTCCCACCGCGAGAAGGGCAATGATGTCGTTGGTCTCGAGCGGTGGATCGGAGCGATAGGAAAAATTCAGCTTGTTGAGCGGGCCGGAAAAACGGATGTCGACCACGATGCCGCGCTCGTGGGTTTCCAGATCCATGTCGATAATGGGCTCGATCTTGGCCGGATTGGTGAAGTCCACTTCGCCGCGATTGATGGTGTACTTGTTTCCGAAGAACTCGATTTCGCCGGAATTGACCGTGATGTTGCCTAGCACCATGGGCAGCTGGGGAGTTCCGCGCAAACGCAAGTTTGCCTCGGCCTGGATATTCCGTGTGAGGGAAGTCTGGACCTCCAGACTGCGGGAACTCACGATATTAATGTCAAACTGAACGCCCCGTAAGTACTCGTTCGGCGCGGCGGCCAGAGAGACAGGTTTGTCGGTGGCCGCCAGCAAAGAGCCGACGTCGGTGCGGGGATTGAAGCTCGCGCGGTCTACCGTGACCGTCCCCGCGAGCACACTGCTTTCCGAGGTGCCGATCAGGCTCACGTCTCCGCTCATGGTCACGCTCAGGCCATCGGGCGAACGGTAACGCACGTTTTGCGCCTTAGCTCGGACAGAATAAACCAGCGCGGCGCCGCGAAATCCGACGAAACTACCGGTCTCGAAGGCAACGTTGCCGCCACCGGTGACCGCACTCAGGTTCTCCACCGTGGCGCGATTGCGATCGAACAGGAACAATCCGTTAGCTTGGTCGACGCCATTGGGAAAGTCGCGCAAAAACAAAGCAGCATTCTGAAGTTGCAGACGCCCATCGATTTGCGGCTCACTCAACGGGCCGCGTACCGTCATGTCGACTACCGACGCCCCCGAAGCAAGCAAATTGGGATTGAAAATCTGCAAAATGGACAAACTGATCCGGCCCTTCACGCTGAGATCCCATGGATTCTTGGTATCGAGAGCTAGGCGCCCAGCCACGCTCAAAGTAGTGTTGGTGGCGATGAAATCGGCGCTCCGGACATCGATGCCCTTCAAAGTCGCTTCCAGGCGGACGGGCTGGGCATTCTTCAGCACCAGATCCTCAAGCTTCAATCCTCCCAGCGGTTGCGCGTTCGGACCGGCATTCAGCTGAACGGCCGACAGAGTCACATCCGCCTTCATTTGATCTAACCGGTTGAGCGGGCCGCCGATGGTCATTTCACCTTGCAAGAAGCCGTCGAACGGCAGATCTTTGCGCAGATGCTCTCCCGGAGCAAGGTCATGCAGCGCGGCAAATGTGACCTTCGGAATCTGAAAATGTGCCTGCCCGGGATAGTCACCTTCCATGCGCCATTCGCCGCTGCCGCCCAGTTGAATGCCGCCGGAGTTAATGCGCGCGTCGATGCTTAACACCGGCAGCCGCGTGCTGGCGGTCAATTGGATGTTGCCATAGGGGCGGCCGTCCAACACTGCATTGCGCAGGTTCAATTGACCATTCAGCGACGTAAGACTGACCGCGTTTTTCACCACTTTCGCAGTGCCATTGGCTTTCAAGTCCACCTCTCCCCCCAGCCCCTGACGGTAGTTTTGGATGTGTTTGATTTGGGCGACGCCGATGCGGTTACCGGCTATTTCGAAACGCAGCGATCCATCGTTCCAGTCGTTGGCGGGATGATTATAAACGCCATTCCCGGTAATTGTGGCGGGACCGCTTTGAAGTTCTCCGTTTTGTACCTCGAGCGACGTTGGCGTATAAGTTACGTCGGCGCGGGCGCGGTCGAAATGCTCGCCGTAAGCCACGATATTCGACACATTCACGCGGCCGGTCAACACCGGCGAATCGAACGTCCCGGTCACTTGCAAGGTTCCAAGAAGCGTTCCGGTCACGGGAATCTTCATTCCGGTTTCCGCCTCCAGTTCGAGGAGGTCGGCGCCCTGTAGCGAAATCAGCGCTGAAATGGAGCTGGCTTCTTCCAGCTTCCAATCGCGCAGTCCGACGCGGGCTTGCCCTTCCACGCGCATCTTGCCTTGCTGGATGATCAGAGCATTCAAATTGACCATGGTTTTGTTGACGTCGACCGAAGCTGTAAGATGATCGAATTCGCGCTGGTCGAGGGCCAGGTGGGTAATATCCGTCCTCCCCGTTAACCGCAGATCGGAAAGGGGGCCGGATATGTTGCCATCGAAACGCAGCTGGCCGCCGCGAAGAGCGATCGGCAGTTGTTCCGGAGAAGTCTCATTGAATAGCGGGTAAATCGGTAGAAGGTCGTTCAAATCGCGGGTAGTCACGTGGATTGTAAGATTCTCGCCCAGGGTTCCCGACATACCTACGTGAGTGGAACCTAAATCAATTTCCGAACTTCCTAGTTGAATCTTCCGCGCATTTTGGTCATAGTTGATTGCTATCTCGCCCTTCAAAGGCACACCCTCAGCGCTTGGCGAAATATTCAGCCTGCTCTCCGCTTTGATACCGGTCAAACGCCCGCGTGCCAGCACGGCCTCCAGGTGAACTTTTCCGTCCACGGTCCCGCTCAGTTCACCCACTTCGCGCTGCCCCAGCGCGGCGAGTTCCGGGACCGAGAAGCCTTTGGCCGTGCCGGTGAGAGTCAATCTCTTGAAATCAGCCAGCTGCGCCTCACCGTGAAAATGCCCATGTAAAGCGGACACATCCAGGTCCCGTAAATTGATTCGCGACGGCGTGGCCTCCACTCGCGCGCCAACGACGAGATTCCGTATGCTGGTGTCTTTGTAGGTGTATGCGAGCCCGCGGCCGGTGAGTTGTCCTTCGACCTTATATTGGAGCGGATTGATTTCCACCGATCCCGAGCCCAAGAACGAAAACCCGCCGGTGGACTCCAGCGGCAGCCCGAACGCCTGGTTCAAATTCTTGGCCGGTAACGCAAGGGAGAATTCGAGCGCGGCCTTGGGCGCGGAGAAGTCGTTTACAGCGCCCTTCAATTCGATATTGGCGCCTTGTGACGACAGGCTGGTTTCCAGCACTTGGATTGAGTTCCGCTCCAGCGCGAGCTTGGTATAGAGGTCGAAGGCGAGGGGCTGCTTGAACTGCGGCGCCGAAACCTGCAATTCGTGCGAGGATATCGTGCCGAGGTAGAGTGGACCAGCCGGTTCATACTGGAGCGTGGCCTCTAGCGCGGAGCCCTGAACGTCCAGAGGAACCCGCTGCGAATTATATTCGGCGAATCCATTGCGAAGCGCGAAGTGTCGAACTTTGAGATCGAGGAGTTGTTCAACGAAATTTTGTTTCGAGGGCCGGACTTTGGGAGTCGGCACATTGGTCGAGCCGTCGGGCGCCACGGTCACGTAGATTTGCGGCTTTTCCACCGTCAGTGACGCAATGTCCACGTGCTTCTTCAAGGCAGAGATGATCTTCAGGCCGATTCGAATCTTATCCGCTCGAATAAAGGGCGGCGCGGAGGCAGGTTCCCGGCCGTGGATAACGAAAGGCCCCACTTCCGCAGTAAGGCTGTGCCATTCGTAATTAAACTTGCCGATCTCCACGCGGCCGCCAGTTGTGTTTTCAGCGACGGCTACGATTTTTTCACGGACCTTGTTCTTGAACCAATCGCTTTGCAGGGTGATGAAAGTGGCGACGGCAAGCGCTAGCACCAACCCAGCCAGGCCCAGCATGCCGAATAAGGCCATCTTGCCCGGCTTGCTCATTTGAGGCCCTCGTCCAGATAATTAATGGTCACCTGCTTGCGGGTCTCTGCAATCCAGGTGTCTAGCGCTTGATCGATACGCTGCTGGGTGAGGATCTCTTCGATCTTATCGCGCGAGTCTTCCAGCGTAGGAATTGATTGAATGCCTTGCTGTTTCCACTCGGTGAGCTCCTGATCGTAAAACGTCTTGACGTCCGCGTCGGAAATTTGAATTGCGGGACGAAACCGGTAGTCGATGAAGCGCAGCAGCGTCAACTGCCATAACAGGCGCCGCTGAAGGGCATCTTCGGTTATTTCATACTCCCGGAGCTTCTGCTGATACAGGGATTCGGGAGCGTAGCTCAGCTTCACGTCGCGTAAAGACGCCTCGGCTTCCGAGGGCGCCGGCAGCGGATAGCGGCTAAGATCCATATCGCGTTTGATCAGCGCCTGCTCGATGAGACGGGCGGCCGCCTTTTTGCGCTCCGCGACCCCAAAATCCGGCTTCTCATGATTCAAGAACGCCGTGAGCCGGATCTCTTCTTCCACCTGGCCTTCAGTGATCACCTGGTTTCCGACGGAAATAGCCATGCGGTCGATTATCTCCGCTTGGACCAAACCGCAGAAAGCAGCCAGCAGCAGGCAGGCTCTCATCAAAATGCCTGCCCTATCGAGATGTGAAATTGGAAGATATTGATGCGCTGCGTCACGATCGGCGGCACCGTGACTCCGGGCGGCGGGTTGGTTGACCCGCAGTACAGTATCTCATTGATATTGCCTTGACACCCTACGAAACGCGGCGAATTGGGGCTTAGCGAGAAGTCCGCGCGTACCGGGCCGATGGGTGTGCGGTAGCGGATCCCAAATCCGAAACCCTGCACCGCGTAATCGAAATCCTGTAGATTCCGCTGCCGGAAGCGGAAGCTTATGTCCTTCACGTCGGCATACACGTTTCCGAAATCGTTAAACAGCACACCTCCCAAATTGTCGCCGATGAGAGGAAACCGAAGCTCGAATGTATTATTGAACAGAGCATTTCCTCCGATCGGGAAGCCAGTGATCAAATCGCGCGGGCCGGCCTGGAAATCGGGAAAAGCTCGGTTGGACAGCGACCCGCCGGCGAAGAGCCGCTCGGCCAGCGGAATCTCCGGCAGCCCCGAGTAGCGCTCGATCAGGCCGAAAGTGGTGCTGCGCGCAAATACCAAATTCTTGGTAAGCGACGTATAAGTCGAGTTTTGGGCCAACAGGCGTCCAAATCCGGTCTGCGAACCGAACGCCCCGGCAGCTAACTGAAGGTCCACGGTGTTGTAAATACCGTGATGCGCATCCAGCGGATCATCGCGGCGGTCCTGAACAAAAGTGGTGGAAACGAACCCAACCCGCACTGGTTGCGAAAGCAGCGGGATCAGTTCCGGAGAGACCAGCGGAGTCCCAAGAATATTGACCTTCCGAAAGGTATAGCGATATTGAATTGTATTGGCCCGCGATAGCCTCTGTCCCAATTGCACCGACCCCTCTTCACGCTGGGCAGAGAAGGTCCGGATATTATGTGAAGTATCGAATAGCCCGGAAAACTGAAGACTCAGATTTGGGTTTCCTTCAAACTGCGGCGCCAGATAGGTGAGCAGCACTCGTTGTTCGAGCGTCGACACCAAGCTCTGCAAGCCGACCGTATGGCCGAGACCGAAGATATTCAACCGGCTGATGCCGAAGATAAACCGCGGGCTAAAGCCAGTGGTCCCGGCCGGCGAGGTGAGCGTGGTTGTGCCTCCGCCGATGTTCCCGATCTCCGCTCCCACTCCGAAATTCATGGAGTAACGCTTCGCTTCCTCAGTGGAGTAGAGGACGTACTTGGTCGGCTCGTTTCCGTCCGGATTCTGAATCGCGGCATTCACTCGCGCGAATATGCCCAGGTCGTAGAGGCGTCTCTGGCTGCCCGTGATCCGGTCCTGTGAGAGCGGATCGCCCGGCTGGAGATGGACCCGGCTCCGGACCAGATCCGGTTTGGTTCGATACAAGCCGCTTATCAGTACATCGCGTACATACAGACGCCCGCCCGGGGTGACGACGAACTCCAGGTTCACGTGGTTGGGCTCCGCGGCGGGCGTGGCTGTGAACTCGAACTTCGCCTCGGCGTAACCGTTATTGAAGTAGTAATCGAGAGTCGAGTCCCGGTCGGACGCGACGGCCAAGTCGCTATACGGCTGTCCGGGCGTGGATTGCAGTATTAAACGCAGAGCATCCTCATCTTGCGGCGAGACGCCGCGAAAGCTGAGCTTAGACACAAACCACTGCGCGCCCTCTTTAATCTCAACGAAGATCGCGACATGGCCTCCCTTTCCCTGGTAGTCGTCGACTTTCATGGCCGTCACTTGAACATCTCGAAAACCGTTGGAATGGTACAAATCGCGAATGGAGTTGAGGTCGCGCTCCAGAAGGTCCTGGCGATAACGCCCGTAACGGTAGCGAATGAAAGTGGCCGGCTGGATATTCATCCGCTCGCGAATCGTGTCTTCGTCGAAATAATGATCGCCTTGAATAACCAGCTTGACGATCTTGTGCCGCTCGCCCTTTTCAATCTGGTAGTCGATTAGTTGGCTGCCGTTGGGTGGCTGGGCTAGACTGTAGCTAACCTGCGCATCGAAATATCCCTGCGACTCGAGATAGGTGACCAGGTCGCGCGTTCCCTCCACGAGCAAGTCGCGGTCGACCGTGCGTTCTTCGTAGATGGGCAGAATGCTTCGCAGCTTCCCGGCCGAGACTTTCGCGCCTGTTACCCGCACATCCACCGAGGCTCCGCTGTCGATGTTGAGCGTGGGGGTCACGGAGTTGCTGTCGGGGTGATAATCCAGCTTGTCCAGCGTTACTTTGGCGAGCAGCCGATTATGCTTGGGATACCAGGCGCGAACATTGTCAACGCCATTTTGGACGCGATTCTCGGTGACATATTGCCAGCCCAGCAAGCCGCGGAATCGTTTCCATCCAGCCGACTTTATGATGCTGTCCGTGGAACGTTCGGAAGTGCCCGTTACGATAACGCCATCGAACTTCGCGCGCTCGCCCGCAGCGACATCGAAGTCGATGTTCACCTGTTGAGTATCGGCGTCAAAGGTGGTCTGCGGTTTCACCATTGCGCTATACAAACCGTTCCGCCTGGCAAGGTCGATCAAGTGCTCGACCGCTCGATTCAAGTCCCCTTCGGCATATTCGGCGCCGAGTTGCAGCCGGGTCGCCACCACTAGTTGACCTTCGTTGGGTGGCTCGGGAACTCCATTCACGCCCACGTGTCCCACGAAATAGCTGGGCTTGGTCAAGAACTTCAGATTCACGCCGGACGCCCCCAGAGTGGCATCCACTGCGATGTCGGTATACTCTCCGGTTGCATAGAGGCGTTGGATTGCTTCCCGCACGGTCGCGCTGCGCAATGGTTCGCCCGGGCGCAGCGGAAGCATGGCGATCAACCGCTCTCTCGCCAAGGGCTGCTTCTCGGGATCGAATTGTATGCTCGCAATCGTCTTCCCTTCGTACTCGCTGGTAGCAGCCGCCACGGGGAACCAGCTTACAACGGCAAGCGTGGACACACTTACCCACCAGCCCAGCCGGGTCGACACAAGCGACCATCTTAACGCATCGGCTGGTACCATCTGGATGTATGACCCCGCGGCAGTTGGAACGTTACTCGCGGCAGATTCGGGTTCCAAGCATCGGTGAAGCGGGGCAACAACGCTTGTTGGACGCGCGCGTAGCGGTGGTGGGTTGCGGCGCGCTGGGCAGTTTTCAGACGGGAGCGCTGGCCCGGGCCGGCATCGGGTTTCTGCGCATCATCGACCGCGATTACGTCGAGCTCAGCAATCTGCAAAGGCAATGGCTGTTCGATCAATGCGACGTCGAGCAAGCCCTGCCCAAGGCAATCGCGGCGGCGCGCAAGATCGCGGCCGTTAATTCAGATATCGAAGTCGAGCCGGCCGTTGCCGACCTGACGCCGTCAAATGTCGACGACTTGCTGGGCGATGTCGGTCTGATTCTGGATGGTACTGACAATTTCGAGACCCGCTATTTGATCAACGATTACGCCGTGAGCCGCGGCCTGCCGTGGGTTTATGGCGCGGCCGTTGGAAGTTACGGAATCACGATGCCGGTGGTGCCAGGAACGACAGCATGCCTGCGATGTGTTTATCCCGATCCGCCCGCGGGAGCCCAGCCCACCTGTGAGACAGCCGGCGTCTTGGGATCCATCACCGCTCTCATCGCCAGCCTGCAGGTGAGCGAAGCGCTCAAGATTCTCTGCGGTGCCGAAGTATCCCGCAAGATCACGACTGTGGATGTATGGAGCGGTGAGATCCGGCAACTGGCGCAGCCTTTGCCCGATGAGCGCTGTCCGGCTTGTGGCCGTCGCGAGTTTCCCTATCTCAACGGCGAGCGTCGATCGCCGGTGAGCCTGTGCGGGCGCAATGCCGTGCAGATCCACGAGCGCAGCCGGCCTGTGGATCTTAATGACCTGGCCGCGCGGCTGGCTCCCCTGGGGGCAGTGCGCGCCAACGAGTTCGCTCTCAGGTTCGAGACGCCGCCTTATCTGCTGACCGTTTTTCGCGACGGCCGAGCGATCGTGAAGGGAACCACTGATATCGGGGTGGCACGGAGTCTCTACGCGCGCTATGTGGGGGCGTAGGTGGGACGTAGTTGCCACCCTGCAAATTCGGCGCTAACCTCGTGGGTAGAGAGGCCCCAAATGCGTAGTATCCTGCCGGTCTTAATTGCTGGTTTCGCCCTGGCCGCCCCAGTGTTTGGCCAACGCGGCGGAGGAGGACATGGCGGCGGTGGGCACGCCGGTGGTGGTGGCATGCGGGGCGGTGGCGGTGGATCCCGGGGCGGTGGAGGCGTGCGAGGGGGCGGAGGCGGATTCCGTGGTGGCGGAGGCTTCCGCGGTGGTGGTTTCCGCGGCACCGGCTTTCGAGGCGGCTTTAACCGCGGCTTTGGATTCCGTGGGCGATTCGGAATTTTCCCGTTCTACGGATATTACGGCGGCTATGGATATTACGATCCCTTCTTCTACGACTCCGACGATTACTATCCTTCTTCTTATCCATATGCCGGTGCTTCTTATCCATATGCCGGTGCGTATCCCTCTTCCGGCTACGGTTCTAGCGCACCAAGCGTGATGATTGTTTCGAATTCTCCGTATGGCTACCAAGCGGCGCCACCTCCCGACTATGCGCCACCCCCTGAGCCAGCTGTTCGGCAATATCCGCCCGCGGCTCAAGAACAGAAATACGAGACGCCGCTTTTCCTGCTCGCGTTCAAGGATGGCAGTATTAAGGCCGTGCTCGCCTACTGGGTGGACGGCGCGACACTGCACTATGTATCGATGGAACACGAACAGAAGCAAGGGCCGCTTTCTTCGGTCGACCGTGATTTAAGCGAGCGCTTCAACCGCGAGCGCAATGTGACTTTCCGCCTTCCACGCTGACGTCACAAAACCTTAATCAACGACAGGCCCACGCCAAAGCGGGTTCCAATCGTTCCAATCATTTTGAAGCCACAGGCCGCGTAAAAACCCTGAGCATGGGGATTACCGATGACATGTAGCAATGACGATCCTTGGGCGCGAGCGACTACAGCGCAGTGTTCCACCAACAACCGTCCCACGCCGCTCCGCCATAATCTGGGCTCGACAAATAAGGCGTCGAGCTCGGTTTCACCATCCTCCCGAGGCAGTACGGCAGAAAATCCGAGGATTGCGCCGTCCCGCTCCGCGATGAATACTCTATTCGCTGTGATCTGCTCGAGCGGTAGATCAATGGCATCCGGATTGGCGAGCAAGGCATCGCGATCCCCTGCATTATTCAGGGACGCACGCCGCTGCAATGCTTCGAGGGTCTTCTGTTCGGACACCATCGCCGAACGAATTAGGACGGTGTTCGGCATATGTCGCTGACCCCTTCTCAGACTACACTGAAGAGCATGACTAGACGCACGCTGGTGGGCACCCTGGCTGTCGCCGCAGCCACTCGAACACAAGGCCAAAACAAGGAATGGAAGCCCAAGCTGGGAGTGTTAGGGCCATTCACCGAAGCCAACGTCGCTTTCGCGCATCAGGAAGGCTTTACCAATATGATCCTGGGCGCCGATCCGCGATCTTCGCTCGACGCCAACACGATGACAGACGAGAAGATCGAGCGGGTGAAAGCTACGCTGGCCGCTAATCAAATGCACGTCTCGGCGTTTCAGGTCACGCAGAACCATATCTCCGCCGACCCGGCGCAACGCGTCAGCGAGAACACCTATTTCGTGAAGGCTATCGAGCTGGCCGGAAAACTGGGCGTTCCACATATCGGCACGTGTTCCGGCAAAGACGCGAACAAGCCATTTCAGGCGCAAGTTGACGAAATTGTTCGCACCTATAACGAAAAGTATTTCGCAGCCTGCGAAAAGAACCACGTGCGCATTCTCTGGGAACCCTGGCCCGGTGGGCCGAACCTGGCCGTCAGCCCAGTCGGTTTCGAAGCGCTTTTCAAGGGATTCGCGGACTCTCCTCACGTCGGGTTGCAGTACGATCCATCGCATCTGGTCTGGCAGATGATGGATCCGATCCAGACTGCGCGCGATTTTGTCGACAAAATCTACGATGTGCACTTGAAGGACACTGAGATTCACTGGGACGTTCTGCGCCGCTGTGGGATCAATCCGGTGAATGCCGCGAGATGGTGGAGTTACCGCCTGCCGGGCCTCGGGTCCATCCGATGGACCGAATTCTTCAGCGTGCTCCAAAGGGCCGGCTACAGTGGCGCGATGAGCATCGAGCACGAAGACAACCTGTACGGCGCTGATCATCCCGGTCCCGAATTTACCGCGGACTTCAAAACCGGCTTCCAGATGGCGCACCGCTATCTGCGGCAATATGTGCCCGACTAAAACATGATCGGAGAGTCGCTCGGCAATTATCGCATCGTCTCTAAGATCGGACAGGGCGGCATGGGCGTCGTTTATCGAGCGCATGACGACGTGCTCAATCGCGACGTTGCGCTGAAGGTGCTATCGGAAGGCGCCGCCGGGAACGAATCTTCAAGGGATCACATTCTACACGAAGCCCGGGCATCGTCGGCGCTCAGCCATCCCAACATCTGCACCATTCATCAGGTCGGCGAGTTCTCGGGCGAGCACTACATCGTCATGGAGCTGGTGCTTGGTAAGACGCTCACCGAACTGATCGGGGCCACGGGACTCGCGGCTGAATCGGTGATGAATTACGGTGTACAGATCGCTGCCGCCCTGGCGCATGCTCATGATCGCGGCATCGTCCACCGCGACCTGAAAAGCTCCAACATGATCGTTACGCCCGACGGTCTGGTGAAAATCCTCGATTTCGGGTTGGCGAGACGTCTGCCCGAGACAATGTTTAACGAAGCGACGGCCACGCTTGGTTCGCGAGGGGCAGGAGGCCCACTGTCAGGGACTTTGTCGTACATGGCCCCCGAAGTCCTGCGCGGCCAGGATGCGGATGCGCGCACCGACCTGTGGGCCTTGGGCGTGGTGCTGTACGAAGCAGCGTCGGCGCAATTGCCCTTTCAAGGACGCACCAGCTTCGAAATCAGCTCGGCCATCCTGCATGACATGCCCGCGCAGCTTCCCGCGCGTGTTCCGCCCAGCTTGTGGTCCATCATTCAACGTTGTCTAGCCAAAGAACCGGCGCAACGGTACCAGCGAGCCAGTGAAGTGCGAGCCGCGCTCGAAGCGGTCCAATCCGCCCGGATGGGAGCCCCCGCGCCGGCTACCGATTTTGCGGGACCGCGAACAACGGTGCTGCGTGGCATCAAGCACGTCCATCCCAAGAATGGTGACGTCTTGTTGCTGGTGGGAACAACCAAGGGCGCTTTCCTGCTGCGGTCAAACACGCGGCGCTCTCGTTGGGAAGTCGGCGGCCCGTACTTTCATGGTCACTCAGTTTACGCGATGGCTTACGATGGCCGGGAAGGCCGGCGGCGCCTCTGGGCATCGACGCACAGTCTCTTGTGGGGAACATTCCTGCGATCGACCGACGATTTTGGCCGAACTTGGACCAATCCGATCGAAGCTAACGTACGCTTTCCCGCGGACACCGGCGATTCGCTGAAAAACATCTGGCAGATTTGTCTCGGCGGATCGGACGAGCCGAATGTGATGTATTGCGGCGTCGAGCCGGCGGCATTGTTTGAATCGCGCGATGCCGGGGACACCTGGTCGCTGGTGCGCGGGCTATGGAATCATCCGCATCGTCCGCGCTGGGTGCCGGGGAACGGCGGCCTCTGCCTGCACACTATTGTGCCCGATCCAATGACCAAAGGCGCGATGTACGTAGCAATTTCCGCCGCCGGCGTTTATCGCAGCGAAGACGGCGGCGTCACGTGGAGCGCGCGGAATCGCGGTGTACGGGTTGTTTTCCTACCCGAGAGGAATCCTGAGTTTGGACAATGCGTGCACAAGATCGTCATGCATCCCGCTCGACCGGAACGTCTTTTCCTGCAAAACCACTGGGGCCTGTATCGATCCGGCAACGGCGGCCAGTCCTGGCAGGATATCGCCAATGGCGTCCCGTCTGATTTCGGTTTTGCGATGGTGATGCATCCGCGCAACCCAGATTGCGTCTACATCCTGCCAGTGGAGTCCGATGAGTTCCGGTGCACGCCCGGCGGCCGGTTGCGCGTCTATCGAACTCGCAACGCCGGCGAGTCCTGGGAACCGCTAATGCGCGGGCTGCCGCAGAAGGGGGCCTACGAAACGGTTCTGCGTGACGGCATGGTGGCTGATACGCTGGATCCCCTGGGCATTTACTTCGGGACGCGCAGCGGCGACATCTACGCTTCCATCGATGAAGGCAAGAGCTGGAAGAAGATCCTTGAAGGCCTGCCCGCGGTAGTGTGCGTGCGGGCTGCTCTCGTCGGCGAGCCAAGATCCCGTGCTAAAGCAAAATAATGCCGGTCATTTTCCACATCCCAGGACCGCTGCGCGCCTACACCGATGGACACTCGCATGTGAAAATCGATGCGGCCCGAGGCTCCCTGCGGGATGTTCTGCTGGCGCTGTGGTCGCGTTATCCCGGGTTACGCGATCGCCTCGCGACCGAACAGGGCGAAGTCCGCGAGCACATCAATATCTTTCTTGGCGAAGAAAATGTGCGCTATCTCGACGGGCTGGCCACGCCGGTCCCGGATGGTGCCGAGGTCACGATCGTCCCTGCGATCAGCGGCGGCTGACGGCTAACTCGCTCTTCAGGGCGTCCTTGAATATCTCCAGATCCTGCTCGCTGTTGTAGAAATGCGGCGATACTCGAAGGTGCCCGCGCCGGGCCGCCACCAGCACACGCTTCTCCTTCAACGCCCGCGCCAGCGCTGAGACATCGCGATTGTCGAATCGTGCGGCGACGATCGGTGAAGCATACTCTTCGACGCTACCGCCCAGCTCGCGTAAAAATTCACGCGTCTTCCTCGCTAAGCCGAGCACGCGTTCCTCGATCACCTCCGGCCCAAGCTCCAGCATCAGCCCGATGGAAGCTTCCATCGCATACAACAGTGAGGAAGAGACGGACCCACCTTCGTATTTTTCGGCCGCGGCCGTCAGCTCCGGAACGCCGTGGTGCAGATTGTCGACATTGCGCCAGTCCCGATGGCTACGCCATCCCATGACATTGGGCCGCAGCCGCTCCCGCAGATCGGGACGCACATACATGAAGCCGGCGCCGTTGGGCGAGAGCATCCACTTGTACGCGTGAACGGCGAACATGTCAGGTTGAATTCGGGACGCATTGAAGCGCAGGGCGCCCAGACTTTGGGTGCCGTCCACGAATAGAAGCACGCCGCGCGCGCGAAGGAATTGCGCGATCTCCTCCAGCGGTGGCGCGAACCCGGTGTTGTAATTTGCCGAACTAATGGCGACCAGGCGCGTCCGCTCGTCCACTGATTCGTAAAACTGCTTCCAGGAAGACTCGACCATCTCCACGCCGAAGCGCCCCAGGAGCGCTGGAGCATATAGATTATTCGGAAACTCGTGTTCCAGCGTAACGATGCGATCGCCGGGGCGCCAGTCGAGCCCTGTGAGTAAAATTCCGAGCGCGGTGGACGCGTTCGGAACGAAGGCAATATCTTCCGCGCCGCAACAGATCAGCCGGCCGATATTTGCCCGCAGGCGGTCGGCGTCATCGTACCAGGTCAAGAAATCCCAACAGGCCACTTCGTCGCGATGCGCGAAATGCCGCGCTACGGCTTCTGTGGCTCGCCGGGGCAACTGGCCGAAAGTCGCCGTGTTCAGGTAAGTCCAATGCGCAAGCGCCGGGAATTCGCTGCGGACCGCCTCCCAGTCAACCGTCACGGGCGTGCCTTCCCTGGGATGAGCGCCCCCGCGATGAATGCCGCGGCATATTCCTTGCCGACATCCTCTCGCTTCTTGCTTCGGCGCTCCACCACTTCCACCAATCCCTCCGCCAGCTTCTTGCCAATGGTGATGCGATACGGAATTCCGATCAGGTCCGCATCCTTGAACTTCACTCCAGGCCGCTCATCGCGATCATCGAACAGCGCATCCAGATCCATTTTGCGGCAGCTTTCGTAGATCTCTTCCGACGCCGACCGCAGCGCCGGGTCTGCGATCGACACCGGCGTGATCACCACATCGAACGGAGCGATAGCCGCAGGAAGCGCCATCCCGTCCGGGTCGTGATGAAGTTCAACGGCGGCGCTCAACACGCGCTCTAAATAGAGGCTGTAAGAACCATTGCTCCCTCCGCAGGTCTTGTGCACCCGGGCGATCTCGACGCATTTGATGAAATCCAGCGCCCCACCGCACCGAAAACACGCATCGCCTGGGATCACGTTCCGCAGGTCGAAATACTCCGGCTCGAAATCCTCGCCAGGAGTGACATGCCGCAGATGATAATCGTCTTGGTTGCCTCCCGCGATCATGTTGCGGCGGCCTCGCAGCGCCTCATCCGCAACAATGCGCATATTCTTGACGCCGACCGGCCCCAGCGATCCGGCGTCGGCACCGAACCATTCGCGGATCTCCTCGGCTTGCGCCGGCCGAAGCTCGGCGGCGTTCATTGCGCGGGCAAACTTGATCTCATTGAGCGAGTGATCACCGCGCACCAACGCCAGCACGGGCCGGCCATTGGCCACCAGCACCAGGCTTTTCATCTGCGAGGTTTCGGGCAGGCCGGTGAAGGCAGCCACATCGGCGATGGTCTTGTATCCCGGCGTATGGAAAGGCTCGGGAGCGAAGTCGCCTTCTGGATCAGTGATCGGCGGCTGCGCTGCTCGCGCCGCGGCGTTTTCGAGGTCAGCTGCATGACCGCAGCTCCTGCAGCTCATCACCTGGACTTCGCCGCCATCCGAAGACACCACGAAAATCGCGCCCGCATACGCTTCCGCCACCGTGTATTTCAGGCCGCAACGATCGAAGACTTTCGAATAGGTATCGCAGTGTTTCTGATACGAGACATCCCGCGCCGCTGCATCGAGATCGAACGAGAACGATTCACTTACTAGAAACTGCCGGGCACGCAGCAGGTCGGGACGCGAGTGCTTCTGCTCATCGAACCGCGTCTGAATATGATGCCAGATCTGCGGAAGCTGCCGGTAGCTGCGCAGCTCTCCTTCCGCGATGGCGGCTACCACGCTGGCGGCTCGATGCAAGAGCGGCAGTCGTATTTCCTGCGCGCCGATGGCGTCCATTTCTTCACCGACGATCTGCGCGATCTTTCCGAGTAAACGCTCCCCCAGAAACAGGTAACTGTAAATGCCAGGCAACAATTCCCGGATATAGCCTGCCCGCAGTAGCAATTGACGGCCCACGTCTTCGACGTCCGCTGGATTCTCGCGCAGCGTGGGGATGAAGAGCGTGCTCCAGCGCATGGAATTTCAGTGTAGTTGAATTTCAGTGTAACCCAGGGTAATTGTGCGATATGCTAGATCCATCTTCAATCGCCATGTCACCTTCAATGCTGGTAGCAACCGTACTTAGCGTGGCGCCGGTTTTTGCGACGTCCTGCGAGAGCTTGGCTGCGCTTCCTCTGCCGGACACCATCATCACTTCGGCGCAGATCGTCGCGTCGAACAAAGATCTACCGCCCTACTGCCGGGTCGCGGCCACGCTCAAACCATCCAGTGACTCCGATATCAAAATCGAAGTATGGATGCCCGCGTCTGGTTGGAACGGCAAGTTTGAAGCGGTCGGCAACGGTGGCTGGTCGGGCGCAATCAGCACTCCGGCGCTGGCGGCAGCCGTTCAACGCGGCTTCGCGTCGGCCAGCACCGATACCGGACACGAAGGTTCCAGCGCCCGTTTCGCGCTCGACCATCCCGAGAAGCTGGTCGATTACGGATATCGCGCGGTCCATGAGATGACGGTGAAGAGCAAGGCCATTATCGCGGCATATTACGGGAAGGGCGCCAAGCTCTCCTATTGGAATGGCTGCTCAGCCGGTGGCAAACAGGGGCTGAAAGAAGCACAGCGATTTCCGGAAGATTTCGATGCGATCATTGCCGGTGCGCCAGCCTACAACTGGACCGGCCGCGCGGCCCATGCATTATGGATCGCGCAAGCAGTGCATGGCGACGAAGCGAGTTACATTCCGCCGGCGAAGTACGCACTCATCCACAACGCCGCCCTGGAGGCGTGCGATGCGCGCGACGGGGTGAAAGACGGGATCGTGGATGATCCAACGCGCTGCCAGTTCGACCCAAAGGTGCTGGAGTGCAAGGGCGCTGACGGCTCCGTATGTTTGACCGCGCCTCAAGTGGAAGCAGCGCGCAGAATTTACGCCGGGGTCGCGAATTCGCGCACCAAAGAACAGATCTTCCCTGGGTTAGAGCCAGGGAGCGAACTCGGCTGGGCCGTCATGGCGGGCCCCCAGGCGTTCGGAATAGCACAGGAACATTTCAAGTATGTAGTGTTCAAGGATCCGAGCTGGGATTACCGGACGCTTAATTTCGACAGCGACATCGCGCTGGCCGAGAAGACGGACAACGGGACCATCAATTCCACCGATCCGAATCTGCGCCCGTTCTTTTCTCATGGCGGAAAGCTGCTGCAATACCATGGCTGGAACGACTGGCAGATCGCGCCGCTTAGCAGCGTCAATTATTACAAGACCGTGCTGGACACGTTGGGCGGCGCCGCGAAAGTGAAAGATTCCTATCGCCTGTTCATGGTTCCCGGGATGGGCCATTGCGGCGGCAGCGAGGGTACCGACCACTTCGACATGCTCACTGCGATGGAGCAATGGGTGGAGAACGGCAGAGCGCCCGATCAGATCATCGCGTCCCGCGTAAAGGACGGCGCGATAGATCGCACGCGCCCACTATGCCCGTACCCTCAGGTAGCAAGTTACAAAGGATCGGGAAGCATCGATGAAGCAGCGAATTTCGTGTGTAAGGCGCCGTAAATGGTGCTGACTAATTGGTGATCGTGATTGTCGCCGGCGCACTGGCCGTTCCGCCCACGGTCACCACCACCGGTTGAGAGCCGGTCGGAATACCGCTCGGAACTTGCACATTTATCTGCGTCACGCCCGCGAGACCCGAAGGAATGCCGATGAAATCGATGTTCGCAGTAGCTCCGCCAATCGTCACAGTAGTTGGCTGCACCGGCTTCGGAAGATCCGCAATCGCAGTCGAAGCAGCGGGCGCGGCGCCGGTCGAGATGGCCGGAGAAACCGTCCCGGCGCCGGTAATGTAAAACGCGATCTCCTGCCCGCGCGCCGCAGCCGCCGTGGGGGCCAGCCTGCCGGTCGAGTCCGTGAAAATCCCCGGCGCCGCCGCGGCCACCTGGAAGGATTGCGTGGTCACTTGCCCGTTGTTATTGACGCTGAGCACTGCCGAGCTATTGGCCGTCGTCTCATACGGGATCTGCACGTTCAACTGGCCCGGAGAGACGTAATACAGTGGCGCGGCGATCCCGTTCACCAGCACCGCGACTCCTCCGGTCGAAAGCGGTAGAGGCACACTGGACGCGCTCTGTGTGACGGACGAGAACTGCGATCCGAAAACACTCAGAACCGAGCCCGGCGCGAAGCTTTGCTTGAAGCTGGCTCCATTCGCGACGCCCGTGATCGCCGGCCTGGCGCTGGAGCCCGACCCGGACGCCACCACGCTGACATTCACCGATGCGCTGCTGGCGCTGTTGTAGGTCGCTGTAATCGTTCCAGACCCCACCGGCAACTGCGAGCCGTTCACCGCCAGAGTTGCAGTCGCCGTGTCCGCCGATCCGGTCAATAAGGCTGATCCCAATGAAGTCCCGTCGATCGAGAACGACACTGACCCGGACGGGGTCGTTCCATCTGTCGAGCTGACGGTGGCCATCAAATACATCACAGCGTTCGGGGATACACTGGTCAAATTGCTAAGCAGCGAGATCCTCGCGGCCGAGGCGGGCGGTGTCACTTTCCCACCGGTCCATCCCATCACCAGATTGTACGCATCCACCGACCCGAGCCCGGTCGCCTGGTCGTAGCCGACGCCAGCGTTGTATCCCACTGGAGTGGCCGTGCAGTTCAGCGCTTTGCGCGAACAGGGGATCGTGACAATGTTGTTGCCGGTCGTGATGTCATGAAAGATAGCTGGATTCGATTGCGCAAGCCCATACATGTTCGGATTGATGTTGCCGACGCCACCCGAGCTGACCTGCTGATTCAGAAGCGCCACCAGTCCGGCAAATGAGGGCGCCGGCACCGATGTCCCTCCGTACACCTGACGGCTCCCGCCAGTGTAAACCAGATATCCGTCATGATCGGCCGACGCATTTAGCGATACGTCGGGTACATGGCGGGCATTGTCGCTCGGAACGCCCGGACCAGTTTGCCACGAAGGCTTCGAAAACAAAATGCTCGCGCCGCCACCGCTCGAAGACGGCTGCCCATCGGCCACGCTGTCGTTCCAGGTCGTCTCCGGAACGTACGATAGCGCAGATGCCCCATTAGCGTTGTTGGTGAGACTCCAATATGTGCCAGTCCCCTCCGCGAATTCCGTGCCACCCACGCTGGTTACTTCCGGAAGGCTGCCCGGAAGGTCGACACTTAGCCCGGGATTTTGTGCGTCGGCGCAATCCGCGGCGCCGTTGTCGCCGGATGCCGCCAGCCATGTGATTCCCTGCGCGTTGGCTTGCTTCGCCCACTGCTGGAACGAAGCGATGTCCGACCGAGCCGACTCCTGCTCGCAATTGCCATAGCTCACACTGACCACCGGCGCAAGGCTCTGGTCGATGGCGTACTGCACCGACGTCATTACATCTGATGAATACACAAAAATGATGCTGGCATCTCGCGCCACCGCGCCCGACCATTCCAAATCCAGGTCAGACTCGGCCAGGTCGCCTGATTTAGAGCTGTTGCCGGGGTTACTCGATCCTGGTACCAGCAGCGTCTGCGGGTCGTTGGCCGGAAGATTGAATATAGAGCGGAACTGCTCGATGTCGGAAAGATTTACCTCGATCTGCCCAGCGATAGCGATCTTCTGTCCGGCGCCGTTGATACCGGCAGCGTATAACGGCGTGATGTCGTAAATCGTGGCTAAATCGTCGGGCGCCAGATAGTGAGCCTGGCTTGAACTGGATGTATAAGCAGGCGCCGCTAGCGAGTGAAGCCGCGGCTTCATCCGGAAATCGTTCAGACCGCGAATGCTCTCTACCACCGAACCGAATGCTGCCGGCACAGAAAGCTCCGACGCATTCGCATAGTGCGTCTCACCATCCGTCACGTAGGTATGAATTTCGGTCTGAAAGGCCGGCTCGACCTGCGCCGCCGTTCCGCTGGCCGCAATCCAGTTGCGCCCGCGAGCCACCGAAACAACTTGCAAGCCCTGCTGCTGAAGCCATTGGGTGATCTTGTTGATGTCGGCATCGCTCGCGCCGAAGCGCAGTCCATATTCATCCGGCGTCAGCCAGTGGTGATAATTTGGTGAGCCCGGCGTCTGCTGTTCCGTCAGGAGTTTTTCGAGGTCGGCCTGTTGACTCTCTGACGGTGCAAGGCGCAGCGTTATATAAGACATCGCGAGCGAAGGCGCTACCCGGCCCCGGTCAATGGCGGCCAACGCCTTCGGATGGAGATGTCCGGTCAGAACGATGCGCGCTCGATTGTTGACGGGTTGAGTAATCCTGGCGGTCTGCGCCTTGGCGCCGGTGACACAGCAGATCATCGCTAAGGCGCTGATGATGAAAGACTTAATACACTTCGCGCGCATTGTTCCTTTCCAGTAGCGCACCAACCATTGCGACGGCTCGCTAGCAGCAGGCGTTTCAACGGCTGAAAAACTCACTATCGACGGCCACGCGTGCGTCTATTTTACGGCAACCATGGCAGACGGATTGCTTCTGTACAATTGGGTAGGGGAAATGCCTAAGCGTATCCGATGGACTTTTTGTGTAGTCTCGCTATTCGTATCTTGCAACTCCGCCGTACAAGCGCAGGCGACGGCTGACGCGCAGTTGCTCACTTACGATGAAATCATACAACTGTATCAGCAGGAAGATCCGCCTTCGCCACTGCGCGACAAATTGCAAAAACTATTGACGACGCCGTTCGTCCGGAACAGTGCATCCGACGCTGGCCGGATGCCGTTGAAGCCCCGTTCAACTGAAATGGGATCGTTTCTGAGAGTGGTGCAGTGGAACATCGAACGCGGATTGGAGTTCGATGCCATTCGATTCGCTTTCAGTGATCCGAAGCAGTTCAATGCTTTGATGGAAGACAAGGGGTCCAAGGCGACCGAGAGCGAGCGGGCATCCATTCGAGAACAAATCGCCCTTCTTGAGCAGGCCGATTTACTGGTCCTGAATGAAGTGGACTGGGGTATGAACCGCACGTTGTTCCGGAACGTTGCGGCAGAATTGGCGGACAGACTTGGAATGAACTACGCGTATGGGGTCGAATTTGTTGAAGTGGATCCCATCACAATGGGTATCGACCAACAAGTTATCGTTCGCGAGGTTGCCGAAGCCTACGCAGATCCCCATGACAGCAGGGCGGAAATGATCGAACATGTCAAACAGGTGATGAAGCCTGACCCGGAACGTTACCGAGGTATGCATGGCACGGCGATACTCAGCCGTTATCGATTGGAAAACGTGCGACTGATACCATTCGCGGTCCAAGGTCATGATTGGTACGCCGATGAGAAGAAGGTTTCGATTGCCGTAAAGGCGGAAGGCAAGGTGAGTGCTGCAATCTTCAAAGAGCAACTCATTCGCCAGGTCCGCCGGGGCGGACGCATGATGCTGCTAGCCGACATCTCAGACCGTGACCTTCCTTCAGGTAAGGTAACGGTAGTGGCAACCCACCTGGAGGACATCACGACGCCCGCGATGCGGCAGAAGCAACTGGAAGAAATACTCAACAAGATCGCGGATAGTGATCACCCTGTCATTTTGGCGGGTGACATGAACACCTCCACGCATACCGGCGTGCCCATTAGCGTGACGCGGGCTATGAAGCAGAGGTTCGGCAATGGAAAGTGGTGGGCTGAAGAGGGAACAGTCGAAGCCCTTCGATACGCAACACCCCTAGGGTGGGCATATAATGTCTCTCTTGGGTTGATTGGATTCACGAGGAAGGTCAATGACCCGACCAGACGGAGCATTCCGTTAATGGGCGAGAATCCCGAAGCGAAGTTCTTCTCAATGTTGGAAAAGTTCCAGTTTACGGATGGAAACACGTTTGATTTCCGAGGTGAGAAGGAGCATTCCTCTAACGGCCGGAGCGGAAAGCTGGCGAACTCCAACGAACGAAGCGAGAAAGGGTTTGTTCCGACTAATGAACTGGGAAAAACGTACGGCCCAATCGGGCGCTACAAGCTAGACTGGATATTCGTTCGGCCAGCGGAGCTGAAGCGACCAAACGGAAATTCGGAAGAAGCGCGCTTCGTCCCCTATTATGGACGAACACTCAAGGACCTGAATCATAGTATTCCAGAACGCATCTCGGATCATAACCCGATCACCGTCGATCTGCCGCTGGGCGAAGCGCGCGTGACAAATCCGGTAGCGGCCAAGACCTGGTGAGTTCCCCGATTGCCTGCGTTGGCTTAGTGAGGATAAGCTATCAGTCATGGAACGGCGCGAATTTCTAACCATGCTCGCGGCTCTTCAGGCCGCGGCGAAGCTCGATGCGCAGACATCCAACGGGATGATCTACCGGAACCTGGGGACCACCGGACAGCGTGTTTCCGCTCTCGGTCTGGGCGGCTATCACATGGGCGTGCCGAAGGAAGAGAGCGAGAGTATCCGGATTGTACGGAGCGCCGTCGATCGAGGCATCACATTCCTCGACAACTCGTGCGATTACCACGATGGAGGGAGCGAAATCCGTATGGGTAAGGCGCTGAGGGATGGTTACCGGAAGCGCGTTTTCTTGATGACCAAGTACAACGGGCGCACAAGGAGTATGGCTGCGAAGCAAATTGACGAATCGCTGCGGCGCCTGCAGGTGGAAACAATCGACCTGATTCAGTTTCACGAGAACATCCGTATGGAGGATCCGGATCGCTTTTTCGCTCCGGGCGGCGCGCTGGAGGCTGTAATGGCTGCGAAAAAGGCCGGCAAGGTGCGCTATATCGGATTCACCGGGCATAAAGATCCAGCCGTGCATCTGCGAATGCTGGACGTGGCGGCGCAGAACAAATTCCATTTCGATTCGTGCCAGATGCCGCTAAACGTGCTGGACTATCACTTCCGGAGTTTCGCGCATCAGGTGGTGCCGCGCCTCGTGAAGGAAGGGATCGCCGTGCTGGGGATGAAGCCGATGGCGTTTGGGGATGCGCTGAAAGCCGGTGTGGCCACGCCGATCGAATGCCTGCACTATGCATTGAATCTTCCAACGTCGGTGGTGATTAACGGATGCGACTCGATGGAGCGCCTGGATCAGGCTTTCGAGGCGGTGCGGACCTTCAAGCCGATGTCCGAGCAGCAACTCCAGGCGATCGTTTCGAAGACCAAGGAAGCCGCGATGACTGGAAAGTTCGAGCTTTTCAAGACGACCACGCAGTTCGACGGAACAGCCCAGCATCCGGAGTGGATGGGCTGAGGTTTGCCTTCGGTCCAGCGATCGATCATTGCCGGCTTCCGTGGCGATCCTTACGCGGGCGCTCGGACTCGTCAGGCAAAGCTGCGAACCGCGGCAGCTTCATCGTCGAACACTTCGAAAACGGTGTAAAGTTTGGTGATCTGCAGCAAGTCCTTGACACGCTTGCTCAGCCCCAGCAACTTCAGCTGGCCGCCGTGATTCGTCACGGTCGTGAAACTGGAAACCATTTCCCCAATCCCCGAGCTGTCGATATACGAAACCTCGCTCAGGTTAATCAGAATTTTCTTTTCGCCCTTGTTAGCTAAATCGCGGATCGTATCCCGAAAACTGCTGGCGCCCTCGCCTAGGGTAATTCGACCAGCCGAATCGATTACTGTTACATCGCCCACTTTGCGTGTGCTGAGTTTAACGCTCACGAATTGGAACCTCCCTCAATATTCTCGGATCTCTTCAACTGGCTTTCGCCAGGTACTTCACCATTCGCACTTCGGTCCCACCCGGCTGCCCGCGGCGAACCTGAAACTCGTCGACGAACGCCTGAATCAGAAGGAGCCCGCGTCCGGACTGCCGCAACAGATTTTCCTCCGCCAGCGGATCAGGCACGTCCACCATTTCAAAGCCTTCGCCTTCATCGGCGATCACTACCGTCAGGCGATCAGGGCCTTTGGTTACGGAAACGTGCACCTTCTTGCGCGCGTTGTAACGGTTCCCGTGAACCACGGCATTCACCATGCTCTCACGAACCGCCATCCCTAGCTGATGTAACTCTTCTTCTGCAAAACCAATCGCATGCGCCTCCTCGAGAACCGCAGCCTCCGCGATTTCCACGCTGTCCAGATTGGAATCGAGCAGCATGTCACGGTCTGGCATAGATTCGCTTAGCGGGCCGCGGCGTGGCCAAGTCGAATGTTTACAATAAAATACTCAGACCGGGAAAGTCAAGAACGAGGGCGGGTCTGATGGTGTCGCGCATCTGCAATATTTGACCCTGGGGACGTACGCTCCATCAAAGGCTTGATCTGCGGAGCCAGGTCCTTGAAGATCTGCACCGCCAGCGCGCTTGTGAACCGATAGGATGCGGCGTTAGAGCCTGGCACATAGGCGACAACGGTCCCATAGAACCGGTCGCCCACGATGAACACGAATGTCGCGGTCCGGCTCACCGGCTTGGAGCCGATTACACGCCCGGATGCCGAGAAGCTCTCCAGACGATTGTCCCCCGTGCCGGTCTTGCCTCCGACGGGAATTATTCTGCCATTCGACAAAACAATCGACTTGACCGCGCGCCGGCCGGTCCCGTTCTCAACCACTCCGATCATCTCCTGACGAACCAGACTGGCAATCTCAGGTGCAATGACGCGCTTTCCGGCCGGGATGTCGCGGCTCACTACCGTCTCCGTCGGAGTGCCTCGGCCGAAATGCAACTGGTCGATCTTCATGGCCGGATATCGAACGCCGCCGTTCATCACGATTCCCGCGAGCTCGGCCAGCGCCGCAGGCGTGTCACCCGACACTCCGATGGTGGTTGCGTACGAAGGAACTAGTGAATCGAACGGATAGCCCTGCCGCTTCCAGGATTTCCAGATCTCACGGAAAGCATCCTGCTCGAGCAGCGTACGAATGCGATTATCCTGGGCAGTCTTATGGTCGGTCTTAAAGAGCCACCAGTAGACTTCCTGCCGCTGCTGCGCGCTGTTCGCCTGAACGTCTTTCAGATGCGCGCCCGGATGCCGTTGAAGATAGTTGAGCATCCATAACTCGAGCGGATGCACGTGTGCCAGATAGCCGCGGTCAGACAGATTGAATTTGTCAGGACCATACTGCACGTATAGCTTGGCTGGATCCTCGCGCACCAGCGCGGCGGTCGGAAAATGAGCCTGCATGAAAGCCGTGAACTGGTCCAGGTTGGCGGCCGGACGGACGGATCTGTAGATCACGGCGGCGCGTAGGGGCGTCAGATGCACCATCCCATGCACCAGGGTTTCGAGTGCCTGATCGGGCGACTGGCGACGATACTTGTCGTAGAAGCGCCCCAGGTAGAGCCGTCCTTCCTGGTCGGCGAAGCGCGCCAGATATTGTTGCCGGGCTGGATCGTTCCAATTTTGGAGGACTGCCGGCGAAGCGCCGGGCGCGCGGAAACGGTAGTAGTTCACAATATCGCGCATCAGCCGGATGAACGCCAGGTTGACCGAATTCTGGAAGGCGCTACTCACGGTGAACATCTGGCCATTCTCAAATCTTTCGAAATTCTCGAAGTGATGCACGCCGCCGGCGGTGAAAAATGTCTCCCCGGGATTACCTGAATATTTGCGCTGCAGCGCTGCTTCCAACATAGTCTTCAGACCGCGATCTTGCGCCGTCGCCAGGTACTTCAGCGCCCATTCGGTCAGATGATCGTCTGGTTTGGTGGCCACGGCCTTCAGTTTCTCGGACGAGAGCGCGGCGTATTGCTGGTGCAGGGCGGCGATGATCTCCAAGTAGGTAATCAGAGTTCTCAGCTTGGCCGTCGAGCCGAGTTCCAGCTTAGTGTTCTGATTAATGTTGAGAGGCTGATTCAAGTTGTCGGTCTGAACCCGCAGCAAGTTCGCGCCCGAGCCGCGCTCGTAGAGAGTAAAACTATAAACTACTTTTGATGGATCGCCCTCGTCGAGAAGTTGATATTGTGCCAGTCCGGCGGCTTGCGCTTGTCTGCGTTCGGCGACACGTTCGAAAAACTGCGTTACGTCATGCTGTGCGGTTTGATCGATGGTGGTATGGACACTCAGATCCAGGCGGTCGAGGTCGTAGGTGCTCGAAAGGCCGAGCAGCGGCAGCAACGCCACCCGCACAGTGTTGGCCGCTTTGTTTTCGACGAAGTTTTCCGGGGCCACGGCGGGCGCGCGTCTCAAAGGCTGGAGGCGAGCCGTCAACGCGAGGTCGCGCAATTCCGTCGAAATGATCCCTCGTTCACATAGCGCGAAGAGATAACGATCCGTCTGCGCGGCCAGGTCGTCCGGATCATCCACCAGATAATGGCCGGGTGCGCGCAACGCCAACAGAAGCGACAATACTTCCCGATACGCTAGCGCGCGATCCAACATCTGGCTAGGACTAAGATTCGATTCAGGAACGAGGAGAAGCGGGTCGACTTTGGAAACATCGGCACCGTACCAAGCCCACAGCCCGTCACCGAGGCCTTCGACATCACCGTACCCAGCCGACGCGGCCAGAGGAATCGAATTGAGATAATCGCGTACGATCCCTTGTTGTGCCTCCAGCGTGGCAGTTCCTTGTTGGTAAGCCGCCAATGTCGCCGAGGTCATCTGCCGGAATTTTTCGAGCGGTGAGTGCGTCCGGCCACCGGGCGAATGCCGCATTTTTTCGAGCTGCGTTGCCAACGTACTCCCGCCGATGACCGGATGACGCGGATCGATCACGTGCAAGCCATAGTCCAGCACGGCCTTCATTGAACGGTCCCATTCGACCGCCGGATTTCGATTGGGGTGCCTCGAATCCAACATGTGCCGATTCTCAATGAATAACAACGTGGCCACCACCAACGGGGGAATGTCTGCGTAATCAGGATAGATGCGCCCGGGCTTCGCGGCCGCAAACAAATCCCGTCCGTCGCGATCGGTGATCTTCAGTCCCGCCTGATCTTTCTGGGGATAGATCGGATATACGCCTGTGCGCGCGAGGATAGAGTAGAGTTTGGAATCCTCCGCCTGCGCGTCGACGTGAAATCCAGCGGCTTGTAAGCGGACGAGGAAGACAGGCATACGCGCGTAACCAAGCGCCCAATCATAAGGACCGGCGGCTGGGTAGTCAATGGCATGGCTTGGGCCGTCGCTAACGCGGTACGTAAGGCGCCGGCTCGCCGCCTGGAAGACCCGGGACTGCAGCCAGGAATTTCTTAACTCGAAAATAATGCCTGCGATTGCCACTAACGCCGTCAATGAGACAGCCGTAATCCGTTGAGCGCGCTTAGATTTTAGAAAGGATGGGAAACTGAAGCGTGATAAGAGCGGATAGTTCGTGGCCCATTCGTTTCCGCGACCGTTCACGCCCGCCTCCAGACGTTGGATGCATGAACGTGCAGAAAGGTCGCACTGTCACCAATGTTTAACGCCAGTCCAACATAACTGGATACCCAGCGTTATCAGCCACAGGGACAGTGCCACACGGAATGCGCGTTGGGGAGTAACTCCCGCAAGATATGTTCCTGCCACAGCGCCCAGTAGCCCGCCGATTATCAGCCG
Source organism: Bryobacteraceae bacterium (assembly GCA_035569875.1). Taxonomy (GTDB): domain Bacteria; phylum Acidobacteriota; class Terriglobia; order Bryobacterales; family Bryobacteraceae; genus Palsa-89. The sequence continues at coordinate 30,062 of DATMMD010000215.1, forward strand.
AATCAATATTACTGAGTCGTAGTTCCTGGCGCTCAACTGAAATCCGCTGCCCACTAGCGAGACGCACAGTCCAAAAAACAGATCAGTTCCCACCACCTGGGCCGCTGTCAGCGGAGTGATCGCCAATAGGACGAGCGATCCTAATGCTCCGGCGCCGGCCGACGAAAATCCAACCTCGGCGCCGATCGGAAGAGTGGCGAAGGGCAGCCATCGAGAACGATCTCGTACCGGCTGCTGCGTGGGTCGAAGCCATAGACGGTATAGATTGAGAGCTGCCATGAGGACGATGGTCGAGCCAAGCCCTGCGAATAGGAACCCTTGCCGCTCAGGTGTATTCAACTTCGCTAGCAGCACCGACCCGATCAGCACCCCTGGCAATCCACCCGCCAGCATGTATGCCAGCACGCGGAAGTCGACCATTCCGCGATACAGCTGCATCGGAACAACCAGCAGCTTGACGGCAACGCCAAATGCCAGCGCCGTTCCTACGGCATGGGCGGGCGGCATGTGGAAGAACAGGATGAGCACCGGCGCCGTGATAATGCCTGCGCCGACTCCCGTGATGCCAATCGCCACCGCAATCAGAAATCCAAGAACGATCTCCATATTCGATTGAAATTCAATCGCTAGCGATATGAATGCCGCATTCGAGCTTGCGTCCACCCCACCGGCCGGATCTCAAATTGTCTGGGTCGGCCGGCGGCGTGGTGCAAGGCGCGCACCCTATACTGGAATATCCATTGTCATATAGCGGAAGCACGGGAATGCCTCGCCGTTTCAGATAACTCCACACCTCGGCATTTGTCCAAGCCGCCAGCGGGCTCACCTTAATTAACTGCTGGCCGGTCGGCAGCTTGAAATGATCCACGGTCTGGAGATTCGCGCGCGTTGGGGATTGCTCGCGGCGCAGTGCCGTGAACCAAATGCCGTAGTCGGCCAGCCCGCCGAAAAGCGGATCGACCTTACGCATCCCGCAGCAACGGTCCGGCGCGCTCTGGTATAGGATGCCGAACTGCGACTCTTGCTCAGCCACAGTGAGTTTGGAAGAAAGATTGACCAGGTTCAGTCGCAAACGTTCGGTCATCTGGTCGCGGTATGCGTAAGTTTCGGGGAAGTGGTAGCCGGTTTCGAGAAACAACACCGGAATATCCGGCTGCTCAGCCACCAGCAGATCCACTACTACCATGCACTCTGCCTGGAAGCTGCAAGTGACGCATGCGCGCGAGGGATCTTCAGAAAGCACGCGGCGGATCACGGCTGAAGCTTCTTCGATTTGGTTATCGAGCTTGATTTCAAGTGGCGTCATCTAAATTCCCTCGCCTCCGGTCAGCGATTCATCCGCCAACAGGATGCCAGATTCCTCTAGTCTACGAATGATCTCGTCGGCCGCCTGCGAATCGTCTGGGGGCAAGTCCCAATCAGACGTCTCGTCCGAAACTAGTAAGACAAGTAAGCCCGTGGCATAGGCACCTAGGCCTGTGTCGCTCGCTATAACTACTGAACACCCACGATCGAACAGCTTTCGCTCCAGGAGCCACGCCAGTTGTTCTCTGCGGCCGAGCACTACGGTCGCACCCGAGTGCCGGTAGCGCGCGATCCGCTCCGCCGCTGTCACACGACCGAGCTTCAACTCGATTGTCCGCCGCGCGCGTTCCGCCTGCACCGCTGAGAGAATCATCCCGGCGCCAACAGTCGCATTGGTTGCCGGATCGAGCAGGATGAAGCTGCCGGTAGCTCGGTTCGCGGAGTACGCGTCGAAATAAATTGGCCGGCTGGTTTCGATTTGCAGCACGCCGATAGCATTCATCTCCAACCGGCCGACCGCCTCGTGCTCCAGCGTCGTTATGTTCACTCGATGCTTTATGGCTTTCACTTCGGCTGTGACGCTCTGAGCTGTGTGCTTGACTACATACGTTTTCGCCGGATCGAGCGGCTGTTCGTTCAGCCACACCACATTGGCATCGAACTGTCGAGTCACCTCCGGAAGCTTTTGCGCCGATGCGATCATGTCGCCCCGGCTGATGTCCAGCTCGTCTGTCAGCGTCAGCGTCACCGACATAGGAGCGATGGCTTCCTGAAGGGGCCCATCGAAGGTCTCGATGCTCTCGACTCGCGACCGTTGCCCGGAGGGAAACGCCACAATCGCGTCGCCGGGTCTGACGGCGCCCGAAACAACCTGCCCCGCATAGCCGCGAAAACTCTGGTCGGGACGCACAACCCGCTGCACCGGAAAGCGGAACGCGGCCGCGCGTACTCGATCGAGCACCGGTACAGTTTCCAGAAACTCGAGCAGGCTGGACCCCTCGAACCACGGCATCTTGCGGCTCCGACGCACGACATTGTCGCCTTCTAGCGCGCTGATTGGCAGAAAATAAACCTGCGGCCTAGCGTGTAAACGTCCTAGGAATTCGCGGAACTCCCGCTCGATGGTGCGAAAGACGGCTTCGTCGTAGTCGACCAGGTCCATCTTGTTCACCGCGATCGCAAAGTTCGGAATGCCCAGCAGCGATGCAATATAGGCATGCCGGCGCGACTGCGGCAAGATGCCGTTGCGGGCATCGATCAGAATAATCGCCAGCTCTGCGGTCGAAGCGCCGGTGGCCATGTTGCGCGTGTATTGCTCGTGACCGGGCGTATCGGCGATGATGAACTTGCGCCGGGCCGTGGCAAAGTAGCGGTAAGCTACGTCGATCGTAATACCCTGTTCGCGCTCAGCTCGCAAACCATCCGTCAGCAGTGAAAAATCGATCGGTCCGGCCGACCGGTTCACCGATGCCTTGGTCACCGCCTTCAGTTGATCCTCGTAAACGTTTTGCGAATCGTAAAGAAGGCGGCCGATGAGTGTTGATTTACCATCGTCCACGCTTCCGGCGGTAGTGAATCGCAGGAGATCCTTAGCTTCCTCTTGGGCGAGGAAAGTTTCAATGTCGAAAGCGAGCGCGTTGTCTGCGAGAGCGGCCATTAGAAATATCCTTCACGCTTCTTCATTTCCATGGAGCCGTCCTGATCATGATCAATCACCCGGTTTTCGCGCTCCGAGCGCCGGAACGAAACCAGCTCCTCGATGATCTTCGGAACCGTGTCCGCGTCCGATCGAATAGCGCCCGTACAGGGGCTGCAGCCGAGCGACCGCATCCGGCAGCGCACCCATTGCGGCTTCTCCCCTGGCAGCATGGGGATGAACGGCTGCTCCACTGGAATTAGCGTGTCGCCATGTACCAGCATTTGGCGGTCTTTGGCGAAATACATGGGCACGATCGGAATTTTCTCGACGTGGATATATTGCCAAACATCCATCTCCGTCCAGTTCGACAATGGAAACACCCTCAAGCTTTCGCCGGGATCAATCCGCGCGTTAAAAAGATTCCACAACTCCGGCCGCTGATTCTTTGGATCCCATTGCCCTTTGGAGTCCCGAAAGGAAAAGATGCGCTCCTTGGCCCGCGACTTTTCTTCGTCCCGCCGCGCCCCGCCGATCGCCGCATCGAACCCGCCGGCGTTCAGGCCATCCAGCAGACCTTTCGTTTTTAGTAATCCGCAGCAGCGCTGCGTTCCAAGACGGAACGGATTCGCTCCATCGGCGATCGCCTGCTGATTGGTGTACACGATCAGCTTCGCGCCAACTTCGCGCGTATAGTTGTCGCGGAATTCGATCATCTCGCGGAATTTGTAGGTGGTGTCGATGTGCAGTAGCGGAAAGGGAATCGCCCCCGGATGGAAAGCCTTCTGGGCGAGTCTTAGAAGCACCGAGGAATCCTTGCCGATCGAGTACAACATTACTGGCCGCTGAAACTCCGACGCCACTTCCCGGAAAATATGAATGCTTTCGGCTTCGAGCAGTTTAAGATGGCCGAGCTGGGACATCATCCGCAGAATACCACGGAATCTACTTAATGTCTATAGAGATAGCAGTGTTTACGAAGCAAGTCCTTCTTTTTTAAGGTCATCCAGAAGCTCGCCCTGCGCGTTCCTTGGATACCCGAAGTCCCAAAAAGGCTCGCCCGCTGAAGTCTCCCAGACGCGCTTTTCGCGGTCGACCAGCATCGCTTTGAATCGCCGATCAAGTTCTTGGACATCGCCGTCCAAACCAACCATCGCGATAATTCCACGCAAATCCAGGTCGTTGCGGTAGTCTTCCAATCCCAATTTGTATCCGCGCTCCACGGACTCGACGAACTTCCGCCAGCGATCGATCAAACCGGCGCGCCCAGCCCGAACGACATGCTCGGGATAGCCGTTCTCGCGAAGATAGGCGACCATCTGCTCGTCAGTCATACGCCCGTCTGGCTTGCCGGCGGAAGTAGCGCTCGCCGTCGTTGGGGACGAAAAACGTGCGGATTGTGCGGTCCGGGTTATAGGCGCCGAAATAGCCGTGACGCCGGTCGAACCGGCTGAATTCGCCATTGGATCGCCTGGCTTCCAGAATCGGACCTCCCGGTGGTGCATCCCGCAACTCCTGCGCCAGGCGAAGATACTCTTGCTTGCTGATGTTCCCAAACTCGGACCCATGCTTGCCGTAATGCTCGTCGAGTTGTGCCCGGCTACGGAAAGCGGGTCCGCCGGCCCAAAGGAGAGCGACGATGAGAAGGCTGAAGATAAGCGTGCGCATGACGGTAGTGGTGGTCACGGCGTCAGGCGCGCACGCAACCACTCCATGACCATGCGGCCCGTGCGAGCGTTGTCCTTGCTACCTCGGCCCATGTGGGCGCCATCGGCCATTAACCGCGCGGTCTTCGGTTCGCCCGTTTCGAGCAGCAGAGGAATTTCCTGCGGCGAGATCCACGGATCCTTTTCTCCGTTCACGGCTATCATCGGCGCGCACGGCTTATCGAGCCAACCCTGCGCCTGGAGCGACATCCCCGGAGCGGTCTTCACCAGATCATTGTAATCTTTGACGTGATTGGAATAGATCATCGAATCGAGCAGCGGCCAGAAATATTCTTTCTCGTTCTGTAATCCCCGCAGCCACGGTTCTTGGAACGTGAAATGGATGGGCCCGCCCCATTCCACCGATGCCCGCAGCCGCTTCCTCTCAACGTAGGCCATCTTTCCGCCCCAATAGCCCGCGTAGCTGCGGCCCACGAAGCCCATGCGCTGTCCATCCAGATCGTCGCGAGTCAGGAGGTAGTCGATCGTGGCGCTGTAGAGGCGTTCGGCATCGGGCGTATTCCACAGCGGACACTCGCCGGCGCCCGGCATGTCCATCGAGAATGCAGCGAGGCCTATTTCCAGCAGATCATTGGTGCTGCGCTCTTCCTTATAAACGTCCACGCCGCCAGTGGCGATGACGATGGGCGGCCGCGTGACGCCTTTCGGCTTGCGCAGGTAGCCGATGATTTGTTTGCCTTCGAAGGGAATCGCCACGCGCTCCATGGGCGGATCCTGAGAACGCGCGGCCTTCAAATAGTTTTCGACAGCTTTGCGATACGCAGCCTGTTTTGCCGGATGATTGATGACCGGAAATTTGGCGATGCCGTAATACATGGCCGCCATATGATAAGCCTGGTTCGCCTCCCGCAGCTTCCCCTGCGACTCCAACTCAGCGCCCTGGCGCTCAAATGGAACGGCAAGTTCGGTCCATTCCGCCACCCATGGCTCTGCATCCAACGTCGTCAACCGGCGGAAGATGGCGGCCGCGGCATCCGGGTCCGCGCCCCGGCCGATGAATTCGCGAAGTCGCGCTTTTGCGCCCGCAGCGTACGCGGGGTCCTGGAAGGGATTGGTAGCCGAGGCTTTGAGTTGCAGCGCCAGACCGGTTCCGGCGGCCGTTTCCATAAATCCTCTGCGCGTCGACTGATCCGATTGAGCCATGAGTTAACGTGTAGCACAATCGTTGCCGGCGGAAGAAAATGGGGCTTCCCGTTTAGCGCAGAACGTAGCTGCGCATGGCGTGCCGCAGGCCTTCGACACAGTCCCGTAAACCAGATGTGCCCGAATTCACCCGCTTCGGTGCTCATCGGGGATTTCGTCACCGGTTCGGACAAGCCCAGCGCAGGCACGGTAATCACGTGGGCGTCCAACCAAATGGCGGCGCCGAACAATGACCCAATCCCGTTCGGACGGCGGAAGTCGTTTCAACGGCCACGCCAGAAGCGGCGCCCACAGCGGTGCCAAAAAAGTAATGCACGACCGGCGCGGCGGCCTTTTTCTCCTGCCGCGGGGCTAATCTTCTGAGCCAGGGCATAGACCGGCCCCATCAGCGCCACGGTCTCGATTTCGCCTAAGTCGCATGTGCAGCCTCCCTTTTCTCTTCTTCAGGTAAGGAGGGCACGTCCTCGGGTAAAGCTAAACCCGGTGCAATTCTCGCGACTTCGGATAAAAATTGCCTCGCCACGCGGTGCATGTCAAACTCCTGGACGTCTCGCGATCCGGCGGCGCCGAGTAAACGCCGCAGATCCGGATCACACTCGAGCAGGATCAAGGCATTCGCAAGCGCCTCGGCGTGGTCCGGTTCGAACAGCACGCCATGACGAATCACTTCGGGCATGGCGGCGGTGTGGGCGGCAATGATCGCTTTGCCGGCGGCCATAGCCTCCAGAAACACGATGCCGAAGCCCTCCTGAACGCTGGGCAGACAGAAGACGTCGGCTCGATTGTATTCGGCGGCGAGCTGGTCAATGGTCACGTCGCCAACCCAGGAGATGAAGCGTTCGATCCCCAGTTCGCGTGTCATGTCGTACAATCGAGGGCGCTCTGGCCCATTGCCAACAATTCTTACTTCTAATTCCGGCAGCCGACCGCGGAGCAACGCGACAGCGCGTAACAATACATCCAAGCGCTTACGAGGGTAGAACCGGCAGACCGACAACACGGTGAATTTTCTCGGATCGGGCACTGCGGGATTCGATCGGAAACGATTACGCCAGGCGTCGAGATCCATCAATTCGGGGACCACCACCGCGTTCCGGACGCCGTATAGCTCTTCGAGGCGCTGAGCGCAATAGCGGCTGACGGTGATTACCAGGTCGGCGTGCCGCGCGTGCACGGCCTCGAGGCGGGCCTGAATCGCCATGCTGGCGCGAGTTGCACCACGTTCGAAACGTACCGCGTCGCCGAGGACGCCTTTGACGCACGCGACATGTGGCTGGCGATTCCACCGACGGCCATTTCCAACGATCGAATAACCATCGGCATCGATGCCGATGGTCGCGTCACTATCGAACCTGCGCCCGCGTAGCGTCTCATTAAAGAGGATGCGGGTTGGTAGATATGCCGGGACAGATAGGCGCGGTGCTACGATGTCGATCTCAACCCCGAGACCGCGCAGGGCACGGGCAAGCGTCCAGGTGCCGACATAGCATCCGCTGCCGCGCTGCGCATTTTGAGGAACCGCTGTAATGAAGTGAAGCCGGCTCATGAACTGTTGCCCGAGCCCAGGCGGCCAGCTGTTCGGTTATCCAATGCGTTGGTTCTCCGGGCTGTTCTCGCTGAACGATTTTACCGTTCCCGGAGCCGCCACGAAGCAGGGGAGACGGCAAAAACCCTGCAACCGCACCGAAAGCCTTCCGCCTAGACTGCTCTAAGGAGCGACCCTCGCTTTCCTGTCGCCGTCCTCCTTCGGTCCGCGATTTCAGAAGAGGCAAACAGCAAAAGCCTCTTCTAGGCCGGGTGGACGTTCCCATCGTCCACTCAACCATATAGAGGCCCATCCTAAGGATCTAGTTTCGCGTTGATTAATTCTCCCGACCTCGGATTTTTCCTCGGTTTTACACCTCGTGAAATGCTAGGATAATAGTTGCTAACCAGATCCTGATGTGTCCCTTTTCGCCCTGTATTTTCAAGGAGTTAACTCTTGGCAAGTCCTGACGATCCGACTATTCCGCCGACCCCGCCCGGTCCTGGCTCTCAAATACCGCTGGGCGGAGATGGAAGCAACAAAAATATAATCTCGATCAACATCGAAGACGAGATGCGGCGGTCGTATCTCGACTACTCGATGAGTGTGATCATCGGACGCGCTCTGCCCGATATTCGCGACGGCCTGAAGCCCGTTCATCGCCGAATTTTGTACGCCATGTCGGAGATGGGCTTGGCTTTCAACCGCGCCTATCGAAAGTGCGCGGGCATCGTCGGCGAAGTGCTTGGCAACTACCATCCGCACGGCGACCAATCGGTTTATGACGCCCTGGTGCGCATGGCGCAGGATTTTTCGCTGCGCTATCCGCTGGTGGATGGACAAGGAAACTTCGGATCGGTGGACGGCGATCCGCCCGCGGCCTACCGGTACACCGAAGCGCGGCTCTCGCGCATCGATACCGCGCTGCTGGAGGACCTCGACAAAGAGACTGTCGATTTTCGCCCAAACTTCGACGAGCGCCGCGTGGAGCCGGAAGTACTTCCGACGCGAGTTCCGAATCTGCTGATCAACGGATCATCGGGTATCGCGGTGGGTATGGCTACCAATATCCCGCCGCACAACGTCACCGAAATCATAAACGCGACCATTGCGCTGGTGCAGAAGCCCGAGACATCGCTGGCAGAAATCGCAGCCATGGTGCAGGGGCCGGATTTCCCGACCGGCGGTTTCATTCTCGGCCGGCAGGGGATTGTCGATTACTTCGCCCGGGGCCGCGGAAGTCTGAAGCTCCGCGCTAGGGCCGCCACTGAGCCGATGGGAAAGGACCGCGAAGCGATCGTGGTTACTGAGATTCCTTATCAGGTAAACAAAGCCCGCCTCATCGAAGCCGCCGCCGGGCTGGTGAACGAGAAGAAAATTGAAGGCATCTCCGAAATTCGCGACGAAAGCGATCGCGATGGCATGCGCATTGTCTTTGAGCTGAAGCGCGGCGAGCAGGCCGAAGTTATTCTGAACAATCTTTATAAGCAGACGCAGCTCCAGGTCAATTATGGCGTGATCATGTTGTCCATCGTGGGCGGACAGCCCCGCGAGTTGGGCCTAATGGATGTTCTGAGGCGCTTCATCGATCATCGCATCGATGTGGTGCGGCGCCGTACCGACTACCTGCTTCGCAGGGCACGCGAGCGCGAGCATATTTTACTGGGCTTCAAGAAAGCGCTCGACAATTTGGATGCTGTGATCAAGCTGATCCGCGGGTCTAAGACGCCCAAAGAAGCGCGCGACGGCTTGATCGGCAGCTTCGAGTTCACCGAGAAGCAGGCTCAAGCCATCATCGAACTGCAATTGCAACGCCTCACCGGCATGGAGATCCAAAAGATCGTCGACGAGTTGGGTTCAATTCAGAAAGAAATCGCCGAGTATCTTGAGATCTTGGCTTCGGACAAAAAGCTGCGCGGTTTGATCGTCCAGGAGCTGAAGGACGTACAGAAGGAGTTTGGCGACGAGCGCCGCACCCAGATTATCGAGGACACGGGCGAGATTCTTCTCGAAGACCTGATTCAAGTGGAAGACGTTGCCGTGACCGTTACCCGCGGCGGCTATCTGAAGCGGACGGCGGTTGATACCTACCGTCGGCAGTCGCGCGGCGGCAAGGGCCGCATCGGTATGGGCACGCGCACCGAGGATGTCGTCGAGAACCTTGTAGTCGCCTCGACGCACGCCTATTTGCTGGTCTTTACCACCAAGGGCCGCGTCTATTGGCTAAAGATCTACGAAATTCCCGATGCTGGCACGACCGGCAAGGGCAAGCACGTTTCAGGTCTTATCAATCTGCAGGCCGACGAAGCGGTGAAGGCATTCCTGCCGGTGAAGGATTTCGTTGCGGGCCAGTTCATCGTGATGGTCACCCAGCAGGGCGTGATCAAGAAATGCGAGCTGACCGAGTTCGACAATCCAATGTCGCGCGGCATTATTGCTCTGTCGCTGGACGAAGGCGATGAGCTGCTGGCGGCGCGGCTGACCAACGGCGAAAACTATATCTTCCTAGGTACGCACGACGGCAAAGCAATCCGCTTCCACGAAAAAGATGTGCGAGCGATGGGCCGGCCGGCGCGGGGAGTCCGCGCGATGGATCTGGCCGAGGGCGATTTAATCATAGGCGCCGAGGTCGTGGAGAAGGAAGGTCTGATTCTGTCGATTTCCGAGCACGGATTCGGCAAGCGCACTCCGCTCGAAGACTACAGGCTTACAGCCCGCGGCGGAAAGGGCGTAATCAACATGAAGGTGACGCCCAGGATCGGCAAGGTGGTCGCGATTCTGTCGGTGAAGGAAGACACCGACCTGATGATCATCACCAAGGATGGCAAGATCATCCGGATCGAATCGGGCGAGATCCGGCAGGCGGGACGTTCCACGCAAGGCGTGCGATTGGTCCGCATGGAAGACAGCGACCTGGTGGCGGCGGCGTCGGTGATCCCGGCAGAGGAAGATGGCGGCGATGGATCGAACGGGAGCGGGAATCTGCCGCTGCAGTAGCATATCACCTGCTATCATTCGGCAAAGGACCGGTAACAGATGACGAGAGCGTTTTTGTCTGCCGTGCTCTTCCTGCTTGCAGCCGCACAGGCTTGGGCAGTCGAGCCGCTGGTGGGAAGGTGGCTGCTCAAGAGCCAGGAGGTCGGTGGCCAGCAGACCGATGCCGACCAGCTCACGCTCCGGATTGTCCAGCGCGGCGATGCGTTCGAATTCGGATACTCGCTGCCCGTGAACAATATTCAGTTTGTCTCGATGAGTTTTGCCTCGCACCTGGACGGCGCCGAAGCCGACGTAAAGAATTCGCAAGGGGACAAAATCGGCACCGTCAAAATCACCAAGGCCAGCGGGTCTCTCTATAAGGTTGTATTAGCGGGGCCAAATCGGCCGACTGCAAACGGAACCATGGCGGTCTCATCCGACGGTAAGACGCTCAACTGCGATTCGGACGTGACGCTGCCCGGCAAGGGACCAACCCACACGCACCAGGTTTTTTCGCGCCAATGACCTCGTGAATTTCCTCCGCCAGTTTGTCCACCGGCCGCAGAGGCTGTGGGTGCGACAGTTCAACTTTCAAGTGCACTTGTGGGCCGGCATCATTCTCAGCTTGTACATGATCGTGATCGGCGTTTCCGGCGCGATCCTGGTTTTTAGGACGGAGCTTGAGTCGTTGATCGGCTTGAAACCGTGGCACCGCATCCAAGCGTACGAGCCTTAC
>DATMMD010000216.1:0-10804 GCA_035569875.1 Bryobacteraceae bacterium
CGAGCAAGTCAACCCTACCGACTCGGCGTGGCAACCTCACAAAGGAGAAAACAACCTGATGGAGAACACGCAGGATGAATTAAGAGCGCACCTGATGAAAACGGATGAAGAATTCCGCCGTCTGGCCGAGCAGCATGCGCAATATCACAAGCAGCTTGAGGCTATTGAAGCCAAGCCGCATCTCACTCCCGAAGAGGAGTTGGAAGAGCATCGGCTGAAGAAGTTGAAACTTCGTCTGAAAGACCAGATGAACGCCATTATTAGCCGTAATCGGGCGCAGAACGTCGCCTGACATCTGGTGCGCTGAAACCTGGGTAGTTAAACACCCGATCCGGGACGCCCGGGTCGGGTTTTTCATTTTCGACTTCCGCCCGTTCTATTTCCAATTGATACAGTACTTCCACCGTTCAAGATCGACTGCCGCGCCGCCTCGATGACCTGCTCGTTGTAGCGGCTGTTGGCGGGAGTGGCGGCAATTCCCTCGCGGTCGATCTCACGGATCTCTTGCTGGCGATCTGACGCCTTCTCCACTCGGAGGCAACAGCGGAACAAGTATTCGATCGATCGATAGCCATAGCCGACCGGCCTTAAGCCCTTGCTGCCGAGGTCTACGTACTGGAAGTAGTCCGGGCTCGGCTCAGCGTAGATGGTGCTGCCTGGCGCCTCGGGCTTGGCGGTGTATACATGTTTGATACCACGGTATTGATCGGAGTGGCGAATCATCGCGCCGTTCGCGCGGCCGGCGCAATAGAGCGTCAGGCCCTGCGTGTTGGTCCCGGGCGCTTCGTCCGGAAAACTTAGCGAGTTTTGGACATTGAGGCAGGCGCCGTTGCTCCAGATAACACGCGCATCGGTCCACAGAAAGCCTTCTTTGCCGTTCGGATACTCGTCCTTGACACCATACACGCTTACCGAGACGGGCACCAGGCCAGTGATGAAATGCACCAGGTCGACGTAGTGGCAGCCGATGTAGGCGAACGCGTCAGAATTTTCGGTGGTGCACCAGTTTTGAAAATTGGAGTGGCGATAGTACCATTTCTCCATCAGACAGGCAGCTCCGAGCCGAAACTCACCGAACTCACCGGCACGATACTTACGCCGCGCCAGCAAGCTTCGGTCGTCAAAACGCTTGTGATATTCGACGCCCACGAAGAGGCTCCGCTGAAGAGCTTCATGTTCGAGCAGTGTCGCATGATTCACTTCCATCACCAGGGGCTTGACGACGAGCACGTGCTGATCGGCCTCAAGTGCAGTCAAGACGGCGTCGAAGTGCAGGTGATCGGGAAGCGCGATCACGGTTAAGTTCCGCGGCTGCACTTCATTCAGTAAATCGCCATACTGGCCGACACGAGAGCGGAACGTTTGTCCTGGAAATGCCTCTCTAAGCATCTGCGAACTATCCAGCGCCGACAAAGTTCTGTCATGTCGCGCGCAGACGGTGATATCCTCGACCAACCCCAGCCGCTGGAGTTGATAGAACGACGGCAGAATCTGGTCGTGCGTGATCATTCCGCCACCCAAGATGGTCACTCGCATCGGTCTGCTATTGGCCTCCAATTGCTTCTCCGAAAGCCTCTTCGAGTACAGCCGTGCTTTCGAGAATCGCTTCTTCGGTGATAACCAGCGGAGGAGCAATCTTTACCGTGGCGCCGCCGAACCCGACCGGCGCGAACATCAATACCCCTTTCTCGAAGCAGAGCCGCACGACGTTCCAAGCCAAATCCGCATCGGGTGCGATAGAACCGGGTATCACGCACGAAAGCCCCGCCACGAGGCCCCGCCCTTGTACGATTCCGATCTGCGGAACGCGGCTCTGAAGCTCGCGCAGACGTCCGTGCAGGACATTGCCGGTCTGGCAGGCGTTCGCTGCCAGCTTTTCGTTTACGACCAGATCCATCGAAGCCAACGCGGCGGCGCAACAAACCGGACTACCGGTGTGTGTAGACGTCATGGTTCCGATAGGCTGCGAGTCCATAATGTCGGCGCTTCCCGCGACGGCCGCAATCGGCAGCGAGCTTGAAATGCCCTTTCCGAATAAAGCCAAATCGGGGACGATGCCGTAGTGTTCGAAGCCCCACATCGCACCAGTTCGTCCGAAGCCAGCCTGTACCTCGTCCAAAATCAGTAACGCGCGATGCCGATCGCACCATTGCCGCAAAGACCGCATATAATCGGCGGGCGCGAAGGCTGCACTCCCACCCTGATAGGTTTCAAGCAATACAGCCGCTACATTCTCCGGATTGATCTCTTGTTCATGCAGGCATCGTTCGAAGTGATCGAACGAGGTATCTGGAGTCCGAAAGCCGTCCGGAAACGGGACTTGAGCGAAGCCGGGATCCAGGTGGCCGATCCATTTTTTCAAAGCGGGAATGCCGCCGGCTTGCTGGGCGCCGAGAGTCCGGCCATGAAAGGCGTCGCTGTAGGAGACGATGATGTTCTTGGCAGGGCCGCCGGTTCGCAGGCCTTCGGAACGAGCCAGCTTGATCGCGCATTCCACCGTTTCCGACCCGGTAGTGAGCAAGAAGATCTTCTTGAGCGGCTCTGGCAGAAGGCCTGCTAATCGTGCCACTAGACGCGATCGGATGTCGCTCGCGAAGCCGTAGCTGGTCAGCAAGCCGGACGATGCCTGGCTGATGATGGCATCGACGATTGGCTGCCGCCCATGTCCGGCATTGGTGATCAGCACTCCGGACGACCAATCGATCCAGCAATTGCCATACGCGTCGTAGACCTGAAAACCTGCCGCCCGGTCCCACACTACTGGCGGCTGCCCGCGCATTGCGAGCGGTTCGTAGCGTTGCAGTTCGTCGAGTATCGGGAGCGATTCAGGAACCGGAAGCCGGGTCGTTACGCAGCGTAAAGGCGTCCGGACGTGCGGAATAGCCTTGGGTGCGAGGTCAAATTCGCGAGCCATGCGGCTATTTTCGCACCTTGTTTGCACGATGTAGGTGAGACAAACGCCGTCATACGCCGACTTCCAGGATAATGACAAAATCCCCAAAAGCGCTTGCACGCCGGCCGGCTCATTCGCTCACCGCATCGATCGAGACGCACATTTTCATGATTCGCGGCCACAAGGTGATAGTCGACTCCGATCTGGCAGACCTTTATCGCGTGCCTACGAAGGCTTTCAATCAGGGCGTTAAACGCAACCTCAAACGCTTTCCAAAGGACTTTATGTTCCGGCTCACTGGGAAGGAAATAAGAATCTTGAGGTCACAAATTGTGACCTCAAGTTGGGGCGGCCGTCGCAGCCCACCGTATGTCTTCACAGAGCAAGGTGTCGCAATGCTTTCCTCGGTGCTCAACAGCGAACGCGCGATTCAGGTGAACATCGCGATCATGCGGGCCTTCATCAAGCTGCGTGAGATTCTTACAACGCATCGGGAACTGGCTCAGAAGATCGAGGAGCTGGAAAGAAAGTACCGCCAGCACGACGTCAAAATACAAACGGTATTCGACGCTATCCGCGAATTGCTCCAGCCGCCGCCAGTTTCCTCCAAGCGTCGTATCGGCTTCGGTAGGTAGAGCAGTCACAAAAGCGTTGAGAAAAGTTCTTCGCCCATCGCACTACACCCACATCCCGTAAGGGTAAATCGTTGTTACAGATCACATTATTCGTGGCGCTCGCTCTGCAGTCAGACACCGCGCAACAACCCGATCCAGCCTATCGGCCGCTTGAGAATGCCTATGGCGAACTTCGGGCCAAAAACTACGACCAGGCCGTCGCCGCGTTCCGGGAAGCGATCGACCTCGCCCCTAACCGAGCCTCCATCCGCAAGGACCTGGCCTACACATTGCTCAAGATCGGCGAAAACGAGGCTGCCCGCGATCAATTTGCGGAAGCCATGCGGCTGGAACCGACGGATCAGCACGTGGCGCTCGAATATGCCTTTCTTTGCTATGAGACAAAGCAGCAGGCCGAAGCGCGCCGTATGTTCGACAGGATTCGCAAGACCGGAGATGCCACCGCCGAGAAGGCATTCCAAAGCATCGATCAGCCGCTGACCACTGGGATCGCGCGCTGGCGGAAGGCGCTTGAGAAGTCACCGGACAACTTCAGCGCCCACCAGGAACTGGCCGCGCTGGCTGAGCAACGTGATGAATTAGATTTGGCCGCCGAGCATTACGAAAAAGCGTGGAAGCTCAAACCGGAGGAACGGTCACTGATGCTGGACTTAGGACGAATCTGGAAGATGCTAGGCCGCGACGAGGAAGCCGATTGCGTTCTACTGGCGGCGTCACGCGGTGCACAAGCGCGGGTAGCCGAAAAGGCCCGCGAACTTCTGCCCACCCGCTATCCCTATGTTTACGAGTTCGAGAAAGCGTTGGAACTCGATCCCAGGAACTTCGAGTTGCGACGTGAATTTTCCTACCTGCTGCTCGCGATGGGCAAGCAGGAAGACGCCGAGCGCAATTTTCTGACCCTCAATCAACTGTTGCCTAGCGATTTGCTCAGCGTGGCGCAGCTAGGGTTTCTTCGCTTGAACCGGCAGGATTATAAGGGCGCTCAGCCTTTGCTCGACCAGGTACTGAAAGGATACGATGAGGAGCTGGCTGACCGCGTTCGCGCAGCACTGAAACTGCCGCAGACGTTGCGAAAACGATCCTCATCCGAGGAACAGACTTCACAAGAAGCCAAAGCGCTGGCCGAAAAAAGCCTGAAAGCCGGCTACCTCAAAGACGCGCTTAAATATCTGACCATCGCGCATGAAAATGATCCGGTGGACTTTTCCGTCATGCTAAAACTCGGCTGGGTTTATAACATCCTGCACGATGATAGCGAAGCGGTCAAATGGTTCAGACTTGCGAGCAAGAGTCCCGATTCTTCTATCGCGACCGAAGCCGGCCACGCATCGCGGAATCTCGCGCCTGGCTTGGCGCTCTTTCGCACCACGGCCTGGGCTTTTCCTTTTTTCTCGAGCCGCTGGCACGATGCGTTCGGCTATGGCCAGGTGAAGACTGAGATGAATCTCGGCAAGCTACCTTTCCACCCGTACATTTCGCTGCGCTTCGTCGGCGACGTGCGCGGTACGGTTGGCTCGACGCTTAGCAATCCGGCGCCGCAGTATCTCTCGGAGACGTCGTTTATCTTGGCGTTTGGCGTCGCTTCTGCAACTCGTCATGGGATCACAGGATGGTTTGAGGCTGGCGAGGCGATCAAGTACCTACCCAACCGCAGCGATGTGGGCGCAATGACTCCGGACTACCGTGGGGGGATCGCGTATGCCAAAAGCTTTGGTCATCTTATGAATGGGAACAAAGGTTTCTTTTTCGAAAATAACGAAGATGGGGTTTTTGTAAGCCGCTTTCAAAACGATATGCTCCTCTACACCCAAAATCGCAGCGGATACACGTTTTCCAAATCCGAATCGTTTGGATTCCAGGCGCAATTCTATATCAACTACAACGCCACAGTGGACCGCTTGCATCAGTATTGGGCCAACTATGCCGAAGTCGGCCCAGGCCTCCGGTTCCGGTTTCAGGGCCTGCCGAAATCGATGCTGATCTCCGTCAATTTCCTGCGCGGCGTGTACTTGGTAAACCTCGACAACCCACGCCGCCCCAACTTCTACGATTTGCGAGCGGGTTTCTGGTATGCATTCACTCGTTAGATCGATTCTTGCCGGGCTTTATTTGATCGCTTCGGCTTCGGGGGCGCCCTTCACTTACCATGTAGCTGGCAACGATCCCGGTCCTTGGCCGAAAATCCTCTCCTCCATCGGACTCATGAACGCCGCCGGAGGTCCAGCCAAACTTTTCGTAGTTCGTACGGTTGCCCCCGGCTCGGTGCCTCAATGGATTCAGAGGATCGAGCAAGGCGCCGTGGTCGTGATCGAGGGCCAGAGTGATCTCGCCAAAGCTCTTGGTATTCAGCCCGGTGCGAAGCGTGTCGTCGTGCGGAGTGTAGTAGATCAGCGCGCGCCCAAGCTTGCGATTATCTGGGGGATTGCTCTGGAGATTCCCGTGTTTGAGTTGCCCAAACAGGCGACCATCTTCGCCTCCGAACGTTGGGAGGGTGCGCCACTTATGGCCGCGGTTCATAGGGGCTCCGGCGCAGCGCTGTGGATCGCAACGCCACCCGGCAAAGAGGGGTACGAGCGCTTTCCTTATCTGCTGCAAGCCCTCGGCGATCTCGGCGTCAAGCCACCGTTTCGGAGCGAACGCTTGTGGGCGTTCTTCGACGGCTCCTACCGTTCCCGAGTGGATTTGGATTACTTCGCCGAACGCTGGCGGAAAGCTGGAATCGGCGCCTTGCACGTAGCCGGCTGGCATTATTGGGAATCCGACCCTGAAAACGATAATTACGTCCGGAAATTGATTGAGGCCTGCCACCGCAAAGCGATCCTGGTGTATGTGTGGCTCGAGCTGCCGTACGTCAGCGAGAAATTCTGGGCGCAACATCCCGATTGGCGCGAAAAGACGGCTCTGCAGCAAGACGCCCAACTCGACTGGCGTAAGCTTATCAACCTGACCAATCGCGCCTCGTTCGCCCAGGTTTCAGCCGGAGCCAGGGATCTCATTGGCCGCTTCGATTGGGACGGCATAAACTTAGCCGAGTTGTACTTTGAGTCGCTCGAAGGCGTGTCGAATCCAGCGCGTTTCACGCCCATGAATGATGAGGTCCGGGCCGAATTCAAGCAACTAGGGGGCATCGACCCACTGGAATTGTTCGGGACGGGGAAATCCGATCTCCCGAAGCTGCGCGCCTTCCTCGACTATCGCGCCAACCTAGCCCGGCGCCAGCAGGAAGAATGGATCGGGCAGATCGAGGCCATCCGCCAGACTAAGCCGAATCTCGATTTCGTGTTGACCCACGTCGACGATCGTTTTGACACACGCATGCGAGACTTGATCGGCGCTGATGCCGCGCGCCTGCTCCCACTGCTCGATCAACACGACTTCACGTTCTTAATTGAGGACCCGGCGACCATTTGGAACCTGGGTCCCGAGCGCTATCTACAAATCGCATCCCGCTATCAGCCGCTCACCGAGCACCCTGGCAAGTTGGCCATCGATATCAACGTCGTCGAGCGCTATCAGGACGTCTACCCGACCAAGCAACAAACCGGTACCGAACTTTTTCAACTCGTTCACGTTGCTGCCCAGACATTTCCGCAGGTTGCGCTATATTTCGAAAACTCGATCTTGAGCTCCGATCTTCCGTTCCTGGCATCCGCCGCTGCGACCGTAGACAAGGCCGAGCAGGAAGGTTTACGGCTTACAGTGGACTCGCGCTATGGCATCGGAATTCCATGGTCAGGCCCAGCTCTGGTAAATGGCCACCTATGGCCTGTCCGGGACGAAGCAACATTGTGGCTTCCCGCAGGATCGAACGTGATCGAGCCCACGCTAAAAGACCCGGCCCTGCGCATTCTGGATTTTAACGGCAATCTTCGCTCCGCCAACGCTTCGCCTTCCGGCTTGCAGATCTCCTATCAAAGTAATTCGCGTGCGATCGCCGTTGTGAGCCCGCGCCCTCTGAAGATTGAGATCGACGGCACAGAGTACGGCGAAAAGCTTGTCGATTCTGGATCGAATTTTGTGCTCATGCTGCCGCGAGGTCAGCATATTGTCGAGCTCGAAGCCCCGCCTGCTCGCCTTGCGGCCAATCCTCATTAGCATCACTCGTGAACTCGATTCCTTCAGCGCGCTCTGCTAGCCTGTTGTTTGCTTCAGCCGCGATTGGGACGCCCAGCTTGGTTCAGTGAACAGCGCTGGCTCGCTCTTTGGGCAGCCATGCTCGGCTACATGCTGGACGCACTGGACGTGCTGCTGTATGTCTTCGCCGTCCAAACACTCCGCACTCAATTCCACTGGTCTGCCGCGACCGCTGGTCTGGTTAGCTCCGCTACTCTTCTGATGTCGTCGGTGGGCGGAATTATTGCCGGGATACTGGCGGATCGAATTGGCCGATGCCGGACGCTGATCTACGCGATTATGCTGTACTCCTTCGGCTCGGCTGGGTCGGCCACTGCGACGGGGATCGTCTCCCTGCTCTTGTGGCGCGCCGTGGTCGGAATTGGACTAGGCGGCGAGTGGTCCGCGGGCGCGGTACTCGTGGCCGAGAGCTGGCCGCCGCAACATCGGGCCAAGGCGATCGGACTCATGCAGTCCGGGTGGGCATTAGGTTACATGCTGGCTGCCGCGACGACGGCAGTCATTTTGCCCCGTTTCGGGTGGCGCGCACTCTTCCTGGTCGGAATCCTCCCGGCGTTCTTCACCATATGGATTCAACGCAAGGTGAAAGAACCTGAGATCTGGAGCGTCAAAACCACCACCGGTCGAATCACAGATTTATTTCGGCCGCCGCTTGCGCGCCGTACTTTTTTGGCGACTGCACTGGCGACCTCCGTTCTGTTCGCCTACTGGGGTCTCAATACCTGGCTGCCGGGTTTTCTCTCCGCTCCGAAAGCGCAGGGTGGCGCCGGGCTCAACATCCTCGATACCAGCAGTTGGATCTTCATCATGCAGTTTGGCGCGTTCCTGGGCTATGTCAGCTTCGGCTTCATGGCCGATCGCTTCGGGCGCCGGCCGGTATTTGCGTGTTATGTGATGGCGGCCGCCATTCTCACGCCCATCTACGGTCTGACACCGCGCTGGGCCGGAGCGTCTTCCGAGACGTGGCTGCTAATTTTAGGACCATTGATCGGTTTCTGCGGCACCGGGTTCTTCGCCCTGTTTGGCGCGATGCTGGCCGAGCTCTACCCGACGTCGCTCCGCGCGACCGGCCAAGGCTTCGTCTACAATTTCGGACGCGCCGCGAGTGCGCTCTCGCCATTCGCCGTCGGGGCCGTGGCCGATCATCAAGGCATCGGCGCCGCTCTGGCGCTCAATTCGGCGTTCTTCTTGATCGGGTCCGTGCTCGTTTTCACGCTGCCGGAAACTAAGAATATGAAACTGACCTGAAATCCAATGTGTAACGCCTATGTTATGCTAGCGCAGCACTCACGGAGGTGACATGAGTCCCAAGGAAGTTCTGGAGTTTGCCCGGAAGAAGGAAGTTCACCAGGTTGATTTGCGCTTCACCGATCTGCCCGGCCTCTCGCAGCACGTTTCCTATCCCATCACGCAGCTCACCGAGGAATCATTTGAAGAAGGTTTCGGCATTGATGGATCCAGCATCCGCGGTTGGGCCGCCATCAACGAAAGCGATATGCTGCTCATCCCCGATTCCAGCACCGCCTTCATCGACCCGTTTGGTGAGATTCGCACGCTGGTGATGACCAGCGACGTCATCGATCCCATCACCCGCCAGCATTACGAGCGCGATCCCCGCTGGATCGCCCGCAAGGCCGAGTTGTACCTCAATAACAGCGGCATCGCCGACACCGCCTACTTCGGCGCCGAATCTGAATTCTTCATCTTCGACAGCGTCCGCTTCGATCAGGACCAGCACTCCGGTTACTATTTCATCGACGCCGAGGAGGGCCGCTGGAACTCTGGCCGCGAGAAGAACAACCTCGGCTACCGGCCGCGCTACAAGGAAGGATATTTCCCGGTTCCGCCCACCGATCATTATCAGGACCTCCGTGCCGAGATGGTGGATACCATGATCCGCTGCGGCTTGAACATCGAATGCCATCATCATGAGGTCGCCACCGGTGGCCAATGCGAGATCGATCAGCGCTTCGACACGCTGGTGAAATCAGCCGACAACATGATGGTATATAAGTACGTCATCCGCAACGTCGCCAACCAGTACGGCAAGACCGTAACGTTCATGCCCAAGCCTTTGTACGGCGACAACGGCAGTGGAATGCATACCCACCAGAGTCTGTGGAAGGATCGCAAGGCGCTTTTCGCGGGCGACATGTACGCAGGTCTGAGCCAACTCGCCTTGTGGTACGCCGGCGGTTTACTGAAGCATGCCCGTGCGCTGTCGGCCCTCATCGCGCCCACCACCAACAGCTACAAGCGGCTGGTCCCCGGCTATGAAGCGCCGGTCAATCTCGCGTATTCGCGCCGTAACCGTTCCGCCGCGGTGCGCATTCCGATGTATTCGGCCAGTCCCAAAGCTAAGCGCCTCGAATTCCGCCCGCCTGACCCGTCGTCAAATCCATACATGGCCTTCGCCGCGATGCTGATGGCCGGAATCGATGGAGTCTTGAACAAGACCGATCCGGGCGATCCACTCGACAAGGATATCTACGATCTTTCGCCGGAAGAAATGAAGAACATCCCCTCCATGCCGGCATCGTTAGAAGAAGCATTGGAATGCCTGGAAGAAGATCACGGATTTTTGCTCAAGGGCGACGTCTTCACCGAAGAGCTGATCGAGACCTTCATCAACTACAAACGCAAAAGCGAAGCGGACGCCATACGCCTCCGCCCGCACCCCTACGAATTCGCGCTCTATTACGACATCTAGTCGATCTCGCAGTCGCTAAACGGGCCGGAAGGCGAGCGCTTCTAAAGAGTTGTTCAGGGCATCCACAAAGGCGTCTAATTCGGCCTCGGTCATTGGTGTGGACAAGCAGCCAAAAACTCCGCACGGGGAAACCATGATGCCTCGCTGCAGCATCTGGTGACACAGTTCGCCATAGACAGGGTTGGTCCGAGAGAAGCCACGTAGCGAGCGATAGTCGATCAGCTCTTCTCCGGTGAGATGCGCCAGAAACAATGACCCTTTGCCGCACACTTCCGCGGGCAGGCCGCGATCACGAAACATCCGCCGCAATCGATCGCGGATATAGTCGCCTAAACTATTCAGCCGCTCGTAGGCTTCCGGAGTCATCTGCTGCATGGTTTCGAGCCCCGCCGTAATAGTCACCGGATTCGCGTTGAAAGTGCCGCCGTGATG